>CAYPAP010000006.1:0-13499 GCA_964408775.1 uncultured Gammaproteobacteria bacterium | reverse complement strand
GTCGCAACTAAATCACGATTACTCGGGTCTGCACGATAAAAAATTGTCTTGGCGGAGAGAGTGGGATTCGAACCCACGGTACGTTTTCACGCACGACAGTTTTCAAGACTGTTCCATTAAACCGCTCTGGCATCTCTCCAATGATTATTTAATTTTATACTGGCCTTAGTCGCGTGATGGCGTAGCCATTTTACGCGACATCTCTCCAAAAATCAATAACTACAATATAATTTATTTAAAACAAAAAATCAAGGGCTCTAAGGGGTTAATATTAAAAGAAGCCCAAAGATTTGGGCTTACGGGCTTTTATTTCTTTTATTGACGCCTAATTATATTAAGCTCTCTCCTAAAGTTCGGCAGGTTTTTACAGCGCGCCTCCATTGGAGATTTGTGACGAGGTTTAATGTCGCCCGGACCGAAGAAAAAGGAAGACATTTCGTGATAAACCGGAAAAAGAGAAAATCTCGGCATAGAAAAACCAGGGATAAAATTAAGTGAAACTCCTCTCATAGTCTTACTTTTTGTTTTTATTGGTTCAAAGAACTATTTTAATAAATATATTATAAATTATAAAAAAAGTTACGTCAATAAAATACTATTTTTTCTTAGCTCGAGAGCGGTCTAATTCGGTTAAATGCTGTTTTCTGAGTCGAACACTCTGCGGGGTAACCTCTAAATACTCATCATCATTCATAATACTAAGGCCTACCTCCAAACTCAACTCTAAGGGCGGAGTCAACTTAATAGCCTCATCAGAACCCGAAGCCCGAACATTAGTCAATTGCTTCCCCTTAATAGGATTAACACTTAAATCATTACCCTTGGCGACATTGCCGATAACCATACCTTCATAAACCTCAGTATTAGGGTGAATGTATAGAACTCCACGCTCTTGTAAATTCCACAAAGAATAAGCTAAAGCCTTGCCCGAAATCATAGAAACCATAGAACCCAATTCATTCTTTTCAATCTTACCAACATGCGGTCTGAAGTCTAAAAAATGTGTACACAAAATTCCCTCGCCCTTAGTGTCAACCACAAATTCAGTTCGATAACCCAAAAGTCCTCGAGTTGGAATAACAAAAGTTAGACGAGCCTGACCATTGGTGTTTTTAATATGTAGCATCTGTCCCTTTCTCTTAGATAATTTCTCAATTACCACGCCGGACAAACTCTCGGGGACATCGATTGTTACCTCCTCAAAAGGCTCATGGTCAACCCCATCAATGTTTTTTATAATAACCTGAGGCTGGGAAACCTGCAATTCAAAACCATCACGACGTAAATTTTCTAAAAGAATAGCAATATGCAATTCCCCTCTGCCATAAACTTTATAATAGTTTAAATCCGAGAAGTCCACCTTTAAACCAACATTAACCTCTAGTTCCTTCTCTAACCTTTCCTTCAATTGCCGATTAGTAACATATTTACCTTCCCTACCAGCAAACGGTGAATTGTTGATCAAAAAATTTAATGAAATAGTAGGCTCATCAATTTTAATAGCCGGTAAAAGCTCCTGCTCGGGATTTTCACAAATTGTTTCTCCGATAAATATTTCTGGCAAGCCAGAAATCATTATAATATCACCAGCTCTAGCCTCAGATACCTCTTTTCTGTTGATACCTTCAAATGTGAATAACTTATTTATTTTTCTAGTCCGATTTTCCTCATTAACATTTTTCACAATAACATTTTGCGAAGCTTTAATTATTCCACTATACACTCGACAAATAGCTAAACGTCCCAAAAAATTATCATAAGCTAAATTAAAGGGCTGAACAGCTAAAGGAAGTTTTTCGGACTCTGGATTAGATGCTGGCTTAACCTTTTCTAAAATAAGGTCTAATAAAGGGTTAAGGTTATCAGATTCGTCTTCTAAATTAATTTTAGAAACTCCCTCTTTGGCAATAGCGTAAACGACAGGAAAGTCTAATTGCTCATCACTGGCACCTAAATCTAAAAATAATTCATAAACCATTTCAGCCACCTCAGCACAGCGAGCTGCAGGTTTATCTATTTTGTTAATAACCACAATCGGATTTAAACCTAATTCTAATGATTTTTTTAAAACAAATTTAGTTTGGGGCATGGGTCCTTCCTGAGCATCAACTAACAGTAAAACACAATCAATAGAGCGCAAAATTCTCTCCACCTCAGAACTAAAATCAGCGTGACCCGGAGTGTCCACCATATTTATCTTAGTGTCTTTATAGAAAATTGAGGTATTTTTGGAGTAAATAGTAATGCCCCGCTCCTTTTCCAAAGCGTTGCTGTCCATACTAATATCACCGGAAGTCATTCCGGTTTGAGTCATCAAAGCGTCAGTCAGGGTTGTTTTACCATGATCAACGTGAGCAATAATTGCAATATTTCTTATTTCCATATAATTATTTTAAACAAAAAATTACGCCAAAACGTAATTGATATAAAGGATTTGTAATGTTTAAACCAACTCTATATCTAAGCTGATAACAATATACTCTTTTAATACTATTTAGTCAAATTTTTTAGTTTCAAGAAGCTCTTTTTAAACTCCTTTAAGGTTTTGGTGCTTCTAAGAGCGGCGGCGGGATGAAATATGGGCATAATAGTCTTATTATCAACTAAAAAAGTTTTTCCCTGACTCAAGGTGATTTTAGCTTTGGGCAGGAAAAAATTTAAAGCAAATCGACCTAGGGTGACTATTATCTTGGGTTTTATTATATCAATTTGTTTTTGTAAATACGGTTGATATTTGGCAATTTCTAAAGGAGAGGGGTCTCTATTCTCGGGTGGTCTTCTTTTCGCAATATTAGTGATATAAACATCTTCTCTTTGCAATCCAATTTCATTTAAGGTTTTGGTTAAAAGTTGCCCCGAACGACCCACGAAGGGTCGACCTGCCTGATCCTCTTTTAAGCCAGGGGCTTCACCAATAAAAAAAATATTGGCGGAAGCAGAACCTTCGCCAAAAACCAAGTTGGAATTTTTCAGAGGAAGACTTTTGTCTTGTAATAAAATATTTTTCAATTCCTCTAATAATTTTTCCTGGTTATTCATAACAATGAAGTTACAAATTATTTCTTTGGTGGTTTTTTGCCGGTTTTCTTAGCAGCTTTCTCTTCTAGCATAACACGTTTAACTTCTAAACGTTTAGCAGTTTTGTGAGACTTACTACTTTTTCTTTTACCAACTCGATGTGGTCCAAGGGCCATATTTTTAAATTTAATTATCAGATTTATGCATAACTCTTTGAGGAAAAGGAATTTCAATGCCCTCTCTATCAAAGGCAAATTTTAATCTCTTTCTAAGTTCACCAGTCACCTCCCATTGACGCAAGGGCTGAGTTTCTCCTAAAATTTTTAACATAATAGAAGAATCCGCAAAATCATTAACCCTTAAAAATTGAGGGGCCTTAATTATTGCGTCCTTCCAAATTGGGTCTTCAAATAATTCCTGGCCAACTTTATTAATAACTTCGATAACTTTCTCCAAGTCAGAGCTATAGGAAACGCCGATATCAAGATTTATTCTGGAAAAATCTCGAGCCGAATTAGAAACTTTTTTAATCTCACCATGAGGAATATAGTGTACCACACCGTCTAAGTCTCGTAAAGTTGTCATTCTGAGAGTAATATCTTGAACGGTCCCACAAGTTCCATCGAAGCAAACCACATCACCAATACGATATTGATTTTCAGCAATAATGAAAAGCCCGCTAATAAGATCTCGGATGAGATATTGCCCACCAAATCCCAGAGCTAAACCGGCAATTCCAGCAGCGGCCAAAAATGGACCAATTTGAAAACCAAACTCCTGCAATATCATAAAAATTGCTAATATTGAAATTACAGCTCCAATTGAAAATGAAAATATTCTGTTTAGAGTATCCTTTCTCTTTTTAAGAGCCTCTTCGCTATAATTATTATTAGAATTTACAACGCGGTTAACCAGGCGACGAACAAAAACTCCGATAAATTTTTTAACGATAAAGGCGACCACTATAATAGCTAAAATTCTCAAGCCATTACTCGATAGCCAAGACATTAAATTTGGTAAATTTTCTTTTAAATAGTCCATGATGTATTAATTAATTTTAATCCTAATTCATCTTAACATAAAAATAATAAAAAGCAAAAAATAATATAATATTAATATAAAAAAACAATATATAAGGAATAACTTTAAAATAATATTTAAAGTATTGACAATAATGAATATTTTTTCTAAGATAAGACTACCTGGAAAATAAATCGTGCTCCTAGGAGCGGAATCATCTGACCCGATTAAAGAGATATGGCTCAATCGGTGGAATCGGCCGATAAGATAAATAGAGAGCCTTTCTTCTCTAATCCGCGATACGTGATTCGGGAAATTTGATTTACCAGGTAAATATTCCCTATCAACAAGGCGCAGTTTGTAGCGCCTCCGTTCTTTGGAATATTTTTTAAAAAACTGCTCACCCATTAATAACAAGGTTCTCAGAGCCGTTGAAAAAATGGGAAGGTATGGTGACCACTCGCTGAGCAGTGAAAATTGTTAAAAGCCGGAAAAACCCCCAACAAAGGAAAGGGGGTTCCGGCTTTTTTATTTCCTTTAATATACTCCTATAAATTGCGGAATGATTAAACTTTTTTTAATTTATTTCTAAAAATTGGACGATACATATCGTTCGCGAGATTCATTAATAACTCATTCTTTTTAATTTTATTAAGATAAATCACCGGAGCTTTTTCAATTATAGCCAGAGGTTTTTTCTCGTCCCCCTCCCCCATACATAAAACAGCTGCTGTCGCTAAACTATCCGCTACATTTACTATTGATGTTTTAAAGGGGCGACCAAAAATATCGAGACTATGGCGATAATCCTTCAGACCAGAAAAACCAGCGTAACCCAATGAGACCCCGACTATCCCCTTTCTTAGAGGCATAGATCTGCTATCAGTAATGATTACACCAAAGTTTTTTATACTGTGCTTTTTCAGAAAATAATCTCTAATTTTTTTAGCTGTTAAAAAACTATTCTTTGGTAAAAGTATTATATTATCCTGGGCGTTACTTTCATCAACTCCAGAATTAGCCATGACCATACCATCCTTTATAGTTAAATAAGCATATTTAGAATTAACGAAAAAATCACTTTCTTTTTTGATAAGTTTTATTTTTTCTTTTTTACTTGTTTTTTCTATTAATCTCCCCTCGGATAAGGCTACAATTTTTGAAGTGATAACTAAAATTGTTTCTTCCTGTATTTTTGGTAAATAATTTTCTATAAATTCTATTAAGTTTTCTGAAGGTTCAAAAATTCTAGTTTTGATTGTCTTAATTTTCATAAATAAAATACTTAAAATGTTTTTAATAAATTGACTAAAACGAAATCTATCACATAAGGAATAAACTTTTCTTTTTCAGATTCTGAAATATTTTTTAATTTATCCATAGACCAAGATTCAAAGCCAATGGCTTTACCTTCTTCCACTTTTAAATCTGATAGTTGTCCCGAGAAATTATAAATGTAAATCTCCTTCCAAGTATCGTTTAACTTTCCGGTCTTGGGGTCATAAGAAGATTTCTTTCTCTCTTTGCTAAGAAAAATCAAGTCTTTCGGATCTATTTTTAATCCCGTTTCCTCTTCCACTTCCCTAATAGCCGCAGACTGATAATCATCACCCAAATCAACATGACCACCAACAGTGGCGTCTAATAAATCAGGATAGGTATCCTTATCTTTGGCTCGATGCTGAAATATTATTTCTTTATTAGGGGTAATAAAATAAACGTGGACTTCGCGGTGAAGTAGCCCTAGACGATGAATCTCGGAGCGAGTTTCTTGACCGATGATATTATCATCCTCATCGACGATATTTAAATATTCAGGCATAGATTATTGTTTAATTATATTCAATACTTTTTCAAAAACTTTTTTATAATCAGAGCCCTTATTTATTTCCAAAAAATAATCAGCCTCGTCTTTACTAGCCCCCTCAAATCTAATGGACTGCTTATTTAAAAGTAAATCTTTAAAATCTTTAGAATAATACAAGCATTTTTTTGATTTCTCACTTTTATCAATTCTATCTAATAAAACTTTTTCTGATAAATTAAAATAAACTATTATTACTTTTCTATTATTTTTTCTAGCTAGGGTTACTAAACTTTTCCGCAATTTTTTTGTAGAATTAGCGCTAGTAGAAATTATTAATAATTCTGTTTTAAAAGCGCTTTTAAAAATAGTATGGGCTACTTCTTTCTTCAAAAAATAACCAGGACTTAATTTAGTAGAGTCCTTTAAAAAGTCAGTGCTATATAAATTACCATAATTATCTTTTAGAAATTCTGAGATTTGATCAGTGTCAATTAAAACATTATTTTTTATTTTTTGGGCTAACTTTTTACCAAAAGTTGTTTTGCCGGAATGAGTTTTTCCAACAGTCATGATTAAATAAGACATAAGTTATTTTTTATAATATTAAATATTTCTATCGCTATCAATAAAATTAACTCCAAACTTTTCGGCTAATTTATTAAATACCGCCTTTAATTTTTGTTGTCCTTCGTTGGTATAAGAAGAGGACTCTAGGGAAATATTTTTTTCTTTAGCAAACTTAAAAAATTCTTCAGCTAAAAGCGAAGCATACCCCCGACCCTGATATTTGGGATCAACTGATAAAAATTTTATCCAATAAATATCAGAATTGTCTAAACTCTTTTCTAACTCCCCCAAGGCAACTATTTCTTGTTTATTTTTTACTATAGAATAAGCTTTGTTTTCTGCATTTTCAGATAAATCTCGGGGATCAAAATATTTAAAAACCCCCCCCTTATCAGTTGATAAAAAACGATTATCCTGAGGCAAGGACTCCTCTTTATAAATAATATCCACTAAGTCCTGCGGACTGATACTTTTGATTTCTAAATATTCTTCTTGTTTTTCCATTGGAATTTCTCTCATATTTTTAATAATTAATTATTCTTTGTGTTTCGTTATAATATACATATATGTATATTATAACGAAACAAGGATGTATACAAAATACCCTACTTTGTATACATTGGACTAATAAATAGATACAAAACATGTCTACATCGAATAGTTATTAGTATTACCCCCTACAAATACTTTAATAAGTCCTCTGGGGTGCTAACAATCGCAGAGAATAAAACTTTTCGACAAACTTCTTTGTCGTCATTAGAAAAGGCGTAAACTGGTTTTCCTAAGGCCACTCCATAAGAAATTTCCATACTGGTACTAACTCCACTATAACCATCTTTATTAAGGACGTAAACCACATCAGCTAATCTTATTTTATGGAAATGATCACGAGTTAAACCGGCTGCCACTAGAGGCCTATCAAATTCTGCGATATTATCCCAAACACCGCCAGAAGCTCTATAAAGATGAGGCTCATAAACCACAACTCCTAGTTTTTTTAAATTTTCAGCAAATTCTCTTATTTCTTTAGCGAAACTAGAACTGCCACAAATGACGACTGATTTCATATTTTTTATATTAATTATTTTAAAATATTATAATACAATCACGCTATAAAATTATTTCCTCTCCTCCCAAAATAGTTTCCTTACTATTATCAATTAATATGGCTTGGTTGTCGTTTAGTACTTTGACTGGGTATCCAGTTTTAAATAACTTTTCTTTTATAAAATTTTTAATACTATCTTTTAATTCCTCAGAATAATGAACAATAATAAAAAATGAAACTAAATTTAAAGCACTTAAATCAGAATATCCGTAATGATCATATTTATCTTGATGTTTCCATAAAGCCATTTCAATCGTGGGACAACAAACATAAGAACCAGCGCTAGCTCCCATATAAATAAATCCTTGGGGCAATAATTCTTTTATTACCTTGTCGAAGCCACTTTCCCGAATAGATTTTAAGAGATAAAAAGTGCTCCCACCATTTACAAAAACAGCATCAAAGTTTTTTAAATACTCTCTTAAATATTTCTCATCTTTTCCGTCCAAATCCAGGTCTTCAAAATAGCAACCGCTATTATTAAAAATCTCCTTGGTTCTTTCAATATATCCTAAGTCATTAACACCCTGCCCCTTGGAAGCACTGATAATATGAGCAATTCTCAATTCTCCCAGAGATTTACCTAGGCATGGCTTCAAATCATTCTTCAAAAATCTACTACTGGATAATAATAACAATTTCATATTTTTTCATTAATACTGATGTCCCTTTGTTTTAGAAAACTCAAAACCTAATTCATCTAAATACTCCTCAACTTCTTTATTTTTAACAAAAACACCACCTTCTACGTCTATGATTTCAGCATCATTTTTTTCGGTATCATAAATAGCAAAAGATATTTGACTATTTTTATGACCAGAAACTTCTCCCGGATTAACGACTAAACAATCATTAATTCTATCTTTATTTTTTTCATGATTATGCCCATAAAAGACGGCATCAAATTCACCTGATTTAGCCATGGGCTTAGCTAGATCGGGATAATGAGTAATAAATATTTTTCTATTATCAATTTCTAAAAAATCATAAACATTATCAGCTACACTCATATTGCTTTTGGGATTTAAGGATGTTCTAGTAAGAGTACTTTTATCACCATCGTTGTTGCCCCAAATAGCCTGTACGGGAATATCAAAACCCGCCAATATTCTAGCTATACCGTTGTTTATAAAATCACCCAAGAAAATAACTTTCTCTATATCTTGATTTTCTTTAATTTTCTTTAAAACCAAAACTAGATTATGAAAGTTATCGTGGATGTCAGATATTATCGCAATTTTCATATTTTTATAAAATTATTTAATTTAATTAGCTTAATTTTAACATAATATTGGTAAAATAACAATTTTAAGTGCAATCTTTCAAAAAACAGTTTTTTTTGCTATACTATAAACAACAAGGAACATTAACATCCAAAACCCTTAAAAAGGAGGTAATTATGAAACCGTATCAAGAGAAAAACTGCATGGAATTAATGGAGGATCACCACCCCGGGAGGCTTCCTATAAAAACAGTTCGAATCCCAAAATTGGTACACGACCTAATTCACCAAGGTGAACGTGATGCCGTGAGTGAAATATTTGAAAAAGATGGCCTAAAAGGCAACCCCGGAAGATGGACCGCCAAAAGAATACCGGAACCAGTAGAGGATTTTGAGCCAAATCCTCTGAAATTGAATCCCCTACACAGACATGTTTTCTCCGAAGAAGAATCAAGAAAATCGATGGAAAAATTTATTTGGGAAATGGAGGAAAAGGCCAGGGCTAAGGAAGAGGAAAAGAACAGGGCTATTTTAAAAATAATGGAAAAGGTTGTAACAGAATCTAGAAAGTCGTCTTCCCCGGCGTTACCGAATTATGCCTTGCCCGAACCGACCCCATTAAACCAGGCTTCTTTTAATTGTGGGCCAACCTCAAATCCCCTCTTTGTCTTAGGTGGAAAAGAAGACATAGAAGCACTTATGAGAAGAAAAATCTGGGAAGAAAATGATTTCTATGAAAAAACTGCACCTAGTGGTTACGAGGGGGGTCCGATTTATTTTACCCCCGGAACGGGATGGATAAAAACTCACTTAAAAGAGGTTGAAAGCCAAATCCCAAGAGATTTCGCTTGTGGTGATTTTATCACTACTTTTGCTGAAAAAAGTGAAACAACTTCAGGGTTGCCAACTATAAAATTTAAGCAACCCAAGTGGTATTAATTTTGCAAAAATTTGCAAAAAAAATCTAGACCTTTGTCTAGATTTTTTAATACAATTTATAATTTTTAACCTAGAAACTAAAAATAACCGGAAATTCTAGGGAATCTTCATGCTCTGCTAACCCCGAAGGGTTATCTTTTTTAAATATTAGTCTCCCCTCTTGACCTTTTTCTGATTCGGAAATGTCAAAAGATAAGGTGGCAGTAAAAGGTACAAATTCCTCGGTCATCCAGTCGTCTTGAGCGGTGGCAATACCTTGAGAAATAATATCACCTTGAGAGTTGAGCAGGACAACTGGAAAATCAGCTTCAAAATACCACAGACCACGAGCTGTGCCACTTATTTCTAAAGGGCTGGAAATTTCTTGATTAGGTAAGGGATAATTAAGCTGAATTAAATCATTTTTTTCGTTTATATTTCCAATGTCTTCCACAAATAATCGACCATCCAAGGAGCGACATTGGCGAGGATAACTTTCCATAACTGGATTTCCCTCTTTGACGCAGTCATTAAAATTATTAATCTCAACGTCTGACACAATTAGCTCTATTGGCTCATCCAATTCTTTTTGGCTTTTATTATAAACAGAAAAAGAAATCAGCATTAGGACTAAAGCGATAATTAATAAAAAAATTGTTTTTTTCATAATATTATTATTTATTTTTTATACCTATAGCAAGGTTATTTATATTACCTACTATATATATTATATACTAATTTAAAAATACATAAAAGTACCTGAAAAAAGAAAAAGCCATTGAGACTTTGTAAAATTTTTGCTAAGGCTACTGCCAAGCCTGCTAATTTTACAAGTTTCAATGGCTGAAACCAATCTTTTTTCTGAACCGCTTATGTTATCCAGATCCAGGATTGGTTTTTCACTATCAAGTTGATAATAAAACCGGGGCCTTGCTACAAGGACTTTAGTCCCCCCAGTTTTTGTCTTTTCACTTATTGCTACTAGGTTTACTTTCTTTGACCTTTCGCGCTGCTACTAAGAACTTTAAAACTTGATAGGGGCCCGAATCAATGCTGTGGGCCGGCCAGTTCATATACTATCATTATAATAAATTAATAATATTTATACAAGCCCCAAGGCGAAAAACATAATCTTTTTAAAAAATGAAAGAGGCCAGAGAAAAAAATTTCATAACGGAAGTTTTTTTTGTTTAATAAGCTTGGCTTTTAAAAAAAAATTTGCTATAATTAATTTGTTATGATCAAGTTGTAAATTAATTATTTATTACTCTTGTAAATGCCTAAAATTAATACGAGTGTCAAGGAGCAAATCATTACTTCTAATTTAAGTGTTACCTATTTTCCAGGACAAAGTAACGAAGTAAAATCTTTAGATAATGTTAGCCTCTCTATTTACGAGGGAGAGTTTATTATTTTCTTTGGACCATCTGGCTGTGGAAAATCTACCCTGCTCTACTCCATCGCTGACCTAGAAAATTACAAAGGGGATGTTTTAGTCGAAGGGAAAAAAATTAGAAATTTATCAAAAAGAGAAAAAACTGAATATTGTCGTCAAACCATTGGGATGGTCTTTCAGGCCTATCATCTAATCCCGACTTTAAATGTAATGCAAAATATTGCCCTACCATTAATGTCCGCTGGAGTTCCGGCCAAAGAAAGAAAAGAAAGAGTGATGGAGCTCTTAACTCGTTTTGGAGTACACAATCAGGCTTATCGTCTACCCAACCAACTATCTGGAGGACAGCAACAACGCGTTGCTATTTGTCGAGCTGTTGTTAATAACCCAAAAATATTATTAGCTGATGAACCTCTAGGAAACCTCGACTCCAAGTCAGCCGCCGAAGTTATTAAGTTATTTAAAAACATTAATATCAAATCTAAAAAAACAGTTATTTTAGTTACTCATGATCCCACCTACTTAGATATCGCTCATCGAGTATTTTTTATTAAAGATGGAAAATTAATCGATGTTAAAGTTAATAAAGATATAAAGACAGAAATTTCTGAAGACACTGTCTTCCCAGCCGAAGACCACGCCAAAGAATTAGACTTTATATCTGATCATTATTCAAAATTCAAAGAAAGCGATGCGGGATTTTTAATGCGAGCCTTCAAAGCTAAAAACTTAGCGACCATGGCCCTAACAAATTTTTCCGTTAAAGAGTTTGACTTATTTAGACAAAAAGTTGAGAAGTCTCTAAAGTTAAACGATGGATTTTCTTCGGTTCTAGAATTTCTAGACAAAAATTCAGAAGAAGGAGGCTTGGGACTGGATTCCAGAACAGCAAAAAAAATAGCCAACAAACTTTCTTCCCTGGCTAAAGAATTAAAAATTGGTGATCAATTACCAGTCGTCGATTCCAAACATTCTAGCAACGACTCAGTAAAGAAAAAAGAAGAAGATAAAGTAATCTCTCTAAGGAAAGCTTTATTCGACGAATTAAATATAGTGCTAGAAGATTTTTCTAGCTTAACAATTATTGACAGCGCTATATTACAAAGAGTTAGAGGGCAAATTGATTCTAAGGAATTATTTTTATTATTAGACAAACCTTTAAAAGATGGTGGTGCCGGTCTAGACCGTCGCATAGCTACCAAGATATTAAAACGTTTAGAAATTTGGTTAATCGGACACAAATAATGATTTTGTAATAATATGAAATATAAAGATTTATTTTCGCTTTCAGTTAGAAGTTTTAAAACCAATACCAGCCGTAGTGTTTTAACAGTTTTAGGATTAGGTATTGGAATCGGCGCAGTTATTTTTTTAGTTTCCCTGGGATATGGATTACAAAACATTATTCTAGATAAAATTACTACCGCTGATGCCCTCCTTACCTTAGATGTTTCTTCAGCTTCAGAATTAGTTGTTCTAAATAAGGATACAGTAGAGGAAATAGGCTCTTGGGACGAAGTTGTTGAAACTAGTCCAGTTCTAGACATATCTGGTCAGATAATTTATGGAAATCAAACCACTGAAGCTGTGTCTCAAGTTATAGACAAACCATTTTTTCGTTTAAGTGGACTAGTTCTAGATGAGGGCAAGGAGTTTACCGACAGCAACTCCCACGAAATTGTTGTTTCCTCAGCTAGTGCTAAAATTTTGGGCTTTCCGGAAACCAAGGATATAATTGGAGAATCTGTTAATATAAATCTATTTATACCCATTGATGATAAAGGAAATGTTGAGATTGTAAAATTAGATAAAGAATATAAAGTTGTTGGAGTTATAAATAATGAAAGCACTAGTTTTATTTATGTCCCAATTTTTACTCTTACTGACTTAAACCTACCAGCTTATTCCGGCCTAAAGGTTAGAGTTGAAAACGGAGATCAGCTTGAGATTATTAGAGAAAAAATTGTTCAAAAAGGATTTTTAGCTTCTTCGGTTTCCGATACTATTGAACAAACTAAAAAGATTTTTAGAATTATTCAAATCGTTTTAGGCGTCTTCGGATTAATTGCTTTAATTGTTTCGGCCATTGGAATGTTTAACACCATGACCATTACCCTCCTAGAAAGAACTAAGGAAATTGGAATTATGAGAGCAGTTGGAGTTAGTAATACTGATATTGCCAGATTATTCTTAATGGAATCGGTAGTAATGGGAACTTTAGGCGGAGCTAGTGGTATAATTATTGGTATATTGTCGGGTAAGCTTTTTAATGTCTTTATAAATATTTTAGCGCGTAATTTCGGCGGGCAATCTTTAAATTTATTTCAAATACCAATTTGGTTTGTTTTATTTGTTTTGGGGTTCTCCGTTTTAACTGGATTTATAACTGGGCTCTACCCAGCTCGTCGAGCTGCTCGTTTAAATCCTTTGGAGGCACTAAGAT
>CAYPAP010000005.1:0-21064 GCA_964408775.1 uncultured Gammaproteobacteria bacterium | reverse complement strand
TTGGCGGGCTAGCAGAGTTAAGTACCACCATATAGCAATATTATAAGGCTTTTTTGAAGATTTTTCTATAGGCGATTTTAAGTACGTGGGTCGGGGTCTTGGGCTTAAAAATGAGACAAATGAGACACTTTAAAGGGGTTTTTAAACTGTCTCATTATAGGCATTTTAGGCTAATTTAAGAGAATAATCGGCTATCATCACCATCTTCCTTGTGTATCAATCGTAAATAGTCCATTATCTTGTAACCTTTGAGATGTTTATAGGGATCACTAAACTTATACCATGGCTCAGTGTGATACCAATCTTGGCCATCCCTTACCTCTTTAACCAAATGACCTTCAACTAACTTTTTGGGTGGCAAAAACCCTTTATTATCTTTAATAAGAAATAATTGAATATGAGCCCGTCCACTATCATTTGTGATGGTTCTAGCTTTTAAAATACCAGATTTAATCCAACTTTTTAACACTGCGCCCTTTAAACAAAAATCTCTTTCTAAATCATATTTGGAATACCAGCTATCAGAATCTCTAGCAACTGATGCTGGAATTTCTTTTCGATTAATTCCTCTTTGGCAAGTCATGCACTTCATGCCATTTTTATCATACCAAGTTTGCTCATCAGTCATTGAATTGCCACAAATATGACAAGAATAACTGCCCTCAAGGTGAAAGCCTTTTGGCAAAGATTCTAGTTTCTTTTTTCTGCTTAATTCTTTAAGATGACCATCATATAAAATCTCAACCAATCCCAACAAGTTATGAGCCCCCTCATAAGCCTCTTGATCGGATAGTTCTTTGCCATACTCTTTTTTAAAGAGCTCTTTGTAATCACTTAAATACTTTTCTGTTAATTCCATAAATTTTATAATTAATGTTTATTACTATATATTATTATTTCTCCAGTCTCAGAATCTTTAATAACACTCTCGGATTTAGACCTCTCTGTAATAATAGAGTTCTCGTCTAACGAATATGCCTCGATAGGACGCAAGGCTCTTCCTGAATATTCCAAAGTCCTGCGAAGATAAATAATAAATGAACCAGAATAACGATAGCGACGAATACACCTATCAATATTAACTTCCAATAAATCATCGTAGCCACGCCAGTACTGGAAGTACTCTGTTTCAATCCAAGAGCCAACAAGTTGTTTGATAAAAACAATAGCTTTCTGTTTTGCCAATAAATTTCCTTTTTGAGCTGTTCTAACTAATCTAATAATAATCTCATCACAAGCCCTTTTATCTTCTTTGTCCATCTGAGCTAAAAACGTATAAAGCTTTTCCTTGTATTTAGTAGTAATTGCTTCCACCTCAGGAATATCTTCATATAAGATAACCTTCTTTTTAAGCTTAGCCCCTTTTAGCCATAATTTCTGATAGTCATGCTCTAAGCAACAAATAATTTTATCCCAATTTACATCCCCAAATTCAGTGGTTATATTCTTAACAAAATAATCAAAAGATTTACGAACACAGCTTCTAACCCAAGACTGATTAAAGGTGGGCGGATTCCTTTTTAATAAAGATCTGTTTAAGTTTTTTATAGCTTGATTATAATTCATACTAATATTATATAAAATTTAACAACATGATATAATATAGACATGGCTAAAATCACCAAACAATCAAAATACCCTCAAGTGCCGATAAATCCGCGCACACTTTTAACCTTAAGCGGTTTTACAAGTTACTGCTCAGACAACGGTCTTCGTATTAGCGCTAAGGAATTAGAGTCTCTACATAAGGAGGGGCTATTTTATCCTGCTCTAAAAATATATAGAGGAACTGTTGTTAGTAGAAAAATATTAACTGTTAATGATGGAGTTGAATCATGGGTGTATGTTGATCAAGAAGATATTGATAAATTTAAACCACTAAAAACTGACTCTAAAAAATATTATTCAACCAACGGGTTTTTTATGTCAGGCGACAACTGGCTTAAATATTACGAAGAAAATGAAATGATAGAAAAGCCAGTTGATACTAAATTTAAACCATGGGCAGGAATGTCGACCGCATTATTTATAACAGATATTAAAAAAACAAATAAATCTTATGAACTTTTTTATAGTAAACAGCAATTTCTAGCTCTTAAAATAGTAAATCGATATTTTAGATACTGGGAAGGTTTGGATAAAAATGAAAAGTTAAAATATACAAAACAAATAATTAAGAGAGTGTCTGAATATTATGATTTTTTAGCTTTCTATTACAAAGCGGAAAAACTATATTTTAGAATATTAGAACATCGGAGTGAGCGCATAAAAAATTTAAAGAAAGAAAATAATACTAGACAAGAAATAAAAGAAGATATCAAATTCGTTCTTAAGCCAATATGGAAGCAGGAGGTTAAAGAAATTATTTCTGAATCTAATATTGACGCTGGCTACATCAAAGAATGGAGATCTTTTTTAGCTGATCAAAATCTCATCAATGAAAGCCCTTGTTCAAATAAAATAAAAAGAGCTTACTTCCAGTCATTACAATTTGATTATTTTATCGATGCTCAAGATTCCAACAAGATGATTTTAGTATTGAATTTTATTCTTTACTTCTTAACTAGAGAAGAAGCGACAGTAAAAAGTGTCTTAGGCAATCTGCCCTATCATAATTGCATAATCTGTGGCACCAGTTTTAATCCCAAAAAAGAAACACAGGTAACCTGCGGCGATCCTTTTTGTATTAGAGAAAACAAAAACAATATCAAGAAAATATTGAGAAGACGTAAATAAGTTATCCACCATTGGAACTCAAGCGGAACTCAAAAGCTGAATTTTAATATATAGGCTATCGTTAAACTGATAGTCTTTTTTATTTTCAAAAAAGACAAATAAATTAATAAATAATTATATGACAACAAAACAAAAATTAGCCTGGCTAACTGAAAAGCGTTCAGTATCAGAACTCATTCCTAATGAAAATAATCCTAGGATTATGAGTCCTAAACAAATTGAAGATTTAAAAAGAAGTCTTAAAAAATTTAACTTAGTAGAAATTCCTGTTATAGACACCAGTAATAAAGTGCTTGCGGGTCATCAACGTTTGATGGTTCTTAAGCTATTGGGTCGAGAAAATGAAATCATTGAAGTTAGAGTACCAAATCGCAAGCTCACTCAAAAAGAATATGACCAATATCTTTTAACCAGCAATCGTGTTCACGGTGATTGGGATTGGGGTAAGTTAGCCGAGAACTTTAATATTGAGTTATTAATGGACAGTGGGTTTGACGAGGCCGACTTATCACACCTATTTGAAGACTTAGCGGTAGAAGATGATGAATTCGATATTGATAAGGAATTAGAGAAAATAAAGAAACCGAAATCCAAAACAGGTGATATTTATCAGCTGGGCAATCATAAAATTATTTGTTCTGATAGCACCAACCCCGAAACGGCTAATTTGCTAATGGGTAAAAACAAAGCTGATGTAATTCTTCAGGATCCGCCCTTCAACATCGGACTCTCATACAATAAGGGCATAAGTGGCAAAAACCACTATGGGGGTACAGTCAACGATTCTAAAAGCGATGTGGAATATAAAGAGTTTTTGAAGAAGTCTTTAACTAACGGCCTGTCAGTTTGTAAACCTAATGCCCATATCTTTACATATTCAGACCAAAAATATATTTGGCTTTTGCAAACTTTGTACCAAGAACTCGGCATTCAAAATAAACGGGTTGCTCTTTGGATTAAAAATAACAGCACACCCACGCCTCAGGTCGCATTTTCCAAGCAATATGAACCCTGCACTTATGGAACCATTGGCAACCCTTATTTGTCTGACAAGGTTTTAAATCTTTCTGAGATAATGAATAAAGAAATTGGTACTGGTAATCGCACCATTGAAGATATTCATGATATGATTGATATTTGGTTTGTTAAAAGATTAAATGGTGCTGACTACGAACACCCAACTGAGAAACCTCCTGTTCTTCATGAAAAAGCTCTAAGGCGTTGCACTAAACCAGGCGACATTGTATTAGATATGTTTGCTGGATCAGGTAGCTTAATGATCGCTTGCGAGCAATTAAAACGGTCTGCGTATATGGTCGAACGTGAACCAGTATTTGTCGATTTAATCATCAAAAGATATGAAAAACTTACAGGTCACAAAGCTAAAAAAATCAATTAAAGCAGGACAAATTTGGCAATTAGGCGACCACAAGCTCGCTTGCGGAAGTTCTCTTGATGCTGAATTAGTAAAAAAACTTATTGGAAACTTAAAAGTAAATGCCATTGTTTCCGACCCACCCTATGGCGTAAGTGCAGTTGAAGCTAAAGAAGGCTTTTCAAATCTTAAAGTAAATAAGAAAATATTAAACGACAATATTTCTTCTGAAAAAGATTACGCCACGTTTACTAAGGAGTGGTTAAAATTAATATTGCCACACCTTGCTAGAAAAAATAGCATCTACATTTTTAATTCTGACAAAATGTTGTTTGCTTTAAAACTAGCCCTTGATGAGCTTGGAGTCTATTTTTCTCAATTAATTATTTGGATTAAAAATCATGCTGTTATTGGTCGTAAAGATTATTTGCCTCAACATGAATTAATTATTTTTGGCTGGTACGGCGCGCATACTTTCAAAAGAAGCAAAGATAAATCGGTTTTATTTTATCCGAAACCCAATAAAAGTGGTTTTCATCCAACAACGAAGCCGATTGAACTTATCAGTCACATTATTTTTAACTCAACTAACATTGGCGAGATTGTTTTTGATGGCTTCGGCGGATCTGGAACCTGCCTACTAGCTTGTGAATTAAGCAAAAGGCAATGTCTTATGGTGGAATATGATCCAGAATATTGCGACATAATTATTAAACGCTGGTCTCATTTAACTAAACTTGAGCCTAAACTAATTTATGAAAAACATTAAACAAGATAAAGAGCTACTGCTCGAACAAATTAAGAAAACGCCAATTATTCAAATTGCTTGCGAAAAACTAGGTTTTTCACGTCCAACATTTTATCGCTGGAAATCGCAAGACGAAGAATTTGCTAAAAAGGTCGAGGAAGCAATACTTGAAGGCAGGCTAATGGTAAACGATTTAGCAGAAACCAATCTTATCAGTGCCATCAAAGAAAAGAATATGACGGCAATTATGTATTGGCTAAAGCATCATCATAAAGCTTATAGTACAAAGATTGAATTAAACGGCAAGATTAAGGCTGAGTATCATCAATTAACACCTGAGCAACAAGAGTCAATTACTAAAGCCCTTAACTTAGCTGCCTTGATTGAAAAGGACGGCGAATAAATATATGAAAAATAATCAAAAACAGATTTCCAATAGCGAGATCCAAAAATTAATTAATAATCAAGGATCAAGAGTTGAAATCACCAAACAGAGCCATCTCTGGTTTTTCAGTGTGTATTTTAACCATTACATGTTTTATTCTTTCGCTGACTTCCACTACAAGATGTTTGATTTAACCGAAGACGAAACAATTAACACTGCCCTAATAATGGCTTTCAGAGGTAGCGCTAAATCAACTATATTTACGCTGTCATATCCTATCTGGTCAATACTTGGTAAATTAGAAAAAAAATTTGTCATTATTCTAGGTCAGACACAACGACAAGCAAGACAACATCTAATAAATATCAGAAAAGAACTAGAGTGCAATGACTTATTAAAACAAGACTTGGGGCCATTTAAAGAGATTGAGGATGAATGGGGTTCAATGTCGCTAGTAATCCCAAAGTATAACGCTCGTATAACCGCCGCTTCCATGGAGCAGACTATTCGCGGAATGAAGCATATGCAATATCGCCCAGACTTAATAATTTGTGACGATATCGAGGATTTACAAAGTGTTAAAACTAAAGAAGGCAGGGATAAAATTCATCAATGGATATCTGGCGAAGTTATTCCTGCCGGTGATAAAAATACTAAAACAATATTTGTCGGAAACCTGCTTCACGAAGACTCACTACTTATGAGAATAAGAGAAAAGATTGAGGAAGGTACAATAAACGGCAAGATGCTACTTGTTCCTTTGCTTGGAGAAAAGAGTGAGATAGCTTGGGGCGGAAAGTTTAAGGATTTAAAAGAAATAGAAATAGAGCGTAAAAAAGTTGCTAATGACTCCTCTTGGTCACGTGAATATTTATTAAAAATATTATCAGATCACGAAAGAGTAATACATCCCGAGTGGATACAGTTTTATGACGAATTGCCAGAAGTAAATGAAAAAAATAAATTTCGTTTTTGTGGTACAGGGATTGACTTAGCAATATCTAAAAATGAATCGGCTGACTATACCTCTATGGTGTCTGCTTTAGTCTTTGGTTATGAAGATAAACTAAAAATCTATATTACGCCAGATGTCATCAACCAAAGATTATCATTTCCCGAAACCGTACTGCAAATAAAAGCTATGGTCAATTCTAAATTATGTTACGAAAGATACCGTGTATTTATAGAGGATGTTGGTTATCAAAAATCAATAATTCAACACATTAATGATCAAAAGGAGTCTACTAAATTTAAGATTGAGGAATTTCGACCTAAAGGAGATAAGCGCAGTAGACTGAGCTTGGTAAGTCACGCTGTCCAAAACGGAACTATTTTATTCCCTCGAGATATATCGCCGTTGCTTATTAGTCAACTTGTTAACTTTGGAAAAGAAAAGCATGACGATTTAGCAGACGCTTTTTCAACTCTATGTATTAAAATATTAGACAGAAGCCATGTCGAACACAGAGTTGGTTTTTATGTACTTGGGGATGATTTTCAGGATTGTACCATTCCTGTTTGCAGAGACTAATAAAAAAGCGAGGAGACTAATCTTCTCGCCTTCTTAATATACAATTTACCTGCCTAAATCAATAACAACTTCACGGCCACCAAACATACTAGAGTTATATTGAAATTGAAGGCTGGTTGATGATTTCGGAATCTCAAACCCAACCCATCCAGTTCTCTTGCTGTTAGCAATTATTTGGCCGTCTAAACCAAGTCCTGGGTTTTCTAATGCTTTATCAGTAACCGAAACTTGATAACTATTTCTGTCACCATCCTTAATAAACATCTGACCTAGCGTGGTTACATATTGTTGTGAAGAACCATTGTTCTCAATGGTAATATTTAAATTAATCCATTCATTACCATCATTAGGCTTGGAGTATTGTCCACCTTGGGAATATTCAACATTATTAACTGTAATAACGGAACTTCCCATTTTAACTTGATCGCCTACCTTAAATGATTCTTGCTCTGTTTTATTCTGAGCCTGATTATTAGTTGTTGGCTCACTGCCATCGCTAATTTTTTGTGGCTTATCATTGTCGGCACTGGCAACGATAATAACGAATAAAACAATCAAAGCCCAAAACCACCATTTTTTGTAAAACTTCTTTTTTGTTTTTTCTTCTTGGTTTCCCATAGATTTTTAAATTAATTTATAAAAATAGTAGGGATACCGTTTAAAACAAAAACGGACACCCGACCTTGGTTGCGAAACCACAATTGGTGTCCCGAAAGACTGCCACTTGTATAGGGTCGGAGTGCCCGTTCCTGTATACAAATGACAGCATTTTTGATGCTTCTTTCGGAATATTCAATTGTGGTTTCGCACTTAAAATATAACTTAAAAACACCCAAAAGTAAAGTCTAGTTACCAACAATTTGTCTACTATTACAAAAAATAGCGTTATTAAACGCTATTTGAGATAATTGGTTTTTAATATGAATATTTTAACGCTTTTTAACAATGTCAAAATTATTTTGCAGATACATTAATTCGGAAACCTTATTTTCAATAATTTTCTTATTTTTATCCCTAGTGTTATCTTTAAATATTTGTTGTTTAACTAGATCAATAACCGTGGCTAATGTGCCGAAATAATCACCAGACTTTATGTGAAATTCTAAAGATTTCTTACTCATAAAAACATTTATCTTTTATATTTCTTTATCAAAACTACAGATCCTATTACAATTATCAGTGAAGATAATAGTGGCGGTAATAAATAAAGAATAAAGATTGATAAATTATAAATAATTGAAATAGTACTATTTAGAAAATCAATAACTTTTGGAACAACAAAAAAATACATTATCAAAATTAAGGATGTCCAAATAATCGCTTTAATGTCTTTATACAATTTCCAATCTCTTAATCCTCCAACAATTACTGAGTGCAAAAATTTATAAAATTTAATCCAATATAAAAAAGCACCGAATGTAACAAAAACGAGCGCACTATAAATAAATCTGATAAACTCTTGAGGCTTTGGTATTGGATCAATTTCTTTCCAAGCAAAGCTTTTACCAAAAACATAATGCCAAATTGATAAAAATATAGCAAATACAATAGTAAATGTCGCTGATGCAATAATTTCTTTTTTATATTTAATGAGTATATCTTTATACCAGCTAATTTTATGCATAATTATTCAGATACTTCTTCGTTTTTTCTTATTAATGCTAAACACAACAAAACATGAACCAATCTATTTGCCACATCTTCATTATCAAAAAATTTTTTGTTTATACCATGAGCAATGTTATTTCTTAAATTCCACCCAATTCTTTCAGTTAAAAGAGCTCTAAAATAATATTCTGTATCTTCGCCTAATTTCTGAAATGTTTCTTTAATCAGACCACTTCTTAAAAGCCTGTCTAATTCCAACACATCATAACCGCCCTGCCCATTAAATTTTATATATGTTATACCATTCATTCTTGATAAATTTCTTACCGCATCTTCAATCAACGGAACACTAATGCAACTGACTGCCAAGTATTCTTGATTCCAAAAATGTTTTAGAAGCTTTAAAATATAATCCCTATCATCTCCCCTAAAGACTGGCGATAATAAAATATTTTCTATTATAATTTCTGGTGTATATACTTTTCGCAATTTATCAAAAATCATTCTTAAAAATACTGCATGAAAATGTAGATTTCTAGAAAAATTTTCTAACAGATGTTTATCATAATCATCCTCTATAGATCCAAATTTTGCCATTGGATAACCATCTTCAGAATTCACCACACGCCCGGCCAAATAAGAGAAAGGGTGATTTTTTGATAAATCCTTTAGCTGTTCATCTACCATTCCTTTTCTTAAAATAAAATTTACTGCTATTTTACCGAGAACTATGTTTAACGGAGTAGAGTCAGAATCACCAAAAATTGAAACAATAAAGTTGTCTATATCTTTCTGTTTAATTTCTGTTTCCACAGATATTTGATGAGTATTAAATTTAACACAATTTCCAAGATTCCCTAGCTCATTAATAATTTTATCACGAGCCTGTTTTGCAAATTCAAAAGAAGCATGATCAGAATATATGCCCTTAAGTTGTTCGAGGTAGCTACCAATCAACATTCCATCAGAATTTGAATATTCATTATGTCTAAAAGCATTCTCTAAATTAAGCAAAACTCTCTTTAAATTCTCTTCATCTTTATTAATAGAATAATAAGAGGCAAGTAACTTTACCGCGCATTCAATGTGCCATGGGTCAGGGTTGTCCACGGAAGACAATCTAAGTAAGCGATTCTCTATATTAGTAATAATATTGCTTTTTTCTTCTTCATTTAAATTTATATTTTTACCATGATCTAAAACTAACCATTGAAATGAATACCCCCATAAACCTGGCTTATCATCTTGTGCATATTTTATTTCTGTTTCAAATATAACCTTCTTTAATTTATTTAGTCTTTCATTATCATTTATTTGGAGTGCTAACTTCAAACATCTTTCCAATTTAAACTTACACCCAAGTCCATCACTTAAGTTGTTTAAACAGACATCAACGCCACGATCAATAATTTCCTGCGCTAATTCATAGTCAATATTTTTATTTAAAATAACGGGCTCAAAATCAAAAACTAAATTAGCATAACGATATATTAGAATTGGATTATTAAAATTTTTTACTCTATTTCTCCAATATAACAACATATCCTGATTAACCTGTTGTATGCTTGGGAACTCTATAAATTCATTATTATCATTTCTCCAGACAATCTTAGGACCGAAATATGTTTTCCATCCTGTCTCTTGGTTTTTATAATTAGGCACAAATTGAAAAGCTAAAAAATCTGCAAATTCCTCTTGGTTTTGAATTTTTTCCTGTTTTACATTTAAAATTAACCCTATTTTTTCACCAATACTAAATTCTTCAACCATCTCTGATTTAGAATCTATCTCTGAAAAATAATCTTGTAGCTGCTGCCTAATCATAATCCTTCTTATTATTTTAGCCTCCTTACTGATCCAGCAAACTTATAACCAGAAACATTGCCAGTGTCTTTTACAAAATTCAAATGTTTTTTAATTACATACTGAAGATTCTCCATGCATTTTAAAGCGCTATTCTTATAAAAATCAGATGTATTAATATCTTGTTTAGGGTGAATTAAATCATTGGCTATTTGGGCAATCTCCATTAATTTCTTTCCAGCAATAACATTTATGAGGCATTTCCCGCTAAATAATTTTGTATCCCTACATGTTTCGACTAAATCTTTTATTCCTTTTATCATGGGCTTTTTGCCATCTTTTTTAGGGTAGTAAATCTCAAAACCCTTGCCAACTTTATTTAAAATACTTATTAGTGCCTGTTCTGCGGCACTTCTACAAATAATAGCAGAAGTATAGTAATATCCAAGAATGTATAACTCTTGTGCATGAAAAAATAAATCAAAATAATTCCCATCATAAACCATAACGCCTCTAAGTTTTTGCGTTGTGGTTAAATATCGTTGCCACATTCTAGGCAATTCTTTCTCTATTCCTAATTTCCAGCCATTAAAGAAATCACCTTTTTCCTGCTTACGCAGTTGCAATGGTAGATACCACCCACCTCGAACTTTATGTGTTGCCGTGATACGATACTTGTCCTCTAAGCCATTTATATGATTAAAATCCGCGCTCCAAATCCACCAATCTTTACTAAAATGGATAATTAATATTTTAGCTGAATCCTTACTTAATTTTTTATCTCTCCATTCTACATTTTTAATGTTGAGCAAATCTAAATTAACTTCTTTTCCGTTATCCTCAGGTCTTATTTTTTTATTTTTTAATTCTAAAACTATCTCAATATTGTCATCAAAATACACCTTACTAGAACCATCTTTAAAAATTTCTACACCAGCGCTCCTAAACCCTTTTAATTTTAATTGTTTTATTTTTGGATCAATATACTCCTTTACCACCTTATTAACAGCTTGGCCAAAACTTTGATTATCTTCTATATTTTTGTTGGGAATAAAAATCGCCATAGTTATTAAATTTAATAAAAGTATAATCCACTTTTTCTTAATTCATTCCTTATCTCTAGATAATCTGGAATAGCCACTGCAACTAAATTCCAAAATTTTTGAGAGTGGTTAAATTCCTTTAGATGACACAACTCATGAACAATAATATAATCAGCCAACCTTTCTGGAAGTAGAGCTATTTTATAGTTAAAATTTAAATTACCTTTTCGAGAACAACTTCCCCATCGGGTTTTTTGGTTCTTAATATTGATCTTATTGAATTTAAAGCCGTAGATCTTATTAAAATACTCAATCCGCTTCTCGGCCAATGCTAATGACTGATTTTTGTGATTTGCATAATCATTTTTAGTACCTTTTACGTTTATCTTGCTAGAAATGCTTTTAAAATATTCTAATTTATCTAATATCCATTGTGATTTTTTAATAATAAACTGCTCAATAATATTATTGCTAATGTTTCTTGGAGCGGTTACCACAAAACCACCGTCACAATAAATAGCCAGTCTCATTCTTCGAGCTCGCTTACTCACTTTTAGAGTATATTCAATTTTCTTTTTATGTAGCTCGATTTGCCTCTTCATAATTAGAAACGCTTAATTATGACATCCACTAATCTATTGAGATATTTGTGAAAGTCAGAAATTTTTATCTTTCCTTTATAGTCCTTGAGAATCAATTCCTGTAAAGTTCTTTTGGCTTCTTTCAAAAATTCTTCTCTCTTAGATGAATCTTGCCAATTTTCATCAAGAATATCTTCAAGTCTTGATGCCATTTCTTTAACGAATTCTTTTATAACATCTTTGTCCGACTCGCTAACAAATTCTTCAGAGATAACGTATAAACCATATTCACGAAGTGTATAGCCCAGTTCTTTAGCTTCCTCGGTTTTTGTCTTAATATCATTTAGAAGCTCATAGTACCTTTTTATTCTTTCTGCTAGATCAATCTGATGCTTTTCAAATTCAGCACGAATTGCGGTTAGTCTTTCGCCAAAACCCTTGAAGGCTGGGTGGGTATCAATGTTGATAGAAATTTCACGCTTAAGCATTTTCTCAAGATTTAGAGCTTTCTCTTCATCGGGAAGTTTGTCTAATTTATTAAGCGTAGCTAAATCATGAACATTCAATTCTCGGAAGTTTTTAGTAATGCCCTCATAATCTATTTTCTGTTGAATCAGGCTTTTAATTTTCTCTCCATATTCAGCAAGTGAAAAAGCGTCAACTCCATCGAGCTGAAATTCTTTAACAAACGCCAAATAAAAACTGGTAACCCATTCAAACCTACGCAAGTATTCCATTAAGAATGGATCGGGCGACAATATTTCAAATAGCATTTTTAAGCGACCGTATTTATCTTTAAAATATTGTTGTTTGCCTTGATTTTCAATAAATATTTTTAAGCATCTTCTTAGATTATCAATGGATGGATCTTCTATATTTACACCCTCAAAAAGATCCATTATTTCTGCAATAACCTTTTTAAATTCCTCCTTAAGTCTGTTTATATCAATCATGGCACTATCAACAACACTCTCATCAAAGTTTAGGGCATTATATAAATTTTTAGTTACACCATAATAATCAATAATCTTGCCACATCCTTTATTTGGATAAACACGATTAGTCCGAGCAATGGCTTGAAGCAAATTGTGATCACGTAACGGTTTGTCCAAATACATTATCTGTTCAACTGGGGCATCAAAACCAGTTAAAAGCATGTCGCAGACAAGTAAAAATTTAAGCGGATGATTGGGGTTTTTAAATTGATCTATGATTTTTTCTCGCTTCTGTTTATTAGAATTATATTTCTTTAAATCATCATTATCGCTATTTGGGTCGCCTGGTGAATAAACAACTTCTGACCATTCAGACGGTACTAATTTATCAAAAAGTTCTTTGTATTTTGCAGTGGCGGCACGGTCATAACACACAACCTGAGCTTTAAATCCGTTAGGCAGCACATAAAGCTTATAATGCTCAACGATGTCTTGAGCAATAATTTCCATCCTTTTATCTAATTTCACCAGCGCTTCTTTTTTACCGTATTTCTTAACTAATGCTTCTTTTTGCTGGTCATTAAGTTCAACAGTAAGTTCATCAAATTGCTTATCTATTTGATCCTCATCGATAAAAAATTTAGATAAACGGGCTTCGTAAGTCACTGGCAAAGTTGCGCCGTCATCAATAGCTTGTTGTATAGAATAATAATCAAGATATCTTTCTCCCTCTTCTCCAAAATTTCTGTGAGTATTAAGAGTTAGTTTATCAATTGGTGTTCCAGTAAAACCAAAGAAAAACGCATCCTTAAAGGCATTGCGCATTTTAATAGCCGAAATACCTTCATTGTCTCGATGGGCTTCGTCGGACAAAACAATTACATTGCCTTCAATGTTTTCTATTTCTTCCAATTCGCTGAATTTCTGAATAGTTGAAATAAATATACCACGATCAGCTCCCTTAATTTTTTTCTCCAAATCTTTACGAGAGTCAACGCGAATTAAATTTTTACCGCCCCAACTTTCAAATTCTTCAAATACTTGATCATCAAGATCAATGCGGTCAATTAAAATAAAGACTTTGGGATTTTTTAGTTCTGGATCATAACGAAGTTTCCAGGCAGTAAAAAACATAGTCAAAGTCTTTCCTGACCCTTGAGTGTGCCAAATAAGACCTCGTTTTATATCTCCATCTTTAACACGATCAACTATTTTATTAGTGGCGTAAAACTGTTGATACCGAGTAATTTTTTTTATTATTCCGTCTTTCTTTTTTTCAAAGACAATAAAATTCTTAACAATATCAAGAAGTTGTTCTTTGCCAAGCAAAAATGCCAACGTAGTATCTATTTCATCCTCAAAAGCTTTCTTTTCAGATCTATTCTCTCTCCACGACAAAAAATATTGTTTAGGTGAATAGGTTGCACCATAAACGGTTTTTAAGCCATCGGTGGCGATATTAAAACAATTAGGCAAAAACAGCTTTGGAGCTACTCTTTCGTAACGTTTTAATTGATCAATGGCATTTTCAAAACTGACGCTACTTGAAGCTGTTGGACTCTTTGCTTCAATATCACAAAGAGGTAATCCATTAACAAAAATCATCACATCTGGACGAATATTTTCAGTTACGCCCTCAAAATAAAACTGATTAGTCACCACAAAACGGTTATTTTCAATATTATCAAAGTCAACAATCTTATAATCACGAAATGTTCCTGTGCTTGAATCTTTTAAATTTATTCCATCTCGCATGGCAATTAAGAAGTCTTCATTAGTGTCCAGTTTCTTGACCTCTCTTATAACACTTTGAGCCACAGCATCGTCAACGTGATTGATTAGTTTTACTGCCTCTAAAAGATGATTGGTAACAATAAATTCATTTTCAAAAGAACGAAGTTTAGAAAATTCTTCAGCAAGAATATATTCATAACTAAGCTTTTCTTGTATAAATTTTATGATATGATATTCGATTGTATATTGTTCGTTAAATTTCATATTATTTAAAACTTTGTAGTCTGATAAATTCCATATCCATAACACATAAATCCATTTTTACTTTTATGTGGTTTAAGCGCTCCATCCATGGTTTTGCGATATGATAATTTTCCGCAATTACTACACTTGTAAACATACGTTGGACCAAAAGATTTGATGTGTGTTTTTGTTTGTCGAGGTTGTCTAATTTTAGATATTTTTGCGTACTCTTTCTCTCGCTTTTTATTTACATCGTATAAATATTTGTCCTCTGGATACTCTCCGGCTCGACATAGTTCTATTTCATATTGTGGAGTATACTTTTCTTCCGTATTTTCAATAGACGTCAAATTTTCTGAGACAAACATCCTGATACCCGGCTTAGGGCTACTGCCACCATTTCTATTCCAGACATATAAATATTCTTTAGCAGTTCCATCAGCCTTTTCTTGAAATTTTAAAGAATAAGGTTCAACAAGCCTTTCGGCGCCTTGATAAACCACTCGTAATAGAGTTTGCTCTTTTCCAGCCCTCATAATCTTGTTTCGTATTTCAGCTTCGAAAAAGCATCGGTCATGCCATGGGTTTTCCGTATCACCAGCAAATAATAATTCAATTTCAGATATGAATTTTGTGAAAGCATCGTCAAAATCAAAGTAAATGTCTTGTGTGCAAATGATTGTTTTTAGCCAGACAGCTTTCATATATTCAAATGGGAGTTTGAGAAGAATATTTTTTGCAACATTTGGACTATTTTCAAAAATCGTTCGTTTGAGAAAAACTCTTTTTATGTCGGCTTTATTTATTGATATATCTGAATTGAGATATAAACTATAAATGAAATCAAAAAGATCTGGTGCGTGATCGCGTTGTAATAAACACTTTAGTTTTGTTGCAAGAATCTCTTCTAGTTGCATACATCTAATTTGGCAGGTCACATCATTTGCGTCAGAGTATGGGTGTAAAAGTGTCCTACTTTGTATATCTAAATATGTTTTATCAAACCTTGTAATATCTAAAGAAATTTTAAGTGTTATATGATCAGAATTTCCATAGAAATCCTTAAAATAAATCTTGACTTCAAATACTTTCCAGCGTGGCTCATTCCAATTGAATTTTTCTTTAACATCATTTCTGTCAAAGACAAAGACGACCCCTGCTTTTTCAGAGACAAATTGACATGCTTTCTCGATTTCTTGTTTCAGAAAATCATAATTGATATCGTTAGGAGTCCCAAAATCTAAGTCTGACGAAAAACGAGTTTTTATAAAATAGGCTTTTCTTAAAGCATTACCACCCTTAAGAAATAAAGTATCTTTTAATGTGCTTTGTGTAAAAAGGTAATTTAGCAACCAACCAAAAAGATAATCCCGTTGAATATTAGCGACTGTAATTTCTTGCTCTTTTGATTTTTGTTCAATTTCATCTTTTAAAATCATACAATTACATTTTATCTGATCTCACTTTTCCCGCTCAATAGATCGGATACTAGCCCCTTTTTTAGTTTGCTTAACTTCCCTTGAATTTCTTTGTTTATCATAATCTGATTATCAACCGAACAAAGAATTTTTGTTATTTCTTTTTGTTCAGAAATTGTTGGCAGAATTATATTTATTTTTGAATATTCTGAAATCCAATATCGTTTGTGAGTTTTTGGGTTAAATTCAATCAAGCCCATCATTTCAAATATATATTTAAGATCAGCGATTTCAGGATTTTTCAATTTTAATATCTTTAACGCACTTGATTTAACCTTAAAATTAAAATCAACATATTTTTTATCTGTAGTAAAATCATCAAAAATGATAACTGGAACATTCCTAAAAACACCTTCTTGTTCTTTTGTATATCCAAGAATAAAAGATTTGTTAGCTGTCAAAACTGGTATGGATTCAACAATTTTTTCTTTTAATATATTACTATCAACAATATATTCTGTTGGTTGTTCGTAGTCTAAAACATCTTCTAATTTCACCTTAGACCAACCAATAGGTAGTTTATTTTTAGGAAGATTTCTTGCTGTATTTAATTTTTTTAGATATAAATTAACTTTTTCATTAGCTTTATTAAATTGGTCTATTAGTTTTTTTATTTCTTTTTGGACTAAATCAATGTTAATTTCAATCTTTGCTTCGGAAGAATCAATATATTTTTGGACATCAAGACTATATTCCTTTTCGGTAATTTCTTTTACATCAATCACCCGCGCGTATTTCTCAATATCAAAATATCCATCGCATGCTTTTACAATTTTATTTATATCTTGTGTTCGTAGTGAATTTTGATTTTTCCCTTCAAGGAAATCACTTTCGGCATTAATAATCAAAACCTTGTTCTTCTTATTCTCTGGTTTATTTTTATTGAGAATTAAAATAGCCGCAGGAATACCCGTTCCATAGAAAAGTTTGGATGGCAAAGCAATAACGGCTTCAATTAGATCATTTTTGAGTATCTGCTCACGAATACGACCCTCAGCTCCACCCCTAAATAAAACGCCGTGAGGAAGAACAATACCAGCTCGGCCGTTTACATTCATTGATTTGATGATATGTAAGACAAAGGCATAGTCAGCATTTTTCTCAGGAGGCATATCATAACCTTCAAGACGACCGTACTTATTTGTCTTAAAAATTTCCGATTCCCAATCTTTAATTGAGTAAGGCGGATTTGCTACGCAAATATCAAATGTTTGTAAGTTTCCATTTTGTGTCAAGAATTGCGGATTGGCGATAGTGTCACCACGGCGAATATCAGCGCTATCAAGGCCATGCAAAAACATATTGATTTTTGCGATAGCAAAGGTGCTGATATTTAACTCTTGTCCGTAAAGATAAAGCGTCTTGGCAATTTTTTCACCAGATTTTTGTTTTAGATAATCATAAGCCTCAAGTAAGAAACCGCCCGAGCCAGCAGTTGGATCATAAATATGGTCTTTTTGATGAGGTTTAAGAATTCCGATGATAACTTTTTCAACTTCACGAGGCGTGTAGAATTCTCCGCCTTTTTTACCTGCGTCTGCCGCAAATTGTTTGATTAGGTATTCATAGGCGTCGCCTAAAAGATCTGAACTGATATAGGTATTACCAAAATTGTATTGAGAAAAGTGATTAATAAGTCTTTGCAGGGTTTCATTTGGGAAACGATCTTTATTAGCAAAATCAAGATCATCAAAAATCTTATCTAATTTTGGACTATTAGCATTAGCAAGCTTTTCAAAAATATCATTTAATTTCTGACCGATACTTTCTGCTTGCTCGGTAACAACTTCCCAGCGACAATCTTTAGGAACTTGAAAGCGATGATTATAATCAGCCCCAGCAATTGTCTTATCATTATATTCTTGCATCACTGAATTATATTCTTCATCCCACACGTCACTCATTCTTTTATAAAACAAGAGTCCAAAGATATACTTTTTATAATCGGAACTATCTATTTTTCCACGAAGGATATCGGCGCTCTTCCAAAGAAACGCTTCGAGTTGTGGCAGGGTTAATTTGCTACCCATTTTATCCACGATCGCTTGAATATCCTGCGGGCGATATTTGCGATCTTTACGTGGACCAACTCTGAGAGGCACGAGAGTGCCGTCCTTTTCCCAGTTTCTTAAAGTGTCTTGGTGGATGCTGAAAATCTCTGCTACCTGTCCGATGGAGAGTAACTCTGGCATTTCTTTGAGTTTTTCTTGGATGTCTTTACGCATACTATTTAATTTTCTACTCTTCAAAAATTAACTAACACCCCATTGTTACTTACAACTCCTTAATTAGGAGTGGAACGACGATGCGGTTTTACCCGCTTGCCATTCTTGACATACCCGCGAACAGGAACAATCTTTTGTTGCTGTTTGCCATATGCCGAAGTTTTTGTTTTCGCCATATTACTTTTCTTAGACAAGAAATAACTCCTGCCAACTACTTAATGCAGTCTGCTGTATCCCGCATAAACAGTAGTAAAAAATGAAACAGAACAAAGGGGGTATTAGTTAATTTTTAATGAGTAAAAAAACAACAATTTGAATTATATAATTATTATATATCTAAAAAATTAATTTGTCAAGTGTTCATAGGTTTTCATAGGTTAGTAGTATAGCTTAACCTTTAAAATTAGGGAAATTTTAAGGTAATTGAGACGCTCTGGACTCTTTCAAGTAGTTGCGTCATTAATGTAAGTATATGAATACAACATTAATGCCCATAGGGACTCAGGGCAAAATAGAGCCCCAAATTAAGGTGAAATATTGCCTTTATGCAAGAAAATCGACCGAAAGCGAGGAAAGACAGGTTTTATCAATAGATAGCCAAATAAAGGAAATGCTTGAACTGGCTGAGCGAGAAGGTTTGGATGTAGTTGAATTAAAGCGAGAATCTCATAGCGCCAAAGAAACTGGCCAAAGACCTGTCTTTAATGAGATTATAGACGAGATTAAACAGGGCAAATTTAACGCTATTTTAACCTGGGCTCCCGATCGTATCTCCAGAAATGCTGGTGATTTAGGAAAAATAGTGGATTTAATGGATAGCGGTGCCCTGCTAGAAATAAGGACATATGGCCAGAAATTCTCAAATAACCCCAACGAAAAATTCTTGCTTATGATTCTTGGATCGCAAGCTAAACTGGAAAATGACAATCGAGGAATTAATGTTAGACGAGGACTAAGAACTAGAGCTGAAATGGGATTGTGGGTTGGGCTTGCACCGCTAGGTTATTTAAACCAAAAAAGAATGGATAAAAAATGCCAAGTTATTATTGATCCATTAAGAGCCCCTGCTATTAAAAAGATGTTTGAAAAAGTAGCTTATGAAAAATATAGCGGACGAAAATTATATAACTATCTAAAACACGAATTAAACTTCTATACTAGGGGCAATAAACCATTAACATTGGCTGGAGTATATCGGATACTGGATAACCCATTTTACTACGGCGTATTTGAAAGACCTGTTGGTAGTGGTAATTGGTATCAAGGAAAACATAAACCAATAATTAATAAAGATCTGTTTGAAAAAGCTCAAGCGCAGTTAAAGAGAGATAAAATTGTTAGAGAAAATAGAGAATTTGCCTTCACTAAACTATTTACCTGCGGTCATTGTGGATCGGGCATTTCTGCGGAAGAAAAATATAAACAACTTAAAGATGGCACGCATGCGAGATATATTTACTATTCTTGTTCAAGGGCTAGGGATAGAAACTGTAAAAATAAATATATCCGCGAAGAAGAACTAATCACCGAGCTACTAAAAATATTAGACAAAGTTAATATTAATGAGTTAGGAATGAGACAAAAGTTAGAGGATGAGATAGCAAGATTTAATATATTCCAAAGATCAGTACTAGGGGCGACTGAAAAACTTAAAACTGATAAAGAAACGGACATCAGAAATTATGCTAAATACTTACTAAAAGAAGGTGCGGTGTCTGAAAAAAGAGAGCTACTGGCCAACCTGAGATCAAAGATAATGTATAAAGATAAGAAGCTCACTTTAATAGAGTAATAATTACTATTTTTTGATTATTTTTAATGATATAATAAAGATATTATGATTATAAACAAAAATGAAAAAGAAATATTATTACAATATCTAAGAGAACCGCAACCATTTAATTATAAAGGGGATCAAAGATATTCAACATTGGTCGCAGGACTTAGAGATTGCCGTACCAACACAAAAAGAAGCTCTATTACTGGAATTTTTGATAATACTTTAAACGGTCACCCTGGTAATTGGCTAGGAACAATAGGGTATTTTACAATTCTAGACCAAATTGGAAGTTGTTTTAGAATGAAGGAGTGCGACAAAGAAACGCAATCCAAAAACTCAATTAAACTTGCGATAGAAAACTTTGGTTATGATTTGATTAATAATGATAGTAAAAAATTAAATGCTTTGATTGCGCTAAGAAACTCATTTACTCATGATTTTAATTTGTTAAATGTACCAGACGACAAAAAACCATCGCAAACTCATAAGTTTACAGTTATGGCCGATGTAAGTAATAACTGGGTTGTAAGATTGCCAGAAAAACAATGGGATGGGGAAATAGAAACAAAAGATTTTTATGACACATCTAACACTACTTATGTTAATTTATTTGGATTAGGACAACTAGTAGAAGAAATATATTCTAGAATATGTGATTTAATTAATAATGACAAGCTAGATCTAAACATAAATTTCACCACGCTTATTAATAAATACACTTTTATAATCAGTTAGATTAATTTTCAACAAAAAAACAACGACATAAATCGTTGTTTTTTTGTTAGCAATCTTTTAGGCAGTAGAGTCGCAACTAAATCACGATTACTCGGGTCTGCACGATAAAAAATTGTCTTGGCGG
>CAYPAP010000004.1:0-34057 GCA_964408775.1 uncultured Gammaproteobacteria bacterium | reverse complement strand
AAATTATTGTTAATGAAGGGTTTGGCAATCGCTGTAGCATTTGCGGCCATTTTTTTGATGCCGATGGTGTTTGTAGCAACAAACACCAAGCAGGGCTGGTTTACGAGAGGAAACAAGGCCAAGTGGTTCAGATCACAGGAGTAGAAGCTGAACAAATTTGGCGTAAATTCAAAGAAGAAAAAAAGGCCAGAGAAAAAGCACTGGCCGAAGAGTCACAAAGAAGGTCTCTTGATGACCTGTGTCCTCTTTGTGGAATTCGCTAGTATGAAGCAAACTAGGTCTTTCGAAGGCTTTTCCCGCTCAATGAGCGGGATTTTTAATTTTATTTTCCAATCAGAAAATTACAAATATCTCCATCGGAAATAATATAATCCTTGCCTTCAGTTCTAATCCAGCCTAATTCTTTGGCTCGAGCTTCGCTTCCAGCTTCAATAAATTTTTCCCAATTGATAACCTCAGCTCTAATAAAACCTTTTTCAAAATCAGTATGAATTTCGCCAGCAGCTTGGGGAGCCTTACTCCCCTTTTTTATAGTCCAAGCACGAGTTTCGTCTTTACCTGTAGTAAAAAAAGTTTCTAAGCCCATTAGCTTATAGGATGAATAAATTAATTTGTCCAAACCACTTTTACTGATACCTAATTCCTGCAAGTACTCAGCCTGCTCTTCTTCTGGTAGCTGGGCTATTTCTTCTTCCATTTTAACATTGATTCTAACTATTTCTCCGTCCCAATTAAAGTCACTAGGAGCTTCGGTGTCGTCTGAATTTAGGGCATAGATGATTGGCTTGATAGTTAAAAGATTTAAACTTTTTACAAAAGCCTGGTCTTCGTCTTTTATTTCTAATTCTCTGACAGCGCGACCATTTTCTAATAGTTTAAAAATTTCTTCTAAAATTTCTTTTTGTCTGATAGCCTCCTTGGCATTACTTTTTATTTCTTTATTGATTTTTTCTAATCTTTTTTCTACTGTCTTCAGGTCAGCGAAAATCAACTCCATATTAATGGTTTCTTGGTCGCTTTTGGGATTAACTTCTCCTTCCACGTGGATGACATTTTCGTCCTTAAAATCTCGAATAACTTCACAAATAGCATCGCATTCTCGGATGTGAGAGAGGAATTGGTTGCCTAGGCCCTCGCCTTCGTGGGCTCCTTTAACTAGACCAGCAATATCAGTAAACTCAATAAAGGTGGGGATGATTTTAGCCGGTTGAGAGATTTGGGCAATTTTTTCCAGGCGAGAATCAGGAACCTTAACAACACCAACGTTGGGGTCGATGGTGCAAAAAGGATAATTAGAGGCCTCAACCTTTTTATTGGTTAAAACATTAAATAAAGTAGATTTTCCGACGTTGGGCAGGCCAACAATTCCGATGGATAATGGCATACATATTTAATTAAATTTTATGCTAAGAGTTTATATTATTTTTAATAAAATGGCAATTGGGGAGGGGTTTGGTGGAGAAACCTCCGGGGTTGAGGCTTTTGCGTTGTCGTGCTAGAATGTTGTTATATTATAATATTTAATTTAAAACTTATGAGTATGGATAAGAAAAAAGAATATTCTAAGTATGTAGGAGTGGGTTTGATTTTAGGTGTTGCTATAGGAGCAAGCTTAGATTTTGCTATGGGGGAGTTTTCCGGGGTTATTGCTGCCACAGGCGCAGGAGTGGGAATAGTAATAGGTTCGATTATTGGGCATTATAAAACTAAATTAAAGGAGTAAATATTTATCCCTTTTATACTGTGTATGCCTTACCTTTTACACCCCTTGACACCCTTAGGGGGTGTATGCTATACTGTAAAAGTAGCTAAATAATTATTTAAATTAACATTAAAAATATGAGAACTATTGATCAACGAATAAACATAATAATCGGCCAGCTCGAGGGCATAAAAAAAATGATGAAGAAAAAAAACTCTTGCCCCGATTTAGTTGTGCAGTTAAAATCTATTAAGTCAGGTGTTTCTTCAGTTATGGAAAAAATTTTAGAAGATGAATTAAATAATTGTATTTTAAAAGAGTGCTCGGGTAATAAAAACAAGATTACTAAACTTTTTTCAGAAATTTTAAAAAAATAAATAAAAAATTAATAAAGCTTATTTTAAATAATTTTTATTTATAAAAATATTTTTAATAAGGAGTAAAACTATGAGTAAAGCATTAGATGTCAATAAAGACAATTTTTCAGCCGAAGTTTTAGAAGAAAAAATTCCGGTTTTAGTAGATTTTTGGGCCGCTTGGTGTATGCCTTGCAAAATGATGTCGCCAATTTTAGATGAATTAGCTGCAGAGTTGGATGGAAAGGTTAAAATAGTTAAGGTAAATACAGGTGAAGAGGCTAATCAAGAATTAGCTCAGGAATATCAAATACAAAGCATTCCTAATATGAAATTATTTAAAGACGGAAAGGTTGTGGCCGAATTCGTTGGAATGCGCTCTAAAGACGCTTTGAAAAGTGATATTGATGCCCACTTAAATAATTAATTAAAAAACTATGTCAGTTTATCAAAACATTATTAGTCGTCTTAACGATGTTAAGGGCCTAATGAAGTTAAGGGAAGAGGAAATAAAATATATTTTGGAGCCTCAGCAAACATCTTTTGCGAAATTAAAAGTTGATGGCAAAAAAATATCTGCTTGGAGAATCATTTCTAATCAAGCTTTGGGTCCGGGAAAAGGTGGTATTCGTTTCCATCCGGCTGTGAGCGAGGATGAGACTAAGTCTTTGGCTTTTTGGATGAGCTTAAAAAATTCTTTATTGGATCTTCCTTATGGTGGAGCTAAGGGGGGAGTTCAGTTTAACCCCAAGGAACACGATGAAGTTTTTTTAGAAAAAGTTAGTCGAGCTTATATCGACGCTTTTTATAAAAAATTAGGGCAAGACAAGGATATTCCAGCCCCTGATGTTTATACTAATGCTCAAACAATGGCTTGGATGCTGGATCAATACGAAAAAAATATTGGTGAGCATCAACCGGGAATGATTACCGGCAAACCAGTAGAGCTAGGAGGGATTGCCCTGCGCAGTGATGCTACTGCCAAGGGTGCTTACTTTGTTATTTTAGAAATGCTCAAGACCCTAGATATTAATAAGAAGGGTCTAACAGTAGCTATTCAGGGTTTTGGTAACGCTAGCTCTAATATTGCCAAAATGCTTTACGCCGACGACTTTAAGGTTGTAGCAGCCAATGATAGTCGTGGCGGTGTTTATTGTGATAAGGGCATAGATATCAATGAATTAATTAAATTCAAAGAAGAGTATGGTGTTGTCTCAGCTTTCTCTGATTTTAAGGCTATTTCCAACGAAGACTTATTATCTCTAGATGTTGATATTTTAATTTTGGGAGCCTTGGAGAATCAAGTAACCAAAGAAAATGCTAATAACATTAAAGCTAGGTATGTTATTGAAGTTGCCAACGGTCCGACTAGCTATGAGGCCGATAAAATTTTATTTGATAAAGGAATAATTGTTGTGCCTGACATTTTAGCTAATTCTGGAGGAGTCTTGGTGAGTTACTTTGAGTGGAGTCAAAATAGAACCGGCGGTATTATGGAAGAGGATTATTTATTGGAATTATTTAAGAAAAAAATGGTAAAATCCTGGCATAATGTTTATAATAAATATTTAGAGTTTGATAAAAAAATTGACCTGCGTGCTTCGGCCTATATTTTAGCCTTAGACAAAATAATCAGAGCTGAAAAACTCCGTGGCCGAATGTAAAAAATTATAATTAATTCATTTGATAATCTTAAAGATCCTAATGATCTTAAAGACCCTAATGATCCTAATCCCATGTATGATCTAATAATTATCGGTGCTGGTCCAGCTGGTCTGACAGCCTCTATCTACGCTTCTCGCTACAAGATGAATCATTTGGTAGTCGGAGAAATTCCTGGTGGCCTTATATCTCAGGCCCATAATGTTTGTAATTTCCCAACCTATAAAGAAATTAGCGGTTTTGAATTAATGGAAAAAATGAAAAATCATGCTAAGGATTTGGGTGGGCAAATTATGAGCATGGAAAAAGTTGTTAAAATTAAAAAAGAAAAAGAAATTTTTAAATTAGAAACAGAATCAGGTAAAACCTTAGAGGCTAAAAGCGTCTTATTGGCGACCGGAACTAAATATCGTAAATTAGGACTAGCTGACGAAGCCAGATTAACTGGTCGAGGGGTGGCTTATTGTGCCACTTGTGATGCTATGTTTTTTAAGGAAAAAGTTGTTGGAGTAGTAGGGGCAGGAAATAGCGCTATGACTGCAGCTTTATATTTATCTGAAGTAGCCAAGAAAGTTTATTTAATAGTTCGAAGCGACAAGCTAAAAGGAGAAATGGTTTGGGCTGACAATATTTTAGCCAATGAAAAAATAGAGGTTTTATTTGAAACTAATGTGACCAAATTGAACGGAGAAAATAAGTTGGAATCGGTAGACTTGGACAGAGAAGTTGCCGGTAGTAAAAATTTAGTCCTAGATGGATTTTTTATAGAAATAGGGACTGAACCAGATACAACTTTATTTGATATGCTAGGAGTAGAGGTTGATAAAGGTTATATTGTTGTTGATAATAAACAAAAAACTAATATAGATGGCCTGTGGTCAGCCGGAGATATTACTACTGGGTCAGGTCTCTTTCGACAAGTTATTACTGCTTGTAGTGAAGGAGCGGTAGCTGCTTATGATATTTTTTCTTATTTGCAAAAGATTAAAGATGGGGATAATCAGTAAATATTATAAAACTTTGATCATATAAAAAACTCTGCTTATTGGCAGAGTTTTTTGTTTTATAGAAGTTTGTTGTTTGTTTTATTCTCCGAATCCGTATCCAGGAGCAACATTTGAAAGCTCGTTTTGGCACTCTTCGGGTTGCTCAGTAAAGCTAGAGCAAACTAGATTTAAAAGAGCCTGAGAAGTTCTTTCGGATTCTACTAATTCTCCATTTATCACTAAGGTTGGGGAGCCCTCTACTCCGTAGCGATCATTATCTTCTTGGTAAATAGTAAAGATAGGGTAGGTCTCCATTAGCCAGGTTGATTGATCATTATAGTTTTCGGTAATTTTATACTCTTTGTCAGTATTGTCAGCGCAGGTGCTTATTTGGTTCTTATTAAGACCAACTTCTGTTAAACAACTATCTGATTCTGATGCTTTGTTAAAGCAGTTTAAATAATCAATTAATTTTTCCGGGCTTTCTTTTTGAATACAATACTGATTTAATTGTTCGTCTATTTCTTTTTTCTCGTGCATAATATAAGAATTGAATTTTAGTTCAAAATCAAGATAATCATCTAAAAGAGATATAACTGGTAGCAAAGCTTTTTCCATCTGCACTCCATAAGGACAATGGCTCATAACAAATAATTCTACATAAGGTCTTTCTTGTTTATTAGAAACCTCTGTTTTGGCCGCTGGGTCACTGTTTAGGTCTTCGTACTCTTTTATATTTATAGATTGAGGGAAGAATAATTCACCGTCCTGACTGATATAAGACTCAATAATTTCCTCTGAGCCAACATCAACCTTAATTTTGTATAAACCGTATTCCTTAGTAATTTCAGTCACATGGGCCTTAGTTCCGGGCATCATTAGGCTTTCGTTAATGAAACTTTCGGCCTTAACCTTGGCCTCTTCCATTCCGAGGGCGTTAGGGTTAGGGGATAATCTAGATATTAATGTTCCTAGTAATATTAATACCACGGCCGAGATGGAGATGAAAATAATTTTTTTTCTATCCATTTTTTGGCAGCATTTTTTAGTTGACTGGTTGTCATTTTTTGTTTCGTTTTCCATAGTTTTTTTATTTTAAAAATAAGGATTTTTTAGCTTGTTTTATTTTAGCAATTATTTAAAAAAATAACAAGCACTAAAGCTAGTCTTTTATTATCCTTTTATTAAAAATTATAAAAATAATACTTAAAATAATAGTGACTACTAGATATTTTAGTATTTTTTCAGTGTTATTTTGTTTTTCTAGTTCCCAAAAATCATCGTTTAAAATCTCTCCTAGGGGTATTTCATTCTCTCCCTTAAGAGCTTCGATGTGCTTTTCATTTATTATTGTTAGTTTTGGTTTGTTAGAGGAATGATTTAGTATACCACTAATAATAAATTTTTGACCTTCTTTTAGAATCTTGCTAGGGATGCCAGTGCCTTTTTTAATTTCTATTAAAATTTCGTTGCCATCATCTAAATAAATTTGATTGGTTTTGTTTTGGGTTATTTCTCCCCTAATTTTTTTTAATTGCCCGATCTCTGTGGTTTTAAAGTTTTGAATTTTTTCTATTTCTCCCAAAATTATTTCATTATTTTGAGATATTATTTTTATATCCTCTAATTCTTTGGTTTTTAATTTATAATTTGGAACAGCTTCACTTTCGGTGATAGACAATTCTCCGCTAACTATTATTTTATCACCTAATTTTAGATTGGGAAACTTTTTATTATAATTATAGATTTGTAGTCCATAAATATTTTTGTCGCTTGAGTATTTGTAGTGGATGTAAAAGTATTGAGTCCCTAGCGTCCCAGGCAAAACGCTGACCACCCCCTCTATTGTTAATAGATCTCCGTTGTCGTAGTTTTTGTAGTTTTTTAGGTCGCTAAACCGCATTGTTTTTATCGTCTTACTTGTTTTAGTCTTTTTTTCAGTAGAGCTTATTTTTTCTTGATAGTTATCTATTTTAATAACATCTCCCCTAGTATTTTTTATTTGAATAAATTTTTCTTCAATAATAAAATCATTAAAATTATTAGGTGAATTGATGTTTGTTTTTGTTCTTCGTAGCGCTTGGTTATTCTCTGGTAGGGTAGCTGGTTTAAAATTAAAATCGGTGACCTCTCCGTAACCTAATTTATCTTCTACTTCTTTATTATAATTGTAGAGAATAATAGTGTTGTTTTTCGATAGAGAATTGGAGGTAGAATAGTTTAGATCAGCTTTGATCTGGGGACCAAATTCGGGGCTGGATATTAGGAAGTAAGACTGAGGTCCAATAATTCCAATAAAAGCTTTATTAGAAATTAAATTTGATTCATTTCCACTAGCGCTTTTCTTTTTCAGAGTATATCCCTCTAGATTTATAGCAAAATCATTGGGGTTATAAAGTTCAATAAATTCATTTTTAGCTCCTTCATTTTGCCCTATCATTATTTGATTTATTAAAATAGGCCAGATTTCAGCCTGAGCTTTGTCAGTACTAGAAAGCCAGACAATAGATAATAAAAAAAATAAAACTACTTTTTTCATAATTTCTTTTTAGTAATTAAGTAGTTTTATTTTACTGAATTGAAGATAAATTTTTCTTTAACTTTTATTAAAATTGATTTAATTATTTTATTTTTGTTAAAATTTCTTTTAAATCGGGGCTCAGCTCTATTTCAAATTCTTTTCTTTCTCCCTGGTTATCAATAAAACCTAGTTTATTGGCCATTAAAAATATTCGCTTGGTGTTTAGTTTAGAGTTTTTTACTTTACTTTTTTTATTGCCATAAAGATTGTCTCCTAACAAGGGGTGTCCGTAAGCAGAAAAGTGAACTCTAATTTGATGAGTTCTCCCAGTTTTTATTTTTACTTTTAATAAAGTAAAGTTGATGTATTTTTTTATTATAAAAAATTCAGTAATAGCCTCGCGAGACTTTTCTAGCGCCTTTAGATTGCCCTTGGCTCTGTTGGAAATAGATTTTCCTGCATACTCCTCTTCTTCGGCCTCCTCTATTATTCCTTCAGCTGATTTTTGAACAGATTTAGGAATGGCCGCCATTTTATGACCTTGGCTAGAGCGAACAATCGGGAAATCGATTGTTCCTTCATCCCGTCTTATTTGGCCAAGGACTAGAGCAATATATTCTTTCTCTATATTTCTATCTTGAAATTGTTTTTTAAAATATTCAAAAGTCGGATTATTTTTAACTATAATCATTAGACCACTGGCCTCCTTATCTAGCCGATGGACTATAGCCGGACGATAGGGATCCTCACCGACGTCTTTTAGATTTGGATATTTTTCTAATATCCAATCAGTTAAAACAGGCTCATCAATATGAGGCCCGCCGTGAACCGTTAGCCCAGCTGGCTTGTTGATTATTAGATAATCGTTATTTTCGTATAAAATTGGGATATTCATATTTTAATTTCTTTTTTATTTTTAGGTAAAAATGTTTTTAAATCATCTTTGCTTATTCCTTTGAGTAAATATAACAGAATAAAATAAATAAGTATAGCCAGGGCAATTATTATTAATAATGTTAAGCCGTTTTGATAAAAAGACCTAGGAATAATATACATAAAAATAGCCATGCCTAAGGAGGCCAGTAGTGCCTTGTAAGTTGTTTTTAGGCGAGGTGAAAAGTCGGTGAACTTTTTAACATAGTAAAAGCTACCAAATAAAATTAGAACATTGCTATAAATAGTAACAATGGATGCGCCTAAATAAGAAAATTTAGGAATAAGTATTAAATACAATATTAATGACGTTACTGTTGTTATGGCATAAAGAGCTATTACCTTTTTTTGCTTTTCAATGGCAATGATGATGTGAGAAAAAATACAACTAACGAATAGTAGGGATATTGAAATTATTAATAATTGTAGAGGCAACCCTCCGCTAGCAAATTCTTTTCCGGCTATTAAAGAAATCACTTCAGTGGCCGTAAATTGAGCGCCAATGGTCAGTGGAACGGCTAAAATAATCATAAAATCAAAAGATTTCTGGGCCATTTTTTTAAAGAAATCAAAATTTTTATTTATCCAATTAAAGGTAAATAGTGGAAGCATTATCCCAGCAAACATATAGGGAATAGTTCCGATTACTTCGATGGTCCGATAAGAAGCGCCGTAGATTCCGACATCTTGGATATCCTTAAATAATGAGAGTAGAATAATATCACTTTTTTGGTATATTAAATTTAAAATAATAGTTACAGCCAGGGGCCAGGTTTTTTTAATAATTCTTTTCCAAGTTTTTAAATCAAAAGCTAATTTAATTTTAGCTGTTTTTTTGCCAAAGAACCAATTAAGTATAAAGTTTACTCCGGCACTAATAACTGATGCCCATAAAACTCCACTTAAGCCACCATCTAACTTTATGGCCCCAAAAATAGCGACGACTAAAAATATTTTTCCAATAACCTCGGCTATCATCGCTTTTTCCATTTTTAATGTTTTTTGAAATAATGCTATTAATATTTGGTTTAAGGCCGGGAAAATATAGGACAAAGTAGCTATTAATACGCCAATCTTAATGATTGGGCTGTAGGGGAAAAATAAAACAAAAATAGGCGCTAGTCCTAAAAGAATTAGAGCTGATAATAATCGCAAGGAAAACAAATTACTTAAGATCTTATTTTGGTCTTCTAAAGGGTTGCTGATCATTTGAGCACTAATTAGGGTCAGACCCAAATCAGCTGACATAGCAAAAAAGGACACAAAAGTAATTACAGTTGAATATTCTCCAAATCCAGCGGTGCCTAGATATCTGGTCATAATAGCCAGGGCGATTACTCCTAATAAGGTTGATAGGCCCTTGCCGACTATTTGAACGACGGTGTTATAGGCAATTTTTCTTTTCAATTCCATTTGTTTTTTTATTAAAAATAGTTTATAATAATTATAATAATAAAAGTCAAATTATTGTCATTAAAATATTATCATAATTTTATGAAAAAAGCGAAAATCATTTTTTTAACTTTTTTAATCTCTTTTGTTTTTGGATTTCTAGCTAAACCGCAGGCGGTTTTAGCCGATAGTTACTGGGATATGCAAATTGGTATGAGTGAGATTGGGTCGGCTTATGGTGAGGATCCCGCAAATCCTAAGGACTTTCGTTATCAGATAGTGAAGATTATTAATGTTGTATTATCAATCCTAGCTATATTAGTAACAATTTTAATTATTTTTGCTGGATTTCAGTGGATGACCGCCGGAGGTAATGAGGAAAAGATTAAAAAAGCTCAAGGTGCTCTTAAGAACGCTGTTATTGGACTGGTTATAATAATGTTGGCTTGGTCAATAACTCGTTTCGCCTTGACTTATTTTCAATGCATAGCTAGTGGAGCACAAAATGTTGATAGTTGTTATTTTTTTGATACTACATTCTAACTCCTTGTCTTTTTCAAATTATTTTGCTATAGTGTAAATATTAAAGCTAATTGATGATACAATTGGCTTTTATTTTAAAAACTAACTCCCAAAGATCCCAAGGATCCTAAAAATCCCGAAGATCTTACATAATAGTATGTCAGAGCTAATAAGTGCTATTAAGCAGGTTTGCGAAGAAAAAAAAATCGAATATGACTTAGTAATATCCGCTATAGAGGCTTCTTTGGCGGCTGCTTATCGTAAGGATTATGGTAATAAGCTGCAGAATATTAAAGTTAAATTTAATCCTGAAACCGGAAAATCAAAAATTTACGACGTGAAGACAGTGGTTGAGGACTTAACTGAAGAAGAACAAAGAGAATTAGACGAACTAGAAGAAAAGAGAAAGTTAGGATTAGACAAAAATGATGGGGATAAAAAAACAGCTCAAAAGGAGGATGAAAAGAAAAAAGATGAAAATAAGGATAAAAAAGATGATAAGAAAGGTGAGGAAGAAGTCGAAGAGGAAAGAAGGTTTAACCCTAAAACAGACATTCAATTAAAAGATGCTGTTCTTATTAGAAAGGATGCTAAAATTGGTGAAGAAGTGGTTTTTGACCTAGAAGAACCCGAGGGTTATGGTCGCATGGCCGCTCAAACTGCTAAGCAGGTAATTATTCAAAAAATTAGAGAGATAGAAAAAGAAACTGTATTTAATGAATTTAAAGATCAGGAGGGAGAGGTTATTAATGGTGTGGTCCAAAGAGTTGAGGGGCGTTTAGTTTTTGTAGACCTGGACAAATCTATTGGTATTTTACCCATGGACGAGCAAATACCGGGAGAAAATTATAATATTGGTGGGCGAATAAAAGTTTTTATCAAGGAGGTTCGCTCTGGAATCAGAGGGGCAGAAATTATTTTATCTCGTCGCTCCGAAGAAATAGTTAGACAAATATTTTTTATGGAAATCCCAGAAATAGCCAATGGCTTGGTGGAGATAAAAAGCGTAGCCCGAGAAGCTGGCTCTCGTTCTAAGATTGCTATTTATACTGACTCAGAAAATATTGATCCAGTTGGATCTTGTGTTGGGCAACGTGGAGTTCGTATACAAACTATTATTAATGAATTGGGAGGAGAAAAGGTTGATATTATTGAATACAACGAAGACCCGGCCAAATTTATTGCTAATTCTTTGGCTCCGGCTAAAATTATGGGGATTGATATTGATGAGCCTAATAAAAAAGCTGTAGTTAAAGTGGAAGAAGATAAATTGTCTCTAGCCATTGGTAAAAGCGGACAAAATGTTCGTTTAGCAGCCCGTCTTACTGGCTGGAAAATTGATATAATTCCTTATAATAATGATAATATTGAAATAGAAAAGGTTCAATCTGATGAGTTTGAGGAAATCAAGGAGAGCGAGGAGGCAGAAGAAGAAGTTAAGGAAAAGACAGAGAAGGTGAAAAAGGTAGAAAAAAAAGAGAAGAAGGAAAAAAAGGAAAAGAAAGATAAAGTAGAAAAGGAAGAGAAGGAAGAAGAAACTAAAACAACTAAAAAATCTGCCAAACCTAAAGCAGATAATAAAGATAAAACTAAAAAATAAAATTAATTTCTAGAGGTATTTTAATTTTTTAAATTATTAATTTTAAAAATTAACTTATTTCTAAGAATAAAAGTTATGATGGAAATTTTTATTGTGGCCAGTTCTTTAATTGCCATAATTGCTGGAGTCATTTTAATTGGCTCTATTATGAAGGCCCCTAAGGGCGATGGTAAAATGCAAGAAATTGCCAAGGCCATTCAAGAAGGCGCTAATGCTTTTTTAAATCGTCAATATAGGACGGTAGCAATTGTTGCTTTAATTTTATTTGTAATTATTATTTTTGTTCCATCTCTAGGGATGACAACGGCTTTAGCCTTTTTGATCGGAGCTATTTTATCGGCTGTGGCTGGTTATATTGGTATGCACGTCAGTGTTAGGGCTAATGTTAGAACAGCCGAGGCGGCTAAGACAACCCTTAAAAAGGCTTTGAATGTAGCTGTTAAAGGAGGGAGTATTACTGGTTTATTGGTTGTTGGTTTGGCTTTGTTAGGAACTTCAGTTTTCTATTTAATAACTCAAGACCTGCATGCTTTAATTGGTTTTGGTTTTGGTGGTTCACTTATTTCTATTTTTGCTCGTTTAGGTGGAGGTATTTACACTAAAGCAGCTGATGTCGGAGCAGATTTAATTGGTAAAGTAGAGGCAAATATCCCAGAAGATGACCCTAGAAACCCAGCTGTTATAGCTGACAATGTTGGAGATAATGTGGGAGATTGTGCTGGAATGGCAGCTGATTTATTTGAAACTTATGCCGTTACTTCTATCGCCGCAATGATTTTAGGGGCTATGTTTTTCCCTGGAGTATCAACTGCGATTTTGTTTCCTTTATTTTTAGGAGGAATTTCTATTTTTGCCTCTATTGTCGGAATCTTCTTTATTAGATTGGGCAAGAAGCAAAATATTATGCAAGCCCTTTATAAGGGCTTGATTGCCTCCGGTGTTATTTCAGCAATCGCTTTTTATCCAGCTACTAAATTTTTTATGGAAGGAAATGAAATTTTCCCTTTTCTTAATATTTATATTAGTGCTTTAATTGGTTTAGTAGTTACTGCTTTAATGGTTGTTATTACTGAATATTATACTTCTACAAAGTTTAAGCCAGTTAAAAGTATTGCCGAGGCTAGCAAGACTGGTCATGGTACTAATGTTATTTCCGGCTTAGCTGTTTCTATGAAATCAACTTTATGGCCAGTACTAGTTATTGCAGCTGCTATTTTAGGAACCTATAGCTTAGCAGGATTGTATGGAGTTGCTATTGCTGCCGTAGCTATGCTTTCTATGGCTGGTATTATTGTGGCTATTGATTCCTATGGTCCTATCACTGATAATGCTGGCGGAATCGCTGAAATGTCAGAGTTAAGTGAAGAAGTTAGAGACAGAACCGATGCTCTTGATGCTGTTGGTAATACTACTAAAGCTGTTACTAAGGGTTATGCTATTGGTAGCGCTGCCTTGGCTACTTTAGTTTTATTTGCTGATTATACTCATAGGGCGGGCGAAAAGTTTATTTTTGCCATAGACAATCCTAACGTTTTAGTTGGTTTATTTATTGGGGGTCTTCTTCCATATTATTTCGGTGCCTTAGCTATGAAGGCGGTTGGAAAGTCTGCTGGCTCTGTAGTAGAAGATGTTAGAGCTCAATTTAAAGAAAAACCAGGGATTATGGAAGGAACAGAAAAACCAGACTACGGACGAACAGTTGATATTGTTACGAAGTCAGCTCTTAGAGCAATGATTTTACCAGCCCTTATTCCTGTGGTTGCTCCAATTTTAGTTGGTTTCTTATTAGGAGTAGAGGCTTTAGGTGGTCTTCTTATCGGATCTATTATCACTGGTATTTTTGTGGCTATTTCTATGACTTCCGGTGGAGGTGCCTGGGACAATGCTAAAAAATATATTGAATCTGGTCATTTCGGTGGTAAGGGTTCTGACGCTCACAAAGCAGCGGTTACTGGCGACACCGTTGGTGATCCATATAAGGACACAGCTGGTCCCGCTATTAACCCGATGATTAAAATTATAAATATAGTGGCCTTGTTGATTATTGGTTTGCTATTGTAAATATTCTTAACAAAAACAAATTATGAAAGTTACAAGAAAAGATTTAGAGAAATCACAAATTGAGCTAACCGTTGAGGTTAGTGTAGAAGAATTAACTCCCTTTATTCAAAAGGGAGCTGAATCCTTATCAAAGGAAATAAAGATAGAAGGTTTTCGTCCAGGAAAAGTTCCTTTTGATATTCTAAAACAGAAAGTGGGCGAAGTTTCTATTTGGGAGGAAGCAGCCAAGCTTCTTATCAATAAACAAATTTATCAAATTATTGATGAAAATGTTAAAGAAGAAGAAATAGTTGGGCAACCCCAAGTAGATATTTCTAAGATAGCTCCGGGCAATCCACTGGAGTACAAAATAAAACTAATTACTTTACCAAAAATAACTTTAGGAGATTATAAGGAATTAAAAATAAAGGCTGATAAGGTTGAAGTAGACGAGAAAGAAGTAAATAAAGTTTTAAATGATTTAGTGGAGATGCGAGCTGTTGAGAAAATTTCCGAAGAAGCTATCAAGGATGGCGACAAGGTTTTAACTTCAGTTAATTTATTTTTAGATAAGGTCCCGGTGGAAGATGGACAAAATCCAGAGGTTATAATTTTGATGGGTAAAAACTATTTTGTTGAAGGTTTTGACAAAAATTTATTGGGTCTAAAAAAAGGTGATAAAAAAGAGTTTAGTTTAAATTACCCAACCAGTCATTGGCAGAAAAATTTGGCTGGTAAAAAGGTAGACTTTAAAGTGGAAATTAAAGAGGTTTATTCTCGTGAATTACCAGAATTAAATGACGACTTAGCTAAGGTTTTTAGATTTAAAAATGTTCAAGAACTAAAAGATAATTTGAAAAAAACTATTGAAGACCAAAAAAAGAGAGAGGTTGACCAAAAAAATGAATTAAAAGTTCTTGATAAAATTTTAGAAAAATCAAAATTTGGTGAAATTGCCGATGATTTAATTAAAAGTGAATCTCAGCTAATGATGAGAGAAATTGAGCAAAATATTATTTCTCAGGGAGGAAAGCTGGATGATTATTTATCTAGCATCGGCAAGAGTTATGACCAGTTAATGTTGGAAATGATGCCTAACGCTGTCAAAAGAGTTAAAAGTGCCTTGATTTTAAAAGAGGTGGCTAAGGCAGAAAAAATGGAAACTGAAGAAAAGGAAATTGATGAAAAATTAGAAACCTTAAAAGAACAGTATAAAGATAACGCTGAGGCTATTAAAAATATTACTAGTCCAGCCTATAGAGCCTACTTATCTAACTTTATTTTAAATCAAAAAGTTGTTGAAAATTTAAAGAAGTGGAATCTAGTTTAGTTCATCTTATTTTGCGGAAATGAAAATATTAGCTTTAAATAAAAAAGCAAGTTTTGATTATCAGGTTTTAGAAAATTTTGAAACCGGCATTGTTTTGTTTGGCCATGAGGTTAAGAGTTTGAGATCCGGACAAATGAATTTAAAGGGGGCATACGTTTCTCTCAAAACTAATAAAAAAGGGAATAGCGAAGCCTATCTAATGGCAGCTCATTTGCCTCTTTATAAATTTGCCGGTGAGGTGGATGACTATAAACCAGATAGACCAAGAAAACTTTTACTGAACAAGAAGCAAATTGATTATTTAGTAGGCAAGAAGCAGGAAAAGGGCTTGACAGTTATTCCGATTAAAGTATATACTAAAGGCAGTTTTATCAAGTTAGAGATAGCTATAGTTAAGGGGAAAAAGACTTTTGATAAGCGCGAAGATTTGAAGAAAAAAGACATTGATAAACACATCAGAACGTTAACAAAAAAGAAGCTAAAAGATTATTAAAGTTTTTTTGGGGATGATATTGGCTTCGATAGTAAGAATTTTTTTAAATATTCAAAGCGTGCTGAATAACCACGTTAAAAGTATTCAAAAAGTATAAGTGCCAAAAACACTCTAGCAAAAGCCGCTTTCTCTTGGAAAGTTCCAGCTTTTGCACCAGTTGCCGCTTAATTAATAGTAGCAACCATCGGTCCGGTGACTCCTTATATCCGTCAACCGGTGTAATTTATAAGGATAGATTTTTTCGGCGTTGTCCCTTAAAAATCGAAAGATTAGACAACTCGTTATTATTTTATTTTGCTTAATTTTTAAAATAATAATTAAAATTTAATTAAGCTATTTTTGTAAAATTATTTAAAAAAACTTATTAGACACGGGTTCAATTCCCGTCATCTCCACAAGGGGAATAGCCGTGGTGGCGGAACTGGTAGACGCGCTGGACTTAAAATCCAGTGATAGTGATATCGTGGGAGTTCGAGTCTCCCCCGCGGCACATTGAATTTAGCGGGTATCGTATAATGGCTATTATATAACCTTGCCAAGGTTGAGATACGGGTTCGATTCCCGTTACCCGCTCATAATAAAAATAAAAAAAAATGAGAAGAAAATTTAAATTTGCTCGAGCTGATAAGAGCAAAAATGAAAAAAAATTTAATGCTAACGAAAGAATTAGAGCCGAAAGAGTTTTTTTAATTAACGAAGAGGGCGAAAATGTTGGTGTTATTGAAACCTACAAAGCTATAGAAATGGCTAAGGAGGCTGGTTTAGATTTGGTGGAAGTTAATCCTAAAGCTGACATACCAGTGGCTAAAATATTAGATTTAGGCCAGTTTAAATATGAACAAGACAAAAAGGCCCACAAGCAAAAAGCTTTACAGAAAAAAGTTGAAATGAAGAATATTCGTCTTTCTTTGCGAATAAGTAGACACGACTTAGAAGTCAGAGTAGAGCAGGCTTATAAGTTTTTGTTGAAGGGCAATAAAACAAAAATAGAAATGACTCTTAGAGGCCGAGAAAAGCAACATTTTGATAAGGCCAGGGAGGTTATGATGGAATTTGTTGGAGATTTAAAGAATAAGCCCGATATAATAGTAGAAGAAGAGCAACCCTTGACAAAACAGCCAGGAGGGCTTAGTATAATATTAGTTAATAAAAAGTAAAATCAGTTAAAATCAGGTTTTATGGTACCTGTTTTTTTAGCTTATATAATGAATATGCCAAAAATAAAGACTCATAAGGCTACTAGTAAGAGATTTACTAAAACAGCCAAAGATAAGGTTATGCATCGAAAAGGAGGACAGGGCCACTTTAACTCTCGAGAATCAGGTAATACTACTAGAAAAAAAAGGCGAGATTTAGAAATAACCTCAACTCTAGTTAAAACAGTTAAGAAATTAACTCCTTATAAATAATTAATAGTAATTTCAAGATACAAAAATATTTTTAATTTCCAGATTTTTGTTTTTTGATTAGAATATATATGCCAAGAGTTAAAAGAGGAACTACCCACGTTAAAAGACGTCGAAATCTTTTAAAACAAGTTAAGGGATACAAGTGGGGTCGTAAAAAACTTATTAAACTAGCTAAAACTGCTCAAACCAAGGCTGGAGCCCATGCTTTTAATGATAGACGTAAAAAGAAGAGGGTTACTCGTAGTTTGTGGCAGATAAAAATTAATGCCTTTGTTCGAGAACAAGGGACTACTTATTCTAAATTTATAGATGCCTTGAAAAAAAATAATATCGAGGTTGATAGAAAAATATTATCCGACTTAGCAGTTAACAATAAAAAAATATTATCAAATATTGTTGACAAGGTTGGTCTTAAAAAGTAATAATATAGTAACAAGATAAAGATAAAAAAATGAAAGAAATTAAAATAATTCAAATTATAATATCGATTCTTCTAATAGTTGTTATTTTATTACAAAATAGAGGAGCTGCTTTAGGGGGTGTTTTCGGAGGAAGTAACGCAGTCTTTTTAACCAAGAGAGGTATTGAAAAAAAGCTTTTTGTTTTAACTATAATTTTAGCAATATTGTTTTTTGCTGTTTCTTTAGGGTCTATCTTATTATATCGCTAATTTATCATATCGCTTTTAAATTTAAATCGTGAAACCAATTAATTCCTCAGAAGATCAAATAAGTTCGTATAAAAAAGAGAAAAAGAATAGTTTTTTTTCTAAGTTTTTTGTTTTATTTAATAAGAAAAAAACAAAAACAGATTTAAGTAAAAGGGATAAAGACTTGGATCATAAATTAGTTTATTCCTTGTCTCCTAAAAAAATACCTAGTTTTAAACAATTAAAATATTCTAAAAAAGTTTTGCCACCAAGAGAAAGAAGAATTATTAATATTTTGTTAATTTTAATATTGTTGGCTTTGGTTTTTTGGGGAGTTAAATTTTATAAAGATCATTTAGTTGTTTATCCTCAATTTGGTGGAGAATATACTGAAGGACTTTTTGGTTCTCCTAAAAACATAAATCCTCTTTATAGCACAGCTAGAGATGTTGATAGTGATATAAGCCGTTTGATTTTTTCTTCGCTTTTTACTAGAGACGGGTCTGGCAATATTATTAATGACTTAGCAGAAAATTATTTTATCAGCGAAAATGGCTTAGAATATCAAATAAAAATAAAAGAAGGAGTAATGTGGCATCATGGAGAAGAATTAACATCCGATGATATTATTTTTACTTTCTCGGCCATAAAAAATCCCGAATATGGTTCTCCCTTAAGAGCTTATTTTTCTGGTATCAATATTGAAAAAATAGATGACTTCACTTTTAAGTTTGTTTTAAGTGAAGTTTATGCGGGTTTTTTAGAATTGTTAAATTTCGGAATTTTGCCCCAAGATCTATGGTCTGAAATTTTACCACAAAATGCTTTTTTGCATGAATTGAATATAAAACCTATTGGTTCTGGACCCTATAAATTAAAATCATTAACTAAAAATAAAAATGGAGAGATTCGGGAGTTGTTGTTAATTTCTAATGATAACTATTATTATCAGGTCCCGTATATTAGTAAAATAGTTTTAAAATTTTATAATAACTATAATGAATTAGCCAGCGCTTTAAATAATAATCAAGTGAACGGAATTGGTTATTTACCACATAGCATGAAGTCTGAGCTTATATCACAAAACTCTTTAAACTTTCATAAGTTAGGCTTGCCCCAAATAACTTCATTGTTTGTTAATAAAAACAAAAATTCTTTATTAGATAATAAGGATTTTCGTCAAATGTTAGCTAGGCTTGTAGATAAAAATAAAATTAGTGATGAGGTTTTTTCTGGAAATGCTAGCCCGGCTTATGGTCCTATTTTACCTAGTAGCCCTTCTTATAATCAGGATATTAACAAGATTGATTATGACTATGATTTGGCTAAAGAATTTTTGGAGGAAAATAACTGGTCTTTGTTGGAATTGAAATTAGAGGAGATCGAATTAATCAAAGAGGTTTCTCGTTTAGAGGAGGAAGACAATTCCTCTTCCGATACAGAAGAAAATGAATCACCTGAGAATGAAGAGGAGCAGGTTGTTAATCAAGATTTAGAAAATAAAAAAAATGAATTAGAAGGCCTTTCCGATTGGGAGGTTAAAAAAAATATTGTTTCTTCATTTTCCGACCAAGAAGAAAATTTAGTTGGTTATTGGAGATTTAAAAAATCTAATGTTTCAGGAAGAGATTATGATTTTTTAGTTTTAAATTTAACGACTGTTGATTCAGTTGATAATACCTTAGTGGCTGATTTTATAAAATCATCTTGGGAAAACATTGGGATTAGGGTTAATATTAAAACAATTAGTTCTAATATGGTTTCGTCAGAAATCATTAAGCAGAAAAATTTTGAAGTATTACTTTTAAGTCAGGTGGTCGGCAGTGATCAAGACGCTTATGCTTTTTGGCACTCCTCTCAAATTGGTGAAACTGGTTTGAATATTTCAGAGTACAAGAACAAGGATGTTGATAGCTTGTTAGAGGAAGCTCGCTTAGCTTTAAAAGAAGAAGACCGTATAGAAAAATATAAGAAGTTTCAAGAAATTTTGAGTAACGATTTTCCGGTCATTTTCCTTTATTATCCTACTTATAATTACATCCAAAATAAAAGTATTAAAGGATTTAATTTCTCTAGTATTTTAAACCCGGCCGATCGATTTAATGATATCTCTAATTGGTATATTCGGGTTAAAAGAAAAATTGAGCTTTAACTTCTTCCTATAAAAATTAATTTGTAAGTTTATTTTATAATTTTTTTGATATTATAAAATAATTTAAACGTGTATGATTAGAAAATATAAGTCTTATTCTTCTGGGCAAGAGACTTCTTCGAGTGACAAAAGACCCAGCAGCTACAAGGCAAGTGGTAATTTTTCAAAGAAAAATACCTTCAAAAGAGGTCCTAATAAAAATTTTAGACCTTTAACTGAGAAAAAGATTGTTGATTTGAATGGAAAATTAAGAGTTATTGTTTTGGGTGGCCTAGAAGAGGTTGGCCGAAACATGACTTTAATTGAATATGAAAAAGAAATAATTATAATTGATATGGGGCTACAATTTCCCGAAGAGGACATGCTCGGAATTGATTATATCATCCCTAATGTTTCCTATTTAGAAGATAAAAAAGACAGAGTCAAAGCTGTTTTTATAACTCATGGTCATTATGACCATATTGGTGGCATCCCTCATATTATGGGAGAAATTGGTAATCCCCCAATGTTTATGGGAAAGATGACTGCCGGCCTAGTTCAAAAGAGAAGTGTAGAATTTAAAAAAGCACCAGTTTTAAAAATAAAAGAGATAACTGAAATGGATCGTGTTAAAGTTTCTGATAAAATTCAAGTAGAATTTTTACGAGTAAATCACTCTATTCCAGATTGTTTTGCTATTATTATTACTACTCCTTTAGGAAAAGTCGTTCATACCGGAGACTTTAAAATAGATTTTTCTCCAGTTAATGATAAGCCGGCCGATCTGAATCGCATTGCTCAATTAGGGGCAGAAAATATTTTATTATTAATGTCAGATTCAACTGATGCTACTCACCCTGGTTACCAGATTTCAGAGTCAGCTATTGGAGATGAGATGGGTAAGTTGTTTGATAAAATTGAAGGCCGTATTATTATTGGGACTTTCGCCTCTCAGCTTAGTCGTGTTCAAAAAATATTTGATTTAGCTAAAAAATACGGTCGAAGAGTTTCTTTGCAGGGACGAAGCATGAATGATAACGTTGATGTGGCTCATAAAATTGGTTATTTAAAGTTTGATCCTAAAATATTAGTTGAAGACAAAGATTTAAATAGGGTTAGGGATGATAATATTATTATTATTGGAACTGGAGCTCAGGGTGAAAGTAATGCTTTCTTATCCCGAGTGGTTAATTCTGAACATAGAGTGGTAAAATTGAAAAAAGGTGACACCGTTATCTTTTCTTCTTCAGTTATTCCCGGGAATGAACGGAGCATCCAAAATTTAATGGACATGGTAGTTCGTCAGGGGGCTAAAATTATTCATTACAAGATGATGGATATCCATGCTGGAGGCCACGCTAAAGCTGAAGACTTGAAATTAATGATGCGCCTAATTAAACCGCAATATTTTATGCCGATAGAAGCTAATCATTACATGCTTCAAGCTCACGCTGAGTTAGCTGAGCAAATTGGTATCCCTAAAGATAATATATTTGTAGCCGATAATGGGCAGGTTGTTGAATTCAAAAAAGGACAAAAAGATATTGGTCCAAAAAGATATAACGTTCTAGGGGAATTAACCAAGGAGAAAGTGCCCAGTGATTATGTTATGGTTGATGGCTTGGGTGTCGGAGATGTCTCGGCCATAGTACTACGGGATCGTCGTGTTATGTCAGAAGATGGAATGATTGTCGTTATTGTAACAATTGATTCTAAAACTGGAGATTTAATAGGAAGTCCCGATCTAATTTCTCGTGGTTTTATCTATATGAAGGAAAATCGTGATTTAATTGAGAAGACTAGAGCTAAAGTTAAGGCGATTGCTCGTGACAAAAACCCTAACACTCCGGCTGATGATGATTTTATTAAAAATAAGATCAGAAATGAGGTTGGTCAATTATTATTTACTGCCACTAAGCGCAGACCTATGGTCTTGCCAGTAGTGATTAAAGTTTAGAATTTTAAAGCAACTTTCTGTATATAAAAAAAGACAAGGAGAGATCCCTGTCTTTTTTGTATTTTGATGTAGCCTTATATTCTTTCTCTTTTAATTCTATTTAATAAAATGCCGATAAAAATCCCGGTAATTGCTAAGACAATGGCAATAAATAGCTCTTGATTAATCACCGGCCAAATGTTTTTTTGTCTAATAATAATTTCATGATTATTAATTATTTTAGTTTCTAAAATTTCTTTAAAGGGCCAGATTTTGTTTAGTGCTCCCAACATAAAGCCAATTAATAGCATTAAAGTTGTTTGATAGTATCTTTTTAATAGGAAGCTTAGGAATTTGGAGAAGGCTAATAATCCAATTAGACAACCTAGGGCGAATATTATTATAATTGAAATATTTTCTGGGGCCAGGGGATTTTTTAGGGCTGATATCATAAATTCATATTTGCCAATTAGGAGAAGTATAAAAGCTCCGCTAATACCTGGGAGTATCATAGCACAAATTGCTAGGGCTCCGCTTAAAAATATGAAGCCGTAGGTTTCGGGACTTTGGGCTGGAGCCAGGAAGCTGATTAACCAGGCAATTATAAAGCCTAGAATTAAAAAAATAATAGAAAGTGGCTTTATGTTTTTTTTAGGAATTAATAGTAGGGCTGAGATTATTATTAAACCAAAGAATAAACTAAATAAATAGATGGGATAATTTTCTAGGGTCCAGCTAATAATTCTAGCTAAGCTGATAATAGCTATAATTATTCCCAAAAATAAGGATAATAAAAATTTCCAGTCGATTGAGTTGAAAGCTTTTTTGAAACGCAAGCTAAGGATATTTTTGAAAAATTCAAAATTAATTGAACGTAATTCGTCGATTATTTTTTGGTATATTTTTAGAATTAAGGCCATAGTTCCGCCGGATATTCCAGGGACAATGTCAACTGATCCCATGGCGACGCCCTTTAGAAAGGTGGAAAAATATTTTTTCATTTCTTTTTGCTCATTTTAATTATTAGGCTGCTTTATATAGTTTAATTATAAACATTATTTGGTCTGATGTCCAATTTTTTTTAAATAAAATTTATATATTGACTTGCCGGAGGGGGGGGTGGTATAATAGGAGTATTAAAATCATTAAGATTATTAGCCCCAGCGTACGCCGGGATGACAAGGGGAGATCTAATATAGCAAAAATAAACTCTATGTTTAAAATTAAAACCAAAAAACAAGGATTTACTTTGATCGAGCTACTAGTAGTAATCGCCATAATTGGTATTTTAGCTACTCTTGCGGTAGTGTCATTACAAAATGCTAGAAAGAATGCGCGAGATGCTAAAAGAATAGCCGATGTTAAACAAATGCAAACGGCACTGGAATTATATTTTAATGATAATGGACAATATCCCACCGAAGTAACTAGCACTATCGCCTATGGAGATAGTATTTATATGGCAGTAGTCCCATCTGCTCCAACTCCTCCCGACGGAGATTGTGCGGAGGGCGACAACACTTATTCTTATTCTCCAGCGGGTTCAGAAAATGAGTCCTATGAAATATCATTTTGTTTAGGTGGTCCTATTTCTAATTTATCTTCTGGAGATAAGGTAGCTACTCCGGCGGGGATAGCAGATCCTTCTGTGATCATCCAATATACCTTGACTCTCATTAAAACAGGATATGGTAGCGGAACTGTAATAAGTTCTCCTTCCGGCATTAATTGTGGCTCAACATGTTCCTATGATTTTAATGATGGAGCCTCTGTTGTTTTAACTGCCGATTCTATAGATGTAGGTACTTTTTCTGGTTGGTCGGGAGGAGGGTGTTCGGGGACTGTACCCTGTACAGTGTCTATGAGCGAGGATATAACTGTTTATGCTGACTTTTATATTGCAGGGGGCCCAATATAGCTGTAAACATTATATTTGTATTTATTTTTCTAGTAATAAGCATTATCCCCCTTGCCTTTTTTAAATTAATAATATATAATCATCCCATAAACTTAATATAGCCTTTTTATAAACATCTTGGACCTAAGGCGGCCAGGAACTTTCTACTTTTATTAAAGAGAAGGTTAACTCATTCTTTTTTATTTATAATCAATATTTTCATTATAAATAAAACTAAAAATATGAGTGAAGATAAAAAAAGTAATCATATTTTAGAAGCATTATTAGAACAAGACAAAATAAATATTCCTAAAGTGGGAGATATTGTTTTAGGCAAAGTTGTTTCTGCTTCTAAGTCAGAAGTTCGTTTAGATATCGACGGAGTTTTTGTTGGTATTGTTCGTGGTCCAGAATTATATTTCGAAGCCGAAGAATTTGCTAATTTAAAACCAGGTGATGAAGTTGAGGCTACTGTCATAGAAGAAGAGAACGAAAGAGATGTTTTAGAATTATCTTTTCGTCAGGCTGGTCAAGAGAAGGCCTGGAGTAAATTAAACCAAGCCTTAAAAGATAAAGAGGTTGTCAAAGTTAAAGTAACAGATGCTAATAAAGGTGGTTTGTTGGTAAAATATTATCAAATTCCTGGATTCTTGCCGGTTTCACAACTTTCCCCAGAAAATTATCCTAGGGTTAGTGGAGGAGACAAGCAAAAAATATTAGATAAATTAAAATCTTTTGTTGGACAAGAAATTGATGTGAATATTATTAATTTAGGAGAAGAGTCTGATAAAATAATTTTTAGTGAAAAGGATGTTTGGAACAAAAAGCAAAAGCATATTATAGATAAGTATAAAGTCGGTATGGTAGTTGATGGTAAAATTTCAGCCGTTACTAACTTTGGTGTCTTTATTAGCTTTGGCGAGGGCATGGAAGGTTTAATCCATATTTCAGAGTTAGCTTGGCAGAGAATAGATTCTCCTGAAAAAGATTATAAGGTTGGAGATGAGATTAAGGCCGAAATTGTAAATCTAGATAATAATAAAATATTTTTAAGTGCTAAAAGAATAATTGAGGATCCTTGGAAAAAGGCGGTTAAAAAGTATAAAAGTGGAGATATTGTTAAAGGGGAAGTTCTAAAGATTAATCCATTTGGCCTTTTTGTAAAATTAGACGAAGAGATTCATGGTTTGGCTCATATTACTCAATTAGGCATAAATCCAAGAGATAAAATTAGTGATTTATTTAAGACTGGAGATATATTTGATTTTGAAATTTTATCAATTTCGCCAGCTGATCATCGCCTAGGTTTAAAAATTATCAAAGAAGGAAAGAAGTCTAAAAAAAATGACTCAGAGAAAGAAGCTAGCGAAAAAAAAGTAGACAAGAAAGTAGAAAAGAAAGAGGATAAAAAGGAAGATAAAAAGGAGGGTGAAAAAGAAGGTAAAAAAGAAGATAAAAAAGAAAAGTCTGGAAAAAATGATAAAAAAGATGAAGTAAAGAAGCCTAAAAAAGAAGATGGGGGAGAAGACAAAGATAAAGCTAAGAGTTCAACTAAAAAACCAAAGACCGAGAGCGAAAAATAATTTGAAATAATAAAAATAAGAGGCTTTTAAAAAACCTCTTATTTTTATTGAAAAGTTGTTTTTAAATCTAATTTATTATATAATCATAGATGATAATAATTAATATTTAAATATGAAGTCTTTTTTAAAGAATTTTTTAGTTTTTTTGTTTGTTTTCTTAATAATAGCTAGCTTATTTAGTGTTTTTTCTGATAAAACAACTCAGCCCGAAAACATTTTAATAAGCGATATGATAAACCTCATAAAAGATGAAAAAGTCTCTGAGATTGTGGTTTCTAGTAATAAAATAAATCTTGTTCTGGATTCAGGAGAGGAAAAGGTTACTAAAAAAGAGGCCGGAGAATCATTGTCATCTTTATTGAGTAATTTTTCAGTTGAAACTGAGAAAATTTCCAAGATAGATATATCAGTTAAAGAAGGGGATGGCTTTGGTGCCTTTATGCTTTCTCTCTTACCATTTTTAATTCCGTTTTTGTTAATAGTTGTTTTCCTTTACTTTATGATGAAGGGTGTTTCAGGTGCTAACTCTAAGGCTATGATGTTCGGACAGTCTCAGGCCAAGGAGTTCGATAATAATCAAAAGAACAAAACAACCTTCAAAGATGTAGCTGGAGCCGAAGAAGCTAAGCAGGAATTAAGTGAGATAGTCGACTTTTTGAAGTTCCCTAAAAAATTTCATGACTTGGGAGCTAAAACACCAAAAGGAGTTTTGCTTTTAGGAAGTCCTGGAACTGGAAAAACATTAATGGCCAAGGCCGTCGCTGGAGAAGCTAATGTTCCCTTTTTTAGTATTTCTGGTTCAGAGTTTGTAGAAATGTTTGTGGGGGTTGGTGCTTCCAGGGTTCGTTCTTTATTCCAAAAGGCCAAGAAAAATTCTCCTTGCATTGTTTTTATCGATGAAATTGACGCTGTTGGTCGTCGTCGAGGAGCTGGATTAGGTGGGTCACATGATGAGAGAGAACAAACATTAAACCAAATTTTAGTAGAAATGGATGGCTTTGATCAAAATACTAACATTATTATAATAGCTGCTACCAATAGGCCAGATGTTTTAGATCCAGCCTTACTTAGACCGGGCCGTTTTGACAGGCAAGTGGTTATTGATTTGCCAGACTTGAAGGATAGAGAAGCCGTTCTTAATGTTCATGCCAGAAAAAAGCCTTTATCTAAAGATGTTAATTTAAAAAGAATAGCAGAAAGAACTCCTGGATTTAGTGGAGCTGATTTGGCCAACGTTTTAAACGAGGGGGCAATTTTGGCGGCCAGACAAAACAAAAAATCTATTGATATAGCAGATTTATTTGAAGCCATTGAAAAAGTAATGATAGGGCCGGAAAGAAAGAGTCGTGTCATCACCGAAGAGGAAAAAAAGATAGCTGCTTATCATGAAGCCGGGCATGCTTTAGTGGCTCATTTTTTACCCAATTCCGATCCGGTCCATAAAGTTTCTATTATTGCTCGAGGTCAGGCTGGTGGATATACTTTGAAGTTGCCAACTAGTGACAAAAGGATGTACTCAAAGAGTTATTTTATCGATGAAATAGGAGTTTTATTGGCTGGTCATTTAACTGAGAAAAAGATTTTTGGTGAGGTGACTACTGGAGCTACCTCCGACCTTAGAAGAGCGACCAATCTAGCTCGTCGTTTAATAACGGACTACGGTATGAGCGACAAGCTGGGCCCCCGAACCTTTGGTGAAAAAGAAGAAATGATTTTCTTGGGTCGTGAAATCCATGAACAAAGAGATTATAGCGAAAAGGTAGCCGAGATGATTGATGCTGAAATTAATGAAATTATGAAAGAAGGAGAAAAAAAGGCCGAAAAAGTTTTATCAGATAAAAAAGATTATTTAGAAAAAATAGTAAAGGTTTTATTAGAAAAAGAAACCATAGAAAAAGAGGAGTTTGAATCGCTGGTAAGCGAATAAAACCTTAAATTGACTATTTCCTTAATTTAAATTATACTTAAAATCGTAAGTCCTAAAAATTAACATCCTAAAGATCTTAAAGATCTCAAAGATCCTAAAGATCCCATTTTTCAATATGTCTGTACCAAAAAAAAGAAAAACCAGATCCTCTGTTGGTCAAAGTAGATCACATCAAGCATTAAAAACTAAAACTTTATCTAGCTGTTCTAAGTGTGGGCAAGCTGTTTTACCTCATAATGCCTGTGGTTTTTGCGGGAACTACAAAAACAAGGAGGTTTTGAAAGTTGAAAGTAAAAAAGTTAAAAAATAAAAATAAAGCACTTTTATAGTGCCTTATTTTTTAATATTATTTTATGGCCAATCGTCATTTATCCAGAACTATAGCTATGCAAACTTTGTTTGCTTGGGACTTTAATGGTAGAAATAAAAATTTAGATGAAATTATTAGTGAAAATTTTTTCAATTTTGCGCCTGAATTTGATGATGGTGGTTTTGCTAAGGAATTGGTTTCTCAGGTTTTTTCTAATTTAGAAAAAATTGATGCCTATATATCCAAGTATGCTCCCGAGTGGCCTATAAATCAAATAACAGTAGTAGATAGAAATGTTTTACGTCTCGGAATTTATGAGCTAGTTTTCTCTGAAAAAATTCCTCCTAAAGTAGCTATTAACGAGGCTATTGAAATAGCTAAAAATTTTGGCGGGGAGTCTTCCGGTAAGTTCATTAATGGCGTCCTGGGTTCTATCTATAATGAAATACCAGAAGAAGAAAAAGAAAAAAGAGAAAAAAATTCCTCTCGCAATAAAGATAATAAAGACAATAAAGACAATAAAGAATAAGGATTATTTTTATGAATGATTTAAAAAAACTAGAAAAGATTATTGATGTAAAGTTTAAAAATAAAGATCTTTTGCAACAATCCATGGTCCATCGTTCTTATATTAATGAGCACTCTAGTTTTAGAGTCGGCCATAATGAGCGTTTGGAATTTTTAGGAGACGCTGTTTTAGAAATTATTATTACTGAATACTTATATTTAAATTTCCCTGATAAGCCAGAAGGAGATTTAACTAATTGGCGGGCTAGTTTGGTCAATTCAAAAATGCTTTATCAGGTCGCGCAAAATTTAAATTTTGACGAACATTTATTATTATCAAAAGGTGAGTCTAAGGATAGGGACTCTAAAGCTAGGCAATATATATTAGCTAATTCGGTAGAGGCGGTAATTGGAGCTATATACTTAGACCAGGGAATTGAACCGGCCAAAAAATTTGTATTCAAAAACGTTATATCTAACTTAGATGAGATTATAAAAAATAAAACCTATTTAGACCCTAAATCAAGGTTTCAAGAGGTTGCTCAAGAAATAGTAGGAGTAACACCTTCTTACCAGGTTCTGAAAGAAGAGGGGCCCGACCATGCCAAGAAGTTCACCGTAGGCTTGTTTCTGAAAGAAGAATTAGTTTCCAGCGGAGAAGGGTCCTCTAAACAGGAAGCTCAGGCTGATGCGGCCGAAAAAGGTTTAAAGGCGAAAAACTGGTTGTAAAAAATATTTATTTTATTTGTTAATTAATTTTAAAAATATGAATATTGATAAAATACTGAGTATTGCTATAAAAAATAATGCCTCGGACGTTCATTTAGTCCACGGTCTTTATCCCGTATTGAGAATAGATGGGCGACTTTATAGTTTGAGGGAAAAATCTTTAGAAGAGGCTAAATTTTCTGATAATGAAGACTTTTCTCCTAAAAGTTCTGATGAAACTAAAGAGGAAAATGATAAAATATTTTTAGAAGAGCCTGTCTTAAAAAAAAGCATATCTGATGATGATGATTTTGGGGATGGAGAAGGCTTTAGAGTGGTTACCTCTGACAGTATTCACAAGATGTTAAAAAAGGCTCTAGAGATAGAACAATTAGAAAGGTTTTATAAAGAAAAAGATTACGATTTCAGTTATCAGTTTAATGGATTTCGTTTTAGAGCTAATTTATCTTACGAGAGAGGAAACTTTAAAGCTGTTTTTAGAATAATAAATACTCAGAGTCCTACATTAGATGAAATTGGGATGGGAGAGGGGGTAAAAAGGTTACTGCATTTGAATCACGGCCTTATTTTGTTAACTGGTCCCTCTGGTTGTGGTAAATCTACTTCTTTGGCGGCCATGATTAATTATATTAATGATAATAGGAATTGTAATATTGTCACCTTAGAGGATCCAATTGAATTTATTTTCAAACCCAATAAGAGTGTAATTACCCAAAGACAGCTAGGAACTGATATGGCTACTTTTGCTAGTGGCTTAAAACATGTTTTGCGTCAAGATCCTAATGTTATTATGGTCGGAGAAATGAGGGATTTAGAGACTATTTCTACCGCCATCACCTTAGCTGAGACCGGGCACTTGATATTGGCCACTCTACATACTTGTAATGCGGCTCAAACTATTGATCGTATTATTGATATATTTCCTTCTCATCAACAGGGTCAAATTAAATCTCAGCTATCTTTAATATTATCAGCTGTTATTTCTCAGGTTCTTTTGCCTAAAGTTGGAGGGGGCCGAGTAGCAGCTAGGGAAATTTTAATAAATAATGCGGCAGTTTCAAATTTAATAAGAGATGAGAAAATAGCACAGCTTAGAAGTGTTATTGAAACTCATTCTAAAGACGGTATGGTTAGCTTTGAAAAGAGTATTAAATCCTTGTGCGATAAAGGACTTGTTGATCTTGAGGAGGCTAAATCATTTTTAGATAATAAATTATTTTTTAGTTAGTTTTTCTGTATATATAAGTCTTCCCCGTTACTTGTTATGTCAATCGTTCCGTCTAAATCAGTGCGGAACGATTTTATATTTAGTCTCTCTAGCTTTTTTATGGTTCTAAGGTTGGGATGATTAAATTTATTATCTTCCCCAACCATTATAACTGCAATTTGAGGGCTGACTTTTTCCAAAAATTCTTCCTGGGATGATGTTATTGATCCGTGGTGTCCAATTTTTAGAACATCACTTTTTATATTAATATTTTTTTCTGATATTTCATTCTCAACCTCTATTTCAGCGTCTCCAGTAAATAAGAATTTGTAATTAAGGCAATCTAATTGACTAACTATAGAAGAGTTGTTTATATTTTCTATCTCTCTTCCTTGAAGACTTTCCCAGGGGAATATTACTTTTATAAAACAATTTTCTCCGAAATTAATGACTTGGTTTTCTCTTGGGATTATCAGAGGAATATTTTTGCTTTGAATTAATTCTAGCAACTCTGAGTAAACAGGGGAGGAGTGCAAAATCCCGGTGTACATAATTTGGTCAACTTTGTATTTTTTTAAAACAGAAATCATGCCCAATATGTGATCGTCATGAGGGTGAGTTATTATCATTAGGTTTATATTTTTATTCCACCAAGGGATTCTTTTATTTAAATCTTTTAGACCCTTGTTACTCCCAAAGTCTATAAGTATATTTTGCTTATATGGGGTTTTAACTAATATGGCGTCAGCTTGTCCAGAATCAATAAACGAAACCAGTAACTCGGAACTATTAACTTCTTTTTGGTAGATTTTTGCCAAATAAAATATTATTATTAGCAGGGCTAAGAAAAAGATGATTTTTTTAGTGTTGCTGGCCTTCATTTATTAGTAGATAAATAGTATTTTTTCTTATTATAATTATAGGGAAATAAATTAAAATTAAATTATTTTTAAAGAGATGTTAAAAAGTGGATTTTACCCTTTATTTATAGGGTGTTGACATCGATTAAAAAATGATGTATAATAACTTTACTTTTCAAAATTTAAGTTCGTAGTTTCTGAAAGATAAAAATAAATTAATTATGTTTAATTCTTTTTTATTATCAAATAAAAATTAGCGGCTTTAATTTTTTTCTCTTATAGAGAAGTAAGGCCGCTTTTGAGCGGTTCTTTTATTTTAAAAAAATGGTTAGATGTTAAAAATTTAAATATTATTTTAAAGATAGTGTTTAGATATTAATATTTAAGGGTCTTTAAAAACTTAATGAAAAATTTTATTATTATTTAGCAATTTCAATAATAAAATTTCCAAAAATAATTTTTGAATTTAAAATCAAAAATGTGAGAAAATCTCGTTAAGAGTATATGGTGGATGCCTTGACATAAAAAGACGATGAAGGACGTAGCAGCCTGCGATAAGCTTCGGGGAGGTGGCAAGCAACCTTTGATCCGTAGATTTCCGAATGGGGAAACCTACTCTGTGGAAGACAGAGTGACCTGGCGTTAGCTAGGTGGAGCACCCGGTGAACTGAAACATCTTAGTAGCCGGAGGAGAAGAGAATAATAATTATTCCCTTAGTAGCGGCGAGCGAAAAGGGAAGAGCCTAAACTTTATAAACTGAGCAATAATTGAGTTTACTTTTGTGAATGAGATGTTGTAGAAGGGGTCAAGCCCATATGTTTATAAGGAGTTGCAAGACAATTACTACTGTTTCTTGAATAAAATAGGGTAAAGTCATAAATAATATTTTTAATCGAATGAACTGGAAAGTTCAGCTAGAAAGGGTGATAGCCCCGTAGGTGAAAAAAATATTACTTTACTGTGATTGTTCTTAAGTAGTGCGGGCCTCGTGAAATCCCGTATGAATCTGGGTCGACTATGACCCAAGGCTAAATACTTTTTATGATCGATAGTGAACCAGTACCGTGAGGGAAAGGTGAAAAGCATCCCGGTGAGGGAGGTGAAATAGTACCTGAAACCATATACTTACAAGGAGTCGGAGCCTCAATTTATTGGGGTGACGGCGTGCCTATTGAAGAATGAGCCAACGAGTTTGTTCTATGTGGCTTGCATAAGTTCCTCTGGAAAATATGCACAGTGAAAGCGAGGGTTAATAGCCCGTTTCAGTTATCTTATTGGAATAAGATGCTTCTTATTTCAATATGATAGCTGATCTGTCGCATGGACAAGACCCGAAGCCGGGTGATCTAGCCATGGCCAGGTTGAAGTGTGAAGAAATTCACATGGAGGACCGAACCCACTAGTCGTGCAACACTAGGGGATGAGCTGTGGTTAGCGGTGAAATTCCAATCGAACTCGGCAATAGCTGGTTCTCCGCGAAATAGTTTTAGGACTAGCCTTGAGTGTTTATCATTGGGGGTAGAGCACTGAATGAGGGCGGGCCTTCGGGTGCCGTCTTTAACCAAACTCCGAATACCAATGAATATAACTCAGGAGTTAGACTATGGGCGCTAAGGTCCATCAGTCGAAAGGGAAACAGCCCAGACCACAATCTAAGGTCCCTAAATATATACTAAGTGTGAAAGGTGGTGTTGTGACCACGACAATTAGGAGGTTGGCTTAGAAGCAGCCATCCTTTAAAGATAGCGTAATAGCTCACTAATCAAGTTGTTTCGCGCCGAAAATGTATCGGGGCTAAGTATATTACCGAAGATGTGGATGTCATTGTTTACAATGACGTGGTAGCGGAGCGTTCTGTCAGCGCTGAAGTCAAGTCGTGAGGCTTGGTGGAGTTGACGGAAGTGAGAATGTTGGCATGAGTAGCATAAAGGCAGGTGAAAACCCTGCCCACCGAAAATCTAAGGTTTCCTGGGCAACGTAAATCGACCCAGGGTTAGTCGGCCCTAAGGCGTATCTGGTGTAGTGCCAGAGAAGTCGATGGACGAGCTGGTTAATATTCCAGCACTACTGTAATTTCTGATGGAGGGACGCAGTTCCTAGGTTCAAGCGTTTTAATGGTATGAGCGTTGATGTCCTCAAGAAACGATCTAGGTAAATCCGGATCAACAATTTCAAGAGGTTGTCAGAAGGTGAAGCTTCGGCGGAACCAATTTGGGCGAGGGAATTGCCAAGAAAAACTTCTAGGGTTAAAAATTATAGTAACCGTACTAAAACCGACACAGGTAGATGAGGCGAGGAGCCTAAGGTGTACGAGAGAATCTTCGTTAAGGAACTCGGCAAAACAGCGACCGTAATTTCGAGATAAGGTCTGCCCTAGCAATAGGGCCGCAGCTAAAGAGCTCAAGGGACTGTTTAACAAAAACACAGCTCTCTGCTAAATCGAAAGATGATGTATAGAGGGTGAAGCCTGGCCAGTGTCCGAACGTTAAGAGGAGGGGTTATCCTAGTTTACTAGGAGAAGCTCTGAATTTAAGCGCGGATGAACGCCGGCGATAACTATAATCGTCCTAAGGTTTTGCTTTTTAATTAATTTTAGAAAGTAAAAGGACTGGGACGATTGTAGAGCAGAAAAATCGTTGCCTATTTATAATGTGAATTATAAATGTCCTTAAATACTCAGTAAAATGCGAGGAAATCCTCAAAAGATTTCTGGTACTTATTAAATTTGCATTAATAAGTAAAAATCTAGAAATACACGGGGGCAACTTGCAGGATTAATAATTAATTAATCCTCAGAGACCAAACACTGAGGTTCTTGAAAAAAATATGAAACTAGATCCTTATTGGGTTAGTGGATTTGTTGATGGAGAAGGAACTTTTTATGTGGGAATAAACAAAAATGAAACAATGTCTAGTAGATTTCAAGTTTTACCTGAATTTAGAGTTGTTCAACATAAAAGAGATATTAAGGTTTTATACGCCTTGAAAGATTTTTTTAAATCTGGGGTTGTCAGAGTTAATCATGATGATCGTTATGAATTAAGAATAAGATCTTTAGAGGGTATTAATAATTATGTTATACCTCATTTTGACAAATTTCAACTAATAACAAATAAAAAGTTTGACTTCATTAAGTTTAGAAAGATTATAAATTTAATGAATCAAAAAAAACACTTACAAGCCGAAGGCTTGAAAAGAATAATAAAGGTTTCTTTAGAAATGAATCGACAGAATAAAATAAAAGCTAAAGAAATTTTAGATAGTTTTAATCAAGAATAAGATAGAGTCCATACTTAATAGAAATATTAAGAGGGTGTAGAGCGAAATTCCTTGTCGGGTAAGTTCCGACCTGCACGAATGGCTTAACCACTTGA
>CAYPAP010000003.1:106253-132624 GCA_964408775.1 uncultured Gammaproteobacteria bacterium | reverse complement strand
AGATATAAATAATATAAATCTATTAAATACTTTAAAATAAACTATTACAATCATGCGTGAAACAAGAGTAGAAAACACTAAAAGAGTGGCTATAAAAATAATTCAAACAATTTTAAAAATATTAATTGTTCTTTTATTTTCTATTTATAAGATAATAATATTTTTAGCGATTAATATTTTTCATTTCATCAAGAAAGCTATTGTCAGCTTTTTGAACAGCAATTTTTATAAAAAAAATAAGAAGATGTTTTTAAGGTTTCTCAAAAAGAAAAAGAAAGCCTTGCTTATTATTATTAAAAAGAAAAAGAAAGTTTTATTTATAAATCTCAAAAAGAAAAAAAAGGTTTTTCTGCGCTCTTATTCCAGGGCTATTAACAAAAAGAATGTTTCGGCAAAAACAAATAATTATCTCGCCATTATTTTCCATATTTTACTAAAAACCTTCTTTATTTCTATTAAAAAAATTGCAATATTTTTTAAACTCCTACAAAAAGGTTTCTCTAATCTCTTCGCGCGTCCACTGTGGCTTAAAATCTCATTTTTTTCCACTTTGGGAATAATTCTTTTACTTGTTCTCTTTACTAATAAAAATATTTCAGCCGCTACCTATACCTTCATACAAAATAACTGGAACGGAGGAGCTAGCGCTGATATTGCAAACCATACTAGTAATCAATCAATGTGGGATAAATTTTCATCCAAAGATGCGGGCATAGAAATTGCTTCCGGTGGCGCTAGCTTTTCTTTATCACTAGCTAGTGCTTCAATTACACAAACTAATGAAAGTAGTGCCCAAAGCGGTTTTGGCGCTGGAGCTTTCAGTCAAACAGAAATTAGTGGTTCAGGAAATGATGCTTATTTAAAAATTCAACAAGCCAATGCCTCTCCCTCCCTGGCTATACACACCGCTCTATCAAACTCTCGTTATGTTATGAAGTCAGATGGTACAATTTGGTCTTGGGGATATAATAATTTTGGCCAACTGGGAGATGGAACCACCGATAATCAGCTCGGCCCGGTTCAAGTACTCGGACCGGCTGGCGTCGACTTTCTCAGTGATGTGGTTATGGTAACAGGCGGTAATGATTCCGGATACGCCCTTAAATCTGACGGCACGGTCTGGTCTTGGGGATATAATGTTTTTGGTCAACTGGGTGATAATACAAATGTTAATAAGGCCTATCCAACCCAAGTTAAGGGCCCCGGCGGTGTGGACTTTTTAACTGATGTTGTTGATATAAAAGCAGGAAATAGATGGGTAATGGCCTTAAAGTCCGATGGCACTGTTTGGACTTGGGGCCATAATGGTGGTGGCCAGTTGGGCGATAACAGCACGACCAATAGATACACTCCTGTGCAAGTCCAGGGACCTGATGGTATTGGTTTTTTAACTGACATTACTTTTATTTCTGCCGGATCAAGCGCCGCCTATGCTATAAAATCAGATGGCACTCTTTGGGCTTGGGGCTATAATAGCTATTATAAGCTCGGCGACATGACTAACACTAACCGCTCTACGCCAATTCAGGTAGTTGGTCCTGACGGTGTCGGCTTTTTAACCGATGTTATTTTTGTATCTGGTGGCAGCGATCATGTTAATACTATACGATCTGACGGAACCGTATGGTCTTGGGGTTATGGCGGCACTGGGCAAATAGGTGAAAACCTTTCGCATACTAGAGAAACTCCTACTCAAGCTGTTGGTCCGGGTGGCATTGGCTTCTTAACTGATGTTGTTGCTATTGCCAATGGTCAAGTAGCAACACATGCTCTAAAATCCGATGGCACTGTTTGGTCTTGGGGATCTAACACCTACGGACAATTAGGTAATAATTCCGCAGCTCGCCAATGGGCCCCAATTCAAACTTTTGGTCCAGATGGGGTTGGCTTTTTAGATGATATTATTGCTTTAGCAACAGAACAACATTCAGCTCATGCTCTAAAATCAGATGGCACAGTATATTCATGGGGCCTTAATGATAAAGGACAACTTGGTAATGGAACTGTGGATAACAGCTCAGTTCCTATTTCAGTCACAAATATCGGCCAAGCCGCCTTCTATAATTCCGGGACCTTCACCTCTTCGGTTATCGATATTGGCTTTGCTCCAGCTAGCTTTTCTACCCTTGATATTAATACAACTCTACCGGCTAACACCAGCATCACTATTGATGTGCGGGCTGGAAATGATAGCGATACAGCTGATGCTTCTTGGACTGCCTGGACAACCGGCTTGGCAGATGGAGCCGATATAAGCGCCCTGGGCTCAAAAAGATATATTCAATATCGAGCTAACTTTTCTACTACTGATGTCAGTGCTTCCCCACTTTTAAATAGTGTTGCTATAAACTATTCATATTATCCTGATAATCAGACTTTAATATCTTCAAAATATGACACTCTTGATGATGCCAATATTATTGGTCTAATTGGTCTAAACGAAGGGTCTTCCTTACCAGCTGGAACCGGGGCCACCCTGTCAGTTCGCACTGCTTCCAGTAGCGCTGAACTAGACTCGGCTCTTTGGCATGATTTCACTAACGCTAGCAGCGGTTGTAGCAAAGATGAGGGTAAATGGACTTGCCCTTCAACTAGTATTCCCTCCTCTCTAAAAGATGGCGAAGGGGATAGATTTTGGCAATATAAAGTCACTCTGAGCTCGACTGGCGCCAATACACCGACAATCAGCGAAGTAGAGATTAAATATGTTGTTAATGCTCCACCAGAGGTGCAAAATGTCACTGCCACTCAAAGAGCTGATGGCTTGGTAGATATATCATATGAAGTTAGAGATGTTGACGCTCTAGCGGGCAGTAATACTCCCGGAGAAATCGCACCTTACTTTGAATACTACGCTAATGGCTCCTGGGTAACCTGCACAACTTTAGGGGCAAGCGATGAAAACCAGAAAGATGTTGATATGACGAACTTTACTACTTATACCGCAACTTGGAATGCTAAAACTGATTTCGCTGATAACTACGTGGAAAATATTAAAATAAGAGTCACGGTTAATGATGGCGAAGCGGCTAATAATCTTGATCAAGCTGAATCAAGTATGTTTACTTTAGACACTAAAAACCCGGTTCTTAACAGCGTTTCAATTGACGGACGTAGTGATTCCGCTACTAACCTACATTTTGATATCAGTGATGATTCAGCTTTAAAAATAAAATTATCAAATAATAGTAATATTTCTGCTGATAGTCTTAATACTGACTCCGGAGAGTGGATTGATTTACCCGCTTCTAAAAGCTGGATTTTTGCTAACCCTAATTTGCCAATTGTTTATTACCAAATTAAAGATGTCTTTGATAACTTTATTAGCAGTGGCAGTATCTTAACATTAAATGCGCCTGCTCGACCTCTAAACATTATTTTTCAAGATGTCTCCAATATTTCTACGACTGAATGGAGGGAATTTATTGCCTGGGGTCAATCACCAGTTCTACCTCTTGGTTTTGGTCAATACAATATTTATCGTTCAACAGATGGAACAAATTTCTCCTCAATTGCCACACAAAGCGACCGCTCCGCTAATTTTATTTTAGATTCTAGCCTTAATACCAACGAAACTTATTACTACAAAGTAACCATTGAAGATCAAGACGGAAATATCTCCAATTATTCAGATGTTATCTACGACCGACCTGACGGTCAAGGTGGCACTGATTTAACATCACCAACAATCAGCAACGCCAGTATTTCCAGTATCACCGCCCAATCAGCCCTTATTACCTGGGATACTGATGAACCCTCTAATTCCCTAGTCGCCTATATTACTGATGAGTCCGGAAACTTCGATGATGCGCTCAGTGTGGGTATTTCTTCCATGAGTGACAGTGCTGGTCGATTAGGACAGCATTCGGTATTCTTAAACTACCTTGATCCCGGCACAACATATTATCTCAGGGTGCAATCTTCTGACCCCAGCAATAATGCCGCCTTTGATGATAGTCTATCTTTTACTACTCTTAGCGGTCCGGTTATTTCTAATGTAGCCTCAACTAACATCACAAACACTAGCGCTACTATTAGCTGGAGTAGCAGTGTAGCAGCTGATTCCAGGGTCTTTTATTCAAAGAGTATAAGCATGAGCAATCCAACGGAAGTTGCCCAAAGCGGAGAAACAACCTCCCATTCAGTCCAGTTAAATGGCTTGGATACTGGAGCTAGATATTATTTCTATGTAAAGTCTAATGTTACTGAAGATAGAAACATAGTTGATGGCGAACAAATGTATTATAATTTCTTAACTACATTAGACGCAACAGCCCCTCAAATAACATTCAACTCTGAAACAGATATTTTTGATAGACAAGAAAATTCAGTTAGGATTTCCTGGACAACAGATGAGCTAGCAACGTCAACCATCGAATACAGCGTTGACGATAGTTACGAAAATGTTCTCACTAATGACAATTTTAATACCAACCATTCTTTTGAATTAACTGGCCTAGAAAAAGGAACAACCTATAATTTCAAATTAAAAAATGCTGACTCCAATAATAATCTTAGAGTCTTAAGTGATCTTAGTTTTACCACCCCTGACTATAGTGATACTGTTGAACCAACAATCACATCAGTTCTGGCCAAACAAGTAGCCGATGTCTCAGCCCTAATAACTTGGAGTACCGATGAGCCAGCTGATTCTAGAGTAGAATACGGAACAGAATCAGAAAATTATGATCAAGTTGCAACTAGCTCGGACTTCAATTACAGCCACTCAGTGCTATTAGAAGACTTGAATATACAAACCACCTATTATTTTAGAGTTATATCTTCTGACACAAATGAAAATTCAACCAGTAGCGAAGAGAGTAGCTTTACAACCCAAGATGCCTTGGTTGCTGGAGCAACCTCCACAACAATAATAGTTAAGGAAGGGGGAGGAACTCTAATTATAGATAAAAGTGATAATACCAAGCCAACAATCTCCGATCTTCAAGTAAAAAATACCAGCTTTGATAGAACTACTATTTCTTGGGAGACCAACGAACCAGCCAACAGCATTGTTGAATTTGGTTTAGATAAAAAATATAGTCAAGCTTCAGTTAGTCTGGAAACAAAAAATTCCCACTCACAAATATTGAATGGGCTCTCTCCTAGTAAGACCTACTATTACAGAGTTAGTTCTACTGATTCTTCGGGCAATATTTCTAATTTTGTAGAAGGAAACTTTACTACATTGTCCCTTGATGAAATTGGAGATATTGATGACTTGTTAGACCCCGATGATTTAGATCCTGAAACAGGAGATGATATTGACAATATTCTTAGCCCCGAAGAACAGGCTAAAAATGATGATAATTTTTTACAAATTCTCCGTCGTACTTTTGATTTTATAAAACAAGCAGCCAGATCAGTCTCCTCTTCTATTTTAGAGGCTAGTTTAATTGAACAACAAGAAACAATTAAAGAATTAGCCAATATGACTGATACCCCAAATATTATTTCTGGACCAACAGTCAATGTCTGGGAAGATATGGCTATAATTACTTGGGAGACCGATAAAAGAACTAGTTCTCTTATTGCCCTAACAGAAGAAGGAGTACCATTTTCTAGTTATGACTTAGTCAAAAATTTTGGTAATCCTGATATTTATGCCAATAATCACCAGGTTGTTATTTCTGGCTTAAAACCAGAAACTTCCTATAACTATCAACTAAGAGGGGCTACACCAATTGGATCAAGGGCTACCTCCGAAACTCGAAGTCTCTCAACTCTTTCTAAATCAGCTAAAATTGAAAACTATGTTATTGATAAAATAAATGATGAATCGGCTTCTTTTAAATGGACCAGCTCTCTGCCGACTAATTCCTTAGTTAGGGCTATCCCCTACAGAAATGGGTTCCTTTCCTTCGACGAGGCTATTGTAGCTAATAGCGATAACATGACAACTATTCATGAGATCACTGTCGAAAATTTAGAGCCTGGAATCTCTTATCAAATTGCTTTATCCGGTCGAGACTCTTCGGGTCAGGTTTTGAGCCAAACTATTGATTCTTTTTCAACCTCCAATGAGGCAGCCGCTTTTGTTATTGAACAGGTAAAAACTAGCTCAGCCCTAGATGGCGCAGAAAGTCCCCGAGTTCAATCTATAATATCTTGGAATACTAGCAAGCTGTCCACCTCTAAAGTTTATTATCGCAAGGGTTTTGGGCAAGACGATGATAATTGGCCTTTTGAAACCTTTTTAGACCCAACCTATACTAAGAGACATTTGGTAGTAGTAACAGACTTCTTGCCTGGAGAAATTTACCAATTTCAGGTAGAGAGCTCTGATTCTAATGGTCAAAAAATTAGATCTAACACTTACACTATTTTAACTCCCAGACAAAGAGAGTCGGTTTTTCAAGTTATTTTAAAGAATGTTGAACAGACCTTTGGTTGGGTAGGTAAATTTAATCAATAGCCTCTGCAAATAAAAAAATGGTGATTATAATCACCAATAAAGATCCGTTATAACTAACGGGTTTTTTGTTATTACAAAAAGCTAGTCCACTAAATAAGTTTTTCTCATTAAATATATTCATAATTTTATTACACAAAATTAATTCTTCTTTATAATATTGACAAATAAGGAAAAATAAGATAAGGTTTTTTGTTAAATTAACATAAACCTTAAAATAAGAAAAAATGGAACAAATGGAAAGAATGGGAATACAAAACACCATGATAATTATGTACGCCATACTTATCAGTATCACTGTTTTTTTGTCAAATTTAATTCCAATCATAGGGCCCAGTCTGGCGTCCAGATCGATTGGTTTCAATGAGTTTCGCTGGAATATGACGCACGAAGGAGTAACAAGAAAATTATTAATCCCCTCCATCATCCTCGGACATGCCTTCTTCTTCTTGTTTTTCGGACTTTTCCTCAACTTTGGTATTGAGTTCGCCTATCAGCAATATTTTTGGCTGATTATCTTGCCGGGCTTGGCTGTCAACTTGGCCTTTTCAATGTCTTTTTATTTTGTAGGAGTCTCTATATACAAAAAAAGATATAGAAAAGGACAACTGGGATGGAAAGGAAAAAAATAAAGGTCTTCCCTTCTAACAAAACAAAAAGCTTTCATAACGAAAGCTTTTTTTAATTCTATATTAAAAAAAAGGTCAAAATTTCTAAGAAACAAATCTCTTCGATATTTCTGCCATCTTAGCATAACCCGATGGATCCATATTATAAACAAAATTCTCTGCTATAACACCACCCCTAATATTTTCACCAGCACCAAAAACCTTGTAGCTCCTTTTAAAATCATCGAAGCTAACAAGCTCACCATCTTTATAGGCGTAATTATAAAAATCCCTAAAAGCCAAAACAACATCACCGTCATTTTTTAAAATCCAATTTTCCACCCCGATTCCACCTAAACCACCTTCAAGACGCCCCCCATCAGACAAACCCTTTTTATAACAACCATGATCTTTTAACAATTTTTTAGCAAACCTAACATTTCCCAAAACCTCAAAAAGCTTTTCTTCACCGAAGTTATTTTTAATAGAATTGTATTTTTGCAAAATAGCATCATTCGCACTTAAATTTTGACTATTCGACCTCTTAACAAAACTAACATCTAATTCGACTTTAACGCCAGATACTTCTAATTCCTTAAATCTACATGTCCTCATTGCATTATTAGTATAATCATTATCAAGAGGATAAACATCCTTAAGTTTACTAATTATATTGTCAACCTCATTATAGTCATTATCGTTGAGCTTAACGACAAAATCAAAATCAAAATTATTATCCAGGGCAGATCCCCGGCCAGTAGAGCCTGTGTCAATTATTTCTACTCCTAAAATACTATCGTCATGCTCCCCTAAATGCATATCAACCCCCAAGGAATTAATAATCTCTCTAATAGAACCTTGAATTTTATTTCTGATATTAATAATTTTATCGATATTATCTTTAGTTTGCACAAAACCCTCTATGTCATCAGAAAAATCTGAATTACTCCAAGTAGAGCTTATTTCCATTTCTTCCTTGCTATAAAGACCTATCCCATTAAAGATTTTTCTATACTGAATAAAATCATCGTGAGAAAATACTACGTTTTCATTCTTATCACAAATTGGGATATAAAAACCTTTTCTGGCTATAGAAAATTTAATATAGTCTAATTTTATTTCATCATTTAAAATCAAATCTTTCACAAAGACGGCACTAATTTCTGAAGAACCAAATCCAGTTCTAATCCCATAATGATCTACCCTCATAGCACCTGTTTTAAATAGCTCTAGTTTATTTTTATCCGATAATACTGGTTGGCCCACCTCGGTTTTATTAAACTGCCCCCTATCCTTAATTATTAAAATAATGTCCCCAAAAGAAGATGGTATAGAATTTTCAACAATAGATGAGGAGTCGCTATTTTCAACTAAAATTAAATCTGTATCCCAAGGGGTGTAATCACTTTTCTCTGCTTTAGATTTAGCCGTGCTAGTCTCCGAACCAATAAATTCTGGGGAAAAAACACCCCTGTCTAAATATTTATCAAAAAAATCTATATTAATTCCTTTCGCTAAATCATTTTTTTCTAATTTAAGTTTATCACCAGAAATATAGCCTCTATTTCTATTAGTAACGACCATGGTTAAGTCTTCTAAATAATTAATAGCGTCTGGAATACTATTAATACCAACCCTCTTTAAAAAGACCTCTTCGAACCTCTCAATTAATGTTTGCCCTTTTTTTACTCCAAAATTTTTCTTTAAAATTTTTAAGTTCTCATCTAAGTCAATATTCCCTGGATCCATCCTCGTAAGATACTCATCTTTTTTTATATTTTGAGAAAAAGCGTTAATTTTGTTAATAAAATATCTTATTTTTTCAATTTCTTGGTCACTAACCTCCTGACCTTTTTCATATCTTTTTAAAATACCATCAACTGAATTAAAAATTTCTAAATATTTTTTTAAATTAGAATTAGCGCTATCGAAATTAGCCCTTAGCAAGTCTTTAAATATTAATAATTTTCTAGCACTGGCATTTTTTAATCCTGACAATTCTGGGCTAATAGCTTTTTCTCCCATCCTGGATCCTGGATAGAGAGCCTCGCATACTTTAAATTGCTTTCCAACAAAAGGTATATTATTCTTAACATAAACTTCCTCTATTTTATTATATCTTTCTTCAATCGTTGATAAGGGCCCTCCATTAATTAATTGAATAATAATTTCTGCTGAAATATTTTTCAATTCAAGAGAGGGGGAATTTTTTACTCTTTTAAAAATACTAAGGACGCCACTATCAGAATCTTTAAAGCTATCAATATTTAATGCCAATTGATTAATATAACCATTATTAATTAAAACAAGAGCCCTTTTTTCGTCTAAATTCCTAAAAAAATTCAAATCATTAACAATATCATCCATTGCTCCAGCATCGAATAATTTATCGAATATTTCTATATCATTTATATTCTTAAATTTGTGACGATTTTGCAGTAAGACAGAGAAATAAGACCCCTCCATTAAAAACTCAAGTAAAGTACTGGACATTTTTTCATCTAAATTATTAAAAAAATGCAAATTATTAGCAATATCTTTTATTTTTCCATTTTTAATTAATTTATTAATTATTTCTATTTCGCCCACTCCTTTTAATTTTTCAATATCTTGAAATAAACAATAAACATAAGACTCCTCAATAAAAATATCAACTAAACTATTTGATGTTTCTTCATCTAAAACATCGAATAAATATAACCAATCGGCCACCGATTTTACCTCGCCCTTTTTAATCAATTTATTAACTATTTCTGAATCATTTACATTCCCCTTAAATTTATCTCGATTTTCTAGTAAACCCTTAACACAATTATTATCAACTAACACATTGATTACCTTTTGATAACCAAACTTTTCCAATAAATTATCATAATAGAAAAAGTGCTCATATTCTCCACTTTCTACTATTAAATCAAAAACCTCCTTATAATTTTCTAATAGTACTGTTATTTTAACAAAGATATCAAAATTATTACTATTTTCAAGGAAAAGTTTTTGATACATCTTCAATACCGTCTCTTTATTCTCTCCCGATTTATTTGCATATTCTAGAATATGATCGAATAAGTCATTACCCCCAAAAGCATAAAAATCTACAATCTCCTCCTCTGATTCCCCATTTTCTTCTAATAATTTTCCGGCTTTTTCCTGGAGTTCAAAAATCTCAGGATTCTTTAAGAAGGCAACCAACAAGTAATCAGCCATTAGGCTTTTCTTAAGAGAATCATCAAAATCAGAGGAAAGAATATTTTTAAAAAAATAAGATTTCTTGTCTAATAATTTTTCTAAAACAATTCTATCCTCCTTTTTAAATTTTTCAAAAATATCTTTTTCATCTCTATCTGATAGATCCTTCATCGCATTAATCAAGGAGTGCAAACAGGAACTCCTTACATGGCCACCTTTACTGTTTTTTATATACTCTATAAAAAACGGAATCGACCTAACGCCATTTAAACAACTCATAACACCAATAGCTTCTTGACCATCACTTGAGTCATAGTCTCCTTTTGAAATATACTTATTATACAATTTTTCTATCATTGATTCTTCAATTTCCTCAATTTTTTCTTTTTCCATAATACCCGAATCAATTAGTAAATTTTTAATATATGGATATAACTTTCGAATGTTTTTAAATCTCGTTAGTCCTAGCACAGAATTATCTGATAAATCATCCGGACTTAATAAATCCTCGTCCTCTCCCTTTATTTTGTCTTGTAGCTCTAAAAAACGACTTTCTTTTTCCAAATTATAAAAACCTGAGAATAGAGTTCCCAATAAAGCCTTGTATTCGTTATTAAAAGAATCATTGGACTGAGATTGATATAAACCAAACTTTCTTAAGTCTATAGAAGGTGAAAAATAAACCTTCTCCATCTTTTGACTCACTTTATTAAATATTTCCAGTCTCCTTTTGTGTTCCTTTTTTTCTTCAGGACTTAAATTATATGTTTCCATATGATGACCTCTTGAGAATGAAAGGTACTCCTTATACATCTTTAAACACGACTCTTTATCCTCCTGACTTATTTCATCCATGCCTGATAAATATTCATCATTACCATCATAATCAAACAAATAGGGTCTAAAATTTTTATCAATATAATCGTCGTCCATTCTTTCAATCATTTCTTCACTCAAAAATAGGCCCTCAAGATTTTTGATCTCCTCTCTAATATTAATAAAATACCCCTTAATTAAATAGTCTTTTACATGATAATCTTTGTGATAAAACACCTTATCGGCAATGTATTTGAAATCTGATATCCTTGAGCTAATTTTACGCTTAGAATATTCTTGTTCAATTATTTTATTATTTAGAGCTAAAACTTTTTTACTTAATTCTTCGATTTCATTCTTTTTAAACATTCTCTTTAGCACAAATTCGTTCCTTATTTTTCTTAGTGACTCATTTAGCTTATTTCTTTCAATGGTTAATTCCTCGATCTCAACATCTATTTGATCAATTTTATTATTGGCCAAATCTATAAACTCCTGATTTTTGACCTTAATTTCTTCTAATCTTTGTAATAAATCTAAAGCCTCTTCAATATTTATATCATCTCTATTTTCATTACTATAACTAATGTTTAGATGAGAATATTCATATTTACGCAATAAATCAAGGGTCATTTGACCCTCTTTAGCTAAGCTTTTTTCGTCAAAGCTTAGTATATCAACACCAGAACCATTTTCTGGTTTAAAGACATCCTCTGATATTGAATTTAAGTTATTCTCTTTTGATTTCGCCTCATCCTCCTGGTGATCTTTATTAAAAAAATCTATCAACAGGTCCCTGTCGTTGTTAATGGAATTAACAAACCTCAGATATTCATAAGAGAAATCAGGTTTTTTGTTTTCTATTTTAGGTTTTTCTAAAAGACCTTCCTTGGGTTTTTTAACATCAGGGGCTTCGAAATCATTGATTTTTTGTTTTTTGCCTTTCATGCCTATATTTTAACATAAAATTAATAGATGGCAAGAGATGGAGCGAAATTACCAGCAAATATCTGCTTTATAGCCAATGATGCTTTCTAGGTATTGTTGAACCGAGTAAATATCGCCAATTTCATCGATTAGGCCATTTTCTAGAGCCATCTGACCGAGCATAGAGGAACCATCGGACAGTTTGGCGACTTTATCAATGTCTAGATGGCGATTTTCAGCGATTAACTCGACAAAATTTTGGTGCATAATATTTATATCTCTCATCAATAAGGCTTTTTCCTGAGCTGAGAGGGCCTTGTCGGGATCGCCGGTATTTTTGAATTGGGCCGAATTTAATTCAATATATTTTAGACCGTCTCTTTTGTTGGCTTCGCTGTAGTCCAAATATGACATGGTAACGCCCATACCAAAGATATCGGAGTTCTTGGAAGCAAATATTTTATCAGCGCCGACAGCGGAGATATAGGCGGCTGAGACTCCGGCTTCTCGAATGAGGGCTACGGTAGGTTTCTGGGCTCGTTTTAGGGCATTGGCGACTTCTTCACCGGCGACTGGGCTTCCGCCATAGGAGTTAATTTCCAGCATTATGGCGTCTATGGTGGGGTCATTTTCGGCCTCTGCAATAGCGGCTACAATTTCTTCGGAGGAGGCTTGGACGGCGTCAGAATTGTCGTAATAGGCGACAAGGTCTCCAAATAGCTCTAGGCCGAGAACGTTGCATTCGGAGTCAGATTCATAGTAATCTTCTTCGCCGTAGGATATATTGCCGTAGAACAAAGAATAATCGTAATTCCAATACAGGTAATCATCGATGACGAAGATCACGGCGATGGTGGTGAGGGAGAAAAATAGGAAGCGGAAGAATCGGCGGAAGGATTTTTTTAGAGAGGCCTTTTTCCAGTTGCGGGGGTTGAGCCGGGCGTAGTTTATTTTGTGCGGGGAGATGGGGTGGAGGAAGATTTTTTTGAGGAGTTTTAGCATAGGGTTTTTGTTTTAATTTATTATTTATTTTTAGTAAATTTACATCTAGGATAATTAGAACAACCAAAGAATTCGCCATGCTTCCCTCTTCGTTCAATTAAGTCCCCGCCACGGATTTTCAATATTAACCTGTATCTCAATTTCGATGTTATTATGAGCCATAGATTTAATATAAATAATTATTCTTTCAATTTTAACGATTCTCCACGATAAAATCCCCTTCCTCCAAAGCATAAATTGGTAGAGATTTGTCTCCGTAGTCCTCTAACTCCCGATAAGCCTTATCCCAATCTATCGGGCCATCGAGACTATCACTGTTATAATCCGACTTGTAATGTGGTATAAATTTTATTGGCAATATTCCTAAACCCTCCATAACACAGCGCCAATCACAGGTCCAGAAATATTTAACCAGAGTATCAGAACCAGCCGAGCTTCCGGCTACAACCTTTCCCTGCCAAATTGAAGGCAAATTATATTTTTTAAGATGATACAAGAGAAGCTTATCATCACCGCCGTGAATAATAATAGCATCAGAATTTTTTACCTGTTCAACAAATTTGTTCGGAAAAGCTAAATTAATTTTAGGGGCAATCCCGTCATCCATTGATTGTAAAAACCTTTGTGAATATTGAGAAAATTTTTCCTCCCATACTTCCCTGGGAACAGCAAAAAAACAAAACAATATCCGAGGAGATGATCCTAGATCCTTTACAATTTCTTTATGAAATTTATCAGCCTTGTCTGAATATCTTTTTAAGCCTCCAGAATTTAAAATGTATTTAGTCATATATCCTTATTAATATTTAAAAAATACAATATTATTATTAATAATAATTAAATTATACTACTAAATAACTACCTTAAATTTACCACGCTTTTTCAAAAAAATCAATCAGAGTAGGAGTTTGGTAAATAAAAAAGGCCCGCACAGAGCAGGCCGATAAAATATAAATATGCTATTACTAAAACTAAATCTTAGCCTCAGCTAGCTCCTGCTGACGATCGCTAAGCCAATTATCCCAGGTAGCCAAGTATTGCGGAAAGCTTAATTTATTTTCCACGATATAATTAAGCCATTCTTCGGCTTTAGAAACATCGCTTTTTAAAGCGCTTCTGAAACCCTTAGTGTCAGCAAAGCCAAATTTCTCTCGCAATTCGGCTTGAGCTTCTTCCTTGGTTCGATGATCCATTTTTTCCAAACTTCCATCGCTCTTTAAATCCTTATAAAGATCGATTTCTTTTTGGCGATCACTTAACCAAGAGTCCCAAGTAGCCTCATACTGCGGGAAATTTTCCTTATTCTCAACAATATAACTCAGCCATTCTTCGGCTAACTCAATTTTGCCCTGTTGCAAGGCCAATTGAAAATCGGATGTTTTTCTTAATCCAAATTTCTCAATTAATTCCTGTTGGGCCTCTTCTTTGGTTCTTTTTGTTTCCATTTCAGTTCCCTCTTTTTGTTGGTTAAAAAAATTGCCTTCATTAATCATGTTGATTTTATTTAATTTATTATAGCTATAATCTACCACGAAATATCCAAAATAGCAAATAACGCAAAATAGTAGTCTTGATGCTTTGACACGGAAGAAAGCCAAGGTTTAAATTAAAATACAATGAAATAAGCTACTTAAAATCTAAGAATAGAGCTAAGTGGTCCGAAACTTCGTCAGGAAGAACCTTAAAATCATTCACCTCTATATCTTTCGACAAAAAAGCATAATCAGCGAAGGGCAAAGTTTCAACTTTGCTATAATTAGAATTACGAGTAGTTTTTATTCCAAAATCTTTAATTAAATTTTGCCTTCCATTGCTTAGCTGTGATACAGCTTCGGTGTCTATATCAAGATTAAAATCTCCGACTATAATCTGAGAACTGCTACCACTCATTATTTCTAATAGTCGCTTAGTTTGCAAGTCTCTTTCCGGTGTGTCCTTCTTATCGGTCCCAGGAATCCCATGAAAATTATGTATAACTAAATCTCTTTCTTTTAAATAAATAGATTGAGCTAGGCGAGGATAATAAATATAACCATTAGGCAGAACTAAGTTTTTTTGATCCTGGGTGCTTAAAATTTGCGTAGACTTGATCTCTTTAACTCCAATAGTGTTTCTAACAAAAACGGCCATTCCCACTCCGGTAGCCATTTCGGTAAAATAACCAGTGAAATCAGATAAAATATTTTTAATATCATCAAAAAGAGTGGCTCTCTCATTGGAACCTTCTTCTGGCTCCAGATAGTCTCCATTTCTTACTTCTTGAAAACAAAAAATATCGACATCCTTGACTTGATGTTCTAGAAAATTTTTTAATAATTCGTATTTTATACCACACCAGGTATTAAGAGAAATTAATTTCATATACTAACTATTTACTTATATTTTTCGCAAACTACTTCTTTAAAATTTTACTGTTTACATTAATATAAACAACAAAAAACATAATAAAAATGATAAATAAAACCCAGGATACCCGAAAGACAATCTTTAGGTAATCAGGGTAAACAAGGGTCAAAAACAAGGGCAGACAGAGAAGGAGGGCTGAAAACATGAGTATGTTACCAATTATCGCCGTCAATTTATTTTTATCATATTTATCTCTTTCTTTTTTAGGCGATGTATTATAGCCAGCAACAAGACAAGTTAATTTAAATTTCCTCATCATCAATCCTAACAAAAAAAGAAATAAGGCACTTAATAAGTTTACAATAATCATAAAAAATAAATTACAAAATAAAAATATCTTCTATTTTTTCTTTAAAAACTTTGCTAATTTTATAAGCCAAGGAAAGAGATGGATTGTACTTCCCTTTTTCTAAAAAACCGATAGTCATTCTGGTTACTCCAACCTTCTCAGCCAATTCTTCCTGCGTCATATTATATCTAGCCCTAAGCTCCTTAATTCTAGTTTCCATATTAAATTTTTTTATTTTTCAATATTAATCTAAAAATAGTAACGCTAGCTATCATTGTAATTATTATAATAGAAAAAGTATTATTAAAATCTAACACTATTACTTTAAAATAATTTAAGAAAAACAATAAGTTTATAGCAATAAAACTTGTCAGCCAAGAATATGATAGTGCTAGTTGGCTAATTTTTCTAGTTCTTTCGTCTTGCTCAACTCCAGCTGAAAAATTATTTAATTTCAAAGTGTTAAATATTAAAATTAAAAAGCCGAAAGAAACAAAAAATAATAATAAAAAGGTATTAGCTAATGAACTTAAATAATAAACAAAACCAAGTATTATTAAAATTAAAGCTGTAATATTGTTAATTAAATATTTTTGTTTCATGTTCATATTTTTTTATAATTAATTTTTAATACCTTTTTTCTCTAAAATATAATTAGAAATACTTTTGACTAGCGCCCCGCCCAAAAGAGCTATTACAATAATTGGGTTAAAATATATTTCACCCTTTAAGGCATAACTTATAGCTTCGTACAACAAGCCAAAGGCTAAAATAATAGACATAAACCAAGCAGAATTCCTCTCAGATACTGCCTCAATTTTAAATTCCAGCTCATCTCTTTCAATAGTCATCATAATTGGAACAACATCTATCAATAATAATAACAGCCAGATCGCTGTCACATAAATTCTAACCCGGTCTGTCCAAAAAGGTAAAAAATGAAAAATAACAAAAGGAATAATCATGAACAATAAGTATAACCAACCCTCTTTAGTTTTGGGGGTGATTCCCCAACCTCCATATTTCCTTCTTTGAAACCACTCTTTTTTAGCAAACATAATTTTTTTATTAATTATTAATTATGTTTATATAATAGCAAATAAAAAAACTTATGTCAACTATTTCTATCATTATGATAGAAATAAAAGTCATTAATTAATAAAATATAACAAAAAAACTCGAATTTCTTAAAAGTTCGAACTTTTGACGATTTTAACACCTCAGAAACCTTAATGAAATCAAGACAACGGGCCTTCTGATACTAAACATTCTTGGCGGAGAGGGAGGGATTCGGCCACGCGTCGTCGCGTAAAATGGCTATGCCATCACGCGACTTCGCTGGCAACAAACTATCAGCCCCGTGCTACGAAGTAGCTATACGGGGCTCACTAAGCGCTCTGGCCTGGCCTCGCGGTGCTCGCTACGTCACGTATAGCTCACTTCGTTCGCACGTGACTTCGCTCACACATCGCTCCGGCTTTCGAATCCCCCACGCGAGCCAAGCAGTTGGCTCGATCCTCTCCACTCACTCAAAAAGACGCCAAAGGGCGTCTTTTTTCATTCGCGGAGAGGGAGGGATTCGAACCCTCGGTACTCTTTCGAGCACAACACCTTAGCAGGGTGCCCCATTCAACCACTCTGGCACCTCTCCAATCCTTTGTTTTTTATTAAAAAATATGCTACAATATAATCATCTTATAAAATATAATAAATAATGTCAATAAAAATATGGACACCTACGATAACACTTCCAATAATTCTGGGCTAGAGGAAATCAGCTGGGAAATAGACGAATATACTAAACATCCTCGCAGTAAAAAATGGTATATTGTTACTGCTATCATTGCCTTAGCGCTAATAGTCTATGCCTTGCTAACAAAAAATTATTTCTTTGCCCTCATCATTATCATTTCTAGTGGTCTAATTGTTTTTTACGATAACGAACCACCCAAGAGAGTCCCCTTTACCATCTCCTATGACGGAGTAAAGATCAACCAAAAACCCTACGACTTTGAAGACATGCGAAACTTCTATATAATTTATCGCCCCAAAGAAGACATTAAAAAATTATTTTTTGAATTTAAAAATCCTCTAAAACATCGCCTGGTTATCAACTTAGAAAAACAAGATCCGGTTGATGTTCGCAATTACTTGCTCCAATACCTAGATGAGGACCTAGAAAAAGAACACGAACCACTATCCGAAGGCCTAGCTAGAATATTCCGCCTCTAATTGACAGAGACCTTTTTATTTTCTACAATAATCCAATAGGTCCCTGTAGTTCAACGGATAGAACGCAAGATTGCGGATCTTGTAATCTAGGTTCGATTCCTAGCGGGGACACCGATAAATATGTCTACATTATCACAACTAAAAACAGTCGGGGAAAAGACTGAAAAGACTCTGAGAAAATTAGGTTTAGAAACTATTCTAGACCTCGTTTTTTATTTCCCCTACCGCTACGAGAAATATGAAACTTGCCAAACTTTGGATAATATAAAAATGAATGAGCCCTGTGTTATCCAAGGAAGAATTGATTTATTAGATAATAAAAAAAGTTTTCGCAAAAAAATGTTTATCACCGAAGCACTAATTTCCGATGACAGTGGCGCATTGCCAATAATTTGGTTTAATCAACCCTTTATTGGCAAGACCCTAAAAGTTGGCGACGAGATCTCCTTGGCCGGAAAAATTGTCAATAATTATGGTCGCCCCATTATGATCTCACCGGTCTATGAAAAAATTAATTTAAACAAAGAAAAAATTCACACTAAAAATATTGTTCCCGTGTATAGTTTAACTTCTAACATCACCCAAAAACAATTACGTTTTCTCATTGATCAAGCCCTAGAAAAAATAAAAGAAGTTCCCGAATTTCTTCCGGCCAAAACTTTGAAACGTCAAAAACTTTTAGACATTAACACTGCCATTAGGAAAATACATTTTCCAGAAAACGAAAAAGATATTGAACAGACCATCAGCCGCTTTAAGTTTTCCGAATTATTTTCCTTCCAATTAAAATCATACCTATTAAAACAAAAAATAGAACAAAAAATAGCCATGCCCCTGCCAACCAAGTTAGATGCTATTAAAAGATTTATTGCCTCCCTACCCTTTAAATTAACTAATGACCAAAAAAAAACGGCCTGGCAAATACTGCAAGATTGTGAAAAAAGAACACCCATGTCTCGCCTTCTTCAAGGTGATGTTGGTAGTGGAAAAACTATTGTCGCCTTCATAACTCTACTCAATTGCGTTAAGAATAAAAAGCAAGGTGCATTAATGGCGCCGACCGAAATTTTAGCTAAGCAACATTATGACAACGCCCTTAAACTTTTCGCTAAGCTTGATTTAAAAATTGGTTTTATCAGCTCCAAAAACCAATTAGCCAACTTTCCATTAACTAGTAATAAAAAAGACCGGGCCCAAGAAATAGCTAAAGAGGCACAAATTATTATCGGTACTCATTCTTTGATTCAGGAGAAAATAAACTTCAAGATATTGGTACTCATAATAATAGACGAACAACATCGCTTTGGCGTTCAACAAAGACAGGAGATTATTAATAAAAATATTAATGAAAATAAAACTACACCTCACTTCCTTTCTATGACTGCCACTCCCATCCCTCGCTCTCTGGCACTAACCTCGTTCTATGGGTTAAACTTTTCCATAATTTCAGAAAAACCAAAAAATCGCCAAGAAATTATTACTAAAATAATTACTCCAGAAAAGAAAAACGAAATGTACCAATTCATAGCTCAAGAAATTTCTTCTGGACGACAAGCCTTTATTGTCTGCCCCTTAATTGACCCTTCAGATAAATTAGGGACTAAATCGGTTAAGGATGAATACCTCAAACTAAAAAAAGATATATTCCCGGAAATTGAAATTGCCATGCTACATGGAAAAATGAAATCTAGCGAAAAAGAAGAAATCATGCAAAAATTTTTAAATCAAGAAATAAAAATATTGATTTCTACTTCCGTCATTGAAGTTGGAGTTGATGTCCCTAATGCCACCGTCATGTTAATTGAAGGAGCCGAAAGATTTGGCTTAGCTCAGCTTCATCAATTCCGGGGACGAGTGGGTCGCAGTGATTTGGCTAGCTATTGCTTTTTAAGTCTTAGTGAAAATAATTCTGACAATCCCCTCCTTCCCGATAAAACAAATTACAACCCCACTATTAGCCGCCTAGAGGCCCTGCAGAAACATCAGGACGGATTAGAGTTAGCTAAAATTGATTTAAAAAATCGTGGTAGTGGTAATTTTTATGGCACAGCTCAATCTGGGGTAATGAATTTTCGCTTTGCCTCTATTTTTGATAGCGATATAATTTATCAGGTTGATCAGGAAATTAAGAAATTAACTGAATTTAATCCTGATCTAAAAAATTATCCACTACTTTTAAAAAAGATTGAAAAAAATCTAGAAGAGGCTCATTTGGAGTAAAAACCACCCCTTCCAAAAAATCGCTAATTATACTATAATGAACTTATAAAAATTAATAATTAAACTAAATGAAAAACATGAAAAAATTGATATTCTTGGCTATTTTTGTATTATTCCTTATTCCCCTTGGAACAAAGGCTCAAAACGAGTTTAATCCTAGCATGCTAATAAGCGACTATGACTTACTCAACTTTAAAAGCATGAGTTTGGACCAAATTCAAAGATTTTTAGAAAGTAAAAATAGTTATTTAGCTACATACAAAACTCTCAACGCCTACGGCCAAGAAAGAAGCGCTGCTCAAATTATTTATGATGCGGCTGTAAATAATTACGACTGTAGCGATGCCAATCTAAGTGATAAACCAACAGAAGAAGAAAGAAAATTAAAATGTAAAACCATCGGAACAGTTAACCCTCAATTCTTAATTGTATTATTACAAAAAGAACAAAGCCTAATAGAATCTCATTCTCCTCGAGAGAGTCAATTGGACTGGGCTACTGGTTATGGTTGTCCTGATGCCTCAGCTTGTAACCCATACTTCAAAGGTTTTGGTAAACAAATAAACAGCGCCGCTCTACAATTTAGGTGGTATATGTTAAGTCCTCAAAGCTATAGCTTTAAGGCCGGACAAACCTACACCTTTCGCAACCAATATGGGACCATCAATAATGCCACTATGAATGTAACAATAGAAAATCAGGCTACCGCCGCCTTATACAATTATACTCCTCACGTCTATAACGGTAATTATAATTTTTGGGCTATTTGGAATAGATACTTCCCTGCCCAAGGTTACCCCAACGGAACCATCTTAAAAGCTGGGGATGATTATTGGCTAATTCAAAGTGGAGAAAAAAGAAAGTTTTCTAGTATTAGTGTTTTATCTTCTCGCTTTGACCCGGCCAAGGCCATTCCAGTACAAGAATCTGATTTATATGCCTATAGCGAAGGAGCCCCTATAAAATTCCACAACTACGCCATTATCATGTCGCCTGAAGGAAAACTATATTTATTAGTTGATGATAAAAAAAGACTGTTCTCTAGTACTGCCACCTTTAAACAGCTAGGCTTCAATATTGAAGAAATACAAAATGCCGCCTGGCAAGATATTAACTCTTACCAAGACGCAAAAGAAATAACCGTAGCTTCAGCTTATCCGACTGGCGCCTTACTACAAAACAAGAAAACTGGCGGAGTATACTTTGTAATAGAAGAAACCAAGGCCCCTGTCATAGATAAAATATTTTTAAACACCAAGTATAAAGGAAAAACTATTATCCCAGTTGAAGAAAGTGAATTGGCTACCTACCAAACTGTCTCCCCTATTCGCTTTGATAATGGAGAATTAATAAAAAGCCAAGGATCACCAGCCGTTTATCTAATTCAGGATAACCAAAAAAGAGCCTTCGCTACTGGAGAAATTTTTGAGGAGCTTGGATATAAGTGGTCAAACATTATCACAGTATCAGATAAAGTTTTAAACCTTTACCAAAGCGGAGAGCTTATTCAATAAATATGATAAAATTAAGCGCAATACTACCTCACTCACCAATATTAATACCAAATATTGGTAAAAAAAATTCGGCTATCTTAAAAAAGACAGCCGATTCTTTTGCTAAAATTCAAGAAGAAATAATTAATAAAGAAATCGATACTATAATTATAATATCACCGCATCGCCCAGGGCTAAGAGATATTAGTCTTAACAACCACTTTCAATTCAAAATTAGCTTTGATGAGTTTGGTGATTATCTCAGCAAGACTAGACTATATGGCAACTTAACCTTATCATATAATTTAAAAGAAGAAGTCGAACCTGATTTTTATCCAATTTTAAAAGCTGAAAATAAGCCGGACCATGGAACTAATATTCCCCTGTATTTATTACTAACTAAAAATAATCAAATTATCAAAGAGTTTCGTGGAAAAATTATTATTATAAACACTTCCACTGAAAAAGATTTGAATTATCATTTTAACTTTGGTAAAAAAATTGCTCAGAGATTAGAAGAGGCCGGCGAAAAAATTGCTATTATCGCCTCGGCTGAATTATCTCATTGCCTAAGTCACAATGCTCCAGGAGGTTTTTATCAAAAGGCCGTTCTTTTTGATGAGGAAACTATCAAGAACCTGAAAAAAGGGCCAGTGGGCACTGAAGAAATACTTAAGACCGACCCCAAGCTAGCCCTAGAGGCCAAGGAGTGTGGTCTAAGGCCTATTTCCCTACTTTTAGGCATAATTGACCACCTACCATATAAAGCTGAAACTCTCTCCTATCAGAAAGAGCTAGGAGTCGGATATTTGAGCATGAAAATGTATGGATAACATCAAGGACATATTCAAAAATAAGACGCCAGCTAAAAAGCCACCAGCCTATGAGTGGCAGGATTTAGCTTTGCGGGTTATCAATGAGTTAAATGTGCCTGATTTTAAGAGAGGTTCAGTTTTTAAAGTTTGCAAAGAAGCCTTTGAAGCTGGAGCTCAAGTTAGAATTATTCAAGCCTTGACAGATACACAGGAACTATGCCAAACTGGTCAGAAATGGCAATACTTTTTTAAAGTTTTAACCCAGAAAAAAGAATAAATAATATGTTAGAAATAATAAAACACCCCAATAAAATATTAAGACAAAAATCCAAGGAGATTGATTTAAATCAAATCTCTAGCTTGGAATTTAAAAAATTTATCAAAGAGATGAGCGAAACCATGCTTAAAAAAGATGGGGCTGGTTTAGCTGCTCCTCAGGTCGGGCAAAATATTCGTTTGATAATCATTAACAGGAATAATAAACCAGTGATAATGATAAATCCTCAAATTACTAAAAAATCTTGGGCTAAGGAAATTGACCAGGAGGGATGTCTGTCGGTAGTTGACGAAGATGACGAAATTTATTATCTACCAGTTGCCCGTCATAAAAAATTAAACTGTATATATTTCGATGAAAAAGGTCAAAGGAAAAAAATTGAAGCTGATAAATTAATAGCTCGCGTCATTCAACACGAGATTGATCATTTAGATGGCATCTTGTTCATCGACCGCGCCGAGAAAAATGAAGAACAAATTTAGAACAATCTTTATGGGTACGCCGGAGTTATCGGCCGTCGGATTAAAAACGCTATTAGATAGCGATTTTTTTGATATTTGTGCTGTGATTACAAAAAAAGATACTCCTGCTGGTAGAAATATGCAGGTTCATAAATCGGCTGTAAAGGTTTTAACCGAAAAATATAATCAAGATAATAAAAAAAATATTCCCGTCCTGCAACCGGAAAAATTGAAAGACATTAAAGAACAAATCAAAGAAATTAATCCTGAATTAATTGTAGTCATTGCCTATGGAAAAATATTATCTTCTGAAACTTTAAACATCCCTAAATATGGCTGTGTTAATGTTCACGCTTCCCTGCTACCAAAATATCGTGGAGCATCTTGTGTCCCCGCTCCAATTTTAAACGGCGACGAACTTAGCGGAATAACTATTATGAAGATGGACGAGGGTATGGATACTGGGCCTATCATTAAAAAATTGGAAATAAAATTAAGCGATGACGAGACCAGCACTAGCTTAATGGAAAAAATTATTAAGTTAAGTGAGGAAAATTTAGTACCAACTTTGATAGAGTATTTAGAGGGAAATATCAAACCGCAAGAGCAGGATGAATCCTTGGCCTCTTATGTAGAAATGATTGAGAAAGAAGATGGGCATTTAGATTTTAAAAATGAAAGTGCTGAAGTAATAGAAAGAAGAGTTAGAGCCTATTACCCCTGGCCTGGGACTTATGCTTTTATAGAAAAAGATAGCTTGCCAAAAGATAAAATTTTATTTAAAATACTACAGGTTAGCAATAACTTTATTAATGCACCTCAGGCTGAAGCTGGTAAAATATTTTTGCAAGATAATAATTTAGCCATAGGATGCCAAGATAAGGCAATTATTATTGAGAGACTACAGTTAGAAGGTAAAAAACCAATGTCGGCTCAAGATTTTTTACAGGGTAATAATTGGGTAATAGGGAAAGTACTAAAATAATTGATAATTAAATATAGGCCCCTTCGTCTATCGGCTAGGACATCAGGTTCTCATCCTGAAAAGACGGGTTCGACTCCCGTAGGGGTCACAAATATATAAAAATAGGCTTTTAGGCCTATTTTTATTTTTAATTTAAACTAAACTAAGAAACTCCTTGAATATTTTTAGCTTTTAAATACTGAATAGTAAGCAATAACGATTTACTCTCCACATCATTTAAAATATCCTTGCTAAGATCATATACCTTCTCCAAAATACCAAGCCCCCTCTTTAGTGACTCAGTATCCGTTTTTCTTTCAGAGAATCTTTTGACAAAATCTTCTGATAAAGAGAATAATTGAGATCCAGCTTCTCCAATAAAAAAATCTCCATTTTTATCTTCTTTTAATTTTAAACTTTCTATTTCGTCTTTTAAAAATTTAGTTATTTCAGTATTATCATCACTTTTTTTTATCGGAGAATACCAATAAGATTGTAACACCGTTTCAATAACTTTTAGATTATTATGATTCACAGCGTATTTTAAAGTATTATTTAAAACAGTTTCTAATTGTCCGTTGCTTAATTTAGATATTTCAGCCTCATCTCGTGATGACAAAACTTCTTTTATTTTCTCAACCTCTTCCAAGGCTTTTTCTTGAGCCTGTTTTTTTTCTTGCTTTGATTGATTTTCTTTAGCCTCTAAGCTAAAACCAATACTGGCCCCAGAACCCATAGGAGTCCCGTCTACTTTTATTATCCTAGACTGCCCATTTTTATTGGGCCATAATACAAAGGAACATCCGTGAGACCCGTTCTCAGTAGCTGTCTTATCATCATCAAAATTATATCCTTTTAAATAACCGCTAGCTATGCCAGCTTTTCGAAGTAAGGCGGTCGTTAAAATAGCAAAATCAGCACAGACCCCAGCATATTTTTTTTGATTTTTATTTTTATCATTCTCTTGTAATTCCTGGGCTCGAAGCTCCATTACATAAATAATTTCATCAATACTTTTGCCTTTTTTTAAATCAGATATTTCTTGGTTATCCTTATCATAATAACCGTTGTTTTTAACATAATTTTCGATAGCCAACACTTTTTCCTTGGGCGATTTGTTTTCTATGGATTTAATAAAAATATTTAAATATTCGGACAAATCAGATATGTCTTCTGTCAAATCTTCCTTATATTCCAAACTAGAAATAAATTTATTATATGATTCTTTCTTTAAATCTTCCAGAGGTTCAAAAAATTCACTAATTTTAAAAGAGTAAACTATTTCTTTGACATTATAACTATCAATCACCACCGCCTCTCCTAAAGAATTTACTGAAACATTTAAAGAAATTTCCTCACCGCTCTCTTTTATCCCCTTCACCCTTTCAGGTATTATTCTGGACTCTAGTGGCTTAGGAAGAGAAATATTAGCTGTATTTCCAACGCTATGCAAGGTTACACTAATCTCCTTGCTGGGCAAAGAAATTTCATTGCTTAATCGAAAATCAATCTTCTTCCAATTATTATCATATTTACCAAAAATATTATTAACCATCATATATTCAATTTTCTCTCTGGAGCTTAATATTTTTTCTGGAATTCTGCCCTTTTCACTAAAGCCCCCTCCTTCGTAAGTATTAGCTTCCTGCCTAGAAGAGCTACGATCAATAAAACCTCCCGCCTGACCTTTTTCCTGATTTTTCCCCTCTGCCTTCCCCCCAAAACCACCACCCAAAAATCCCCTTTTGGCCCAAAAATTATTTTTTTCTTTCTTTTCCCTTTCTTTTTTAATTAATATTTCTGGGAATAATTGAAACAATAACCTAGTAGCTACCTTCGAAGGAAAACGATCAACCTTGGCTGAAAAAGTATCTATCTTTAATTTTTTGTCACTATTTAAAACACTGTTTAAACTTTGTAGTTGACCTGAACTTAAAAAATCCAACCTATTATTATTTTTGACATTTTTATTTAAATAATTATTCACTCCCTCAATACTTGGACTATGGATTAAATTTAATAAATCTAACTGCTCTTTTTCAAAGTCGCTCAAACCCCCACTTTCTTCGTTTTTGGAATCAATTAATATTTTTTTTTCAATAATTTTTCCATCCTTTGCTCCATAAATATACAAATAGGGGTCGTTTTCTTTACTAATGAGTTCCATTATTCTATTAAATTTGCCACCAATTTTTTCTCCATTTGGTCCGATTACAAATTCCCTTTCAGCTTCTTGAGATTGAAAATAGACTTGATTATT
>CAYPAP010000003.1:47614-106153 GCA_964408775.1 uncultured Gammaproteobacteria bacterium | reverse complement strand
AATCATAGTCGCCACCAATTTTTTCTCCATTTGGTCCGATTATAAATTGCCTTCCAGCTTCTTTAGCCTTAAAATAGACTTGATTATTAATATCTTTAGGGTCGCTGACATAATCATAACCGCCACCAATTTTTTCTCCATTTGGTCCGATTACAAACCACTTTTCAGCTTCTTGGGCTCTAAAATAAACTTGATTATTAATGTCTTTAGGCTCATAAACCAAATCATAGTCGCCACCAATTTTTTCTCCATTTGGTCCGATTATAAAATGCTTTTCAGCTTCTTGGGCTCTAAAATAAACTTGATTATTGATCTCTCTAGGTTCGCCAACAAAATCATAGTCGCCACCAATTTTTTCTCCATTTGGTCCGATTATAAAATGCTTTTCAGCTTCTTGAGCTGTAAAATAGACTTGACTATTAATGTCTTTAGGCGGGCAAACCCAATCATAATCGCTACCAATTTTTTCTCCATTTGGTCCGATTACAAATTGCCTTCCAGCTTCTTTAGCTTTAAAATAGAATTGATTGTTAATAATATTAAACTCCTCTAAGGAAAAACGAATTCTGTTGCTGAAAGTGTAAAGAACAGTCTCAATGTTGGACTCTTTTTTATCTAAAGATTCATTATTTTTATCATCTAGACCATCCACAACATACGAACCGCTTTCCGGATCTAATATTATTTTCAAATCTCTTCCTGAGAATCTTCTTTTTAAGGATTCCTGAATTTTATTAATTATTTTTTTCTCAATCAATTCCTTCCTAAAATTATAAACCAATCCTAGGGGTTTATACTTAGCCCTGTCCACCCTATTTTTATTAATAACATCGCCTAAATCATACTGCTCCACTATACTATTAACTGTTTCCTGGTCCAATAAATTATTATTTTTAATCTCTCGGACTAAGGCCTTATTTTGTTTTAAATATTCTAAAACTATATCTCTATTTGGAGCAGACCCCCTTTCTAGAGCACTAAAATATCGAGAAAAATCAGAATTGTATTTAACCTGTAAATCACTATTATTTTTAAATTGCTCTTCAGCTATTTTACTAATTTTTTTTGAGTCTTCATGAATCAAATTTTTAAATAAGATTTTTAATATCTCTCCACTATAATAATGGTTCTCTAGCGCCAATTTAGACGAAAAAATTTGATCTAAAACTAAATCATTTTTAAATTTTTCACCAGATTCCTCTAATTTAACATCTTTTTGAACATCAAAGAAAACAGAATAATAATCATCTATCTTATCGATATATTTTTTAACTTGGTAGCTAGCCTGCTTATATTCATCTTGTTGATGATAATATTCATCACTGATTGCTGATCCTTTTTTTTCTATTTTTTTAAAATTATTACCCCCCTCTTTCATTGTATCCAATAACTCTCCTCTTTCTATATACTTTTCATTACTACTTATTTCTGAGAATAAACAAGAAGCTATCTTCGGATGTTTTATAAAAAACAAAGGCTTAACCAAGGCCTTCGCAAACTGATCTCTGCTTAAATTTAACTGATTCAAAAATTTGAGTGCATCGTCAACAGAGTGCTCAAATAATCTATTTAGTATTAATTGAAAATCTTCTTCGGATAACTCTCCTCTACTTTTTTCTATATTAAAAAATAATTCTCTCTCCTGAGTAGCTAAGTCTTTAGAATTATTGTTTCCTTCAATACCTTTTTCCTGTATCAATACCTCTTTCATAATATATCATTAATTATTGATATTACTATATATTATAACATAAAAATATTTTAAAAAACAACACTATTAAGTATTATGGAGTAAAACGTAAAAAAAGCGGGGCTGTTTAAATCAGCCCCTTTGTTTTTCTCGTCTTTGCCTTGTCAAAGGATTCCCCACTCGCAAAGCAGGTCCCCTGACTCCCTTTCAAAAAGGGCTCTTTTTCTGCCATGTCCCAGGCAGATTGACCTCTCGGTCATACAAATTATTTTGTATCCGGAGATCAGAAATTCCCTGATGATCTTTGAAAAAAATCGATTTCTCTTCATGTCTCTTGGGTTTTGGTTTTGGTTTGTTTGGGTTTGGCAAAAGAACTAAATCATAATATAATTATAACACATTAACTAAATAAAGTCAATAGTAAGACTGGGGATAAATACATAAAAATAAGAGACCGTTCTAAAAAAGAACAGCCTCGCGCTTTGTCACTAATTTATCCCTATCTACTAAATCTCGATTCACTATCTTAAAAGCTTAACTATCCAGATTAAAATAACTGAACCAAGAATAGCGACTAAAAAGCTATAAATGTTGAAACCATCAACCCCTCTCTTCCCAATCGCACTCATAATCCAACCGCCAATAACGGCACCGATTACACCGACAACAATGTTCAATAGAAGACCTTGCTGGTCGCCAGTTTTCATTATTAATGAGGCAATCCAACCGACTAAGCCTCCGAAAATGATCCAAATTATTAATCCCATATGCGTTATATTAATTATTAATTATTTTTTCTTTTTAAGATTATCAATCTCCTTTTGTAGTTTTTTAATATTTGAATCCAATTTTTCAGATTGCTCGGCTAACTTAGCCTCTAATTTATGAGTGTGACTAGCCAGCGTTTCAGCAATCTGCATAATATCCGTAATATCCTCTATGGCTAGAAGAATTATTGGTGGAAATACTTTGGTAGTCGTGTTTTTTTTATCAAAATGAATTTGACGAGCATTTAAAATCATAACCTTCTGTCCAATAATTGGGAAATAAGGTTAACGTCATGAAAAGCTTTCTTTACCATGTCCTGAGGGGCTTAATTATTGATGAGTACCGGAAAAAGAAAACTATCTCATTAGAAGATCTGGCGAAGAAGGGGTTTGAGCTGAGCGAAGACAATTCAGAAAAAATGATTGATATTTTAGATGGCGAGCAGGCCATTTTTTTAGTTGCTCAACTTCCTATGAAATATCAGAAAGTAATCAAAATGCGTTACTTACAGGAATTTTCTCTAGCAGAGATTTCGGCTATAACTGGAAGTTCCAAAAAAACAATTTCAGTGCAAATTCATCGAGGACTGGCGAAGCTCAGGAAGATATATAATAAGGATGATTAATTTATAGCTATTTAGCTCTTAGATTAAAAACAATAGGTCTCAAAGATTTTAACAATAACTATCTATTCGTTCTTTCAAAAATAAAAAATAATAAAAAAGGGAGTTGACAAAAATTGACATCTTCAAAATAGTATTTTTTATAAAATCAATCTCGAGACAATAGCAAAAAAGAACAACCACGTGCCATAAGGTATACGTGGTTGTTCTTTTATTTAATATAACCAAGCAATACGAAGGGATATCCGAACGGCTAACTACCTAGGGAGACCCTTTAATAAAGGCCACTAGTTTTTCTAGTGGTTTTTGTTTTTTAAAAAAAGCAGAGGCCACCCTATAAAAGAATGACCTCGCGTTCTGACGCCGAAGCGACAGAAGGGACAGGTATAAGCTAGATAGTAAATATTGTGCTTGCTTTCGGCTTATAGCTCTTTAGACAAGAGCTTAGCCGAACGGAGCCTTCGCTCACAAGCACAAGTATATTATAGTAAATTTTTTATAAAAAACCAAGGGATTATTTCTACACTAAATTAAAATTATTATAGACCAAAATGTTTTTTAAAATAATCTTTGATTTTTATTTCCACTTCTTTATTAATTTTTCCTATTACTTTTTCAAATCTCACATAATCAAACGATGTTATACAATATACTTTTGCTATTGAATCAAACATTAAATTATTTTCCCTGCTAGCTTCTACCAAAATATCATCGGGCATACGATTGTCCCTTTGTGAGGTTAATGGAATTATGGTAACCAAATTTTTCTTTTTTAGTTGTTCATTGGACTCTACGACAATCGCTGGTCTTTTACTTTGATATTCATGCCCAGCGCTAGGATCAAATTCAACCCAAACAATATCGCCAAAACTAATCTCACCTTTTATTATCATAGATTTTCGTAATAATCATACTCTGCCTTAGAAATAGGGCCTAATTGATTCAAAATATCCCTAGCTCCAGTCATTTTAAAATATCTAAGATCGTCAGCGCTTCTTTTGGCATATGGAGATTGACGCTCAAAAACAAGATTATATGGAATAAGCTCTTTTTCGCTGGTCAACCGCCAAGGAGCATCACCATGAGAATATTCTTCTATCTGCGAGGCGGACATATTAGAAAGAGACCCGATAACATTATCAATAACTTTGGTTTCTTTAGGGGACAAAGAATCAATATCATGAGTAACTAAATTAATATACCGCTTTATCTTTAAACCAAAATAATCAGAAATAATAATTTTTAGCTCTTGCCCAAGCTTCATCTCTTCTATTACTGGCGAGTACAAAGAAGCCATTGGAACTGGCCCGTATTGCAAATGGATGTAGTTTAACCCAGAAATTGATTGACCATTAATTTCAAAATTATCAAAATCAATAAAATACAATAATTTATACAATACCGTTTCTCCAACATTTGGCTTCCCCGCACATTTTTCTAAAATATACAAAATAACATTTTTGAGTTTTTTGGGATTAAACTTATTAGCTTTATTCGGTTCTTTTGTTGGTTTGATATTGGGCAATTCATCCTCTATTAAAAAATAATCGGTTTTTAATTTAAAAACTTGGGCTATTTTGGCTAATTCTAAAAAATCAACATTTCTATTGCCTTGTTCAATTTGAGATATGGCCACTCTGGATAATTCTACTTTTTGGGCCAAATCTTCTTGGCTCATTCCTTCGAACTCTCTTAAAGCCTTAATTTTGTTACCTAAAGATTTTTTATTAATCATATAATTATATTAAAATAATAGCTATCATTATTATAGCTTATGAAATAAAATATGTCAATATAGTGTTTTTTGAAAGAATAGATTACAATGAGAGTCGTTGCCCATCGCGCCTCTAAGCCGTAAAGCTCATGCGAACCCGATGGGTTTTTTTATTTCATTATTTTAAAAAAATATATAACTACTCAAAACTAGATTTATTGTAACAGAAGCTTGATGAATATTTTATAAATCAAAGATAAATATAAGCTAAAATTTTAATCGTACGATTTTTTCGTACACTTGGACCACGAAAACACCCTAATCCAGTAGGCTGGAAATTCTAGCATGCTGATTGTAATATTTTTTCGTACCACCAGATATTACCAATATAATTAAACAGTTTTTTCTTGAATTTTCTGGAAAAATTTGCTATAGTAAAAACATCCATACGAAGAAGGCACCGAAGTATTTTTTAATACAAAGGATCCTCTTTAATAAAAGCCACTAGTTTTTCTAGTGGTTTTTATTTTTTTAAAATTGCTCAATCTCAAGAAAAACAAAAAAAGTCTTCCACGAGGGAGACTTGCAGTCTGACTGAAAACTTCTTTTATTATGATATTTGCTACGGTTTTAGAAGACCGTGAGAGAGCCAAGACCCTACAAATATCACTGTTAATATTATAATACACTTTTAGATAAAAAAACAAGAAAATAAAAATATTTATGTTATTTTTATACTTAATTTAAAATTCATTTAACACATATCTGATACAATAAATTAATTATATGTAATAAATAATTATGGAAGAAAATAATCTATGTTTTATTGATGGTCAAAACTTATATATTGGCACAAAATTAGAAGATGAACCTTGGGTTATTGATTTTAAAAAATTAAGAAAATACTTAAAGAAAAAATATAAAATTAAAGATGTTTATTATTATGTAGGCTATAGGGATATTTTAAATCAAAATATCTATAACAAATTAGAAAATTGCAATTACAAAATAATATTTAAAAATCATTTGTCATCCATGACCAGCAAAAAGAAAGGAAATATTGATTGTGATATTATATTTGATGCAATGAAAAAAATCTGTGAAAAAGAAATATTTAATAAAATAGTTTTGATCTCGGGTGATGGTGATTATATTAAATTGGTTAATTATTTAATAGAAAAGGATAAGTTTGAAAAAATATTATTTCCAAACAGAAAATATGCATCTTCTTTATATAAAAAATTAGGTAGAAAATATTTTGATTATTTATATAAAATAAAATTAAAATTAATTAAAAAACAAAAACCACTAGAAAACTAGTGGCTTTTGTTAAAAAGGGAGTCTCCACTTAGGCAAAGCCAATGTTTTGAGGCCCTCTTCGTATGTATATTAATATTATAGCAAATTTTTTATAAAAAAGCAAGCGCTTATTTTTTATTTTTTTAATATTTTTAATATTTACCAAATAATTGAAATATTTATATTATTTTTATACTTAATTTAAAATATATTTAATACATATCTGATACAATAAATTAATTATATATAATAAATATGATTATGAGGAATAAGACAAATACTAATGAAGATATTTTTAAAAACACTAAAGAAGAGGCTGAGGAGTTTTACAAGAATATAGAGAAAGTTTATTGCCCATATTTAAAAACCTTGGTGAGCTTTAACGCCAAAGGATTATCTCATATAAAAATGAAGTCTTGGAATAAATCTAGACCAAAAAATGATCAATATATAAGATTAAAATTTATTCAGCTAGCACCATTAATAATAAAAATGTCTCATACCCTTCAAGAAATTCAGAAGTCAGAAAATATAGAAAAAATAAAAATATCAGGAGAATGGAAAGAAAAAGAAAAAAGGGTTACTTATTTTGCTTTTATAGCTATTATTGATAAGGTAAGATTAAAAATAATAGTTAAAAAAATAGAAAATAATAACCCCTATTTTTGGAGTATTATACCTTTCTGGAAGAAGAAAAATTGTTCAATCTCAAGAAAAACAAAAAAAGTCTTCCACGAGGGAGACTTGAGATGCGACTAAAAACTTCTTTTGTCATGATATTTGTCTGCAGTTTTAACTTGACCGCGAGAGAACAAATGTCCTCACAAATATCACTGTTAATATTATAGCAAATTTTTTATAAAAAAGCAAGCGCTTATTTTTCAATATTTTTCAGTAGGCTGGGAATTACAGCATGCTGAAAGATTATTTTATTTTCTATAAATATTTATACCTTTAAGTCCAACTGTCCGGAAATTCCGGATAGTTGCGCCATTCTCTTTTTTTTATTTAAATCAGTTGTACGATTTTTTCGTACAACCAGATATTACTAATATAATTAAGTATTTTTTGCCCTTGTATTTTCTGGAAAAATTTGCTATAGTAAAAACATAATTGGTTCGCATATTAATGCAACTCCGAGACTCTTGCTTTTTTGAAGCAGGAGTCGTTTTTTTATAGAAACTCTTTTATTTTATTCTTTATAACCTCAAAATCATCAATAGAAATCTTATTAATTTTTCTAATCAATCTTTAATATTTTTATTAATTATTAGATAATAAAAATATTAGCAAAAAAGGGATAAATTCTTTTTAAAGAAATAATAATTTTTAGGTAAATTTTTTAAAAGCAAGAGGCTGAAATAAAAAAGAAGGCCCCCGAGGGGACCTTCTTTTTTTACAATTTATATTAAAGAAAAATTGAGAAAAACTTATCTACACATAGAACTAGTTACTCAAAGTAGCTCCATTAACATCGTTAACATTAATCAACATTGAAGTAATAGACTCACTTCCATTTGATGCTGAGCTATTATCAACGTCAACATAATATTGAACGTCACCTCCTAAAGAAGCTAATGAAGTTTGTACATATTGGTTTTCACCAGATGTAGTAACCTGACCAGCAACTACTATAGTAACAGATCCGTCAATTTCTCCGCTATCTACTAAGTTAGCTAGATTATCTGTAAACGTAACACTTCCACTCACAACACCAGTTGAGGTTGCTTTATTTGAAGCATGACCTTCGATGTATAAGTAAGGAGCAGTTACAGTTGCAGTGTTAGAGAAAGTTATCTTAATGCTTGATAAAGCAGCTTTCATAGCTTCATTAGCATTATCTCTGTTAACACCATTATCGAAGACAAGAGTGTACTTACCTAATATTTTACCTGTGCCGCCAGTTAAGGTTCCATCTGACATAGCATTGGTAATAGATATTAATTTAGAGCCAACAATAGTAGCCTTCTTAGAAACGCCTCCGCTATTTGTAACATTGATAGTTTCCCCAGAAAGATTTCCTTTAGCAGTAACAGCGCCTAGAGCATAGGTGATGTGATCACCATGGTCAGCTGTAGATGTTGGATCCTCATTAACATTAATACCCTTTGCCTCAACAGCGATGAATAATGATGTTGATTTATCAGCGTCAAATACTACATTAAAAGGATCAAATGTTGCATGCCCAGCAGAAGTAACATTAGCGCTGGCAATAACAACTCCATCAGCAGTTACCAATTTGATTGATTCAATATCGTCATTAAAAGCTGAAGAGCTTGAAGTTGCAGTTAAAGTCAAAGTTTCTACTTTAATAGCTTCTTTAGCGGTAACGAACTTCAGTTCACCAAGATAACGACCAGCCTCACTTTCAGAGCCAGCTAAAACATATGAATCACGACTAGCCTTAGAGTCAGTAGTAACCAATGAAACAGTTAATGTTCCCTTGGTTGCAGCAGTGACAACTCTAGAAGTTGCATCACCGTCATTTGGGGTAACTACTTTATTTCCATCAACAGATCTAACTGTCCAATCAGCAGGAGCATCTACTTTCAATTTAAAGTCACCAGCGATTAAGCTTGAAGCAAAATCAGCCATTACTACTAGATCATACTCCATCCCAGCAGGAATAGTATAATTAGCAGTATTCAATGAACTGAAAGTGATAGTTCCATTAGTTGTGGTTGAATCATTAGCAATTTGATTAGAAACTTCTTTCAACAACTTGCCATTTAACCACAAGCTTAACTTGGTTATATTATTATCTGTAAAAGCAGAAGTGGCAGCTGAACTAGTAGCTGAAGTTAATTTTACAGATTGAATCTTAACACCATCTGCTGTACCAGCCTTTACTTTAGCCTGATAAACAATAACACTGTTAGCACCACCAACAACATTGGTAGAAACCAAGGCAGTTGGAGTAACAGTTAAGGAAGCAGCTTTAACAGTAATAATAGATCCAGTAACTGAACTTGGAGTAATATTAGAAATATTTGCACCAGAGACATCCCCTTCGATAGTCATAGCAGATCCTGCTAAAGTAACCGCAAAAGTTTGATTTTCTGGAGCAGCAGTTAAAATATCAGCCTTAAGTTCAAAGGTTTTGGTAACTCCTTTAACTAATGAAATTTCATCATCTAATGTTAGCTGAGTAGAAGTTGAAGATGTGGCAGCAGTTAAGTCATAAATACCACCAGTAGATTTATCCACCAATTTAACATTTTCTAACATTTGAGTAGTAGTTCCAGTTCCATAAGTTACATAAAAACCAGTATTAGCAATACCAGTTAGAGTAGCATTTTCACCATTTGAAGTCATTTTAATAGTAGCTAAAACAACATCTTTAGTGTCAGCTTTTACATCTCTAGCTGGAGTAATCGCCTTGTCCATATCAATGGAAAAATCACCAGTTTGAATGGTAACAGTTGAAATGGCAGAATTTAACACAGTATTAGTAAGTGTTAAACCAAAGCCATGGGTTGCACCAACAGCAACTACATCAAGAGATTCCTTAATATACATCTTAATGGTATCATTATTACTGGTTGTGCCAATATCACCTCTCACTTCAACTGAAATAGTATCACTCTTTTCAATTTTATAATTGTTTAGAGTGAAGGTTACATAACGATCAGCATATACACCAGTGGAAACTTCTTCACCATCAATAATCAATTTTAGATTATCAACGATATCATTAGAGTTTGTACCGCTGTTATATAGAGTGATTGATTGTAGTAACGCATCTTCATTACTGCCAGCTCTTAGGGCAAATTCTGATAATAAAACGTTGTCCTCACCAAAGCTTACAGTGTTTGTGATCGCAGTAGCACTAGTTACTTGCAGTGTACCCAGCGAAGCAGAAACAGCAGACATTAAGTTGCTATTTATAGGGAATGATCCAGTTACAGTAGCGCCAGAAGAAATAATATCTGAAGCGCTGACAATACCTAGTCCGTATGTTCCAGTATTAACAGCAATAGTAGCTTTGACAGTTAAAGTTTTAGTTGTACCAGCTGCTACATAAATAGGATTAGCAAAATTAAAAATAGCTTCTCTGTCAGAATTTATATTCTTAGAGGTGCCAATTTTCATATTACCATCGTAAAAAGTAACAGAATCAATGTTTTGAGCGTCACTTAGACCATCAGCAGTCAATTTAATGCTTGAAACATTAACCGGACCATCATTAGCAGCTGTCATGTTGAATTTTAAAAATTCAACTGAAGACCCACTAGGAATATTTTGAGATGCTGGGGTATTAGAACTTAAGCTAACCACCAAACCTGAGCCAGTCACAACTGGACCAGTAGCACCACTTTGTGAAGTCTTAGTGATACCAGCTTCAGCACCTGTGATTGTTGAACCACTAGCAGTGAAGTTATTGTAAGTAATAACATGTCCGAATTGGAATCTATTAGCTAAGAAAGCAACTTCGTCTTCAATTAGACGATAATCAGTGCCATCATAGTAATAAATATTTCCTTCACCACTTTTTTGTACTAAAGTTCCCTCTGGTACTTCGTTAGAAGCCAAAGGAGTTCCAATAGTATAATTTGTGAAGAAAGAATCAGCTACGTCGATTACTCTTTGTGCCCAGTTAGCACCGTATAGAGCAATAGCGTCAGCTTCAGTTTGTACGTGTCTTAAAGTACCGTTAGATTCAACAGCGTATACTTTAGGATCGGTTGTAATTTTAACTAAGAATGTTCCAGGTCGAACTACTACGTTAGCGCCCAATGGGTAGCTAGCTAATTCATCAGCAGAAACAGTAACAACTCCAGAGAAGTCACTGTACCATGATTTGTAAGTAGATTCGTTCGGGAACACATATCTTTTTCCATCTTCGCCTAAGTAATAAACAGCTGAAAGACCATCTTTTTTAATCAGGTCACCTGCAGAAGCAGCAGCATTTGTAGCCATAGGAGCAGTTAAACCACTCATAACAACTACAGTCATTACCATGACAGAAGATACGAAAAATTTGCGTAATTTTGTCATATAAGTTTTTTTAAGTATCATCCTTGAAACAATAAATTGTATTCTAGGACAATATGATTGGTCTCTTCGTCGGTCTATTTTTGAGTTCAATTAATTAGCTGAGAAAAATTCCTGAATAAATCGATCAGGATCCCGCTCCCCCGCACACTCTTATAAATAAAAGTGATTTTGTAGGGAAAAATTAATTTGCCATAAGCATGAAACAGCAGGATAATTTTTCACAACTCCGACCCTTATTTACATAAGCGTGCGGAGAAAAGCTTAACCGATCTATTTGTGAAAAATTTTACGGCTAACCTTTTGTTCTCAAATTTTCAACTTTCAAAGAAACGAAATTTATTTTCAACATTGCACCCTTCTCACCCGAGAAGTCGACCTTGCTGGTCGCAACGAATCCCTAATAATAGAGATTGGCTAAAAGACAAAAATCTCCTAACCAATCACTACTATCTATTTTTTGACGATATCGCCAACTTGTTCTAGTTTAGAAATAACTTCATTATAGCGTCCTTCAGCAAAAAGCTCTTCTATCTCGGCAATAATTTCCTGGCCGTCCTTAACTCCGCTTAATTTTTCAACACTATCACTAACATCTTCGGATAAAGAAACAACATCAATTTCGGAACTGGTAGTACCATTATCAGTAACTATGTCCGGGTCCGTACTAGAATTTGTGGAATCTGAATCAACTAGAGTATCAACCTCAGTGTCTTCGCTAGAGTCAACCTCAGAAATATGAATAGAAACTCCGTTATCATCCCTTAGTGATGTAGCGCTAGAGACTATTCCACCATCAACCTCCTCTGCCTCAGAAATAACACCTGCAGATGATGTATCATTTTTTTCTATGCGAGTTTTAACTTTAGACATCTCACTTTGGAAACTGGCACTAAGTTTCTCCACTTGCTCCCTATTCTCTTCGGTATTAAATTCTGGATCCATTAATATAGTCGCGATATCCATAGCGTGATTACTAGCAAATTTCAAAGCTAAGGCATCACGATCACTCTGGGAAAAAGTAGTATTTAATCTAGCCTTCTCAGAAATAACTCGAGCGATATATAATGAATCGTTGGGCTTGGAGTTTGAATACAATCCACTACCAAGAACTAAAGATCCTAGTAAAAAAACAAAAATCCCAGCTACTACTAATAATGGCTGGGAGACCAAGGAAAATACATTTTTGAAATTAAATAAATTCTGTTTAGATAATTGAGTGTCATTATTAAAAGTATGAGAAATCTGGGAAAATAAAACATCTTTGTGACTCTTTCTTGACTCATCACTTAGGCCAATAGCCTTTAATTCCTTTAATTGTTGATATATTTTTTTATCTGTCATATTTTTGTCTTACACTATAGTATACGTAATAAAGACAAAAACGTTACAGAAGGCCTTATTCTATTGATTTTTATTAAGATAAGTCCACAAATTTGTGGACTTAAATATCCTTATCTATAATTTCCTTGAGGGCTTTAACAGCTCGATGCGAAAGAACCCTGATATTTATTTTCTTCTTGCCAGTAATCTCGGCAATCTCGTCTAATGTTAAATCATTAACAAAGCGCATTAACAAAATCTCACGATATTCGTTTTTTAACTCCATCATTTTCTCCATCAAATTATCAACATCTCCCCTGTCGCTAATATCAGTCTCAACATCATAACTTTCGTCTACAACATCTATTCTATTATTGTCATCGTCTAGGGATAGATTTTCACTTTTACTACTGCGATAATAATCTATAACTACATTACGCGCAATCTTATAAACCAAAGCCCGCAAAGTCTCTTTCTGAGTAACTTTATTTTTTTGCAAATACTCCCAAGTCTTTAAAAAAACAGCCGAAGATAAATCACTAGCCTCATCCTTTTTACCAATTTTAAAATAAATAAAACGATAAATGTCATCTACATTTTTATCATACAATTCCTCAAAAGCTGACTGATCGCGATTCTTAATACGATCTTTAAGATTCTTCTGTTTTAATTTTTCGATTATACTTAAATTCATTGATTTTAAACTATCTTAATAAAACAAAAACAAAATATAAGACGCTAGCCCAATACTTTAAAAATTATTCTTATTTGAATATATAATAGCACAAGTTAAACAGAGAGGCAAGAACAGCAAGTTTGACAAAAACGACCTCTTTCTATAATATATAAATACTTAAAATAATTTTATGACTGACCCTCAAAACGACATTACTCCGGAAAAAGTTGCGCCTAAAAAAACTGATAAACAAATCTGGTTATCAGTTTCAGAGTCAGCTAAATTAGCCGGGGTTGATAATAAAACTATTCGTCGCGCTATTAAAAGTAAGAAATTACGCTACAAAGTCTCGGGCAATCGTTATGCCATTCGCCTGTCTTCTTTAATTGAATTTTCTCATGAAAACGCCAAGCTACGAAACAAGTTCTACTCCCAAGGCCTAGGACAATACGTTGATAAATTTAAAAAGAAGGTTGTAACTATTAAATAAAAAAAGTAGCCCACACGGGCTACTTTTTTTGGATCCTTTATCAATTAATATTATAGAATAGCGTCTTTAACTACCTTAGAAACTTTGAATTTAACAACCCTTTTAGCAGGAATGTTAATTTGTTCTCCAGTAGCAGGATTTCTTCCGATTCTAGCCTTTCTGTTAACTAGAACTAATTTTCCGAATCCTGGTAAAACGAATTCACCACTCTTTTTAGTTTCGCTGTAAGCCATAGAGGTTAAAGTCTCCATGAAACCAACAACATCTTTTTTACTCATACCGGTTTTCTCGGCTAGAGTAGTCATCAATTGTGCTTTTGTCATAATTTTTTTTTCATTGACTTAAAAATAAATTCAAGCGAATTAATTTAGAGTCAATTTTTAATTAATTATTTTTAATAATAATTGATAAAGAATTAATTATTATTTATATATACATTATAGCAATTTTAAATAAATAAGGCAATAACTACGGCATTTTTATAATTTCTTCAATTCTACTCCCCTTCACCCTTAACTAAATAGGTGCTATCAACAATGTCGTAATCATTAAAATAGGTGTCATCTTTTGAATTCAAAACTACCGGCTCAAGTCTAGACGAGAGGCTCTCTAAGTATTGATATAAAGCAGGTCTATTGGTGGCAGCCCCTCCACAATGATTATCAATAACAATCGCTACTTCCCTACCTGTTTTTTTAGCTAGGTCCCTTGTATACTCAATTGTTTTTTTATAAAAATCATCAACCGAAACTGAATTAATCACGTTTTCAATCGGGTTTAAACCCCTTACAACCAACAGAGGTCTTCCTTCCTCAGATTTAGTTTCAATCAACATAAAGGCTCCTGCTAATCTCTCGTGTTTCGTTTCCGGATTTTGCCTAATAATAATTGGGGTGAAATTAGGAAACTCCTTCAAAACACTATCGTACTTAGATGTCCAACAAGAGTCAGAAATATCACCAGAGAACTCCGCTAATATCCCCCTAGTGGGAATAAACTGTAATTTAGTTGTTGCCCCAGAATCACTTCCCTGTTTCTGCATCAAAGACATCTCTTCGGATATTGCCTTAGTTGAAGTTATTTCACGTAATGACTTAGAAGCCTTGTGATCAGTTAAATATTTTCCTACAACCTCTTGATTGGTTATATGATCAATAAAATTTAAAACCCAGCTAATATCATTTAGACTAGGTTTATCTTTATTAATAAAGTCCAAATTATAATTTAAGCTCTGTTTATTTTTAGTAAAACTTATCAAAAAAACAACCTGCCTCAGTAACTCATTAAACTCTTTAACCTTGGCTAAAATTGAAAAATTATCCTGAAAACTTTTCACGTTCCTGACATTAATTGATTCCAGTAATTTTATTTTATTATTAATAGCCTCTCTGGCTCGAGGATCCGGCGTCCCTTCATATTTTTCTTTTAACTCATCAACTACGGTGGTTCTTTTTTCTTCAATTTTTTTAACCAAATTACTTAAAGGAAACTTTTCATTATATAATTTTTTAGACTCTTTAATAGAATTGATTAAAACATTAAATCGTTTCAAGAAATGTTCGTTGAATTCATATTTTTCCCTAGCCTCCACATCACTTTTCTTTATACTTAATACTTCACTACGAACAAATTCGGGATTAAGTGGTTTTAGCTCCCCTCTCCCTTTGTAATCCAAAAATTGACGAATAATGTTAACCAGGCTATCTTCATCACTATCACCCCATTCCGATTCTTCAAATCTAATATATTTTTTAAAATATGGTAGATAAACAGACCTATTTTCCTCTTCTAGCAAGTACTGAGGATTAAAATCTTCTGAGATAACGTCATTTTTAAAGTCACTTATTTTCTCCCTAATCTCTCTTAAACCATCATTACCGCCTTTCTTTATTTTTAATTCTTTAATTATATCATCATCGCCCTCGCCAACTTTTTTAATTAATAAATAAGAATCTAAATCGGCAAAAGATCCAAAAATTTCCTCTGTCTTAGAAACAAATTTATCCAAATGTGGCTTAAAATAATTATTAACCTCTGAAATAAGACCGAATGAAGAGCTAGACGAATAATCATTATCGATTAATAATGAATCAATCAGTTTTTCCCCAAGATCTCTATCAATACCCTTAAACTTTTTTATATTATGAGCTACACTATCTCCCCGGCCAGCTTCCAGCAACTTCGAAGCTATTTCCTGATGATTTATTCCAGCAAACTTTTCCAAGTTATTAGCTAGACTATCACCCTTACCAAGTTCAATTAATTTTAAAGCTATTTCTAGGTGATCCAAACCCTCAAACTTTTCTAGATTAAAAGCAACGCTATCCCCCTGATCGGAATTAATTAATTTTAGAGCTATCTGCAGGTAATCTAAAGGGCCGCTAAATTTATCTAAATTATGGGCCACCTTATAGCCTGGGCTATTTTCAATTGATTTCAGGGCTATTTCTTGGTGACTTAGCCCATGAAATTTACCCAAAAAATTGTCTAAATCACGAGGTAATTTGCGACGAAAATTGCTCTCAATTAACTTTATTGCTATTTCATTATCTAAACCTTGAAAATTTTTTAAATTACCAGCCACACCATCACCTTTGCCAATCTCGATTAATTTTAAAGCTGTTTCTAAATGATTAATTCCCTCAAACTTTCCCAAGTTATGGGCGACGACATCTCCCCAACCAGCTTCAATTAATTTAAAGGCTACATCCTGGTCTAGGCCACTAAAATTTCTTAAGCTGTCAATCACCTTGTATTCCATGCGACCCTCAATTAAATATAAAGCGAACTCCTTGTCCAGCCCTTTATTATTTTCTAGCTTATCTTTAAGCTCCTCCCTGGAATACCCTTTTGGATCTCCTGACTTCTCCCAAGGCAAGTCCTTATTAATGAAATTATTATTCTCTTTCATCTTATTATTTATTAAAAATAATCACAAAATATCATACTTAATTATAGCACTTTGAATAAATAGGGCAATAACTACGGCATTTTTATAATTTCTTCAATTCTACTCCCCTTGGTTTTAATTTTATAAACCTCACTAACAATATCTTGGTCCTCTTCTAGGGTAATGGAAACCGCCAAACCTTCTTGAGTTTCAGGTGAAAAATATTGATCAAAAATAAAATTTCCCAAAGAATAAAATATTGGTTTTTGTTTATATATTTCATAATTTTGAATAACGTGAGGATGATGCCCAATAATAACATCGGCACCATTATCAATCATTTTTCTAGCCAAATTCTCTTGACCATTATTAGCCTTCGCCTGATATTCAAGTCCAAAATGAGCATTAACTATAAGAAGGTCGCTGTTTTCTTTTAATTTTTTAACCCTTTCAATTATATCATTTTCATCTATATTTTTATAAACCATAGAAAATCCCAAAAAAGCAACTTTTTTATTTTTCACATTCACAATAATATCAGAGCAATTTTCTTCCGATAAAACTGGCTGGCTACCCCCTATTTCCACTTCTAATAATCCTTCTGACGGTGACAAAAAAGCATCGCGACAACCAAAGTAATAAAAACCCAAATCACTTAAATTTTGATAAGTTTCTTCAATGCCCTGCTGTCCCTGATCTGACAAATGATTATTAGCTAAATTAAAAAAATTAAAGTTATATTTTTTTAGCCCTTCGATTAATTGCGGTGAAAAAGAAAAATCATATAAATTATGAGGACGATAATGCTCCCCGTTATTTGCTACCGCGCCCTCTAAGTTAGCGGCAACTATATCATAAGAGGAGGTAAAATTTTCCTCCTCTAACTTTTCGAATAAATAATCTAAACCATATTTATTAATTTTCTCTCCCACATGACGATCCAACATTAGGTCTCCAAAAAATAATAATTTAATGGGAATAGCGACTTCATCTATTGCATCGACTTCTTCTAAAAAATCAGAAACATTATTAGTATTTTTAATATAATTATCCTGAGAAATGATTTTTCCCTTAATATTAAAAAAGCCTTTATTGTCCTTAAAGGCAAAATTTATTAAAAATAGCGCTACTAGCAAAAATAAAGCCACCCCCAATAATAATATTTTCTTATACTTTAAATTTGACATATATTTGACATTATTATCATTTTAGTATATAAAGTAATAACAAACAAGTAGTACACTAACAATAAAGGCCACTGATATGGAAAAGTATGTATATAAGGACGTGGTAGACCTAGTTAATATCATATCTAGAAGCGATACAGAGGAAATCTGGGGAGTACGTGAAAACGAGGCAGAAGAATGCCTATTCCCCGAAAAATACCAGAAAGACATTGAAAATTATATCGCCAATGATTATTATATCATCTATTTGAGCGGTATATCTATTCTGGAGCAATCCAAGGCCATGTCTTTTAAGGGCTTCAAATTCAGCTTTAGTAGCTTGAATGAAAACATGATTGAAAAGGTCGACCAACCAGGTTATTACCTGGTGAAGATAAAGCGTCGGAACCTCGGTTTTATAAGCGACGCCAGAAGGCTCATGTCCAGCCCTAAAGGATGGAGAAGAGCAAATCTGCGGGAGGCCTGCGAAATAATGTTTAACATTTTCTTCGTAGACCAAAAAAAGATATACCAACGAGATTGGCATATCTGTCCCGACTGGGAAAACAAGAAAAAGATCTTGAGAATAAGATTCTCAATTCTAAATCCCAAGGAAATAATAATGGAGAACATATCGACAAATAAAATGTCGATGAACCTAAACTCCATAACGATTAAAAGACTTTAACGAGTCTTTTTTTTATTTTAATATCACTTCTCTAAACCACCATCATATTCTAGTTCATAAATATGAAGTATAGTTATGGCTAGGGCCACGATCATCGGACCAATGATTACGCCCCAAAAACCAAAGAGAGAAATACCACCCAAAACCGAGAAGACAACAAAAATAAAATTAACTTCGGCTCTACCCTTGATAATATAGGCTCGCAAAACCTCGTCGAGACCGTTTACAATTAACCACCACCAAATAAGGATAAAAATTCCCTGCCAAATTTGACCGGTTGCTATTAGATAAATAGCAGCTGGAAAATAAAACAAGGAGGCTCCAATAAAGGGAATGAGCGATAAAAATCCAGTAATAATAAAAGTAAACACAAAGGGCCAACCAATTATAAGGAAACCAAGTCCTCCAGAGAGTCCCTGAAAAAAGGCGGTAACAAAAACAGAAACAAGAGTAACCTGACTGACCCGGCGAAACTTTTTAATAATTTCTAAATCATACTTATTGGGCAGGGGGGATAATAAGATTAGTTTTTCAGCTATCTTGCGACCATCAACAAAAAAGAAGAACATTGTTAAAAGTATTAAAAGCAATGAGACAATAAAACTGGTTGTTTGCTTGGCAATAAGGGTTGCCCCGCTAACCAGCCAATCACTAATATTTTTAGTAACATCAACAATGAAACCACTAATTGCCCCCTTAGTATTATCATCAAAATCAAGTTTCTCTAAAAAGCCATACTGAAAAGAATCAGCCTTAGTCATTACACTGTTTACCCCCTCATAAGCTACGACTGCTTTTTTACTAGCGTAAATTATTAGGCTACTGACCGGAATTATTATAACTGCTAATAATAATAAGCACATAATAAAGGATGCTAAATATTTCTTGTTCCACAAAGTTTTAGCCAATCTTTCATACCATCTATAAAAAACCGAAACCAACACTGTGGCGATAATTATTTCTATTAAAAAAGGCTTAAAAATAAAATATAGTCCAGCCAAGGAGGCTAAAATTAGAAAAATTAGAAAAGGCTTATAGATTAATTTTTTCATAATACTTAATTAATATTTATAAATTAAAGTTTAAAAATCATAAAATTGACCGTACTCAGGAATAATTGGGTGGGTTTTAATTTTCTTGGAAATTTCTTTAGCTAATAATTCGTTAGCCTCTTCCTCTCCGTGCATAACAAATATATGTCTAGGCTTAGGGTTCTTTATCTTTTTTAACCAATCCAAGATAGCACGATGATCAGCGTGGGCTGAATAAGAATTTATCACCGAAACTTTAGCTTTTACTGGAATATTTTGATTGTCTATATTAACAGTTTTATTCCCAGTCATAATTTTACGACCCAAGGACCCCTTAACCTGATAGGCCACTAACAATAAATGGCTATTAGGGTCATCTAAATTAAATTTTAAATGATAATGAATGCGACCACCAGTACACATTCCACTACCAGCTAAAATAATTTTAGGACGGGGTAAATTATTTATCCTCTTAGAGTCCTCCGGAGTCATAGTGAATTCTAGGCCCGGGAAGTCAAATAAATCATCACCTGAAACAATTAATTTCATTGACTCTTTATCATACAAATACTCATAATCCTTGTATATTTCTGTGGTTCTTATCGCCAAAGGACTATCTAAAAAAATTGGCACGTGAGGAATTTTCTTATTCTCCACTAATGTATTTAATTCATATAAAATTTCCTGAACTTTTTCCAGAGCAAAAATTGGAATCATCAAAGCCCCTTTATTATCAACGCAATCAATGATAGCTTTTCGTATCATCTTAAGGCCATCCTCGCGCGATTCGTGTGAAACACCGGCATAAGTAGATTCAACAAAAACCAAATCTGCACCATCAGCTTTTTCTAAATCTCTGATAATTCGAGCCGGTGAATTGCCCAGGTCTCCGGTAAAAATAATTTTCTTTTCCTCCTTCCCTTCCTTAATCCAAATTTCAAAAAAACAAGATCCTAAAACATGGCCGGAGTTTTTTAGACGAACTTTAATTCCGCCGGCAATTATTATTTCCTCGCTATAAGGTAGATCGTGAAATAACCTCATAACATCAGCCGCATCATCTTCGGAGTAAAAAGGCTCTCTCCCAGCATCTATTGACTCCCGGGCAATAATTCGAGCTGAATCAGCTAACATCAACCTAACTAAATCCTTGGTCGCAGCGGTGGAATAAATTTTACCCCTAAAACCATCCTTGTAAAGTTTTGGTAAGCGACCACAGTGATCAATGTGAGCATGTGATAAAAGAACAAAATTAATCTCCTTGGGATTAAAATCAAAATTATCAAAGTTGCGATTTAAAGCATAATGCTCCCCTTGAAACATCCCACAATCTAATAAAAATTTGACTTTCTTAGTTTCTATTAATACACAAGAGCCAGTTACTTCTCGGCAGGCTCCATGAAAAGATATTCTCATAAAAATTTGAATAATTAATTGCTGGTTTAATTATAACAAAAAAAACAAATAAATAAAACTGTTGACATTTAAAGTTTTACTGCTATAATACTACTTCAATTCCTTTTAGTTTAATGTCAAAACACTGGGGTCAAGACTGGTTAAGATAAAATTTTAGGGTTTCGCGATCTTAATTTGATGTCTTCCAGGCAAGATTTTCCAAGCTTTTAACACCCGAGAAAATCGGGGCTCTATTTTTTCTTGATAATAAGGCGCCAAAACAAGAAGAATAAAGAGCTCTTCCCAGAGATGCTGGTTGGAGTCCAGACGGAATTGAAAATAGGGGAAACTGCGGTTTCCCCTTCTTTATTTTTATTTTTTAAATTAATATGTTAAAATATTATTACAAAAGTTAAAGTATAAAAATAATAATAAATTTATATTAATATTTTAAAGCAAATTTAATATGAATTTAAAAAAAATATGCTTAAAAAAAATCTGTCCTTAATTTTAGCCGCCCTGCTCTTAATTTTAATTATAGTTCTAGTTATTGCTAGCAACTCATCCTCCCCTATCTCCGAAGACGGTGTATTGCCAGAAGAAAATGGAGAAGAGAGCAGCACTGAAAATGGGGAAGAAAATCTAACAAAAATAGAGAAGCAAGAATATGTTCTTGAATATTTAAGTGAAAACATTTCTGACTTATCTCCAGAAAAAGAAGTTTTAGGTGGAACTTTTTATATCACCTCCATTGACTTCATCGATGATAATAAATTAATTATCGACTACGAAGATGGACATATTGCTCTAACAGCCGAAGTAGAATATGAATATTTAGACTCAAATAATATTGTTATCAATAATTTTAACATTATTAGTGAATAAGGAAGAGAAAAGTATTAAAACAAAAAATGTAAGAAAAAAAGGCCTTTGCTTATGCATTGGCCTTTTTGGATGAAGAGGTTTCCGGCTATCTAGCCGATCCATTCCTCACCCAAGTATTATGAGCCTGCATTTTGCTGCAGGACACTTTTTTCAATTTTTTTGATTTCTTTGATGTTTTTTTAACATGAGTTAAGTGGCTCTTTGAGCTACTTCCTCTTGCTGTTGAGGGGGCTGAGCAAGCACTGCTCATCAAAAAAATCGAAAAAATAATAACGAACCCAAGAATAATTTTCTTCATTTTCTTCATTTTCATCTTTTTAAGGTGTGACTATATTATAACATATTAGATATAAAATGTCAATAGCAGTTAAACACCATAAAAACAGGGTATTGGCAACTATTTGCCATAAAACTTAAAAATTACTAAGAAAATTAAATAATTAAAAAAGCGACCCATTGTGGATCGCTCAACTTCTGCCCTCTTTTCAAGGGGGCTCATTAGAAGAACAAGTAGTGCAAGTACATAGTCAACGGCGCCATCAATATTGATAGCGTTACCATTAACTTTATGAGGATGTTCAGAGATGGTCCAGCGGTGTCCTTGAAGGGATCACCAACCATGTCCCCAGCGATAGCAGCCCGGTGAGCTGAGGAATTTTTTCCACCATACAAACCAGCCTCTATCATCTTCTTAGCATTGTCCCAGGCTCCTCCAGCATTAGACATATAAACTGCCTGGGCGAAGGATGAAACCAAAGCGGCCAACAAAAATGCCGACAACATACCAGGTCCGCCTAAAATAGCTACTGCCGTAGGAATAAAAATAACCAAAATAGCCGGCTGTATACTATACTTTTGGGCTGCCTTAGTGGCGATGTCCACGCACCTTTGATAATCGGGCGGATTTTTACCTTCCAAGATTCCCAATTCTTTAATCTGGCGGTGAATTTCAGCTATCATTATAAAAGCTGTATTACCAACCGCTCGCAAAAGCTTGGAAGAAAAAAGCCACGGAACAGCAGTTCCCAAGATTAATCCTGAAATAACCCAAATGTTATTTAAGGAGAAGTCTATCTCCGGAACAAAACCAATTACGTCCCTCAAATTAATCAAGGCTCTCTCAACAACATGCTGCAGAGCATTGATCAGGGCAATAGCAGCAAAGGCGGCACTACCAATAGCATACCCTTTACCAGTCGCTGCAGTGGTGTTCCCCAGGGAATCTAGGTCATTGCCAATTTTAGCCCTATCTCCGTCGATTCTATTCATCTCCAGAAGACCCTGAGCGTTATCAGCAATAGGACCGAAGGCATCAATGGTTAATGTAATTGGTAAGGTTGAAAGCATGGCTACGGCAGCCAAACTTACTCCGTATATCCCCAAATTAAAATCACCAGCACCAACTACATAAAAAGCTCCCAGCATTCCACCTATTAACACCAAGGCGGTAACCAGTACACTCTCCTTGCCCAAGGCCAATCCGTCAACAATAACTGAAGCATAACCACCAGTAGCTTTCTCGGCCAGCTTTTTAACTGGACGATAATTAGTGGAAGTGTAATACTCAGCTACCCAGGCGATACCATTTCCTGTGAGCAGTCCAATAACAACCGGCCAAAAAAGACTAAGGTTACCAATGGCGTACTTGCTCAAGAAGAATGATCCCAGCGCTATCAAAAAAGAAGTAAGATAAACTCCCCTTCTGACACTGAAAAGCAGTTCACGAAAACCATGACCATTTACCCTAATAGCCGCCAGGCCAATAATACTGGCCAAGACACCCAAGGCAGAAATTGCCAAAGGAATCATAACCAAAGTGGCAACACTGATAGCTGCGCCAAAATAGGCTACAAAGCTACCATGAGAGTAAAAGGCGGCCTCCATAGAGGCAGCATTACCCCCAACATAGGATTCATTAAGGTCCTGTCCCATTCCAGCTACATCGTTAGCATTATCGCCAACATTGTCAGCTATAGTAGCAGGGTTTCTGGCATCATCTTCGGCCAAGCCATATTCACCCTTCCCCACTGTATCAGCAGCTGAATCAGCTGATTTAGTAAAGATTCCACCACTCACCCTAGCCCAAAAAGCCATAAAACTGGCCCCAAAAGCAAATGTGATAATAGTTTGGGTTATTATACCCATCAACTCTTCAACTGGCATTGCTGGATTCATAAACTTTATAAAGCCATACCAGAAAGCCAAGTCCAATAGGCCAAACCCGCAAACTGAGAATCCCATTACCGCACCTCCATTTAGAGCTGCCTTAAAAGCTTTATTTATGCCTAATTTAGTAGCGTAAGCTGTTATAGCATTAGCCTTAACCGCTGCTAGCATACCAAGATAAGCTGATAAAGCCGAAAAGAAAGCCCCACTTAAAACTGCAAATGGCGTATAGTAGGTCAAAAAACCCTCATAAGCCAAAAACAACAAAAGTAGAAAGATGAAGAAAATTACTTTTCCAGCAGTAGAATACTGCCTCTTAATAAAGCTCAGGGTAGCTGTCCGGATGTGCCCAGAAACCAGCAAAATACCCTGGTCAGTAACCAATTGTTGGTTCAGCCATCTTTTCTTTATAACCACCATTGACAAGGCGGTCAGAGATGCTAAAACCAGAATCAATAAATTCAAATTCTCCAAAGACAACATAGTACCTCCTTTTTTATGGTTTATTTTTCAAAAAATTGTCAAAGTTCTTTCATATAGTTTTCCCGAAAGAAAACATTAGATAACTTTAGGTCAAAATTAAATCAATGTCAAGAAGGAAAAAATAAAAAAAGAAATCTCAAAGAAACTTCTTTTTACCTAATTTTTAAAAACCATTAAATTTGATTAATCAGACTTATCGTCAGCTCTCCCCAGAATACTATCCCGATATTGTTTACGCATAGAATCAACTATTTTTATTAAATCCTTTCTATCTTCCAAGGTAAAATTACTATCAGGAGACTTGGCCAATTGTCGGGATTTAGTCATTATATCAGCTTTATCTCTGCGACTAATATAGCTGCTGGAAGATACTGATCCTTTTTTAATAGCCCCAGATAAAAAATCATGAATTTGGTCTAAGTTTTTTCTAGATAAATTTTTAGTAGTACTACGCTTGCCAGCCATACGCATTTGACCTAACTGCCCCTTCAGTCCTGCCCCCTTACTTAAACCAAAGGATTTTTCATAAGTTCCTTCTGTCATTAAGCGCCCCCTACCAATCTTACTAATATCTATTTGCTCCAAGGCACTTTTAGACCGATTGCGCCCTAAACGACTGGAAGGATTTTTTGATAGCGAATCGTTTTTTGCCAAACCAAGACCTCCGGCCCCAGAGGCTCCCAAGCCAGCCGAACGATTAAGGTTATTTACAGGGAAACTATTTAAACTAGGGGGAGGATTATTGGGCATTGAAAAAAAATTAATTCAAACTAATTAATAATATTATAATAAAATCTACCAATAAAATCAATGATATTATTTAATTATAAATTTAATAAAAGAAGGCCAAATTAATTTGACCTTCAGAATTTTTAATATTTTTCTTTTCTGCCCTCTCGCCAAAAGAGAAAAATTGCTAGAGCTAAAACTATAGCGCTCACCAACCAAGAGGCTAACGGGCCAAAAGAATTAGCTATCAGACCACTAAATACCAAGCCCAGTCCCGCCCCAGCTTTAGTTATCATTGATTCCAATGACAAAACCGTTGCCCTGTTTTTATTATCAATATTTTTATTGATATAGGCTCGAATTAAAGGCCTGAATAATCCTCGTCCAACTTCATGAATTAAGAAGAAAGTTAAGAAAACAGGAAGATTCAGAAATAATAAACAACCGATTATCCCAAACAATGTTATAAGTTGAGATGAAATCATTGCCTCCTTTTTGCACCTTATTATCTTCTGCCAAAAACCAGACAATTGAGATCCGACAAAAGTTAAAATAACAATTCCTGAAAAAATAAACCCCATAAATTTAACTTCCAAGCCAAAATAACCATTGAAAATTACTTGCCAATACATATTTAATGGCTGAACAACAAAGGCCAGAGTCGCTGAAAAAAGAGCCCCGAACATGATGCGATGATTTTTTGGACCATAAGCGATTCCGTCTCGAGCAATTTTTCGTAACGCTAAAAAATTTACAGTGCTTTTTAAGGACTTTTTAAAATAATCTTCGCGTAAGAAGAAAATAGAAAAAATAGCCAGAAGAATAAAACCCAGAGAACTTAGTAGCCAAGGAAGAGACAAGTCAACTTGCCCGGCAAAGCTACCAATAATAGCGCCAATAAGAACCCCTAACTGACGAATCTCAGCCTTCTTAAAAACAGGCTCAAAGTCTCCTTCATAATCATAGTGCTTTAAAGAATCAACTACCAAGGCCTCTAGAGCTCCAGAGATACAAGTAAAGGCCGCCGCCGCGATAATTTCAGCTAACAAAAATTGCCATAAATTATCAGACAAAAAGTAAATCAAAAATGAAGAAGAGTAGACGAATAAACCAATGACTACTGAGCGCTTTCTGCCAAAAAAATCAGCAATTACTCCCGTAGGAATCTCAAAAAGAAATACTGCCACCATAAAGGAGCAATTAAGAAGATTAACCTCTAATAGGCTTAGACCCTTTTCTAGCAAAAAGAGTGTGTAGGTCCCAAAGAAGAAGCTGATAACCAAGCCCTCCAGCAACATAAAAATTGCGTAATTCAGAATAATTTTTCTAGCCATGACGAATGGTTTTAGGTGGATTATTGTTAATGAACAAGCGCTTTAAAGCAAAAGAACCATCCTCGTATCACGAAGATGGTTCTTGCAAATATTTTATCTTTATTTGACTATTTTTTCTCTATCTTACTACTATTCATCCTAATTACTGTCTTCCCTTTATTTTCCGTATTGTTGTTCATTTTTGTCTATAGTCTATGTATATTTTATTGTTTGTTATTTTTTAATCTCTTATGTTATTAGTACTTTATGTTTGTTATTGATATATTTATTTGAATAATATTTACCAAAACCATTTTCGCGATTATTTGGTCTTTCCATTAACCAAATAAAAGAGGCGCCAGTGTAACTGTCGACTAAATTCTTATGGGTTTTGTAAATATTTATATTCATACTTTTTTAAATTAGGCTTAAAGGCCTACATAATAATATACGTAAAAATAGTTGTTTTGTTACAGATTATCGAAATTAATATTAATAAATATAAACCGGGGTTCCGACTTCCGCCCAATTATATAAAAACTTAGCTGAACCAACTCCCAAACGTATACAACCATGCGAAACAGGAACTCCCAAATGAGACTCGCCCTCTCGATAACCGCTAGGCCAAATTGGAAGTTCGTGCAAGCCAAAGCTACCTGTTCCTAAGCCCATCCAATAAGGCATCCATAAACCAAAATAAGACCAGGCCTTGGGGTGTTTATTGATAATTTTAAAACTACCCTTGGGTGTTGGAGTGCTGTATTTGCCAGAAGATATTGGGAAGGATCCGATTTCGGTATCTCCCAAATAATAATACAACCTTTGCTTTTTACTGACATCAATTTTAATATTTTTTTCAGCTCCAGCCTTGATTTCTTTATTATCAATAATTAATTTTAGATTATCAGAGTTAATGCCCTGCCCAGTAAGAGAAATTATTTTCAAAAGGTCATTATGATTTTTGATATAATAACGAAGATTATCACCAGGATTAACATACCAAACCTGACCTTGTCCTTCGACTTGTAATAATAATTTTCCAGCTAAATTCGAAGCCAGTTTTGTATCTATTAATAATTTACCCTTCCCCGATGGATTGAAGTGATGTAGGATTTCAGTTTTATCACTATAACCATCACCATCACTGTCAGAATTAAAGGGATTCGTACCAATGGCTTTTTCTAATTCATCGTCTAGACCATCTTTATCACTATCAATTGTAATTAAATTATTATTTATAGCAATAGGAATTTTTTGTAAATCAGAATTACTAATACCTAGACCAACATTCTTTGCTAATTCTAAAAAAGAATTATTATTAGAAATATCGTGTCGCAAATTATTGTTAGTATCAACATACCAAGCCTGCCCTTTATTATCAACTTGAATTAAAAAACGACCTCTCAACTCAAAAGGCAAAGAGGACGCCAAGGAAGTTTGAATACCAATAATAAAAATTAGAGAGAGAAATAAAGTAAAAAATATGAAATATTTCAAAATATTGTTGTTCATTTTTTTGATTATACAATTTAAAAAACTACTTCCAAACTACGATAACATTTTTTTCTATTTTTTCAATTAATTCATGGTACCCGGTAGGGTAATCCCTTATTGCCCCAAAAAGAATCTGGCTATCATACTCATAATTTTCGCCATATCTGGTTCCGGGATCATGGGTTATGAAAACGTCTTTTTCTTCGTTGTAGCCTCGAATAACAATCATATGACGAGGAGGACCTGGAGAAGTAAAATAAGGATTATGCATAATCTGGCCATTCATCGGGGCAATAAGCAAATTACCCTGACCAAGTTCATAAATAATATCCTTAATCTCTATGTTGTATTTCACGGCCGCCTTATCATAAGAAAAATAGTCCTTTAGTATCCAATTAACCGTATCTTCTGAGGAAACATCCCTATATTCTCCATATTTTTCCAATAAATAATCGGAGGCTGCCAAAATTTCATCTAAAGATTTTTGTTGACTCAAACTTTCGTTTTTAGCCCATTTAACCGCCATCAAGGCCGATGCCTCCTCGCAACCATCCTGCTGTCTTTGGTCCTGCCAATTACCAAAAGGAGCTTGAGTGGTGAAAGGAACCGACTCTACATAGGGGGATAATATAGCCTCTTCTTTAATTGGGTTAGAATTTATTTCTGCTATTGGTATGTCAACCAAATCACTGTTTTTTATTCCCAAGCCCTTTTCTCTCATTAAAGAAAAAGCATCGGCTGGCCTGCCTAGATAATACTTGTTTAAATTTTTCGGATCTATATAATAAGCCTCACCATTCCTTTCCACGTCTAAAAGTATTATGCCAGCTAACCTAGGAGGAAAAACCTCTGTATTAACTATAAAATCATGCTTGGCCCCCAAGGATAGGTTTTTCATAATAACAAAAGCATCGGCCGGCCTACCTAAGAAATAGCGTTGACCGTTTCCCGGATAAACATACCAAGCTTCACCATTTTCTTCTACCTGTAATAATATTCTTCCATTTAGTTCTCCAGCGTAATGCTTGGCAGAGATAAGCATCGGTAAAACAAAAATAGTTGCTATTATAACAACTATTAAATAAATATTTATTTTTTTAATCTTTGAGCTAAATGTTTTTTTAATATCCTTGTTTTTTTCTTTTGTCATATTGTGGTGAATCAATAGTAGTATTATCTCAAGCTAATCATAGCCCTATTATAGTATTTTTTAAGATAAAAGTAAAATTAAAATTTTATTGAAATTGTACAAAAAAATAACCAAAGAACTCTCGTTCGGGGGCTTTTGCAGAAAAAAATAAAAAACCCCAGAACTATTCAGCTCTAGGGTATTAAAACTATTTTGTTAAAAATAATGTATCCCGGTCAGACAACCAGGTCCACCTTGTGACGACTTAAAATAAAGTACGCGCCGGGCACAGGACTTGTTTCGATTTCGAATCTTTCCCCGATAGCAACTCTTTCCAGGAATACATCGATTTTTAATCGAAAAACTTCATGATTCGAAGAATTAATAAAAAATTGGACCCTCTGCCTTTTTCTGACTTCATTCAAAAGTCTTTCGAAATCAGAGTCTGATTTCAGGCATACAAAATAAATCTCCTCCATTTTTCAAATTTTTGTGAGACAATATTATTAAAGGACAATAAAAAAATATAGCATAATTGCTATATTTTTGTCAAGCACGGGATGTAGGAATCGAACCCACGTCGTTTGATTTGGAATCAAATATGTTACCACTACACCAATCCCGCATTATTAATATATTTTATAAACCGATCGATAATAATAAAAACCTCTTTAAAAACCTTGCTATCCCCGTAACTAACAGTAATACAACCTTTGTATCCAAATTTTTTATTAACACCAGTATGTGGTTTATTATATATGGAAAATTGTTTTTTTTCAATACCAGTAATACCGGACCAAAAATCTATCATTTCATCCTTATTATGATATTCATGTAGATGTATTCTAGCATAAAGTTTTTTTCATTAATAATAAAAGCTTTTCTTAATAAATACAAAAATGATTTCATCATTTCAGAGTCAGAATTAGTAAATCTGAAACGATTCTTGGTTTTGCCACCCTCACCCCAATAAAGCAAAGCTAGAAATAATTTATAATCATCGATGCTATATTTTTTATTTCTTAAAACTGAACAATTTTTATCAATTAATTCTAACTCCTTCACTCTCTTTTCTCTAGCGGTTACTTTTCCCTTCTCTCTACCAACATCGCCCAAGTTTTTTATTCTCTCCCTCGCTTTTTTATTTAAAGTTTCATTTCGACACCACAAAGAAGCAGTACTTTTGGAGATAGCACAAATCTCACTAATCTCCCGAAAAGAACGCCCTTTTTTTCTTAGTATTTTGGCTTGTTTTTTTATTTCTTTTTTCATATCTAAATTATAACAAAACCAATATGAAAATATCTTAAATTTAAAATAAAAAGAACCGCCAAAACGATTCTCTTTAAATATTTAATTCATATTAAATATATCCGCCTATCAGACTATTCTTTCTCCTTCATCGGCTCTCCACAACAAATAATTGGAGAACCACCGTCCTTAACAAACTCAACCTCATTCCCGCAAATCTCACAAACATAAATTTTTCCAACTCTATTAGCCATATTTTTAAAATTAATAAGTCTCTATAAAAATCTCAAAATGAGCCTGAGGATGAGAACAGGCCGGACAAACATCCGGAGCTCCTTCGCCCTCATGGATATAACCACAATTATTACATTTCCAGCGCTTAACCTCATCTCTCTTAAACACTATTCCCTTCTCAATATTCTCCAATAACTTCTTATACCGCGCTTCATGAGCCTCCTCAACTTCGGCTACTTCATGAAATAATTTAGCAATATCTTCGTGCCCCTCCTCTAAAGCATCTTTTTCCATTCTGGGGTACATATCACTATGTTCATAATTTTCTCCCTCAATAGCTGATTTTAAATTATCCTTAATATCTTCATGGATATAGCCCAATTCCTTGGCCCATAGTTTAGCATGCTCTTTTTCATTACGAGCAGTTTCCTCAAAAATATTAGCAATCTGCACATAACCAGCTTTTTTAAAGGCACTAGCAAAATAATCATATTTGCTTCGAGCCATACACTCTCCAGCAAAAGCTTCCTCTAAATTTTTTTTTGTTTTTTCTCCTAACATAATATTAAAAAATTAATTATAAATCATTTAAATAATCAAAACCCTATTTTATCATGAAAACCAATATATACCAAATGAAAGATTATTTTTCCAGGGTTTTACTATATTCTAGCTCATAAATATAGAACACAGTAACAACCAGTGATAAAATAAGCGGACCCAAGACTAAGCCCCAAAAACCAAATAAAGTTAGCCCTCCTAATAATGCAAATAATATAAAAACAGGGTTAATCTTTTCTTTGCCAGATAAAACATAGACTCTAATAATATTATCTGTACTACCAATAATTAAAAATCCCCAAGCTAAAATAAAAATACCCTTAGCTACTTCTCCAGCTAAAACTAAATAAACACCCACGGGAACATATAATATCATTGAACCAATATTGGGTATTAAAGAGAAAAGAGCTATAAATAATCCCGGATAAAAAGCCGGTAAGCCTACTAATAAAAAACCAATACCACCAACTACACCCTGGACACCAGCTGTTACAAAGGTTGATACCATAGTAGTATAACTAGCTTCTCTAAACTTTTTAAAAAGCTGTAAATCATACTTATTGGGTAGGGGTGACCAAATTTTTATTTTATTCAACATTTTTTCTCCATCCAAGAAGAAAAAAAACATTGTAATTATTATTAACAACAAAGAAATTATAAAATTAGTTGCTCCTTTAACAACGAACCCAGCACTTTTTGATAGCCAGTCACTAATATCCTTAGTCGCTCCTAGAAAAAAATCTTTAATATTATCATTTTCTAAGTCAATAAAATCAAAACGATCAACAACATTTTCCTGAAAACCCTGACTGGAGTTATTTATAAATTTAGCTGTCTCAGCATAAGCCACTATAGAATTCTTACCTAAAAATGATATTAAGGCAGTAATCGGAATAATAATAATTATCAATAAAAAAAGACACATCAATAAGGCGGAAATTTTCTTTCTTCCACCTAAAAAACGGCTTAATTTTAAATAAGGAGTGTAAAAAACCGAGGCCAAAACAGCAGCAATTATTATCTCTTTTAAAAAAGGCTGGAACAAGAAAAAACAAGCTACTATAATAGCTATTAATAAAAATATAAAGAAATATTTAGACAAACTATTGTCTCGCATCTAAAAATATTAATTTTATTTAGTTTCTTTATGAAGGGTATTTTTTTTACAAAATTTACAAAACTTACTCAATTCTAGGCGAACTGCTTTTAATGTTTTTTTATTTTTATGAGAATTGTGAGTTACTCTTTTACATTCAGTACACTCCAATTTAATTAAATTATCTTGCGACATATTATGTATTTTCAATTATAATCAAATTACTCCTATAAGCAATTTAATACTATTATAGCAGAGAAAAGATAAAAGTCAATAACGAAAGAGTGGGATTTTTAAGATTTTATGATCTTTAAGATCTTAATTTTTTTGGCATTTTGGACAATAATGTGTTCCTCGGCCAGCAACTTTCACTTTTTTGATAACACCAGAGCACTTATAACAACTCTCCCCGTCACGACCATAAACTTTAAGTAACTTTAAAAATCCACCACTTCTGCCCTCAGCGTCAACATAATCACTAAAAGTTGTTCCCTTCTTTTCGACAGCCAATTTTAATATCTTGTAAATATTATTAAACACGAGCCTTCTTTCCCCCTTATTCAAATCAGACACTTTTCTTAAAGGGTTAATTTTAGATGCAAATAAAATTTCATCGGCATAAATATTCCCAATACCCGCAATAAGGGATTGGTCCAATAAAAATGCCTTGATATTTTTTCTGCCCCTTTTCTCTATCAATTTCAAAAAACGAGGATAAGTGAGGTCTTTTTTGTCTAGTGGCTCCAGCCCAAATCTTGCCTTAACTTCAGAAAATTGCTCTCTGTCGGCCAGACGGACATAGGCAAAGCGACGAGCATCATTTAAGACTAAGATCGAGCCATCCTTAAATAAAACTTTAAAACGAATATATTTTAAATCTGCACAATTAATTTTAGGAGATTTTTTGTCAGAATGTCCACCAGCCAAAACCGCCTTATCACTACTATCCTTAGAACAAAAAATTAATTGACCTGTCATCTTCAAGTGAATTAAGAGCTTTTTTTCATTTTTAGAAAAACTAAAATATAATAATTTCCCCAAGCGAGAAGCATCACTAAAAACATCGCCCTTAATTTTATCTAAATCCGAAACCTTGATTGCTATTTTTTTATCAATAATTTCAAATCTAGAAATTGGCTTATTTAAAATAAAACGGCGTAAGCCGTCTAAAATAGTTTGTATTTCTGGTAACTCGGGCATAAAATTATAAAATTGCTAACAAGATAATAACCCCAATTAATAATAGGAATAATATTAAAAATATCTTCAAAAAACTTCTACCAATTTTATCTGGATTTATTAACATATTTTTAAATAAGGGTCGCCTTCGTCGCTACGCGACTACGGCGATCCACAGTGGGCCGAGCAGGATTCGAACCTGCGAAGGCTAACGCCAACAGATTTACAGTCTGTCCCATTTGACCGCTTTGGTATCGACCCAGATATTTTTTTCTCTTATCGCTTTATCATCAACTAGCTGAACCAGTTGTCCCAATAGCTTCGATAACAAAGGTAACCAGCGCATAAGATAAAAATATAACGGCTAGCCCTAAGGCGGCCCACATTAAAATATTTTTACCCTTAGAAACACTTTGTTCATTACCAGCTGCTGTCATCCAAGTTATTCCGCCATAAATAAACATTATTAAGGCTACAGATCCAACTACACCTAATACAGCATTAATAACTCGACCAATCAAAACTGGAACGCTATTGGTGCCGATAGGATTTTCTAATTTAACGCTAGCTGAAACTGGATCTAAATTTAACAAAAAAACAAAAAAAAGTAAAGTCAAACAAAAAATTATAGTATTTTTTGATTTCATAGTTTTAATAATTTAATTTTCACAATTAAATTATACCACTTTTTATAAAAAAATAAAACCCTAAAACGTTTATGAGCCCACGACCGGGTTTGAACCGGTGACCTCTTCCTTACCATGGAAGTGCTCTACCAACTGAGCTACATGGGCATTTCATCAATACTTTTTTGCCAATCTGGAATATTATTATTATCAGGATTAACCTCTTTAATTTTATCTAAATACTCTAAAGATAATTTTTTATCTTTTTTAATTATACATAAATCTAACATTAAATCAAGATAACGAGGATTATTAGGCTCTATCTCTAAGGCTCGGGCCATGCCTGCAAGGGCTCCATCAATATCATTTAACTCCTTATTAATCAAAGCCAAGTAATAATTTACACTAGAAACATCGCTTGAGGAAATATTATTGTCTGGGGCTTGGGTTAGTTTTAAGGTGTATAATAATGTTTGCTTGGCCTCCTGCCACTTCTCCTGTAAACGATAAACCTCCCCCAACTCCCAAAAAGCTGAGAAATTTTTGTCATCAATGCTAATAATTTCTATAAGTTTTTTTTCAGCCTCTAACCATTCTTCCTTCTTTATTAAATCCATGGACTGATTTAATAAAATTTTCATCTTTTCTTCAGGCCCAACTTGAGAAAAAACTTTTTTATCCTTGTTATCTTTTTCTTGTTTTCTAAAGTTACCCAAAAGAAACCAAAAAGAGGAAGATATTTTATCTAAAAAAGATAAAATATCATCGAAAAACTTATCAATAAAGGAAAGTTTACGTCGCATCCTTTCTTTAATTATTTTTTCTTTTATTTTACTCTCCTTTTCTTCCGGAATATTATCAACATCTAAAACCGCCAGGGCCGGAAAGCGACGAAAAATTATAAAAAATATTATTAATAGACAAACCGCTATTATTAACAACATCCAATTATTAAACATAATTAAAAATTATTAATTATTTTTGAAAAATCTGAAATTTTTAAACTAGCACCACCAACCAACAAACCAGAGACATCATTGTTTTCTGAAAAATCCTGATAGCTATCCAGGCCCACGCTCCCGCCGTAAACAATCCCTAGTTCCTCGGGCAAAAATCCTTTGAACCTTTTAGATATAAATTCTTTAATTTTTCCATGGACTATTGAAACATCAGTAGTTGAAACAACCTTACCGCTACCAATGGCCCAAACCGGTTCATAGGCAATAATAATAGTCTTTCCGCGCAAGTTTTTAATTTTAGAGAAAGCTTCTTTTAATTGAGCCTCAACAATACTCCATGTTTTACCGGCCCTTTTTTGCGACCAATTTTCTCCTACACAAATAATTGGTATAATGTCGCTATTTTTAATAACATTTTCCACCTTTAAGGCAATGCTTTTTTCATCAGAAAAATATTCCCTTCTTTCACTGTGGCCCAAAAGAACATATTTACATCCCAAATACTTCAAGGACTCCAGGGAAATTTCTCCGGTATATGCTCCCAATGAAAAAGGAGAGATGTCTTGAGCCCCATAAGAAATATTTTTACTTCTAAAATCCTTACAAATCTCGGCCAATGACAGAAAGTCAGGAAGAACCACAATCTTATTAGTAATAAATTTTTTATCAAAAGCTTTAAACAGACCTCTGGCTAAAGCAATGGATGATTTGTAATCCAAATTCATCTTCCAATTAGCAATAATTATTTTTTGCGAAAGATTTTTCATATTTTTTGTTGTTTATTTTTAGACCATTCAATAGTTCTTTTAATTCCCTCCTCTAACCCTATTTGCGGTTGCCAATTTAAAACTCTTTGGGCTAAAGAAGAGTCGAGGCAACTACGAAGCTCCTCCCCTAATTTAGCCTCTTTATATTCAATTTCAATTTTTTGATCCAAGGCATTCTCAATCGCTGATACAACATCTATCAAATTTTTCTCTACACCGGAACCAATATTAAATTCTCCTACTATTTCATCGTTTAATGCGGCAATAAAAGCTCTAATAATGTCGTCCACATAAACAAAATCTCTAGTTTGAAGCCCATCACCGTAAATAAAGCTTTTTTTACCAGAAACAGCATTATCAATAAAAATAGAAACTACACCAGCCTCTCCCCCCTTATACTGCCGAGGACCGTAAGCATTGGCTAATCGAAGAGCAACATATCTTTGGTTAAAAACTCTATAGCAATAATTAAGATATTTTTCAAAACTTAATTTATTAATGCCATAAGGGGAAACGGGATAGGTTGGATAACTCTCTTTAGTCGGAATTTCCTCGGGAAATCCATAAATAGCTCCACCCGAAGAAGCAAAAATTATTTTTCGAACATCATATTTGCAACAATTTTTTAAAACATTCAGGGAGCCTAAAATATTAATCTTGTTATCAAACTCCGGGTCAATAACTGACTTACGAACATCAATTTGAGCAGTTAAGTGATAAACATAATCAAACTTTTCAGCAGCAAAAATAGCCTCTACTTTTTTATCACAAATATCTATTTCATAGAAAGTAGCTGCCTTATTAACATACTCAGCTTTGCCACTATAAAAATTGTCAATAATAAAAACTTGATGGCCTAAATTAATTAAGCTATCAACCAAATTAGAGCCTATAAACCCCGCCCCTCCTGTTACTAATATTTTAGACATAAAAACATCTTAATAATTATAATAATAAAATTATAATACAATTAACCGTAAGAGTAAAGAAAGCCCTAGAAAAATCCTAATTATAGGGGTTATAATAAACCTGAAAATTTTGACTCAAATATAGAAATTTGATATAATAATAGCAGATAGATATGAGAAAACTATCATTTTTTATTTAATATAAATATATAAATATGACAGAAAAAAAGAAAAAAGCAAGCAATTATGGAGCAGATTCCATCACCGTCTTAGAGGGACTGGACCCGGTTAGAAAGAGGCCCGGAATGTATATTGGGTCAACCTCATCCACCGGTCTACATCATCTTATTTGGGAAGTAGCCGATAACAGTATTGACGAAGCTATGGCTGGTTATGCCAGCGAAATAAGTGTCACCTTACTAAGCGACGGCATGGTAAAAGTCGAGGATGATGGTCGAGGAATACCAGTAGAAAAGCATAAGGTTACCGGTCTATCAGCCCTAGAGACTGTTTTAACCAAATTACACGCTGGTGGTAAATTTGGCGGAGGAGGATACAAGGTTTCCGGAGGTCTGCACGGAGTTGGTGTTTCAGTTGTGAATGCCTTGAGTGAATACTTAAAAGCCGAAATACACCGCGACGGAAAAATCTGGTCTCAAGAATATAAAATAGGTAAAGCCTTAAAAAACATCAAGGCTGTCGGCACAACTAAAAAAACAGGTACTATTATTACCTTTAAACCAGACGCTAGTATCTTTACTGAAACTGAATTTAATTGGGGCAAGATCTTAGATCGCTTACGCCAACAAGCCTATCTAACCAAGGGAATAACCATAAATGTAATAGATGAGAGAAAGGACCACAGCCCCAAAAAATATCGTTTTTATTTTGAAGGTGGAATTAAGTCATACATTAAATCAATGCATCGACAAAAAAATGTTAAACATGACACTGTTTTTTATGTAGAAAAAGAAATGAACGATTGCAAGGTAGAAGTGGCCCTGCAATACAACGATGAATACAACGAAACATCTCTACCCTTCGCCAACAATATTTATAATATTGACGGCGGAACTCATTTAATTGGTTTTAAAACGGCTCTCACCAGAACACTAAATTCTTACGCTCGTAATAAAAATATTTTAAAGGAAAAAGACGAAAACCTAACCGGAGAGGATGTTCGAGAGGGCTTAACCGCCATTGTCAGTGTCAAGCTCCCAAACCCGCAATTTGAGGGTCAAACTAAGGGAAAATTAGGAAATGCAGAAATAAAAACCTATGTTGAACAAGTCTTTGGCGAAGCCTTCACCACCTTTTTGGAAGAAAACCCCAAAGAAGCCGAAAGTATTATTGGAAAATGTTTTCTATCAGCTCAAGCTAGATTAGCAGCTCGGACTGCTCGAGCCAGTATTTTAAGAAAGGGAGCTCTAGAGGGAATGACTCTGCCAGGAAAATTAGCTGATTGCTCCAGTAGTAAAGCCGAAGAATGCGAGCTTTACATAGTAGAGGGAGACTCGGCCGGAGGTAGCGCCAAACAAGGAAGAGACCGTCGCTTTCAAGCAATCTTACCCCTAAGAGGAAAAATATTAAATGTAGAAAGAGCTCGCCTAGATAAAATGCTAGCCAATAACGAAATCAAAAACTTAGTTATTGCATTAGGAACAAATATTGGCGAACAATTAGATATGGAAAAGCTACGCTATCATCGCATAATAATTATGACCGATGCCGACGTCGATGGATCTCATATTAGGACCCTACTTTTAACTTTGTTATTCCGATACTTCAATCCACTAATTACTAATGGCTACGTATACATTGCTCAGCCACCACTTTATCAAATTAAAAAAGGTAATAAATCTGAGTATGCCTACACCGAAGAAGAAAAAGTAAAAATAATAAAGGAACTAGGAGGAGAACCCGAAGAATCTGAAGTTAATGAAGACCCATCCAGCGAAGATGCTGAAAATCAAGAGGAAAATAACGAAGAAGAAAACGAAAAAACCAAGACCAAGAAAACAAACAAATTATTTATTCAGCGCTACAAAGGTTTAGGAGAAATGAATCCTCAACAATTATGGGAAACAACCATGGATCCAGCCACTCGTATAGTCAAACAAGTTACCATAGAAGACGCTGCTTACGCTGATAAAATATTCGACATGTTAATGGGAGATGATGTTTCCAAGAGAAAACACTTCATCCAAACTCATGCTAAAAATGTTTCTAATTTAGATATATAAAAATATGAATTTATACATAATAATTTTAACCCCCTTTATTTCTGCCAGCATCGCTCAAATAATCAAAATACTTCTAAGAAAAAGGAATAAGATGAAAATCAAAGACTTCTTCAGGATGTCTTATGCCGGCATGCCATCTGGCCACAGCGCTTTTGTTGCCTCTCTGGTAACTATTATTGGCTTAGCTGAAGGTATGCAATCACCTCTGTTTGCCCTAACACTAGCCTTTGCCGTGATTGTTATAAACGATGCTTTGAAATTGCGTCAATATTTAGGTCAACAAGGAGCTATATTAAATATTCTCATCAAGGACCTAAAGGAAGATCAATTTTTGGATGAAAAATACCCAATCTTAAAAGAAAAGATTGGGCATACTAAGGTTGAGGTTTTAGCTGGCATACTTTTAGGAATTGCGGTCGGAGTTATTATTTTTATTTTATCAAATTAAAGTCTATTTTTTGTTAAATCAAGGGCTTCCCTTCCATTTCTTCTGGGATTCTTAGTCCCAATAATTTCAAAATCGTTGGAGCTATATCCAAGTAATCTCCGGCCGGAGAAAGCAAACTAATGTCGTTATTAGGGGCTTCCCCTGACTCAATTACTCTACCTTTATACTTTTGATCGATAACTATAAGAGGCACCGGATTGGAGCTTCTTTTTTTATTAGACAACCCTGTTCCTATATTAAAAACATCCTCGGCTCCTCCATAAGTAGCAGAGACAACCAATGTCCCCCCCATACTTAAAACAACCTTAGCAATCTTATCTAAATAGACAGAAACCTCCTCTACTGCCGAAACTATAGCAGCAAAATCACCACTATACAAAACCTTGCTAATATAAGAGAGAGACGAAACGATAAAATTATAGCTACCTGACTTTATTTTTTTTATAAGCTTGTCATTTAAATTATTCCTAAACAAAAATGATCTAATAGAGTCTGGCTTATCATCAAAAATAACCCAATCTTCATTCAAAAACCTCACCTCAGAACTATTCAAAAAAACAGAAATCAAGGGAAAATCTTCGCTATTAGCAATTTTTAATTGACTTAAATTAGAGCGAGATATTATTTTAGACAAACCTAAATTAGCTGTATCCTCTTTAATATTTTTCTTGCCTAAGCCAAGCAACTTATAGCCTTCGCTAACCTTTACATTCGGTGGCATTATAATTGTGGCGGGATAATTAGCTACTAAATTTTTAAACCCAGAAACATCAGCCTTTCTAATGGCATTATTTTCAATACTAGCAGAAGACCCCCAGCCATCAATCAATAGAAACACTAACATCTTTTTTTTATCTATAGCCATACAAAATTATTATCTTAAATTTTCTTCAATTTCTAATAAACGATTATATTTAACCAATCTCTCACCTCGACTTAAAGAGCCTGATTTTATAAATTCGGCTGAAACAGCTACCGCTAAATCAGCAATAAAATCGTCACAGGTCTCTCCACTACGATGAGATATCATCAGCTTATAATTATTAGCCTGAGCTAATTTTATTGTTTCCATTGTTTCAGTTATACTACCAACCTGATTTGGCTTTATTAAAATAGTGTTGGCCACCTTATTTTTTATTCCCATTTTCAATCTTTCCTTGTTAGTAACAAACAAGTCATCACCAATCAACATAACCTTAGAACCCAATTCCTTGGTCATTGTCTTCCAAGAATCCCAATCATCTTCGGCTAAACCATCTTCAATAAACATAAAATAATATTTATTAACCCAATCATGATAAAGAGTAATAAGGTCATAAGAGTTTAGACTAGCTCCGTCTAAATCAAAGATATATTTTTTTCTTTTTTTATCATAAAGCTCCGAAGATCCAACATCGGTTCCCATAAAAACATCCATTCCCATATCATACCCAGCTCTCTTACTGGCTGATATTATATACTTAATAGCATCAATTGTAGAATCAATATTTGGAGCATATCCTCCTTCATTACCAACGTCAATGTCTAAATGTTTTTCTTTCAAAACCTTACCCAATTCATGAAATATCTCTGAACCCATTCTAAGTTTCTCAGAAAATTTAGTAATATTAACATTGGGAACTATCATGAACTCTTGAAAGTCTAAATTAGTGTCAGCATGTTTCCCTCCATTAAAAACATTAAAGGAAGGGGTTGGAAGTTTAAATTTTTTATTATCAAAGCCGAAAGATTTTGCTAAATACTGATAAAGCTCTTGCCCGGAAGTTAACGCTCCAGCTCGAGCTACAGCCATAGAAACGGGCAAAATAGCATTAGCCCCTATTTTCTTTTTATTTTTAGTCCCATCTAATTTTATCATTTTCTTATCAATTTTCCCTTGATTTAAGGCGCTCTCTCCGATTAAGGTCTTAGCTATGGGGCCATTAATGTTTTTAACAGCCTTTAGAACCCCTAGGCCTCGATAACGCTTTTTATCGCCATCCCTTAATTCATGGGCTTCATGCTGACCGGTTGAGGCCCCTGAAGGAGCTGAGGCCTTGGCCCAAATACCATTTTCTAGAAAAACCTTAGCCTCCACAGTAGGATTGCCTCGAGAGTCTAAAATTTCTCTTCCTGTAATTTTTATTATTTTGCTCATATTTTTATATTAATTATTAATAAATATATTAATTTATTCCGGGCATATCTTCTCCAGCTAAATAAGATAACATTGCTCCACCACCAGTAGATACCCAGTCCATATATTGACCCATGCCTGATAAATTTAGAGCCTCAACAGTCTCTCCACCACCAGCCACACCAAAGGCTTTGCCGCTAGAACGAGCTGCGATTTCATGAGCTATCACTACTGTTCCTTTCTTAAAGCTATCATCTTCAAACATTCCTAAGGGCCCATTCCAAACAATAGTCTGCGCTTTTTTTATATACCTGGAAAATAATAGGATGGTTTTAGGTCCTATGTCTAGAATATAATCATTATCAGAAACATCTGAAATTTTTTTAATTTTAATTTCTGTATTTTTCTTAGAAATTTCAGTTTTCACGATCACATCAATTGGCAAAATAATTTTTTTTGATTTCAAAAACTTATTATCCAAACCTTTGATATTTTTGTCCACTAGAGATTTTCCAATATTAAAACCCTGAGCTAAATAAATATTATTGACTAAGGCGCCTCCTAATAAAATTTGAGAAGATTGAGAATAGAGCTTTTTAATTATTGGGATTTTGGTAGAGATTTTAGCACCGCCCATCACAACAACAAAGGGTTTTTTTGGTTTTAAAATTTTATCAAGACTAGAGATCTCTTTTTCTAATAATAAACCACTAAAGGATGGGAGATAATTTCTAATAGCTGAAACCGAGGAATTAGCTCGGTGGGAAACCGCGAAAGCATCGTTTACATAAACATCAGCTAAAGACGCTAAAGACTTACCAAGGCGCTTACAATCCCTTCCCTCTCCGTTATAAAATCTCAAATTATCCAAAAGAAAGATTTTGCTATTGTTAGAAAAAATTTCTTTTTTAGTTTCAGATATTTTAGGGAATTTCTGATAATCAAAAAAAACTATTTCCTCGTCCAAAACTCTTTCTAAGTATTTGGCCACAGGAGACAAGGAATATTTTTTATCAAAACCATTTTTAGGCTGTCCTAAATGGCTAGCTAAAACTATTTTACAATTATTTTTTAATAAAAAATGTATTGTCTCTAGGCTTTGCTTTATTTTAAAGTCTTCCTTTATTTTACCACCGGCCAAAGAAACATTAAAATCCGATCGCAAAAAAACAATTTTATTATTAAAAATTTTATTATTTTTTCTCAAGCTTTTTAACTTCATAAATTATTTAATTTCAATTTTCAAATCAATAATCTCGCTATCTCTTAAAACCGAGATTGTTAACTTATCGCCGGAAACAAAGTTGTTCCAAACATCATTTAAGCTACTATAATTATTAATTTCATAATTATTTATTTTAGTAATAACGTCACCGTCCATTAAGCCCGCTGACTCAGCTAAACTACCCTCAACAATGGCTGGTAGGCCATTGTTATAAATCAGGGCACCATAAGCTGGCTTTCCCTCTATAATTACGTCCCTTAAATCAACATAATGGACACCCAGATCAAACACCTGGAATTCTTTGTTTTTCAGAAAGCCAAATATATAGGGGCGAAAATCATGAACTGGTGTAATCCTTGAATCATTCCCTATTAAGGCTAACAAGTCTCCACTTAAATCAAAAACAAATCCACCCCTAAAATCAGCCCCCAAAGGAGAGTCTAATAAAATATTGTTTTTAAAACTTCTGAATAACTTAGGGTTAGAACCAGACTCAATAGAGCTTAGGAAATTAACTGAGACTTGACCAGAAAAATTATATGCCAGTAAACTCTGACCGTTTCTCAAGCTAGAGGTGTTAATAAAATTTTTAACTGGGAAGCTATTAGAATTTTTAATTTTCAAAAGAGACAAGCCCGAGGAAGACGCTTTTACAAAATCCTCTATTTCATAAATCTTATTATCTTTTTTAGCTACTACGACATAAGATGCTTTATCCTGTAGAATCCTATTAACAATACCCTCCTGCCCCAAGGAATTTAATAAAACCCAACCATCGCTACTTATAATTAATCCTGATAATAACTCATTATCAACAACATAACCCAACTTAGCGTCTTCGTTTTTCAAAAAAACACCCAAAACAGCTTCATTAAAATAGGCTAAGTTTTCTTCAATTTTTAAATCTTGGTTAATATAAACTCGACGAGGACCCTGAATTATAAATCCAGCACTACTATACTGAGGAGATGATAAATTAATATCTTGATTAAAATTCCAAAAACTACCCGTCTGATACTGAGAAAGACGAGAAGACCAAAAAATATTCCCCAAAATTAAAATAATGATAATAATTAAAGCTACTAATATTCCCCAATAATATTTTTTTGTACTCATAATAAAATTAACGCCATTTTACTGTTAAAAAAATAAGCAATAAAAGGGCAAATATAAATAATAAATTAAATTTTATTTTTTTCACTGTTAAGCTTTTTGTTAAATAAAACCTAAGAAAGCTCAAAGCTGAATAATAAGAAACAGACAAAATAAGTCCTAAAACATTAAAATTAAAAGGCAAAAAGGATAAAGCAATAATTAAAGGAATAATGCCCAAAAGGAAAATAGATGATAAAAAAATTATACTTCTATAATCCCTTACTATAACTGAAATATTCTGCCAAACGGACAAAAGCAAAACTAAAATAATTACCAAATTAGAAAACAAACCAGATACACTTAAAAAATAATTTAGCCCATAAATAAAAGAAGAAACAAGAAAAACTAACAGCAGACCAAGAACGTCGGTCCAGACAAAAAAGTTACCAGATGAATGAGACGACCTTCGGGATAAATGTTTTTTAAGACCGACAAAATAATAAAAAGATAATAATACTCCTAGAGTTAAAAAAATAATAATTAAAAATTTATTAACTAACAGACTGGAGTAGAAAAGTAAACTATTTAGAAAAATCCAAGGCAATATTAAATAAAAAATATTTTTTTTATAATTAATCAGCCTACCCAGACGATTGTTAAACAATAAAAATATTAAATTGAAAAATAATACGCACCAATAAAAAAGCTTTGGCTCAAAAAAGGCCAAAAATGAAACAAGCAAAAAAAATAAATGAAATAAGGCCACCAGCTTTTTAACTGACATTTTATTATCAAATTAAATAATTATACCCATATTATAGTATAAAAAAAATAATTAAGCAAAAAAACACCAAAAAATAAGCAAAATCCATTCTTTACAAAGAGAAAATCTTGTGCTAAGCTAAGAGCAAGGATTAACTATTAATAATCCTTCTAAAATAAATAAATTAAAAATTAAAGCCTGTTTTTAGGAAATAATGATAATGACTGCCTCCAATAAAAATATTAAATATTATAAAAATAAAGAAAAAAACTCAATAGAAATAAATACTATTGACTAGTTTTGTTGTTTTTATCACTCCTAAAACAGAATAGAAAAATATGGAATATGCTATCTATTTAGCACTGGTTGTTGTTGGATTTATCGTTGGTTTTATCTACTTTAAAAAGTCTGCTTCCTCTAAAATAGAAGGAGCTGAAAGTAAGGCCGAAAAAATAATAAATGACGCCAAGGCTAAACAAAAAAAATTCGAATTAGAAGCCCAGGAAAAAGCCCTTAAGATAATAGAAGAGGCTAAAAAAGAAGAAGCCTCTCGACGGAAAGAAATAAACGACCTGCAAAGAAGGTTAGAAGAAAGAGAAACCTCTTTCTCTCAAAAACTATTAGCTTTAGAGGAAAAACAACAAAAATTATACGACAAAGTAAACGAAGTTCAAGAAATAAAAGAAAAAATTAAGGAAATAAAAGAAGAACAAATAAAAAAACTAGAAAAAATTGCTGGGCTAACACCAGAACAAGCCAAGGAGATATTACTAAAAAATATTGAAGAAAAAAATAGCGAAGACCTACTAGCTAGAATAAATAAATTAAAAAATGAGTCCGAGGAAGTTATCAAGGAAAAGGCTATGGATATGATAGCTTTTGTTATCCAAAGATTAGCTCCAAATTACACAGCTGAGCTTACCACCACAACAGTTGATTTGCCCAGTGATGAAATGAAGGGGCGAATAATCGGACGTGAAGGACGAAACATTAAATCAATCGAACAAATGACAGGCGTAGAGATAATCGTAGATGATACTCCAAACGCTATCACTATTTCAGGATTTTCTCTTATTAGACGACATGTCGCTAAAAGAGCCCTGGAATATCTAATAAAGGACGGAAGAATTCACCCAACAAAAATAGAAGATGCTGTTAATAAGGCTAAAATAGAGCTATCAACTGATATAAAAAAAGCAGGAGATACCGCTGTTTATGAGCTAGGCATCCCAGCCCTTGATCCAAAACTAACTCAAATAATTGGAAGATTAAAATATCGCACTAGTTATGGTCAAAATGCCCTAGAGCACTCCATAGAGGTGGCTCATTTATCAGCAATGTTGGCCAGAGAGTTAGGAGCTGATGCTAATATGGCTAAAAAGGCTGGTCTTTTGCACGATATTGGAAAGGCTGTCGACCATGAGGTTCAAGGCAACCATACTGAAATTGGACGAGATATCTTAAAGAAATTCAACATGTCCGAAGAAATAATAGCCCCGGTTGCTACTCATCATGACGATAATCCAGCCACCCTATTATCCATAATAGTAAAAACAGCTGACGCAATCTCTTCAGCACGACCAGGAGCCCGACATGATTCTTACGAAAATTACATTCAAAGATTAGAAGAACTAGAAGGAATAGCTAATTCTTTCGAGGGTGTTGAAAAAAGTTACGCTATTCAAGCCGGAAGAGAGGTTAGAATATTTATTTCCCCAGAAAAAGTTGACGATCTAAAATCATACGACCTAGCCAGAGAAATAGCCAAAAAAATTGAACAAGAATTAAAATACCCCGGTGAAATAAAAGTAAATATCATCAGGGAATTAAGAGTTATTGAATATGCCAGATAAAAAAAACATCATTAATCAAAAAGAATTAGCAGAGATAATAAGCTCTCAGAATGATTTTGGTTTAAATAAAAGAGAAACCGAGGGTCTCATCAAAAAAATAATTGAAACAATTATCAACCAATTAGGTAAAGGTAAAACTGTTAAATTAACTAGCTTTGGGACCTTCTCAGTGAAAAACCGATATGCTCGAGGTGGAGTTGACCCGAGAAATCCAGGCAAAAGAATAAATATTCCAGCAGTAAAAGTGGCTAAATTCAAGACTGGAAAGAAATTAAAGGATGCTTTAAAGGAAAAACCTTAGGCTCCTTTTGGTGTCCATAGCTCAACTGGATAGAGCGCCTGGCTTCGGACCAGGAGGTTGTGGGTTCAAATCCTGCTGGACACACTACGGTCCGCCGTAAAACCGTTATAACGTAGCGAAACGACCTACACTCAATTAAATAAAGGCTGGGTAGCTCAGTTGGTTAGAGCGTAGCACTCATAACGCTAAGGTCGAGGGTTCAATCCCCTCCCCAGCCACCACTCTTGCGCGCTGTTAGCTCAGTTGGTAGAGCAGCTCCCTCTTAAGGAGAAGGTCGAAGGTTCGAGCCCTTCACGGCGCACATACAAAAAACCAATCTGTAAAAGATTGGTTTAAAAACAACAATAAAAAAATAAAAAACACACTTAATTCTTAATACAACGTACTGGATAACCTTCAGACTTAAGCGAATAAATATCGTAAAAAAATTCAGGTCTATCCCATCTTACAAAAACATATCGAGCATTAGAGCTATTAAAAACAGATGAGGACCAAAACCTAGAAAAACCGGCATCACCATGTGTTCCACTAAAAGAATAAATTTTTCCATAGAGATTAATATTAAGGCCAGTGGAATTATTACTAGACGGATTATTACCCAAAGCACAGGCAACGGCACTAGTAAAGGGTAGGTCAATAGCCCCTAAGGATTTTGCTATGTAACCACTAGTATCATTACATCTATACGTAGATATACTATTTACATAATCATATAAAGCTGTCCATTCAGCAAAAGAAGGAATGTGCCAACCCTCAGGACAAATACCCTGATCACCTTCCACTACAGATCCATTCATAGCCGCGCTCCACTGATAAAACCGCCCATCAAGATCGCAATTGCTAAGAGAATTGTATTTACAACCACACCACCCCTCATCAACATCATTAACCCAGGTGACCGAAGAACATCCATTATCATACTTTAGATTTTCTCCCATCCAACACTGATTATTAATTGCTACTATCTGGTAGGAACTACCATCTCTTGAATCAACAAAAGATGTTTCATTGTTACAAGCGTCGGGAGGAGGAGAGGCTACGCCCACGGGACTAGCTATTTTCAATCCAGCTGACAATCCAGAAATATTACTTCCAATACAAAAGCCTATGGCATAGGTCGATCCGTTAGCAGAGGTATAAGTGTAAGTATTATCACCTTCCTCACAATCTCCATCTGCTGGAGTGGGTGCTGTTGGGACAGTAGCCATATAGGTTAATCCTCCGGTAGCTATAGTACTATCTATTTCTCCAGTTAGCGGATACACCCCCGTATCATTATAATATAATTCTAATGCCGTTTGCATTTGTTTAACATCAGCTATTCTTTTAGCGTCTCTAGCATTTTTTCTAGCGTTTTGTAGGGATACCACAGCTAGAGTAGCTAAAATACCAATTATGGCGATTACTACTAATAGCTCTATTAGAGTAAAGCCGACTTTCCTTTTTTTATTCATGAACAAATAATTTAATTATATAACAAAATATTAACATATTTTTAATAAAATTAAAAGACCAATCTTTTATAGATTGGTTTTTTAATTTTATCATTGAAAGATAAATTATGGACAAGTTGTGGTTGCGACTATTCCAGAAGGGCTAGCGCATTGTTCTCCTGCTGCGAGACCACTAACTGCGGCTCCTAGACAGAAACTAATTGAATAAGAGGAGGAGGAAGTGGCATAAGTGTAAGTATTAGCTGTAGTAGAACAAGTCCCATCAGCTGGAGTAGGCGCTGATGGAGTAACTGACATGTAAACAGTGCCACTAGCGATTGTGTTTTCACTAAAAATATCAACTTGGGGATATTCCTGCCAATCATTGAAATATAGCTCTAGAGCTGTTTGAACCTGACGAACGTCAGCGATTCTCTTAGCATCTCGAGCATTTTTTCTGGCATTTTGCAGTGATACAACTGCTAGGGTGGCCAAGATACCAATTATAGCTATTACTACCAATAGCTCAATTAAGGTAAAACCCTTTTTTTTGTTTTTCATAGATTTTAACTTTCATCTCTCTAAAAATAATAATTTAAAGAGTAAAAATTACAAATTAGATTTTTATATTTTAATTAAATTAATAACACGAAGTGGTTGTAGCAATAATTCCCCCCGGAAAAGCACATTTTATTCCTGGAGAAAGATCGGCAACATTTGTACCTAAACAAAACTCAATAAAGTAACTAGCTCCCGAATTAACTTGATCATAAGTGTATGAAGATGTGGCACAGGATCCATCAGCCGGAGTGGGGCCAGCCGGAGTATTATACATATAGACATTGGATCCATAGGAAATCGGGCTACCGACAATTAATTCTGCCGGATAAGAGCTAGCATCATTATAATATAACTCCAGAGCTGTCTGAATCTGCTTGACGTCAGCGATTCTTTTAGTGTCCCTGGCTCTTTCTCTAGCTCCTTGCAGAGAAACCACCGCCAAGGTGGATAATATACCAATTATAGCAATAACTACTAATAACTCTATTAAAGTAAAACCACCCACTGTCTTGTTATTATTAATATTTTTTCTAATTAACATAATATAATCATAATCCACTACAAACTATTTTATATAGAAATTATATCATAAATAGTAAAAAAAGGAAATACCTTTAAAAATTATTAGCTAGATAGCTTAATTATCTCCTCTTTAACAACCAAACGATCATCCCAGGGTATCTTTTTACCATCAGCCACACAAATTGCTTGCTCACATCCCTTGCCAGTTATAATAAACAAATCTCCCTCTTTTATTAACTGCAGACCCTTTTTAATGGCCTCTCTTCTGTCTAAAATTCTAAATAAATTAACTCCCTCAACCATCCCAACCTCCTTGGCCCCCTGAGCAACCTGATTTATTATATCCAAGGGGTTTTCATCATAAGGATCTTCGTTACTAATTATAACGAAATCAGCCCTCTCTCCAGCTATTTTACCCATAATCTCTCGGCGACTCTTATCTCTGCCTCCGCCGGTTGACCCTAAAATATGAACAATTCTCCCTGAATAACCACTTTTTAACAATTCTTCTTTTAAGAAATAAATAAGGTCATACATCTTTTTCATAGCTACAGGTTCGTAGGCATAGTCGACTATAGTCAGGAAACTTTGTCCGACATCGACTACTTCTAGGCGACCCGGGATGCTCTTTATTTTCTCTAATCCCTCTACTATTTTTTCTAAATCTAAATCTATCAAAAAAGGTAATGATAAAAGAGGTATGGCATTTAGAACATTAAATTCTCCCCATAATTTAAGGTTTATTTCACGACCAGAAAAATCATCCTCAGCCTTCTTTCTAAACACAAAGTCAAAAGAAGTTCCTTTCAAATCAATTTTAACATTATTGAAAAATACTGACAAAACATCCTTGTCAGGTTTAGTATTATTAAAGTAAAATAATTTTTGTTCAGCCCAAAAAGATGAGAAATACAGAGCCTCGTCGTCATCCCCGTTAATAATAAAAGATTTTTTAATTCTAGTTAAATCTATTTTTGATAAATTATTTTTAGCCTTAATAATTTTATTATCACTATTTAAATATTTAAATTGGCAATTTTTTAAATGAGCAAATAATTGACCTTTGGCCTTTTTATAGTTTTCAAAGCTACCGTGAGACTCAATGTGCTCGGGGTAAATTCCGGTAAAGACCAAAATGTCATAATTTATAAAACGATGCCTAAATTGGCGTACTCCCTCCGAAGTTGTTTCAATAACGGCATAAAGACAACCATTTTTGACCATTTGACGCATTATCTTTTGAGTAAAAAAACGCCCCACCATAGTCATTTTTTTATTATTGAGCCATTCTTTTTCACCATCACTAAACATAGCCGTAGAAGTATAACCAGTCTTATACCCAGCCTCATTCAGGGCTTTGGCCATTAAATAAACTGAGCTGGTTTTGCCAGAGGTGCCAGTTATACCAATAACAATCAACTTATTACTAGGGCGACCATAAAATACGGAAGCTACATAACTTAAGAAATAGTGATAAGCGGGCTGAATCTTCTTAAATACTTTTTTAGGTATTATTTTTTTTAAGAAAGATAAAAATGTATTCATAATAAAATTTAATTAACGAGAAAAATATTTACCGAAAAAATCATTATCATTTTTAGTATCCTTTTTGTTATTTTTTGTTTGATTTTTTTCTTCGTCGGCCTCCTCAATTTCTTCTTCTTCTTCTTCTTCTTCTTCTTCTTCTTCTTCTTCTTCTTCTTCTTCTTCGATATCATTCTCATTCTCCTCCTCATTCTCAACCTCCTCAATTTCTTCTTCTTCATCAATCTCCTCAACATCCTCAACATCCTCAATATCCTCAATCTCTTCAATCTCCTCAACATCCTCAACATCCTCAACATCCTCAACATCCTCAATCTCCGCCTCCTCTTCCTCCTCATTATCCTCAAAAACTAAAGGAGTCTCATCTTCGGTATAAAGATATTGGTCTGGTGATTTGCTCTCACTTCTACTATGAAGGCTTGACGACGCCATAGGACTGGCCACACTATTTTCATATTGCTCCTTAGATATTAGTATTTCTCGAGGCTTAGAGCCATTGGACGGACCAACCATGCCATTTTCCTCTAACATATCTAAAATGCTAGCTGCCCTAGAATAACCTATACGCAATCTTCTTTGCAAGAAAGAAGTAGAAGCCTTGCCAGCGGCAATAATCACCTCCTTAGCCTCCTCTAAGAGATCATCCTCATCTCCCATAACTCCATCTAATCCAACACCGCCAATACCGCTAACTTTTTGGCGTTCCACGATTCCATCCAGGTAATCAGCTGATCCGTATTTTTCTTTAATAAAATTAACTATTGCTAAAATCTCGCTATCGTCAACATAGGCACCCTGGATTCGGCGAGGTTTTGAGAGCTCGGCTGTAGTAAAAAGCATATCTCCCCTACCCAATAATTTTTCAGCCCCAGATGAATCTAGAATAGTTTTAGAATCAACTGCAGAGGCTACTGAAAAAGCGATACGTGAAGGAGTGTTAGCTTTAATTAAACCAGTGATAACATCAACACTAGGCCTCTGAGTGGCTAATATTAAGTGAATACCAACAGCCCTGGACATTTGGGTCAATCGGATAACACTTCCCTCTATATCCTTAGAAGCCGCCACCATTAAATCGGCTAATTCATCAATGATAAAAATTATATAAGGCATTTTTTCCTTACTAGCCTTATTGTAAACTTGAATATTTTTCTTACCAGCTTGATTTAAAACCTCATAACGTCTGTCCATCTCGTTCAAGCACCATCTTAGGGCATTAATGGTTTTACTAACATCAGTAATAACTGGGGTAAGTAAATGTGGAATTCCGTTGTACGTTGGGAGTTCTACTCTTTTAGGATCAACCATAATAAAACGAAGATCGGCTGGATTGTTCTGGTATAGCAAGCTAACAATAATAGTATTTAAACAAACTGATTTACCAGAATTAGTAGCACCTGCCACTAATAAGTGAGGCATTTTAGCAATATCGTAGACAATATTTCTACCAGAAACGTCCTTCCCCAAAGCGGCAGTTAAATTACTTTGCCTTAATTTAAAGTCTTTATCCTCTAAAACCTCTCTTAAACCAACAATAGCCTTGGTCTTATTAGGGACCTCTATGCCAATAAGTGATTTCCCGGGAATAGGTGCTTCTATCCTAATAGGATGCGCTGCTAATGCTAGGGATAAATCATTGCTTAATGCTGTAATGCGAGAAACCTTAATCCCCTCGGAAGGTTTAAAGGTGTATTGGGTAACAGTCGGCCCAACATTAACCTGTCCCATCTCGACTGATATACCAAAATTTTCTAAAGTTCTTTGAATTATTAAAATATTATTCTCAATATCACCACTAGTAGCCTTACCAATTTTACTACTTAAAAGATCTAGAGGTAAATCTATCTTAATCTTCTTTGTCTTCCAATTAATTTCCTTTTCCTTTTTAACATCAGCCCTGGCAACATTTGTTTTATTTGAATGAGGGCCTATTTCTTTTTTTGTAAATAAAACACCCTGGCCATCATCATCTTCAACAGTAATATCTACTTCCTCCTCTTCTTCCACCTCGTTAACTTCGCTTTCCTCCTCTTCGTCAGCGTAGCCATCCCCCTCTTCATCTTTAAAAGAGTTTTTAGCGAAACTAAAAAATTTATAAATAAAACTCTTAGAGCCAATTAGATGAGACAAGGTAATATTGAAAAGTAATATAGCAGCAACCGCTAAAATTGCTAAAATAATAATCAAGCCACCCCAGAACCCCAAAATACTTTTAAAAAATAAAGACAGATGAAAGCCCAAAAGTCCTCCGCCCAATCCAGCCTGAGCTTTCATTTCGGCAATCGAATTTTTAAAAAAGAAATGAAGCAAAACTGGTATAAACACAAAAAATAAAAATAATCCGATATAGTTTGATGACTGAGAAAAGAATTTTTTTTGTTTATACAAAGCAACGCTCAGAACTATCAATAGGATAGGTAAAATCCACTTAGCCCAGCCGAATCCTAGGGATAGAGTTTTATCCAAAAAAACACCAAAGCTTCCCGATAAAGAAAATAAGGCTAATAAGCTAATTAGTCCTAAAACAAAAATAACTATTGCTATAATACTAGTCTTAATTTTAGCATAACGCTCTTCGTCATATTCGTACTCCAATTCTTCGTATTCAATTTTTTCTTTTTTAGTTTTGTTTTTGCTTTTTGCTGCCATAAAATTATTTCAAAAAAATTAATAAAACTATATTATCCTATTATTTCTCTTATCCTCCTAAGACGTCTGCTGTCGACCATAAACCAGTCCCAAGAATCTTGGAGCAAGGAACCGTCACCCTCAAACAAATGAAAATCTGAACCGCCAGTAGCTATAAGGTCTAATTTTTCAGACAAAAACTGACTATACATAACAGCCCCAATAGTATGATGAGGAGACAAAACCTCTATTCCATCCAAACCCATGTCCTTCAGTTTTTCCGTCATATTATTAGCAAACTTATTATGCTTTCCAGGATGACAAAAAACAATTTGTCCACCGACCTCTTTTTTTATTTTAAATAGTCTTTCTATATTAATATAGGCCTCATTTAAGCGCCCTATTTTTTTATCAAAAAACAATTCTCCTAAAATATCATCTTCGCGAAGTGGTAATAATAATTTTCCGGAAAAACCAGGGGAATTCTTTCTTTTTTTCTTAATACCCCTTAAGACTAAATTATAATTAAACTCTTTTTCCATTATCTTGTCTGCTAAACGATTGATGGGTATGTAGTGTTTAAATTCTGATAAAATTTTATCTACTTCTATTTTATAGCCACGTCTTTTTAATTTCAATAGAATATTTCTGACTAGCAATGATCGACGACGACGAGAAGACTCTATTATTTTTTGTAACTCGATGTTATTTCTATCAAAATTATACCAAAGAATATTTATTTTTTTAGTCTTGTATTTGGCATAAATTTCCATTCCAATAATTGGCTTGATTCCGTGTTTTTTGGACTCTTTTATAAACTCATCCACCCCCTCGGTGGTATTATGATCAGTTAAAGCTGCTACCTTAATCCCCTTAGATTTAATGAGTTTAACTAGCTCTGAAGGACTTAAATATCCATCAGAATAATTAGAGTGAAGTTGTAAATCAATTAGCATAAATTATTTTAGTTTAAGTTTTTTCTTGATTTCAGCTATTAGAGGCTCAGCTCTTTCTGGCTTGGGATTATAACGAGTTATCCAAAAAATAGCAGTCCTAAAAGCAGTCCAATGATAATACAAATTTATTCTTTCTTTAATTCTAATATTGTATTTAATTTTGGCATGACGGCAATAGCTCTCAATAAATGTGTCTACAATTTTTTTAATAAAAACTTTATTATACTTATGGCGGATCATTTTGTATTCCAATTGCTGGATAAAGGATCCTAAATCTCTGGCAAAGTCAGAAGGACAAATATCCGTGAAATCAATCATTGCTATTTTTTTAGAGCCAATCTTAATTATATTATCAGGATGAACATCACCATGAATAAGCCATCTCTTGGAGCTAATTTCAAAAAAATCGTCCTCCAATTCAATGAGATAATCATAGATTAGCTTCAAATCCTTGTAATATTTTCCATCATATTTTTCCTTAAGGTCTCTTAAAACGTGGCCATATCCAGGAAGAACGGTCTTTATTCTAGTATTACTCTTATTAAACTTAATTATATCGGAAATCGGTGTTTTATGCAATTTAGCAAGCCATTCTGCTGTTTTCTTAACCACCCTCTCCACCTCTTTTTTGTCGTCATTTTGAATATAATGCAATAGACTGTCTCCCTTTACTCCACGATAAAAAGAAGCATTAAAATGCTTGGAATAAAACAAAGGCTTGGGTATAGTTAAAAAACCGCTAGAAAAACCCTTGTCCCATAAATAAGATAAAGTATCGTGAACGTTTTTTCGAGGTTCGCCAGAGTGAGCCGTGCAAAAAATTGAAAGGGTCTTAAGATTCTTTTTAGCATTAGAAGAATTTTTAGGAACAAAGAAAGTTTTAAATTCCAAAACTACATGGTAGGTTGTTTTCCAAATATAGTCCTTATGATAAATTAATTTTATTTTTTCTATTTTTTTAAAATCAGGATAAAGAGGTAAAATCTTTCTAGTAAAAAAACCCTTAACATAATTCTCACTTAAAAGACGATTTATCTTATTACTATTTTCCAGTTTATTGCGAGAATGATAAGACCAGTGCTTGCTCCAAATGGCTTTTTTAATAGCCATAAAAATATTTTCTGACTTCATCTTCTCAGCATAAGAGGTTGAGTTTTCCAGAGAACGAATAGCTCTGATAAGTTCGTTGGCTCCTCTTTCTATTTCATCTGGATTCCAGGCACGAGGACCAAAATTATGTTTAAAATCCCTAGCACTAGCCCACCAAAAGGTACAGCTAGCCAGACCCCTGGATAAATGCCAGCGAGACCAACTATAATTAATATCGTCCTTATTTTTTTCATTAATATCCAAAGCTAAATTAGCTAACTTCCACAACCTAACATGAATATCATTGTTTTTATCATCCCATAAATGAAAAGGTTTTTTATTCAACAAATCTTTTTCAGTCGACTCCCAATTACTTTTTCTAAGAGAAATAAGATCTAATTTTTTAAATTTAGCGATATAGTTAGAAACGGTAGCGGTTTTTATTTCCTTGTTAGACAAAACCTCCTCTAACCTTCCGGTATTATCATTGTGTCTTAGGCCATAAAGCTCGCCATCGGTAGCGCTGATAACGACATCTTCTCCACTTCCTTTTTCATCTTTTTCGCTTATTAATATTTTCTTAATTTCATCAGGAACATAGCAATTAGAAAACTTTCTAGATCTAAAAATTATTTTTAGTCCACTATTTTTATCTACATAGGGTAAATTAAAGTCTATCTTCTTTCTCCCCTGATAAGATATTTCATCTAATATCAACCACTTATATCCAAGCTTCTTGACAATTTTAGCCACATCGGGACTATAAGACATTTCCGGCAAAAAGAAGCCTCTAATTTTTGCTTTAGGAAAATACTTTTTTAAAATAGCCTCGTTTTCCTTTATTTGATGATAGACTTCTTTCTTCCTAACTAAGGGCAAAAGGGCGTGATAAGATGCGGATCCGGTTAATTCAATTTGTCCCCTGTCTATTAATTGATTTATATCCTCAATTAAATCAAGATACTTTAGCTCTGCTAGGCGAGAGACCAAACATCCAGTAATGTTAAAAGTAAACTTAATATTAGGCTGATCTTGCAAGATTTTAATAACTCGCTTATAGCTCAACTCAACAGCCTCTTTTACTTTATAATAATCAGAATTTGCTGGTTGATAACAGTGTAAAAAATTAATCCACAACATATTTTAACTTTTAATTCTTAAAGCTTTTTTATATAACTCTACATATTTTCGAGCTGGAATTTCCCAGCTACTAGATTTTTTCATAGCGCGAACAATTAATTCATGCCAAACATTCTTATACTTATAGTTCTCTAGCGCTCTAGCTATCGCCCCAAAGAAGGAAAATTCATCTCCTAATTTAAAAACAAATCCTATCCCTTTATTAGTAACCGGATTAAAATTTTCTACGGTGTCGTGCAGTCCCCCGACTCCTCGCACAATTGGTATCGCCCCGTAGCGCATAGCTATCATTTGATTTATACCACAAGGCTCAAAATACGAAGGCAGAATAAAAAAGTCAGAAGCAGCATAAAGCAATGTTTCTGTTTCTTTGTTTTCTAAAAATGGCATCCAAATCATTTTTTTAGGATATTTTTTCTGTATCCTTTTTAATTTTTTAATATATCCAGAATCTCCGTCGCCCATAAAAATAACCTGAATATCTAAACGTAAAATATAAGGTAAAAGCTTTAATATAATATCGAACCCTTTTTGATGGGCGATTCTAGAAGTGGAACAAAACATAGGAACATCCTTATCGATATTAAGCCCCAGCTTTTTTTGTAAATACTTTTTATTATCCTTTTTAAGATGACAATTATCAAAGCCATAGCCCTTAAAAAGACCCGAGTCTCTTTGCGGATTGTAAGCATTATAATCAATACCGTTGATAATACCAAACAAACGATCCTCTCTGTTTTTTAAAATTCGGTTTAAATCTTGACCAAATTTTTTGGTCATAATTTCGTCCCTATATTTCTCACTGACAGTATTAATAATATCTGCAAATAAAATAGCTCTTTTGGCAAAGTTAATATTCAATAGATCTGGATCATTTAAATAAGGTAGTTTTCTTCGGCCATAATCCTTTTTATTTAAAGGGATACCACGCCAAGGCTGGCTCATCTGAAAGGCTAAATTATGAATAGTGAAAATTGTTTTAACCTTATCCAGTCCTTTAGTGTACCGATATTTATTCTTAATTAAATAAGGTACCAAGCCTGAATGCCAGTCATGACAGTGGATAATATCAGGGACATCATCTAGTAAACTTATTAGCCTAAGAGCAGCCACATTAAAAACTAAAAATCGTATATTATCTTGGCGAGAAACATAAATCTTTTTGTATTTAGAAAAATACTCCTTGCTTTCTATAAAATAAACCGGCAAACCATCAATCAGCTCACCTTGCCAAAAATTAACCTTAACCGAGTTTTTTGAATCGACAAAGACATTGATATCCTGATGTATAAGTTTTAGATTATAGGCTTTTTTATCAATAATTTTCCCATAGAGCGGTGTAATTATCGATACTTTATGTCCTAGGCGAAACAAAGCTTTGGGCAAGCTCCTGGATACGTCGCCCAACCCTCCCGTCTTAGAAAAAGGGGAGACCTCTGAGGCAATATGAATTACATTTATCTTTTTTGGCATGTTTTTAGGTTATTTAAATTAATACTAGAGGCGCAAATAGCCACCGCTAAAGCATCGGCGGCATCATCTGACTTGGGCAATTCTTTTAAATTTAATATTATCTTAACCATTTTTTTAACCTGGTTCTTATCACTTCTTCCAAAATTACAAACACCTTGCTTTATCTGCAAGGGCGTAAATTCAATTAAATTAATTTTATTTTTCTTTACCCCTAGCAGCAACACTCCCCTGGCCTGGCCAACTATCAGGGCTGTCTTGGCATTATTATTAAAAAATATTTTTTCTACGGCGACCAGGTCGGGCTTGTATTTGTTTATTATCTTATTCAGCTCTCTATCTAGCACTACTAACCTATCAGCTAATTCATCTTTGGCCGAAGTTTTAATACTACCGAAATCTAAACAAATTAATTTACTATTGTCAACCGAAATTAGCCCATATCCAGTATCAGCAATCCCAGGGTCCAAACCTAAAATAATCTTTTTCATAATAATAAAATTAGGGCTTAATTGTAGTGCCTTGAAATTTTCTCCCAGAAAAATAATTTTCTAAATTAGACAAATTCTGTCCATTCAAAACTACAACTGATTTTTTATTTTTTTGACATCTCAGAGATGCCAC
>CAYPAP010000003.1:0-47604 GCA_964408775.1 uncultured Gammaproteobacteria bacterium | reverse complement strand
CACAGGATCAAATGGAGCATTAAGTCCTGGCTCCCAGGTGTCGCCAATTATAGCTAAAAAATCTGCCCAATTCAATTCTTCTATTTTTTTAGCGCCCTTGAACTTTGTTGGATCTTTGTCGTAAACGTAATTAATATTAGACAAATTAACAATATTTTTAATCCCGTAAGTTTCGGCTAATAAAACAGCAACGAAATCGGAAGAGTTTCCGGGCAAGTATCCCCCAGAAAAAATTAAGGGTTTTTTGGTTTTTATTTTTTTATTAGGGTCAATTATTAACTTGCTATAAGACAAATCTGAAAAAATTGATTTTAATAAAAAAGCATTAAGCCAGGTAGCATATATTCCTAAATAATCTTGGTCCTCTGACTCAATATCTTTATTCAATTTTTTGGCATTAGAGGAGTATTGCCTAGCAAGACTTCCTCCTCCAACAACAATAATAAACTCATCGCCTTTTTCAACCCGACTTTCAATTAGCCTCTTAAATTTTTTCAAGAAATTAAAATTGACCCCATCCTGAAGCGAAACAATAGAGCCTCCTAATGACAATACTTGTCGCATAATAAATGTAACTAAATTTAATTATTTTGACTCTTCTTTATGGTATTCTTCTAAAATTTTAGCTCGAACCTCCTTTAATAACTTAGGCTGAGATTTTAATTCATTTTTAGCATTTTCTCTTCCAACTCCCAGCTTAACATCACCAAAACTATAAGAATTTCCGGATTTCTTAATTACTTCGTGTTCAACACCTAAATCCAATAAATCACCGGCTACCGAAATTCCTTCATTATACATAATATCAAATTCAGCCACTTTAAAAGGAGCTGCTACTTTATTTTTAACAATCTTAGCTTTTACTCTATTTCCGATAATTTTTTCTCCTTGTTTTATCTGAGCGCTACGACGAACCTCAACCCTAACAGAAGAGTAAAACTTTAAAGCATTTCCCCCACTAGTTGTTTCCGGGCTACCAAAAAAAACTCCAATTTTATTCCTAATTTGATTAATGAAAATAACCACTGTCTTAGATTTGGAAATTACACCAGTTAATTTTCTTAAGGCCTGGCTCATTAAGCGAGCCTGCAAGCCCATATGCTGATCACCCATATCCCCTTCTATTTCTTTTTGGGGAACTAAAGCAGCGACACTATCTACAACCACAACATCCACTGCGTTAGAGCGAACTAATGTTTCTACAATTTCTAAGGCCTGCTCTCCGGTGTCGGGCTGAGAGATAAGCATTTCTTTGATGTTTATACCAATTTTCTCAGCATAATCTGGGTCCAAGGCATGTTCAGCATCAACAAAGGCCGCCACACCACCAACTTTTTGTACTTCAGCTACTATATGCTGGGCTAAAGTGGTCTTGCCAGATGATTCAGGTCCAAAAATTTCTATAACTCTCCCTCGAGGAACTCCTCCTACTCCAAAAGCTATATCTAAAGATAGACAACCAGTTGAAATAGCATCAACATTTACCTTTCTGGCATCACCAAACTTCATAATAGCACCATCGCCAAACTTGCTTTTAATTTGTTGCATAGCCAATAGCGCTGCTTCTGATTTTCCACTAGAGACATCCTTGGTCTCCGCCTTCAAATCTTTAGGTTTTTTTTCTTTCGTCATATTTTTTTTGATAATTATACTACTTAATACTAATATAAGGACTATAATTATTTACATTTAATAATAAAAAAATAAAATCAATAATATTATAGACTTTTCTTAATGAAAATAAAGAAAATTAATTTTAAAATTAATATAAATTAATAATTAGCTAAAATATTGAAATATTTAATTACAGGGACTACTAGTAGCAACACCATCGCAGCAATAAGGCGCTGAAGCAGTGGCGTTACAACTAAGACCAACGCTAGGTTTAAAACAATTCTGATAAATATCCTTCACACCCGAACCAACCTGGGCTGAATAACTGGCTCCTTCATAAAACTGGGCATGATTGATATAGGCATTAGTTTTGTCTGGCTCACCATCCAAGGGAGATGCATCTACATTTTCTGATCCAATCCAATAGCCAACCAATTGTCCGCTAAATAAATTAATTAGGGGATGTTGGACATCTTCATTTCCACTATTCATAGTAAGTTCTCCAGTGCGCAAAGTACTAGCCATCATTAATTTATCAAAACCAATCTTAATTGGAAGCCATAGGTCAGTTGAGGTCGCTCCGATTGCGGGAGATATAAGATTTATTTTTGGCGGATCAGTTTCAATTCTATTATTTATCCAGAAAGACCAGTAAAAACTATCTCCCGTGTCAGTTATAGGGTTGTTTTTATAATAATAACTTGCGTCTCCGTCAGAATAGCCGTCACTATTGCCATCAAAGGAGTTAGCCGCTGAGTCCATCACACCATATCCAGCGCCAATGTCGGATAGGGGATAAAATTTGCCGGCATCATTTGTACAGATATTATTATCACAAGTAGAAAATGGGCTTTTATTGGAGCACAAAGAATTATTTGCTCCACAATCGAATAATGGAGCAGCTATTATTTCTACCCTTAAATTACTATCGGGTGGTAAACAATAAATATCCTCGCCACAAGCATTAACGCCGCAGAGATTATTAGATTTAAATTCAACTGTTTTATAGTTGGAAGAAATAGAAAAATTACCGCTCAAAATACTATTGTCGGACAAATTAACAACCCTAATAGTACTAGAAACTTCATCACTACTCCCTGAGACCATTAAAGGATTAATAGCTTCATTAAAATTAATTTGGATGATGCTATTCATAGGCTTATCTTCTTTATCATTAATATTTACAGTTTCAGCTAAATCAACCCCTCCAGAAAAGGATGAAAAGTCTATCCTATTGGTGTCAGAAGATGCTAAAGTAATATCGTTACCTCCCGAACCAGCCACCCTGGCCATCATGTAAACAATTGCATTGTTGCTGCTTGAACCAATGTAAATATAGGGATTAGAGTTTAAGGTCTGTTCTATTCTATCAGCTAACTCGGCATAATCACTAAATGCAATATCATCAACCCTAATATAGAAACCAGTAGTAGTGCTATTTACAAAAGTATAAACATATTCGCCCACTGAAATAGTGTCAGCTGGAATCATTTTTGTGACTGTGATATCCCAAGAGTTTCCGGCAGAAACATCCTCAGAAAAGTCTAGGCTAAAATAATTTGTGAAACTAACCGATCTTCTATTTACGACATCAAAAGCCCCTAATTGATTACCACTACTACTTAAAAGAGCTTTATCTCCTCCAGCTGAAATAACTACATCAAAATCTGTATACGCGCTGTTATAATTTGGATTAATGGTTCCAGTAGCTGTAGCGCTTGTGGGACTAACCACACTTGTAGAAATAGTAGCTGGCTGATAATAATTAGGAATACCCTGGACAGTAAAGGACCCCAATGAAGAGGTGGCTCCTACAGTGATTATAGAATCTTTATTATCATCCGGTTGAGGGAAAATACTATTTATCTTGGGCGGAGTTAAATCCAAAACATTACTAACCTCAAAGCCCCATAGAAAATAACTACTAGAACAATTGCCAAAAATACTTCTAGACCCATCTTTAATTAAAATATTACTAGAAAAATAAACAATATAGTTAGTAGCGCTATTTTCATTACCTAAATGATTATCAGGTATGAAAACAAAAATTTTATTATCATTAGTGGAGAAAGAAAAGCTCTCCGGTTGTGAACAATCCATACTTACAGTATCAAAGCTATCTTCTGGGCAAATAATAACATTATCAGAATTTACAGTAGTTGAAGCTACTTCCTCCTTAAAGGTCGCCATAATCATAGTATTTCTAGGGACATTTTTTTGCCGAGCCTCAGGATAAACACTTTCTAAACTACAGGCTCCAATTGCTCCTAAACCTGATTGGAAAAAGGCTTGACCCGGAGTAATACCGCTAGAACCCGATTGACCACCCGGAGATAAACTTCTAAAAATAAAAGTAACTATTCCCCAGGCTGCTAAAATAATAATCAAACCAATGACACCATTTTTCAAAATTTTCTTAGCCTTACTTACTTTTTCCTCATTTCCCTCTGAAGTCATCCAAACAAACCCCCCATAAATAACAAGGGACACTGCTATAATTGCTAATAGTCCCAAAAAAACATTTATTACTTGGGCTGCAATAGTCCGAGGATCAGTCGCCTCAAGGAAAATAGAACTATCGACCTCCCCCACTCCCAAAACATCACCCGCTAAAACAAACTTAGCCGAAAATAAAAAAACGGCCAATAAAAGAAAGGAAAAAAATATAAATATTTTTTTATTTTTCATAATAATCTATTATTATTTATAATTGAAAAGCAATTGCTAATTTGCAATTTTTATATTATTATTATAGCATACCAAATAAAATTATTAAAGACTATGACGATTGAGCGAGTTATAAAAAAAGCCCAAGAAATCAACCCCGAGATTGACACTGAAATCATTATGCGGGCTTATAAGTTTGCCGAGAAAGCCCATCAAGGCCAAACCAGAAAAAGTGGCGAACCTTATATTGAACACCCCCTTCATACAGCTTTTAATTTAGTTCAAATAAGAGCTGATATTAGTACAATTTTAGCCGGGATATTGCACGATGTACCCGAAGATACTGAATACACGCTAGAAGATGTCCGAAAAGAATTTGGTCAGGAGGTTTCTTCTTTGGTAGAAGGAATTACTAAATTGGGTAAGATTAAATATCGAGGAATTGAGCGTTATAGAGAAAATCTTAAGAAAATGTTTTTAGCCATGGTTGATGATATTAGAATAATTTATATTAAATTTTGTGACCGCCTGCACAACCTTAGAACACTAGAATCTCTGCCAGAAAACAAACAACAAAGAATCGCCCAGGAAACACTAGAAATCTATGCTCCTATTGCTGGACTACTGGGAATTTGGCGACTTAAGTGGCAAATGGAGGATATTTGTTTTAAATATCTATATCCCAAGGAATACAAACAAATAGAATATAAGTACGAAATTGAAAAAAAATCTGAAAGAAACCAATTTTTCCAAAAAGTAAAAAATATTTTAGAAGAAGAGTTAAATAAAACAAACATTAATTATGAAATTACTGCTCGCTTTAAACATCTGTATAGTATTTGGAGAAAAATGCAAATCAGAGAAAGAAGATTTGATGAAATATACGATGTTTTTGCCCTCAGGGTAGTGGTTAAAAACACTGAAGACTGCTATAAAGTGCTTGGGATTATTCACTCTCTCTGGAAACCTTTAGCAAACAGATTCAAGGATTATATTGCCCTGCCAAAACCAAACGGCTATAGGAGTTTACACACTACAATTATCGGACCCGATAATAAGGCGACTGAATTCCAAATTAAAACCCACGAGATGCACGAAGAGTCTCTTTATGGATCTCAAATTCACTGGAACTACAAGAATGAAAAATATGAATACAAAAAACCTGGCTGGATAAAAGAGATATTAGAATTACAAAAAGAAAATCGAGACGTCAAAGATTTTATAAAAGAAATAAAAACAAATGTCTTCCAAAATAGAATATTTGTTTTCTCTCCTAAAGGAGATGTTATAGAACTACCAGAAAAAGGCACGCCAATAGATTTTGCCTATGCCATCCATACCACTATCGGAAACAAAGCCGTCCAAGCCATGGTAAATGAAAAAATAGTTTCGCTTGACCATGAATTAAAAAACGGTGATATAATAGAAATAATAATAGACAAGAATAGAAAGCACCCTAACAGCCAATGGCTAGATTTCGTCAAAACCAAGCATGCCAAAGAAAGAATAAAACAATATTCTCAAAAAGGAGCCTTTGATAAATTCAAAAAAATATTCAACAAATAAAATAATAGGAAACAAAAAATCAGCCGGCAAAGGGCTGATTTTTTATATCAAAAAAATAGGAAATTATCTAGTTTCTTTTATTTTGCCAGTCTTTCTTAAATGTTCAAATTTCTTACCCAATTCTATCCTAGCTAGAGCTGATTTTTTCATTTGAATACTGGTTTTTTTCTTGGCGTGAGTTTGTTTTTTCTTAAAAGAATCTAATCTTTTATTATTTTTCAAACTATTCTTAAAACGTCTTAAAAACGCTTCGAAACTTTCGCCTTTTTTTCTTTTTAAATCGGCCATAAAGCACCTACCTTTCTATTTACGACTTTAAAAGTCTTAATTTTAATATTATACTTATAACACAATACTTTTATTTTTTCAAGTCATCTTGAGAAATAACTTTTTCTAAGCGATTTATTAGGTCTTTTAGGGCAATAATCTCCTGAACCCCTGAATCTGTGTCTCTGAATAAAATAGTTTCTTCATTAAGCTCCTTCTTCCCTAAAATCAAAACTGTTTTGGCTTTCAATAATCTAGCCTCTTCTAATTGGTCTCTTAGACCATCTAAATGAAAGGCTTGCTTAACATTAAACCCCTTGCTCAATAATTCCTTAAATAAGAACATCGCCTTAGCCTTGGCACAGGCATCAATTTGAGCTAGAAAAATAACGTCTTTATCGTCGGACACAAATAGGCTATTTTCTCGAGACTTTATAAGAGTTCTCTCAACTCCTCCGCTAAAGCTTAGAAAGGATATATTTTTGTTAGCCAACTTTGTAAAAAGATTGTCATAATGCCCCCCTCTACCCAGCGATAACTTAGAGTTTAATTCACCATTTTTATCAACTGGCCAAACTTCAAAAATTAAATCATTATAATAATTTAAATCTCTAACTAGATAAGGATTAAAATTGTAATTAATATCCATCTCATCTAAAAACTCCATAGTTTTATAAAACCTAGTATTGCTCTCCTCTGATAAAAATTCAACAATTTGGGGCATCTCACTTTTAACCTGCATACACTCGTCTTCTTGGCACTCTAGTAATAGCGCTGGATACTTTACAATATTTTTTTTGCACTCATTACAAAGCTTACTGCGACGACCTCGCTCTTTTAAGAATTTGGAAAATTTCCCCAAAAATTCTTTTTGACAATCAAAGTCTCCTAAACTATTAATTTGAATCTGGACATCTATTTGTAATTCCTTAAAAATACTATAAATTAGAAACATTAAAAAAGCATCGGAAACCGGCTTATTGTCATTTAAAATACTAAAATTAAATTGATTAAATTGACGATAAATTCCTCCCCGAACTTTTTCCTGCCGGAACACTGGACCAACAGAAAATATTTTTAATGGTTTTTCTAAGTTATTTAAACCACCATGATCAATGAAAGACCTGACCATGCCGTGGATAAGGTCCGGACGTAAAATTATTTTTTCGACTCCCCTGGATTCAACTTCAAACAACATTTTCTTCTTATTTTTATCAAAAATTCTTTTATAAAAATTAGCATCCTCGATTATTGGAGTGTCTACTCTAGAAAAACTATAGCAACTAGCAGTTTCTTCTACTTTTTTTATAATTGGCGCTAAAAACTTGTGATCATTTATAAAAAAATCTTTAACTCCCAAAAGACGATAAAAATTCTTACCAAAGTTCGACTTCTTACCCTCCTTATCACTTTTGCCAGTCTTATGACCCGAAGAAGATTTCTTAGATTTGTTTTCAGTCTTAACCTTGGGCGAAGACTTGACCTTAGGCTTCTTATTGTTTTCCTTTTTATCAGTTGTTTTTTTTCTTCCCATATTTTTAAATTATAATTTTAAATTTTTAAAAAATTAATTATTAAATTGATAAGCATCAGAATAATTAAAGACAGTGAAACGACTAAAGGGCCAGCCTCGAAGCAAAACTTTACCAGTAATAAAAGTTTCATCTAGGGGTCCAAAAGTGCGAGAGTCCTTGGAGGCATAGCGATTATCACCTAAAACGAAATATTCGTTTTCCTTTAATTCAATAATATCATCTTCTATATTATAAGTTCTAACATTTTCTGCTAAATACAGACTTTCATCCAACTTGAGACCGTCCGGGTTTTCATTATTGTAGACAAAGATATCTCCATCAACTAAATCTATTTTTTCTCCCGGTAGACCAATAATTCTTTTAATGAAATATTCCTGGGGATTAAAAGGATAACGAAAAACGATTACCTCTCCCCTCTGAGGCCGGTTAAAGCGGTAAGATATTTCATCGATGATTAAGTATTCATGATCGTGGAAGGTAGGCTCCATAGAAGCTCCTTTAACATAGAAGGGCTGAATAATAAAATACCTAATTGGAAGAATTATCAACAAAGAGATAACTACAACTTTCAAGAACTCAAAAAAATTCTTTAACATAAAGACTATATTTAGACGAATAAGTTTATCCGAAAAAAATAAAATAACTTTTAAAATAGTACTTACAAGGTAGCAAAAATTTGACTAAAAATCAAATTATCAACATGGCGTCGCCATAACTGAAAAAACGATACTTTTCTTCCACAGCCTGTTGATAAATTTCTAAGGTTTCCTCTCGACCAATTAAAGCACTAATTAATAGGATTAGGCTTGATTTTGGAAGATGAAAATTACTTATTAAGCCATCAACAACCTGAAATTTATAACCGGGATAGACGAAGATGTTAGTAGAAAAAGAAATGTTTTTGGGAACCGCGTGCCAACCTGCAAGGTTGGCTATACGCGGGGGATTATTGCCAAAAATACTTTCCAGTATTCTAACCGAAGTCGTTCCCACAGCAATAATACGTCTTCCCTCTTTTTTAGCTTCAATTATTTTCCGTAAAACTTCTTGAGAAATTTCTACTTCTTCGCTGTGCATTTGATGATCTAAAATATTTTCCGTTTTAATAGGCGAAAAAGTCCCCAAGCCCACATGTAAAGTCCCCTCCAATATTTCTACACCCTTATTCTCTATTTTCTTCAAAAGATCATCAGTAAAATGAAGACCAGCCGTGGGCGCCGCCGATGATCCTGTTTTATCATCCTTAGCATAAATAGTTTGATAATTTTTTAAATCGTTTTTGTTTTGATTGGCTCTTTTGATATAAGGCGGAAGTGGCGTCCAACCAATTTTTTCTATTATTTTTAAAAAATCCGAATATTTTTTATTGAAAACTACTTGGCGAGTGTTATTGTTATCATCACTAAAGTTATTCTCATCATTTTTTATAATTATAGCTATCAAATTATCTGCTAAAATTAATTCGGCTCCATCCTTGACTCGCCCACCAATCAAGCACTGCCAAATATTTTTTTCCTGATTAATATTTTTTAATAAAAATATTTCTATCTCTCCTCCAGTTTTTTTGTGAGCCTTGAGACGGGCTGAAAAAACCTTGGAATTATTTACAAATAAAATATCTCCGGGTTTTAAATAATTTATAATATCATAAAATTTCTGATGCTCAGTTTTTTTGCTTTGACGATTATAAACTAAAAGACGGGAGTGATCCCGTGGACTAGCTGGCTCCTGAGCGATTAGCTCGGGAGGTAGATTGTAGTTAAAATCCGAAAGCTTCATAATTAATGTCTATTCCGTCTTAAAACCCAAGTGTTTAAAGGCCTGATCAGTCGCTAAACGACCTCGGGGAGAGCGATCTAGGAAGCCAATTTGCATTAAATAGGGTTCATAAACGTCTTCAATGGTAGCCATATCTTCACCGGTTGAAGCGGCTAAAGTATTTAAACCCACTGGGCCACCGCCAAATTTTTCAATAATAGTGTTTAATATTTTTCTATCGACATAATCTAGGCCATATTCATCAATATTTAAAACTTCGAAAGATTTTAGACAAATGTCTTTATCAATTACTCCTCGACCTTCGACTTGGGAAAAGTCACGGACACGTTTTAAAAGGCGATTAGCAATACGCGGAGTGCGACGAGAACGATGAGAGATTAATTTACCGGCCTCTTCATCAATTTCAATATTTAAAATTCCAGCACTGCGATGGACAATTTGTTCAATGTCATCAGCATGATAAAAATCTAAGTGATGAATAATACCAAATCTGTCGCGTAGTGGAGCTGATAACATGCTGGCCTTAGTAGTAGCGCCAATGATAGTAAATTTTGGGAGATCTAGACGCAAAGTTCGAGCTCCGGGACCCTTACCCATTATTAAGTCTAAAGCATAATCCTCCATGGCTGGATACAAAATTTCTTCAATAGTTTTATTAAGACGATGAATTTCGTCAATGAATAAAATATCACCTTCGCTGAGGTTGGTTAAAATAGCCGCCAAGTCTCCACTTCTTTCAATAGCCGGACCAGAGGTTACTTTAATATTAGCGCTTAATTCATTTGCTAGAACATGAGCCAGAGTTGTTTTACCTAGTCCAGGGGCTCCATAAAACAAAACATGTTCAATGGGTTCGTTGCGCTTTAGAGCCGCCTTGATGGTGATGTTTAAATTGGTCTTAACGCTATCTTGACCGATGTATTCACTAAAAGACTTGGGGCGTAGGCTCAAGTCAAAGGCTTTGTCGTTATTTGTTTCTGTGGGGCTGATAACCCGATCCTTGTCATTCATATTTATTAATAGAAAGAATTAAATATCTATTATAATAACATTATAAGCAATTTTAAACAACTATTGACTTTTTAAAATAAATGTGCTACTTTTATAAATTAAAAAAGTCCTTTAAAATCAACATTAACCCCAAAAACAGACACCATGAAAACAATTAAAAAAATGATTAGAAGTCATTTTCTCTTTTTTGCTGAAAAACCAGGGGAAAAAACCTTTCTTATCCTCTGCGCCCTGCTTCTCGTGGGATTAATTTTATTTTCAGTATTGGCGGGTCCTGGTGATATGCCTAAAGATTGGATCGAAAAAAAGCTCACGCTTTCGATGCTCTTTGGTGGTGGAATACCATTATTGAATTTAATATTGGTACTCAGTGTCCGCGAAAGATTTATCACAATCCCCCCAAAGACAAGTCGCTACGACAGTGCCTTCCTCCAAATAATACACCAAACTAAACATGGCCAGGTAGCAGTTAAACAAAAGGGAGAGAAAATAATTATTGATGAGCCTGTATGGGCTAAAGGAATTATTTACCAGTTAAAAACTGAGGATGCTCAGTCAGCATGGTATAATAAGGAAAATCCCGAAGGAAGTGAAGAAAATATTGAGGTGAGTGTTCTGCGTGTTAATACTAAAGTTTCCGGAAAATACAGAAACTCTGTAATTACGATCCCAGTGTGGATACACATACACACCAATGCCAAGAAATTCTTCAACCCCATAGAGGTTTTTAAAAAGATCGCCGGAGAAGATCCGGAATCGGAGACACTATTTCTCCCGAGGTATATAAGGGAGGTCTTTGAAAAAATAAATCAGAAAAATCAACCAGAAATCCAGAGATTGATTACAGAATATGTAGAGATGAAAATCTCTGAATCTGTGTTGATCGGTGAGGTAATTGACCTTCTGATTTTCCCGGAAAGACCATTCTCTAACGTGGAGAATGTTCAAATTTGTCTGGGAGCTCCGACAACCTCATCCTGTAAAGGGATGGTTTGCGGAAAATAGAAAGAAAAAAATAAAAATAAGGAAGCCAACGAGCTTCCTTTTTTAATTGAGGAATGTTAAAAAAGACATTACTTTTTACACACTTATTATATATTATTAGGATAAAAGAAAAAAAGAGATCTCAAAATTAGCTAGGCTAATTTTGAGTAGTGGATAATCATTTTTTTAGTTCTTAAGGCAACGAACCGAATAACCGCTAGCCTGGCTACTGCCGAAGCGGTTAACTCCGGCACTATCCCAGCGGAAGCGCCGGTACCAAGAATTGCCAGGAGTATCCTCGGACGATGACCAAAAGCTGGCGAGATAGCCAAGAGTGGAGAAGGAACCATCGGTACTGCGGTTGCCAGCTGGTAAGCCCGTAAAATTAGAGGTATTGTCAGCTCCGGTATTAGGTGAAGCCCAATGAACTGTTCCAGCCTCCTTCATCTTTCCTCCAGCCACACTTTCTCCCCCTAAATAGGTAGTTAGAGCTGTTAATTGAGCATCAGTAGGAACACTCCAACCGGTGGGGCAAATACTTACTTGATCAACGGCAAACCAATTATATAGAACTCCATAGGTGGAATAATCAGGTAGAGCTTTGGCCGTGGGGGCATCACTGCCATCATAATTATAGACACCATAGCCGGGAAGAGAACTGCCTCCTTGAGTGCTAAATTGAGAATTGCTATGAACCACTGGGAGATAGGCTAGATTTTCGGCCATCCAGCATTGAGTTCCAATTTCCACCGTAGCGTATTCATTGCTATCTCGAGAATCAATTAAAGTATCACCACAGGCCCAGGGAGCGGGAGGAGGGTCTCCAATCCCAGCTGGAGTAGCTTGTTTAGTCCCGGCTAACAAACTAGAAATATTGCTTCCGATACAAAAGCCTATGGTATAGGTCGATCCGTTAGCAGAGGTATAAGTGTAAGTATTATCACTTTCCTCACAGTCTCCATCTGCTGGAGTGGGCGCTGTTGGGACAGTAGCCATATAGGTTGATCCTCCCGTAGCTATAGTACTATCTATTTCTCCAGTTAACGGATATACTCCGGTGTCATTATAGTATAGTTCTAATGCTGTTTGCATTTGTCTAACATCGGCTATTCTTTTAGCGTCACGCGCATTCTTTCTAGCGTTTTGTAGGGATACTACGGCTAGAGTAGCTAATATACCTATTATGGCGATTACTACTAATAGCTCGATTAGAGTAAATCCTGGTTTTTTGGTTTTAATTTTGAACATAGAGTTTGTTGTATTAATTGTTTTATAATAATAATTTTATTATTTGAACTAAACCTGCCACGTATAACTCGCTCCGCAAACGGAGCTCGCACGTGGACAAGTGATCCCTTTCCACGTAAAATTCTTTTATGCTTCGCATAAAGCGAGCTGGACCACGTGCCGCAAGGCTATACGTGGCACGCGGCACGCAAAGATCCTAATACTCTCATTATACTACCCCCCCCCGAAAGGTCAATAATGTAAAAAGGGTTTACTGCCTAAACTCACAAATACCTTTAAAGTCGCAGAAGGGGCAGGTGAAGGACGAGGGTTTCGGTAAAAACTGCTTTTTTCTAATTTCCTCCACGCTCTCTACTAACCATTCCTCCATTTTTTCAATATCCTTATCCTTAGCCGAAAAGCTTAATTTACTGCCATCTTCCAAATAATAATAACTCAATTTATCAGCCTTAATTCCGAAAGAAGCCTCGGCCACCATCTTATACAAAACCAATTGTCGTTTCTCCCCTGTCTCTAATTTGTCCTTAGCCGAACCCGTCTTATAATCAATAATTTCAAAACTACCATCAGCTAATTTATCAACTCTATCAATTTTCCCCTTAACCAAAAAATCTTGAAACTTAAAGCGAAAATCTTTTTCTAAAAAATAGACATTGGGTAATTCGTTGGACATCAAATCTTCATAAAACTTTTTTAATAAGTCCAAGCCCTTGTGCCAGTATTCGTCTCTTTTTTTCTCACTACCATAACCTTCCCCCTTCCAAAATTTCTTATAAAAATCCAATAACTTTTTCTCACTTAATTTACCCTTAACATCTGTACTTTTTTTACTTGAAGAAAATAAGTCGGCTTGTAAATTATTATTAGCAATTAATGGTAATAAAAAATTATATAAAGTATCATGAATAACCCGTCCAAAAGTTAAGCTAGGCTTATCCTCAGAAGATGGAATTTTTAAAATATGGGCATACTTATACTGCAGGGGACATTTTTCAAAAGCGGCGAATTGAGAAAAGGAAAAATGAGCTGGTAATTGATAATCATCTTTTTTAATTAATTTTGGTTTATCTTCAGTGGCCGTTTTTAAATCTTTCAAAAACTCCAAACTAGAGAAATCAATTTTATCAGACTCAATTAAATCCAATCCCGCCTCAGAAATAAAAGCTGAAGGTCGCTTTTCTCGAGCTCCACCAAAATCTTTGGCGCTAGTTAAAATCAAGCCCTCCTTAGCTCGAGTTAAGGCCACATAAAATAATCTCCGCTCTTCTTCAATATGAAAATTATCATTTTCAGCAATCTTTTCTTTAATCAAAGCCGGATGTATAACGATTTTTTCTGATCGAGCATCACTTGGGAAACGACGCTCCACCAAATCTACTAAAAAAACATATTTAAACTCCAAGCCCTTAGCCGAATGAACGGTCATGACCTTAACAGTATCAACATCAGCAAAATCATTTTTTAATCCCCCCGTATCACCAGCCTCCAACTCAAATTCTAAAGCTTCAATGAAATCTTTCAAACGTAAATCTTCAGTTCCTTCCTCAAATTTTTTAATCTTTTGATAAAATTGATTAACATAAGAAAAAACTTCCCGATCTCTCTCGTGATGTAAATTTTTTAAAATTTCACTATCATAAATAAATTTAATAAAAATATAGCTCGGCTTTTTATCGCCCACTAAGGGCAAATGATTTTCTATTAAACTTAAGAGTTTATTTATTTTTGGTAATGATTCGGCGCTAATCCCCTTTATTTTATCAACGTTTTTCAAGGCCTCGTATAGGGACCAATAATTACGCTTAGCAAAAGCATTTAAATTTACCAAATCAATATTAGAAATTTTAAACTCATCCATATTTAAAACTCGATAGAGGGCCGATGACTCCTTATAATTATCAAGCAATTTAAAATACGAAATAATATCCAAAATTATTGGCTTGTAATATAGGCCTTTGAGCGAAACGAAATAATTAGGAATATTTAAGCGACTTAATTCTTTGGAAAAATTTTCGGCCGTATTATTAGTGCGAGCTAAAATAGCAAAGTCTAGCCAATTGGTCTCGGGTTCGCTTTCATAAATTTCCATTATCTTAGAACTGACAAAACTAAGCTCATCTGATTGAGCTAAAAAATTAAAAGCGCTGACTGCTGGCTTATCACCAGAAAACTTCAGACCTGATTTTAACTTCTTATTAATCCCCAACCTAGCTTCCAAGCGGTTGGGGTTATTATTTTTAATAAAATTATAGGCGGTATCTAATATTTCCTGACGAGAACGATAATTATTACTTAAAATAATTTCCTTAGTCTGAGGATAATCGTCCTTAAATTGCATGATATTGGAAATTGAAGCTCCGCGGAATTTATAAATTGACTGATCGTCATCACCGACCACCATTAAATTATTTTCCGTCCCAGCTAAAATTTTTATTAACTCATATTGAGCTAAATTGGTATCTTGAAATTCGTCCACCATTAAATATTTAAATTTATTCTTATAAATTTTTAAAATATTAGGTCGCTCTCTAAATAATTTGATGGTATAATTTATCAAATCACCAAAATCTAGGAAATTATTTTGTATTAATAAATTATTGTAAGTGGCATAAGCTCCGGCTAACTCTTTTAAGCGCTCTATCTCCATGGCTTCTTCCCTATCACTAATTTCACCAGCTGAATTTTTCTTAAAGTCTTTTTCAATTTTAGTTACCACTTGTTGATACTCCTGACTGGAAATGTTTTCGTCTTTAAGACGAGAAAAATGACTTAAAAGTTCGGCAATAAATTTATTAGGATTACCGGAAGAATGATAATATTTTAAATTTAATTCATCTATATTTTTCTTCAAGAAAACCCATTGAGAAGTGCTGTCTAATAATTTAAACTCCGAATTTACTCCAATTTCTAAACTATTTTGTCGTAAAATTCGCTCAGCCAAACCGTGAAAGGTATGAATCCATAAATCCACATAACCATAAGGTAAAATTTTGTCAGCTCTCTCTATCATTTCGTGAGCCGATTTTTCGGTAAAAGTTGTCAAAACTATTTCATCAGTTTTAATGCCCTTTTCCATAATTAAATAAGCCAGGCGATTAATTAAAACGGTGGTCTTTCCAGTTCCGGCCCCAGCCACCACCAAGAGCGGGCCCTTCTCATGTTTAACGGCTGATAATTGTTCTTTATTTAGTTTTTTTAATTCTTCGTTCATGTTTTTAGCGGTTTAATATTAACTCATCAATATTAACCCCGTGAAAATTTAAGGGTTACAAAATTAATTTTTAAGACAACGCACCGATAAACCGAGAGTCTGAAGATTGCTGAGGTGGTCCACCCCTTCAAGATAATAATACAAGTACCGATACCAAGAATTGTCGGGACTACTCTCTGACGATGACCAAAAGATGGCAACATAACCAAGGTTACCGAATGAACCATCGCTTAAGCGGTTACCGGCCGGCAAGGCCGTGAAGCCTGATTCATTAGTAGCCCCAGTATTAGGAGAGGCCCAATGAGTTGTTCCTGTTTGCTTCATTTTCCCTCCAGCCACACTTAGCCCTCCTAAATAGGTAGTTAGAGTTGTTAATTGAGTATCAGTGGGGACGCTCCAACCGGTGGGGCAAATACTCGCTTGATCAACGGCAAACCAATTATATAATACTCCGTAAGTAGAGTAGTTAGTGGTAGCCTTAGCATCTATTACTGAGTTTGATGCACTAGTATAATTATACACGGCATATCTAGGGTCGGTCGAGTTCCATTGCGCACTAGGACCAGTCACACTCGGAAGATAAGCTAGGTTTTCGGCCATCCAGCACTGAGTCCCTATTTCTACTGTAGCATATTCATTACTGTCCCTAGAGTCGACAAGAGTTTCACCACAATCCCAAGGAGTAACTATTCCACCTGGAGTAGCCTGCTTAGAACCTGCTGTCAGCCCTCCAGTATAAGTGCCTAGGCAGAAATCGATAGTGTATGAGGTGCCCAAGTTTTGTTGAGTATAAATATAGGCATTATCTTCATCAGCACAATCTCCATCAGCCGGAGTAGGTGCGGTAGGGTAAACTGCCATATAAATATTACTACCATAGGCAATAGAACTAGTTGCTTCAGCTGGATATTCACCAACGTCATTATAATATAGCTCTAAGGCAGTTTGAACTTGCCTAATATCCGCTATCCTTTTAGCATCTCGAGCATTTTTTCTGGCATTTTGCAGAGACACAACAGCCAGAGTAGCTAATATTCCGATTATAGCAATCACCACCAATAATTCAATTAGAGTAAACGCGGGTTTGTTGTTTTTATTTCTCAGCATAAGATTTATTTTTGCTTATTTAATTTTCAAAATATTATTAATTTTTTTATCGTCTTTAATATTACCAATAATCGCTAAATTTAAACCAGAATTAATAAATATTTTTTTAGCTACTCGCTGAATATCAAGGGCTGAAACTTTTTTAAATTTTTTAATAATTTCTTCCGGTGATGAAAATTTACTTCTTATTGGGAATTGGCGTCCATACCAAGTAGTAAAATCATCCGTTCCCTCCATACTAACTATTAATTTTCCAGCTAATAAATCCTTGGCTCTCTTTAATTCCTTCACAGAAACTAGCTCGTCTTTTAATTTCTGATATTCATTTAAAATTACTTTTATAGACTCTTCTAGCTTTTCCTTGGGTACGCCAGCTGAAACGGTAATATAACCACAATCGCTATAAAATTCACTACTAGCTCGAACAAAATAGGCTAAACCACGTCGCTCCCGAAGTTCAATAAATAAACGAGAGCTCATTGATCCTCCCAAAATTATTGATAATAATTTTAAGGTTATTTCATCTTTATCATTAGCCGGAAAAGAACGAAAGCCTAAAGACAAAGTCATCTGATCGGTTTTTTTAGTTTTAATTTTACAAGCCGGCTTTTTTTGCTTCTCAACAACTAACAACTTTTTCTGATAATTATTTTTAGAAATTCCACCAAATTTTTCTTCTAATAATTTTTTGATTTCACGATCAGAAAAATTCCCAGCTAAAAATACAGCTGAACTTTTAACTCCGTACTGAGTCTGAAAATATTTTATAAAATCTTCTCTTTTGAAACTCAAAATACTTTCCTTATTTCCAATAGTATCCCAGCCAGCTGGAGTATCGCCATACAAGCAACTCTCAAAAACATCCTCAATATGCATTAAAGGATTGTCCTCGTACATATTTAATTCTTCAATAATCACTCCCTTCTCGCGCTCAATCTCTTCGCTGTCAAATTTGGAGTTTATCAACATATCACTCAAAACATCCAAGGCTACTTCAATTTTATTTTTTGGCGACTTCACATAATAGCCGGTATATTCTTTTCCGGTAAAAGCATTGAACTCGGCTCCAATGGAATCTAGCTCGGCTGATAAAGTTAGGGTGTCGGGTCGCTTTTCTGTCCCCTTAAAAAACATGTGTTCTAAAAAATGAGATAAGCCCGAGGTTTTTTTATCCTCATATTTAGACCCCGTCTTATACATCACCAAAACAGTGGCTGTTTTGGCTTGGGGCATTTTTATTAAATAAATTGGCAGACCATTTTTCAACTTTATTTCGCTTAATTTCATAAAAAAATAATAAACAATAAAATCAAGGTTTTTCCTGAGTTTTACCGCTTTAGATTAACTTAAACATTAGTTTATTTTAATTCTATCATATATTTGCTATAATTAAAATATAATAATTTACATAAAAAATATGGCCTACAAAATCAAGGATCATAATCTAATAATCAACCGCAATAAAAAATACAATATCGTCGCCGTCAGAGACCGAGCCGAAGATGATAAACCTAGAGAAAAAATGCTTAAATCTGGCGTAGAGAGCCTCAGCTCAGCCGAGCTTTTAGCTATAATTTTAAACTCTGGCACTAAAAAAGAAGAAGTTCTAAATATGGCTCATCGGATTTTAAAAGAATACGGCAAAAATGCAATTATCAATGAAAAAAATCCAAATAATCTAGAAAAGGAATTTGGACTACCCTTAGTAAAATCTTGCCAAATTGTGGCTTGCTTTGAATTAGGCCGACGTTTCTTTAAAGAAGAAAAAACTGGCACAATTACTATTCGTAATGCCAAACAAGCTTTTGAACACTTAAAAGATATGGCCAAACTAAGTAAAGAAAGTTTTCGCGGTTTGTATTTAAATAGTCGTTACAAATTAATACATAGCGAAACTATCTCCATCGGAACTATTGATGCTAGTATTATTCATCCGCGCGAAGTTTTTCGCCCAGCCATAGAACACGGAGCCAGTGCTATCATAGTGGCCCATAATCATCCTTCTGGGATATTAAAAGCCACCGCCGAAGACCTAGAAGTAACTAGAAAATTGCAAGAATCTGGGGAGTTATTAGGTATAGAATTACTTGATCACCTAATAATCTCTAAAAACAAATTTGTTAGCCTCATTTAAAATAATTATTTTAAAAATTAAAATATGAATAAAGATTATGAAATTAATCCTAGTTTTTATTTGATACACGACAAAAAAAGTGTTAATTTTCATGTTCAGAAAAATGATTATTTCGGCACCTTAGCAACTATTATGGAATTAATGAGTCAAGACAACATTTTGGACAACAAAAAAGAATTAAAAAAAATATTAGAGCGATTAAAAAAAGATTTATTATATTTACAAGAAAATTTTATTATTAATAAAAAATAGTCAAAAAAATTTTAAATAAACACCTTAAAAAACTCAAGACAATTTCCTCAATTAAAAAAACCTGATTACTCAGGTTATTTTTTTCTTTTCTTATTTTCTTTTCTTTTCTTATTTTCTTTTCTTATTTTCTTTTCTTATTTTATTTTCTCTTCTTTTTTCTTTCGAGCGTTTTCAATAGCGGTAGCTAATTTGTAGGGGTCCACTTTTGAACCGGTCTCCCTGGGGTCCTTTCTGGTCCCACGAGCAGCTAGGTACCCAGCTGAATGAAAAAACCATTCCCGACTCTCACCAGCATCTTCGATTACTTGCAAAACCTCGGGACTATCAGCTCTTAGGTCTCCCTTGGTCAACAGGCCAATATTATTGCCATTGACATATATTAAGGCCTCGTACCCCTTTCCAAAGATTAAATTCCTGGCTGAGATATTGTTGCTTTCTGGCAAAATAACTGTTTTACCAACAACAATGGAATTTTTCATAATATTTTTTTGATTTTTTAACTTTTCTTTATTTATTTTGAAAATCCCATCAAATAACTCCATCATTCTACTCATTACAACATGGTCAGATTCATGGACGGCCATGAAAGCCTTCATTGATAATGATAGAGCAATAAAAGAGGTTATTTGATATCCCTTGTTTTTGGAAAAGTCACCAACCTTATTAACTCCACCATAGGTGTCGCTACGATCGATAAATTTAACCAAGGACTTTAGAGCAAACCTAGTCTCATTATCGGCATATTGATCTACCAATGATTTGAAACAGGAGTGAACCTGGCCCTTAAAGGTTTTTTTACCTTTAAATCCTAGTCCCCCAGCATCAATATCTAGGGCTACATCATGCGGTCCCATGTCATGGCCGTCCCAGCTAGCTGGAACAAACTTGACCTCCAATTGTTTTTTAGCGATGAATCGCATAAAAAACCAAACCGATGATAGGGCGTCCAAATCAGGAGAAATATGCGTAAAAATACGCCTAATGTCTCGACCTCGCAAATCTTTTCTCAATTCCATCTTACCTCCTTTTTTATCATTTAGTTTTTAATTTACAATTTAACCATCAATGTTATCATATTTAAAATAAAATGTCAACCCAAAGATAAAAAACATAAAAAGCAAGCCAAATGGAAGGCTCCAGAGCCAATGATCCAGGGCCATAAAGACAAAAAGCCCAATAAATAGAGGGTAATTATGCCAAGAAAGGGCGTTTTTTTTAATGATATAAAAGATAAATAATAAGAAGAAAATAAAGCCCCATAAACCAATCTCAGCTAAAGACAGTAAAAAAACATTGTGAACTGGTTGAGCCTGATAAGACTTAAGTGTCGCATCTTTATTCAAAAGTCCTTGGTGATACGCTCCCAAACCGACTCCCAACAAAGGGTTGTTTCGGATAACCTCCCTAGCCTCCCCCAGCTGGCCAGACCTCTCATCTATAGATATTCTTTCTAAACGAGAATCAAGCTTGAATCTATTCATTACCAATGGCTGAAGAATTATAAAAAATATTACTATTGAGCTTAGGCAAAAAATAAAAATAGGTAAATATTTTTTAAAATTGTTTTTATTAAAAAACGAAACTATAAGTAAAAATACCAATGATAGTCCCAAAGCCAAAAGAGCGCTACGAGAGAATGATACTATTAAGGCTGCTATAAAAACAAATAAAGATAAATAAATTAAAATCTTGCAAAAGTCTAGATTAAGTTGCCTCTTACCCACAGATTCCTTTTTTGACTGGCAACAAGATTTATTAAATCTAAAACGAGAATCCATTAATAATAAAATCACAAAGAATATAGCAAAAAACATTAATGCTCCAAAAATATTAGGGTGATCGAATGCTCCATAAGCTCTAACAAAACGACCGGATTCGTTTTCCAAAACTGAAACGCCTAAAACAGCTGGATCATGACTGGCTATTCCTAAATACTCGCTGGAAAAAGTGGCCTGACTAAAAAACTGGGATATTCCCAGAAGAGCTTGGATAAAAAGGGCCATCAATAGCACTAAAATAATTTTTTTAATATTGAACTTGAACTGAGTTATTAAAAACAGTAAACCAATAGCGAATAAAAATAAAATATATTTAAAAATAGTAATCTCCCTCGCCTGAGAAACAAAAATTGATAAGAAAATAAAGAATTCCATCCCCGCTAAAGCCACCCAATATCTAGAAAAATCAAAATTATCGGCAAAGTCCTTACTTTTATATTTAAAAAGATAGAAAATAAACAAAACTAAGATTAAAAGTAATAATAGATAATTAAAATACAGGGCGATTTCGTTATAATTAGTTTCAGCCGACCTAATTATCAACTTAGTCTGCCAAAAAAAGATAAAAACAAAGAAATAAAACAAATATTCAATTATTTTTTCTAAAATTTTCTTCATATTTTTCTATAAAAAATTGACGCTTGTCTTCTAAAAATAATTTTATAATTTTATCATCCAAAATAACCCCCGAAGACTTTCCAGCTTGATCTTTCAATTTTTTTGGCATAATTTTAAATTGAATTTTCTTAAATACTTTTTCACAAAAACCAGGGAAAGTAACACTCGACTGCGAAGTGGAAATATTTAGCTGAGAATCGCTAGAAATATTGTCCAAAGAACTCTCCTCGTCAGATAAGCCCCCATGAAAAATTAACGACTCTGAAAAATTTGGTAAATATTTTTTTATCCAATTGTTTTCTTGATAGAATTTATTAAAAACATTTTTGTAGCTATAAACAACCTCAAGCCCAGAAAACCAATAAATAAAATAGAGGTCATTAGGGTTTAATAAATATTTCTCCAAATTCAAATTATCAGAACTAACGTAGAAACTTAGGCAAATTTTATCTTTTTTAGTTTTACTATTGGGTCGAAGATGTAAAATTTTAGCTGATAAAGTGCAAAAAAACCTAGTTAACCAGATTTTTCCAGATTTAGTGATAATAAAAAAATCAATATCACCACTTTCTTTCAAATTATGATCGCCGATGACATTAGACACAGCCACACCCAAGACCGAAGGAATTTTACTAATTAATTTACTAAATATTTTAGCTCGTTTTATTTTTTTCTTAAAGTAATTTAAGCGCTTAAACCTTTCTGCGACAATTTCCTCTCGGCCATTTAAATAATAAAAGCCATTTTTATGTTTAATTTTATCTGAAGAGTTTTCTAATTCTATAATTATGTCATTTAGCTTGCAGGGATAATTTACATATTTAAAAATTTCATAAACCGTTAAAGGATGAGAAAATAAATCAAACCAGATGATGGTTTTAAAAATTTCTGCTCTTAAGTTTTCGCTATCACTGTTGTTCATTTTTTATATATCATTATAGAAAAAATCCCAAAGATCTTCTTGCCCGTTCACGAGCGAAGCGAGCTGAACGGGAATGATCCTAAAAATCTTAAAGATCCTATCCTCTGGGTCTGTCTATCTCTAGAATTTCTACTTCTGATTTTTTGTCGGTGATCTTGGCCACGTCTTTATCTATTTTTTTAAATTCCTTATAAGCACTATTATAATGATTAACTGTGGTGGACATACTGTTACCCAATTTTTTCATAAAATCATCATAACTCAACAAATGTCGACTCAGAGCCTCAACATTTTTTCTAATATTTTTCGCTCCCTCTTCAATTTGTAAGGCTCGCAAACCCTGCAAAATTGTCTGCAAATAAGCAGCAAAAGTTGTGGGAGAAACAATAATAACACGCTTCTCACCAAAGGCATAATCAACTAAACTCCGAGTATTAACCTTCACAGCACCAACTTCATTAATTAATAAGTCATAATAAATAGCTTCGGCCGGAATAAACATTAGGGCAAAATCCATAGTCCCCTCCTTGACTCGAATATACTTGGAAGTTTCATCAATTCTTTTTTTCAAATCATTTCTGAATTCTTTTTCTAAGATCGCTTTTTTATCAGCATCATTTTCGTTTAAGATACGATTATAATTATCTAAGGAAAATTTAGCATCAACTGGGATTAGGCCCTCCTTGGTGGTAATTACAGCATCAACAATATCTCCTCCCTTAAATTGATATTGCAAGGTATAGGCTGTCGGAGGTAAAATATTTTCTAAAACTAACTTTAAACCAGCCTCCCCCAAATTTCCTCGCTTTTTTTGGTTGGTTAAAACTCTTTCTAGATTATTTAATTGTTCAGAAAAACTAATTACCTGCTTATTAGTCTCGTCTAGTTTAGTTAACTTCTCAGTCATCTCGGAAATTAATTTGGATGATTGATTGGAAATTCCCTGGATTAATTGGCTAGATTTGTGAGCGCTCTCTTGACTAGCCTTATAAGTTTCGCTTAATTTTCTATCCAGCTCTTGGCGGAGGTTTTCGTTTTGTCGACTTAATTCGCTTAATTTTTCAGCTAAAACCAATAATTTTTCATCGGATTTCCCACCGGAAGCGTTTTTGAAAAATAAATAAATCAAAAAACCGACTGAGGCGATTAGTATAATTAACAAAATAATTACTGCTGTAGTCATATTTTTATGAGTTAATAATTATGCTTTTATTATATCACAAACTTATTATATTATAAATAAAGTGATAATCAGATCGATCGGATAAAAAATGCTCTATAAAATCCATGTAAAAAGAGGCCTAAACGTAGACCTCTTTTTACTATTTTGAAACAATTCAAAAACTAAACATAAGTAACACTAGAAACGCTGTCATCCTCGTTTTTAAAGCGCATGATTCTGACTCCCTGAGTATCACGGCCCAATTCATTAACTGACTTATATGGTAAACGTATAACTTGACCTTTATCAGAGATAATAATTAAATCACGCCCCTCCATAATATCCTTATTAATCACAAAAGCATTAGCGATTTTACCAGTTTTATCACCAACCTTGGCGGTACGAATACCACTACCACCTCGTCCCTGAAGTTTATATAAATTCAAGTCAGTTCTCTTGCCATAGCCCTTGTCCATAATTGTAAGAATTTGATAACTTCTTTTTTGACTCTTATCAGTCTCAACAACACCCATCCCAACAACAATATCATCTTTTTTTAATTTGATTCCTCGCACACCAGATGCATTGCGCCCCATATCACGCACCTCTTTCTCAGAAAAGCGAATAGCCTGGCCATTAGTGGTTATTAAACTAATATTATCAGAGCCAGAAGTTGGTTTGCACCAAATCAATCTATCATCATTTTTTATTTTAATAGCTATTAAGCCGCTGCGACGAACATTTGAAAAAGAACTAATTTTCACCTTTTTAACCAACCCCTTCTCAGTCGCAAAAAATAAATAATTATAACTGGCAATTTTGTCTAAAGGCAGAATCGAGGTTACTTTCTCTCCGCCAATCAACTGTAAAAAATTGACAATTGGGGTTCCCTTAGCGGTGCGAGAAGCTTGAGGAATCTCGTGAGCTTTTAACTGAAAAACACGTCCCTTAGTAGTGAAAAACAAAATGTCATTGTGGGTCTGAGTAATAAACATAAAATCAACAGTATCCTCTTCCTTAGTCGTTAAACCAATAACACCTTTACCACCGCGAGCCTGAACCTTAAAGGTGTCAGGATCAATGCGCTTGATATAGCCATCACGAGTCATCATCACCATAGCCTCTTCGTTGGGTATTAAATCCTCAACGTTAAAGCTCTTGACTCCATGAGCCACCACTTGAGTCCGTCTATCATCACCAAATTTTTCGCCCAAATCATTGATCTCGGTTTTAATAATATTTCTGATTTTAGTCTTAGAGGCTAAAATGGCTTCTAATTCTTTAATTAATTTTAGTTTTTCTTTTAGTTCATCTTCAATTCTGATACGCTCTAGGTTGGCCAAGCTCTGTAATCTCATTTCCAAAATAGCCACAGCCTGTCTTTCGGATAATTTGAACTTCTTGATTAAATTTTCTTTAGCAATATCCTTATCTTTGGAAGCCTTAATAACTTTAATAACTTCATCAATATTTTTCAAAGCAATCATCAAGCCCTCCAAAATATGAGCCCTATCCTTAGCCTTATTTAATTCAAACTCAGTGCGACGATAAACGACGTCTTGGCGATGCTTAATATATTCCTCTAAAACCATTTTTAAGGTCAAAACCTTGGGCTGAATTCCGTCGATAAGGGCCAGCATATTAACATGAAAAGTTCCCTGTAAAGGGGTATGCTTATACAAACTATTTAATATTTTTTTAGGATAAGAATCTTTTTTAAGGTCTAGGGCAATGCGAACACCGTCCTTATCAGACTCATCACGCAAACCTTTGATTCCATCTATTTTTTTATCCTTAACCAAATCAGCAATCTTTTCTACTAAAGTAGCCTTATTAACCTGAAAAGGAATTTCGGTAATAATTATTTGAAAGCTACCATTTTTATCCTCCTTAATGTCAGCCTTACCTCGACAAACTATTCCACCTTTTCCAGTAGCATAGGCATTCAAAATATCTTTTTTATCATAAATAATTCCACCGGTTGGGAAGTCTGGGCCTTTAACGTGCTCCATTAAATCTTCGACGGTTGATTCTGGTTTTTCTATTAACAAGTTAATGGCTCCGATTAATTCCTTTAAATTATGAGGGGGAATATTGGTTGACATACCAACAGCAATTCCCATTCCTCCATTTAACAAGAGGTTGGGTAGTTTTGCTGGTAAAACCTGAGGTTCTTTCTGGGAGCCGTCGTAGTTAGGGATAAAATTAACGGTATTTTTATCAATGTCAAATAATAATTCTTCGCTAATATTAGCCAATTTTGCTTCAGTATATCTCATAGCGGCTGCGGAGTCGCCATCCATAGAACCAAAGTTTCCCTGCCCCCGGACCAAAGGATAACGCATTGAAAAGTCCTGCGCCATACGAACCATTGAATCATAAACTGCACTATCACCATGAGGATGATATTTACCTAAAACTTCTCCCACCACTGTAGCTGATTTACGAAATTTAGCGTTAGCCTTTAAGCCAATATCCCACATAGCGTACAAAATACGACGATGAACTGGCTTCATACCATCACGGACATCAGGCAGGGCGCGTGAGACTATAACACTCATAGCATAATCCAAGTAAGACGAGCTCATTTCTTCACTAATAGACTGATTCTGAACTAAACCATATTCTGTTTGGCGACGACCATTGCCGTTTACCACCGAAGTTGATTCTTCGTTAGAACTTTCTTTAGAATTATTTTTTTCAGCTGAATTATCTGCTGCTTCTTTTTTATTTTTAACTGTCTTTTTCATTTTATATAAAATTAAATATATTAAAAACTAATCTTCTAATTTTTCTTCCAATTCTTCAATTCTCTTTCTTAGCTCTGACAGACTCTGATCGCTCTCATCCAACTCCAATGATAAAATTGGGTCAGAGGAGGAGTTATTTTCCGATTGAGAGTCATTAATATTAGAAACAATCATATTCTCGTCTCCCTGTTCAGATAATTTTAAATTTACTGCCTCTATTATCTTGTCTAAATCATTGCTGTTTGAATTTTCAACCTCGGATGACTCTGAAATATTTGTCGGGCTAGGTTGATCTTCTAAAATAATATTATCCAAGAAGCTAGACAAGTCTACTAAATCCTGCTCGAGTTGCTTATTACTCGCATCTGACTTAATAAGACTAAGTTCTTCATCCCAGGAGTTGTCTCCCGAAAAAACATTCCTAACATCCATAACCCAGACGACTAAAACAGACAGGGTGGAAACAACTACAAAAATCATCAGCCAAAAACGACTATCTCTTTTTTTGATAACCTCAATTAGTTTTTGGTGCCAATTTTTGTTTTCCATTTTATTATTCTTTGATTCCGTCTAAATTAACATCATATAATATACCTTCCGACACTAAACGATATTTCAAAATTTCTTCATCATTAAACCATAGTTTTATTTCTCTCTGAGCTTCTTCCGGTGAATCTGAACAATGAACTAAATTACGCACGGCTCGACTATCCAAATTTGATAATTCATAGGAATCTAAAGTTAAATCTCCACGAATGGTTCCAACATCAGAGGTAGTGGGTTCTGTTCCACCAACAATTTTTTTAACAATAGCCACAGATTGGTTACCTTCAAAAATCATGGAAACCACTGGTCCGCAAGTCATAAATTTTACCAAGGCGTCAATAATATCTCGTCCATATTCAATAACCTCTTTCTCTACTGGCATGCCAGATTTTTCTCTGTTTTCAACAACCTTTTGTCCTTTTTCTAAAAACCATTTTTCATCTTTATTATAATGCTTCCAACATTGATCTTCGGTCGCCATCATCATCTTCATAGCAGTCATCTTCAAACCAGTTCTCTCTAAGCGAGAAATAAGCTCACCAATTAAAGATCTTTGGATAGAGTCTGGTTTTAAAATTACAAAGGTTTGTTCTTTCTTGGGGTTAACTGTGCTCATATTTTTTTGCTATTAATGTTATTAGAGTATTTCTTTTTAAATCTTTTTAATTTCTGATTATTAGAGAAAAATCCTAACAACAATATTTATTAATTATTTTTATTTTAAATATTAAAAATTACCAGATGCATATCTTCAGTCGGTAAATCTTTTTTATTTATTTTTAATTTATCTTCATAACTTGGCTCGATACCTAGCTCTTTAACAAATTTGTCAACACCATCTATATCTATTTTTGAATCTTTAGTTTTATAATGCATAGGAATAACAATTCTGGGCTCAACTTGGGAAATAACTTCTAGGGCTTTCTTGGCATCAAGAGTGTATTTACCACCAACGGGGATAAATAAAATATCAACCCCACCAATTTTTTCTAATTGCTTATTATCCAAAACATCTCCTAGGTCTCCTAAGTGAGCCAGACTAAGCCCTTCAACATCAAAACGAAAAATAATATTTTCACCTCTATCCTTCCCTTGATTGTCGTCATGATAAGAACGGATTCCCTCAATAATGACCCCCTTAACATCGAACTCTCCAGCTGTATCAACCACAAAGGGATTTCCGCGCAATGAAGAGGCATTATTATGATCAAAATGATCGTGACTAATAGAGACAATATCGGCCTCAACATTAGGAACCTTCAGCCCCACCTCTTTAGTGAATGGATCGGTAATAATGGAAATATTCTGGTCATTTATCTTTTCTTCAATCTTAAAACAAGAATGACCAAAGTAAGTAATATTCATATAATAAAAATTTAAAAATAAATTATTTTAAAAACTTAAAAGTAAAAAAATAAAATTCAAAAATCAACTTAAAGACAAAAAGCCAACTTTTATTAGCCTTTTTATCTCCTTGAAATGCCTATAAACAGGCCCTTTTACATCCCAGACAAAATAATATTGATTGGATGAATTGATAATGTTTATACAATAATTATAGCAAAAAATGATATAGTGGTCAATGGCTAAAAATAAAAAAGCGCTCGACTAGCAAGCGCTTTGAGTGCCCCTTGGGGGGTAGATAACTCTAGTTGGATGCCCAGCGGTCCCAACTGAGGTATGCCCGATAGACATTCCTCTGACCAACTGGGAGGTAAAGGATTCTGGTCGTCTTCGACTTATTGCCGTAGACGATTGTTGGAATCGATGACTCCTTCAGTCTCAACTTGAGGGTCTGACCTGGCGCTATATTATAGCTTTTCCAGGTCACCCCTTCAAAAAAAGCGTCAGTCCGGATATCCACGTCCACTCTCCTTCCCCGAGCTATGTACTCATCGGGTATAAAAACAGTCACGTCTTCGTTGCGCGTGTTGCGCATCTTAACGAGAGTCCTCTTTCCAGAGAAAGTCGCTTTACCCTTGGCAAAAGCCAGAGGATTAAAGGAGGATTCTTCCAGAATAACTTCTCCCTTGGAGACGAAGGCGGTGACTTTTTCCTCGCCGGAGATCCCATTGGGGAGCCCCAGGCGACAGACAAACTCGTAAACTCCGTCTGGCATCATGGCTGGAGCCAAAAACTCAAGACTTCCCTTGTCATCGGCCTTGATAACCATGCTCACGTCGTACTGCTTGTTCTGCAGTGAAAACGTGAACCCTACTGGAGACTCAACCTTTAACGTAAGTACGTTAAGGCCGAGGTCGGCACTGGTAATGGAGGCGCTGGCCAGAATGTCGTCGCCATTCGGCTCTGAGTTCTGATCAAAATTAATCTCCAACAGTTTTCTCACCCTTTCCCCAGTAAAGGGATTGGTGAACTCTGCCTGTACGAGCAACTTTTTCGCCTTAAAATCCTTCATGAGAGAAGTGTTGATCAAGGCTGAATCGGCGCTGGCGCAGGTGGTCGGAGGGGTCGTAGCGAGTTGGTAAACACCCTCAACCTTTACTACCCTACTCACAAATGTGAACTGGGCCGTAGATTTGTTGACGATGTTCGAGAACTCAACCCGGTTACGGATGGTCCCGAAGTTGCCACTCAAATAATTGTCCTGATACAGGGGGCTCGCCTTGAGCACCAAATCCTGAATGATGGTCTTATTCTCAATCTCGATGTTGCCCATGAAGGCCTTCATCTCGACCGGCAAGTCTCCGAAAGAACTGGAGGGTGTGATTTCCTGTGCCATTATACACAACGGCACTACAACGAATAAAATTACAAAAAAATTTCTCATGGTTTTTTCCTCACGCTTACTTTACTCACGTGAGGTCTCGTATTTATTGGTTAGTTTAAAGTTTAATTGTCTAGTAAATCAACAAAAAATAATTAAATAAAATTACCTAAAATCATTGACTTGCTAGACAATTAAAACACCAACCAATTTTGTTAATGAACCTAATTTTAACTTGTAATTGTAGCATATAAATATTTTTTTGTCAATAGATATATAAAATACCTAAAAACAGGGGTTTTTGCGATAAATATATGTTTTTGTAAATTATTATTTAAAATATTTTAATAGATATTTTATATGAAATAAAAATTATTTAGGGATGAATTTAGTTTGAGAAAATAAAAAAGCAGAGGGTTTCAATTCTCTGCTGGTGGACCATGATTTGACTTAGATGGTTAATCCATCTTGTCCAAGAGGCCCTGAAGAGCCTCTATCGTGGCTATAGTTTTCTCAATACCGCCGTCCTGACAAGCAGGGGCGGGGGCAGGAGTGGTAGTAGGAGTGGTGTTATCAACCAGTATCTGGTTGAACTGGTCCTGAAGAGCATTGCGCTCATCCTGGACATCCATCCTTTCTTCCACTTTGGTTAGCCGTCCGGAATTATTCCGGGAGTTACGGCTGACCTTGTCAGCCTCAGCCTGGGCCCTTGCGGCTTCGGCTTTGGCAAAGTCGGCTTCAGCGTCAGCCGCTTCGATTTGGGCCTTAAGGGCTTCCATCTCGGCTTTCTTGCCTCCACCGAAACCTCCGGAAAATGCCACCATGGCCACAATAGCCAGAATAGCAACAATTCCGAGGATCCACATCCAAATCCCGTTGGGGAAATTGATGGTCTGGGTGTTGATGTTCGGTGCCGGTGCCGGAGCTGGTGCTGGCGGCGTTGGTGCTGGTGCTGGCGGCGTTGGTGCTGGTGCTGGCGGCGTTGGTGCTGGTGCTGGCGGCGTTGGTGCTGGTGCCGGTGGTGTTGGAGCTGCGGCGGGATCTGTGTTGATATAAGTCCCATCAGCCAAATAAATGATCATAATAACCTCCTTTTTTAAGTAAATAATTAATGAATTTGCTTATTTTTTAAAACTACAATAAAATAGTAGTTATTAAAAAAATAAATAATATCTATAGTCTCAAAGAATAAGCAAATTCAAAAACCTTTTTGTCAAAGTTCTATTTTTAATTAACTGAATATTGTAGCATATAGACAAAAATTTGTCAACACTGATAAAAACCAATAAAAACAAGCTGTTTTAAAGGCTTTTAAAATATTATTGCAAAAATTAACGAAACAAAATAAATCTAAAACACCCCACTAACCACAGCAATTTCGCAAGGACTTGACTTTTTTTAATAAGTATGCTATAATTCTTGGTTATGATTTAGCAGTCAATAAATCGAACTGTTCTTTAAAAAAATATTTAAAATCTCCTTAGAGAATAGAAAAGCGTCTTTTCGCTCTTTTTATTTTCTAAGGAGATTTTAATTAAAAACCCAAAACCAAAAACCAAAAAGATGGAGACAAGAACAAAAACAAGAGAAACAGCGACAGGGATTAATGACCAAAGAATCTCTGGACTAGTAGAAAGACTCCGTTGTGGGGTCGCTATTCACGACAACCACGGGGTGGTGGTCGGAGTAAAAACAAGGGATGATGGATCCGAAGAAACACTTATGGTTTCAGATTGGAATCACAGGATCTTGGGAACCTTCAAAAATGTAAAATTCCGGACACCACAGGTGAACGGAAAATTCCTGAAATTCGTTGAAGCGGGCTTAACGCTCCTGCGTAGCGGGGAGATCATCATCATCCCCTCCTACTGGCGCTATGGTGTCATGATCGCAGGAAAATTGGTGACCCGCACCTACAGGATCGCCGGACAACCAAACGCCAAACACGAGATTAGATTTGGCGAGGAGGTTAGTGGGAAGATTATAGTGCGTGAAGCAAAGAATTCCCGCACAAAAGAAACTAAGGTTATTGTAGATTACTACATATACCTTACCCCAACCAAAACCACCCATGAAGTTAAAATCGGGGGAAAAAAAAGGGAGAACACCGTGTTCTCCGCATCCATCCCTGGTACCAACGAATTCGTTGTCGTCAACAAAATCGGATAAACCCGACCAATTGGAGACAACACAAGAGCCCGAGCGCAAGCCCGGGCCTTTTTTATTTTTTATCATTAACAAATTTTATCTTTCAAAAAACTCACTAAATCGCCGATACTTACTCTCTCCTGTTTCATGGTATCACGATCACGCAGGGTGACATCACCCTTTTCCAAACTATCAAAATCAACCGTCACACAATATGGGGTTCCAATTTCATCCTGACGACGATAGCGCTTACCAATATTACCATTATCATCAAACTCACAACGCCATTCTTTCTTCAGAATATCAAAAACCTCCTTAGCCTTGGCCACTAGCTCGGGCTTATTTTTTAATAAGGGAAAAACCGCTACTTTAATCGGAGCCAACTTAGGACTCAATTTCAAAACCACTCGGCTATCATCCCCTTCTAATTTTTCCTCACAATAAGCATCAGATAAAACAGCCAAGAAAGTTCGCCCCACACCAGCTGAAGTTTCTATGATATAGGGAATAAATCTCTTGTTATCACTAGGATCCAAATAACTCAAATCTTGACCAGAATGCTTACTATGCTGAGTTAAATCATAATCACCTCTATTATGCAGACCTTCTAACTCCTTAAAACCAAAGGGGAAATTATATTCAATATCATAAGCCTCCTTGGCATAAAAAACCAAATTCTCATGCTGATGCCAGCGCAAATTTTCTTCCTTAATTCCCAAATCCAAATAAAAATTCCAACGTAAATCCTTCCACTCCTGATAATATTTTTTAGCATCTTCCGGTTTAACAAAATATTGCATTTCCATTTGCTCAAATTCACGAGTGCGAAATATAAATTGACGAGCGGTAATTTCATTACGAAAAGCCTTGCCAATTTGAGCAATACCAAAAGGAATTTTGACTCGAGTAGAATCCAAAACATTTTTATAATTAACATAAATTCCCTGACAAGTTTCTCCTCGTAAATAAACTGACTCCTTGTCCATGTCACCAGTAAAATTTCCCAAATTAGACTTAACCAATAAATTAAAATTCTTGCCCTCGCTAAAATCCTGAGCTCCACAATTAGGACATTTAATTTTATCCTTATTTTCAGAAAATATTTTATTGATTTCATCTTCAGTCATTTTTTCGTCAGCAAAAATTCCCTGTTCCTCCAATAAAGAATCCAAGCGCAAACGACTATGACATTTTTTACATTCAGTTAAAGGATCAGAGAAACCCTTGACATGGCCAGAGGCCTCCCAAACCTTGGGGCTCATAAAAATAGCGCTGTCTAGACCCACAACATCATCGCGCCATTGCACCATGGCCTTAAGCCAAGCATTTTTAATATTATTGGCCAGCTCCATCCCATAAGGACCAAAATCATAAACAGCTGAAAATCCCTTGTAGATTTCCGAGGAAGGAAAAACAAAGCCTCGGCGCTTACATAGAGATACAATCTTATCTAATTCCTCGCTTCCCTTTACCTCCACCTCTTTAGAATTTATTTTTTTTGACATATATTATTTCATTAATTTAAAAATTTATTATATTTCATCTAAACTATCAATACCCAAGATCCCTAGGGCGTTTTCAGCCACCAAGGCAATCGCTCCCATAAAAACTAAGCGAGCTTTTTTAATATTTTTTTCAGCTGATAATACTTTGACATTTTGATAATAATCACTAAATAATTTAAATAATTCAAACAAATATTTAGCAATTTCACTAGGGTCAAAATCAACTCCAGCTCGTCTAACTATATCTGGATATTTTGCTAACTTCAAGGAAATTTTTTTCTCATATTCGGTTTTTAACTCACTGAAATCGATCCCTTTAACTCCCCTAGGCTTAAAGCCGGCCTTCTTTAAGATACTTTTAATACGAACTAATCCGTATAATATATATAAAGCACTAAAGCCATCAAATTTAGTGGCCTCTTCCATATTAAAAGTAATAATTTTTTTAGGAGAAACTTTTAACATCTCAAATTTCAAAATAGCTATAGTTAATACCTCACAATTTTTCTTGATTTTTTTATTACTCCACTCAGGATGCCTTTTTTTACTTTCTATAATTAGCTTATCTAAAACTTTCTGGTATAAATCCACAAAAGGGATAGCATTGCCCGAGCGAGAAGACATCATCCCCTCAGGCAAAGTAATGAAGTCATAGGCTAAGTGTTCAAAATTTTGTCGATAACCAACCAAGCTTAAAACCTTGAATAATTGCTTAAAGTACAAACTCTGTCGAACATCAACTACTATAAAAGAGTTTTTTAATTTCTTAAAATCTTTGAATTTTTTTTCAGCCAAGGCCAAATCAGCCACTGGGTAAAGGGCTGTCCCATCACTTCTAATAATTGGTAAAACCCCTAAATCATATTTTTCTAAGTCAGCAATAATCGCGCCCTCACTTTTACGCAAAACTCTTTTCTTAACAAAGCTATCAACCATTTCCCTGCCCCTATCAATGACCTCACTCTCAAAATAATTTTTCTTAAATTTAACTTTTAATTTTTTATAAATATCATTAAATTCTCTTATACTCATCTTCCTAGTTTTCTGCCAGATTTTATAATTACTACCTTGCCGAGCCTCAATATCTGACATAATCTTAGAAATCTCTCTTAATAAGTCAGGGTTCTCCTTTATTTCCCTAACAGTGTTACTATAACACTTATTTAAATCATCGCTATATGACTTTTTATAACTCCAAATAGCCTTGGCAGTATGAATGCCAAAATCATTAACATAAGAGACAGGATGAGATTTGAAACCATTGGCACTATGAAGACGACGCAAAGAATCACCCAGGGAGACATTTCTCAGGTGCCCAATATGAAAATTTTTGTGAGTATTAACATTAGAAAATTCAAAAATACTAAGCTCGCCGTCACCGTCATTATTTTGTCCATAGTCCCGGCCATAAGAAAAAATATTTCTCAATAATTCAGTTATTAAAAAGTTGGGTTTAATAAAAAAGTTTAAATAAGGTCCAGCGATTTCTATTTTATCTAAAATATTCATCAGGTCATCTCGACTTAATAAATCTTTCTTTATTTTTTCAGCAATCTCCACCGGAGACATTTTTTTCTCCTGCGATAATTTAAATAAAGGCCAAGAAAAATCACCCAAATTACTATTGGGCGGATAGACCAAGTCGCTCTCAGAGATATTTAAGGCCGAAGCTATTTTAATTTTAATTTCATCTAGAATCATACCAAAAAATTACTTTAACTTTATCTTAACAAAATGTCTTTTGCCTTTTTGAATAACTAAACCATTCTCTAATTCTGTCTCCATATTAATATCATTAACAGTATTATCATTGATTTTAACACCTTTTTGTTCAATCAAACGACGGGCCTCGCCCTTGCTGGAGGCTAATTTAATCTCTACTAATAAATCAACTATTTTCTTAGATCCTTTTTCCAATAAAACCTCTGGAAGCTCTTCCGGGATTTCCTTTTTTTGAAAAGTGTTTATAAAATAATCCCGCGCCTCTTGAGCTAATTTTTCTCCATGAAAAATTTTAACTATTTCATGAGCTAATTTCATTTTTAAATCTCGGGGGTTAACAACCTGGTCTATTAAATCTTGGGTCATGTTTTTTATTTCCTTTAAATCAGCATAAGTACAATCGGTAAAAAGCTGAGAAATATTCTCGTCGGGCTGAGACATAATTTTGCCGTACATATCAATATTACTATCATCTAAAAAAACACCAGTGCCAAGACTTTTTGACATCATCTTTTCCTTGGTTACGGGATTCTCTAAAAGAGTAGTAATAAAAACAAACTTTTCTTTATTTTTATATTTTTTTAATAAAGTCCTCCCACACAAAGCATTAAATTTTTGATCATTACCACAAAGCTCTACATCAACTTCTAAGTGGACGCTATCATAGCCCTGCATCAGGGGATAAAAAAATTCATGCACATGAATCGGCTTTTCCTCCTTCATTCTTTTCTCAAACATATCTCTCTCTAACATTCTTTGAACAGTAAAGGTTGAGGCTAAATTTATAACGTCCTCAAAGCTCATCTTGGATAACCAATCATGATTATAGGCGACCTCAATAGGGTTGTTTTTATCAGAAAAATTCATTATTGGAGATAATTGCTTCTTCCAGTTTTTAGTATTTTTTACAACCTCGCTTCGGCTTAATTGCACTCTGGCGGCTATTTTATCAGTAGGATCACCAATTCTAGCTGTAAAATCACCAAATAAAACAACGATTTTATGGCCTAATTGCCTAAATTTTTCCAAAATAATATAGTTTGTGGCATGCCCTAAATGTAAGGCGGCGCCAGTTGGGTCAGCTCCAATATAAAACTTCAGTTGACGACCAGACATTAATTCTTTTTTTAATAAGCCCTTGGACGGCAAAACCTCGACCACACTCCGACTTAGTAATTCATCGATAATTTTAGAGTCTGTAATTATTTTACTCATATTATTATTTATTAGATATTTAGCTTATAAATACATAAATATTGTATATTATTTATTATTTTTTGGCAAACTGAAATTAGGCATCATTTTTCTTTTACATTTTTTAAAAATATGTTATAATTTTAATATAAATTAATTTAAAATTAAACTTTAAAACTATGCTATCTTATAGAGCTATTTTGAAACAAGCCTGGAGAATATCCTGGAAAAATCGCTTTTTGTGGTTCTTCGGATTTTTTGCCTCAATTATAAGTTTTACCGCTGAATTCAAGGTTATAGCCCAAGCCTTCAACCAGGAGTCTGGTATTAAATCTCTAAATAATTTACAAATGTTTTTAAGCACTGGGGTATTTTCTAAAGACGCCTGGGCAAATATTTTAGGATTATTTAAAACAGACCCAAAATCTATAATTTTTCTACTTGTAGTCTTGCTGATAGTGTTAGGTCTAATTGCTTTTTTTGCCTGGCTGTCAACCTCTTCTCAAGTCGGCATAATTGACGCCATTAATAGAATTATCAAAGGGAAAAAAGAAAAGTTAAATATAAAAATCGGACTTAAAAAAGGAACTAAAAAATTCTGGCCAGTCTTTTTTATGAATCTTTTAATTAGTATTATTATAAATGTTATTTATTTATTAATTAGCTTTTTATTAATACTAGTTATTATAAAAAATCAAAGCTTGTCCACTGTTTTATACGGAGTCATATTTCTAGTATTTATTCCTATATCTCTATTTTTATCCTTCATGATAAAATATGCTATTGCCTATATAGTTATTGAAAATAAACCATTTTTTCAGGCTATCAAACATGGATGGAGGCTATTCGTTCAAAATTGGTTAATCAGCATAGAAATGACCATTGTATTATTTTTTATCAACATAATAGCGATACTATTAATATCTATAATATCCTTTATCGGTTTCTTCCTTTTATTTGGACTTGCATTATCATCCATGCTTATATTATCATCGGGATTTTTATTCTGGCTAATATTAGCTTTGGGAGCCTTATTCCTTTTAATCGTAATGATACTAGGAGGAGCTTTATTAAACACCTTCCAAATAGCGTCTTGGACCGATTTATTCATTCAACTTAGGAACAAGGGGGGAGAAAGTAAATTAGAAAGAATGTTCCAAGAAAATTAAAAACAATTTATGAGTGAGTTCGATTCAATTTCTAGTTTACTTAAAAATAATAAAAAAAACAGTTCCAGCACACAGGCTAAATTTTTAAGTAAGCAAGAAGAAATAAAAAACAAAGAAATAGAAAGGCAGACGCAGGCCAAGGCACAATCCCTAGGTCTGTCTTATATTAGTTTATTCGGCTTCCCTATAAGCCCCGAGGCTCTTTCATTAATACCCGAGGAGGATGCTATAAAAAATAAAATAATCTGTTTTTTTTATGACGGTGAAAACATTAGATTGGCCACCACTAACCCCGAAAACCCTGAAATAAAAAAAATAAATGATGAAATTAATAAAGCCTATTTTACTAAGAGCAATATCTATCTAATGTCTGAAAATAGTTTGAAACAAGGACTAGATCTTTACAAAACTATCCCTAAGGTTAAAAAAAATATAAAGGGAGTAGAAATAAGTGAAGAGGACTTGCTAGAGTTTGAGGATGTTATTACTAGTTATAAAAGTCTTAACGAAAAAATAAACGAAGTTAACGTCTCTGATGTTGTTACGTTAATACTAGCGACTGCTCTAAAATCTAATTCCAGCGACGTTCATATCGAAGCTGAAAGTGAAGGAATCGTTATCCGTTTCCGAATTGACGGCGTCTTACAAGAAGCTGCTACGGTTGATAAAAAAAAGTGGAAAAAGATAGTTTCTCGTATGAAAATATTAGCTGGAGTAAAAATAAACATCGAAGATAAACCACAAGACGGAAGATTCACTATTTTCTTAGAAAAAGAGCACGTTGATGTTCGATCCTCCTTTTTACCAACCGCCTTTGGAGAGAGTGTAGTAATGAGAATCCTTAGATCTAGCGCCGTTGGCCTCTCCTTTGAGGACCTGGGTCTTAGATCCCAATCTTATGAAATTTTAAAAAAAGAAATCAAAAGACCCAACGGACTAATTCTAACAACTGGTCCAACTGGTAGCGGTAAGACTACTACTTTATATGCTGTTTTAAATAAATTAAATCAACCCAATGCTAAAATAATTACATTAGAGGACCCTATTGAATACCAATTAGAAGGCATAAATCAAAGCCAAATTGACCCTAAAAAAGATTATACTTTTGCCTCAGGCTTGCGCTCTATTTTACGTCAAGATCCCAACATAGTTATGGTTGGAGAAATCAGAGATCTAGAAACAGCCGAGATATCAGTTCAGGCTAGCTTAACCGGGCACCTAGTTTTATCAACCTTGCACACCAACGACGCCTCTGGAGTAATACCTAGAATGATAGACATTGGAATTAAACCATATTTTTTAGTTCCAGCTATAAATGCTGTTGTGGGTCAAAGATTGATTCGAAAACTTTGCACTGAATGCAGAGAGGTTCATGAATTAAATGAAGAGGAGGAATTTTTAGTTAAGAAAATATTAGCAGTAATATCACCAAAGTCTGAAATAGATATTCCAACAATTTTACCAGCTATTTATAAATCTGGACCCGGATGTGAAAATTGTGCTGGCATAGGCTATAAGGGACGAACTGGAATTTATGAAATATTTACCATGGACGACAAGCTAAAGCAATTAACAATGGAAAGTGCACCCTCTTTTAAAATACTGCAGCAAGCTATTGAGAACGGAATGGTAACTATGCTTCAAGATGGAATATTAAAGGCCATGGATGGAATAACTAGTCTAGAAGAGGTTTATCGAGTTGTTGGAAACTTTGACTATGTCGATGAATTATATGATATTGCCATATCGCAAACAATTGGTCGTGGTATAAAAATAAAAGTCGAGGACCTAAACCTAGCCAAAGAAATGATAAAAGACCCTAGCAAACTAGCTGAAACAATAAAAAAAGTATCTACCAAGGATATCATCACTATATTATTAGCACTATCTGTAGAATCCGATGCCGGAGATCTGCACATTGAGCCAACTGAAAGAAGTGTAAAAATCCGCCTCCGAATTGATGGAATCCTGCACGATATGTTTGATTTACCCAAAGACTTATTTCTGCCTCTTTTAGGAGAGTTCAAAATATTAGCCGGGTTCAAAACCAACATTAAAAAAGCTACTATGGATGGGCGATTTACTATTGCCATGGCCGAAAGGAAACTGGATTGTCGTGTCTCAATAATATCTGGAGGATTTGGTGAAACTATTGTAGTCCGACTACTTACCGGTGGAGGAGAGGCTTTAGAATTAGAAAAGCTTGGATTTTCTAGTTACGACCTGCCCGTTATAAAACGGTCTATCAAAAAAACAAAGGGTATCATTCTTACTACCGGGCCAACTGGTAGTGGAAAAACAACCACCCTATATAGTGTTTTGAAAACATTAAACACGCCTGATGTTAAAATTATAACAGTTGAAGATCCAATTGAGTATCAAATGGAAGGAATAATCCAAACTCAAATTGACAATGAAAGTAGCTACACTTTTGCTGCCGCTATGAGATCACTATTACGTCAAAATCCTAATATTATGATGATCGGAGAAATTAGAGACTCCGAGACTGCTAAAATAGCCATAGAAGCCGCCATGACCGGACACCTAGTTCTTTCTACTGTCCACACCAACAGCGCTGCTGGAGCGGTTTCTCGTTTTATGGGATTAGGGGTAGAAAGGTCTATGTTGGCAAACTCTTTAGAATGTTCTATTGGTCAAAGATTAGTAAGGAAAATATGCCCTCACTGCGAAAAAGAAGAGGTTACTCTAGAACCAGAGATATTAAAAGAAATTAATAATATTTTATCAGGGATAAAAGCAAAAGACTTCCACGTTCCGTCCGAAATAAAATTCTACAAAGGAAAGGGCTGCGAAAAGTGTAATAATATCGGATATAAGGGGCGCTTAGGCTTATATGAGGTCCTAACTATCACCCCAGATATTCAAAAAATGATTATAGATCAAAATGTGAGCGACCACGAAATAGAAAGTGTCGCTATTGAAAATGGCATGACCACTATCTTGCAAGATGGAATTTTAAAGGCCTTAATTGGTCTAACAACAATTGACGAGGTTTTCAGATCAGCCAAATAAAAATTAAACTTAAAAAAATGATAGACAAGAAATTTGTAAGCAATTTGAAGAAAAATTATCTAGAAAAAAACAGTGAAAGAAGGCAAATTATTAGTCGCTCTAACTTAATATTAAATAATTCTAAAAAGGCTATTTTTGCCATACATCGAAACGACATGGAATTGGCGAAGGAAAGACTAGAGGAAAATGAGGATGTTATAAAAAAAATAAAAAGTGATTTTGGAATGGATCGAGCAACCACCGAAGGATCTTTTATGGCCGGCCTGGAAGAATATGCTGAAGCTAAATTATTTTTTAATTTTATTACTACCTCTAAAATCGGAAAAATAAAAGAAATAGAGCTTCCCCTAGAATCATATCTGGGTGGTTTATGCGATTTAACCGGAGAACTGGTTCGCCTAGCCACTAATAAGGCTATAGATAAAAAATTCTCTGAAATTGGAAAAATAAAAGAAATAATAAACGAGGTTTTAAACGAATTAATTGACTTTGATATTACTGGATATCTAAGAACCAAATATGATCAAGCTCGGAACAACCTTAAGAAAATAGAACAAATGGACTACGAAATAAACTTAAGGAAATTATAATTTATGAAAATAGCTATTATTTCTGATATTCATGATAATCTAGCTAATTTAGATATTTTTTTTCAAACAATTAAAGACGCAGATATCCAGAGTATTATATGTTTAGGAGATATCACTAATTCTGAAACCTTAAAAAAGCTAGCTAAAAATTTCTCTTCAGAGATTTTTTTAATTTATGGTAATGCTGAAATCTATCCTGAATCAGATTTAGATAATTACAAAAATATTAACTACCTGGAAAGATTGAAGGTCATAGAAATAGACGGTTTAAAAATAGGTCTTTGTCACGAACCAGGCTTCATAAGAAAATTATTTCAAGAAGAGCCTAATTTGGACTTTGTTTTTTATGGACACACTCATAAGCCTTGGATATCTATAAAAAATAAAGCTACCATGGCAAACCCAGGAACATTAGGGGGAGTCTTTCAAAGACCAAGTTTTGCAATCTTTGACACAACAACAAAAAAATTAAAATTAAAATTAATGCATTTATAAAAATATGGAATTAAAAAAAATAAAAATAATAGCTATTAAAAATATATCCTTAGTTGGAGAAATGCTTAAAAAGGAGTATGAAAAATTTGATAGGAGCAAGATAAAACTAAAAGCTAGGCATGAAATAGTCACAAAATATGATTTATTATCAGAAAAAATGATCACCGAGGAAATAAAAAAGCATTTTCCTGACCATCAAATCTTGGCTGAAGAAAGTGGTTACAATAAAAATAAATCTGATTTTTTATGGATTATAGATCCGATAGATGGAACCACTAACTTCTCTATTCATAATCCCCTTTGGTCAATTTCAGTGGCGCTACTTTACAAGAAAGAGGTTGTTTTAGGAATAATACTAGCCCCAATGCTAAATGAGCTGTATGTAGCCGAAAAAGGGAAAGGAGCTTATTTAAATGGTAAAAAAATAAAAGTTTCGACAACCGAAAAGGACAAAAATATAAACACTTTTTGTCATAGTAGAAAAAAATCTGACATTAAAAAGGCTGTAAAATATTTTTCTTATCAAAAAATGAATGGTCTGGATTGCCGACAATTAGGAAGCGCTGCTATCGAATTGGCCTATGTTTCCTGCGGGCGAATTGAATCCCTAGTTATCCCCGGAGCTAATTCATGGGATGTTGCTGCTGGAGTTTTATTAGTTGAAGAAGCCGGAGGAATTGTTACCGATTTCTCCAATAAAAAATGGAACTTAGAAAGTCCCGATATTGTAGCTAGTAATAAAAAAAATCACAAAAATATTATAAGAGATATTAAGAAGCTGAATCTATAACAAGAAATTATCTTAGCATCTTTTTAATCTCCGATAGCTTATCAATCGTCGCTTTTTCGCCGATTTTTATTATTTCTAAAGATATTTTACTACTAAAATAAGATTTCAAACGAGGAGCGCTAGCATAATGAGAGGTGTCTGGGTTTATAATAATATCTGAATGATCCATACTCCTATTGGAAGCGTTTAACAAAGAGATTTCAACAGCACGATTTACAACCTTGGGTAGGGTAAACTTACCATTTAAAAATTTACGCTTATTATACAAACTAACAGAGATAACTACATCAGCCCCCATCTCTTTTAAGATTTTGTCAGGAACAGGCTCGGAAATACCTCCGTCTATCAAAACCTTACCTTCATATTTTAAGGGCTTAAAAGTAAAAGGCAGGGATGCACTGGCTCGCACCGCCTTGGCAACACTCCCCTTTTTAAAAACAAAAGGATCCCCAGTCACCAAGTCAGTAGAAACTACGGCCAAAGGAATATGACTATCGGAAAAATTGGCCTCTTCATACATTTTAGAAAAATTTTTTTCTAAAGTATTACCACTTAATAATCCATTGCTCAAGTTTAAATCTCTTAAATAATAATATTTATTATCTTGTTGTTTTAATATGTCTTTTTCGGCTCTTTTGGGGTCCTTAAAGATAGCATAATGAGCAGCAACAATAGCTCCGGCGCTACTACCACTAATAAAATCAATTTTTATTCCATTGTCGCACAAAGCTTTTAAAACCCCAATATGAGCTGGCCCTCGGAAACCCCCACTCCCCAGAGCTAAACCAACTTTTTTTATTTTCTTATTTTTTGCCATACAAAAATTATAAAATGTCTTTTAGATATTTACCAGTAAAACTTTTTTTAACCTTAATAATTTCTTTTGGAGGACCACAGGCCACTACTTCTCCGCCCTTATCACCTCCCTCTGGCCCCAAGTCAATTACCCAATCAGCCGATTTTATTACATCCAAATTATGTTCAATAATTAAAGCAGTGTTTCCCTTGTCGACCAAGCCATGTAAAACTTTTAATAAATTTTTGACGTCCTCAAAATGCAAGCCAGTAGTGGGCTCGTCTAAAATATACAGAGTTTTTCCAGTAGAGGGACGAGATAATTCATAGGCCAGCTTAATTCTCTGAGATTCTCCACCTGATAAGGTGGTAGCGCTCTGTCCTAATTTAATATAACCTAGACCAATACTATTTAAAACCTCTAGCTTAGCCTTAATATTTTTTTCACTATTAAAAAACTTAACAGCCTCCTCTATAGTCATTTCTAGTACCTCAAAAATGTTTTTATTATTATACTTAATGCTCAAAACTTCGGCCTGATATCTCTGCCCTGAGCACTCATCACATTTTACATAAACATCTGGTAAAAATTGCATCTCAACCTTTAATAAACCATCTCCCTGACATTTTTCACAGCGCCCTCCCTTTAAATTAAAAGAAAAATGCCTTGGCTTTAAACCTTTTTTAGAGGCCTCTGGTAAAGAAGCAAACAAATCTCTAATATAAGAAAATACGCCAGTATAAGTTGCTGGATTAGAACGAGGAGTCCGACCAATGGGAGATTGATCAATATCAATTATCTTGTCTATCCACTCAGAACCAACTATGGCTTTATGCTCACCCGGATCTTCTTTGGATCTGTAAAATTTCTTATTTAAAGCCTTGGCTAAGATATCTATCATTAAAGTTGACTTTCCAGAGCCAGATACCCCAGTTATAACAACCAGATTTTCCAATGGAATATCAACATTAATATTTTTTAAATTATTTTCAGTAGCCCCGATTATTTTTAAATAATTACCATTATTTTTTCTATAGCTAATTGGGGTGGGAACTCTTTTATCACCAAAAAGATATTGAGCAGTAAGAGAGCTTTTATTCTTCTTAAATTTGTCCAAAGAACCAGAAAAAATAACCTCTCCGCCATGTTCACCGGCTCTAGGACCAATATCTAAAATATAATCAGACGACAACATCATTTTAGTGTCGTGTTCTATAACTATAACACCATTCCCTTTATTATTTAAGTTTCTTAGAGTTGCAATTAAACTTTCATTATCTTTAGGATGTAAGCCGATAGATGGTTCATCTAACACATAAAGAAGGCCTACTAAGTTAGAGCTGATTTGATGTGCCAGACGAAGTCGCTGTGATTCTCCTCCTGACAAGGTTGTAGCTGGACGACCAACAGAAAGATAGGCCAATCCAACATTTAAGATACTTTCGGCTCGCAAAATAATTTCCTTACTAATGGAATCAAATATCATTTTTTGATTATTTAAAAACTTGAAATTTTTACTCTCCTTCTTAAAAAAATCTTTTAACTTCTCTATATTTTTATTAGAAACGTCATTTATACTTAGCCCTTGAAATTTAACAGCTAAAATATTATCCCTTAATCTCTGACCCTGACAAGACGGGCATTCCACCATTTTCATATATTGATTTATTTTTTGCCTAATATAATTAGAATCAGTTTCTTGGTATTTATCTCGCAAGCCCTGTAAAACACCCTCGTAAAACTGATCCCCATTTAATATTAAACTAAGCTCTTTTTTAGATAACATCTTTAGGGGAGCTGAAAAATCAAATTTATGACGATCGGCCAAACTTTGTATTTCTTTTATTAAATTATTTTGATTATCAAAATTATAATGAAGCCAAGGCTTAATCGCTCCCTGGGGAATATTTAATTTTAGATTTAAAACAGCGCTAGGGTCCACCTCTGTCTTGACCCCTAGGCCACCGCAAGCAGGACAGGCTCCCTGGCTAGAATTAAAAGAAAAATCAACAGCTTTTAACTCGGATCTCTCTTTATCGCATTTTGGGCAAACTAATTTAGACTCTCTTTTAGAGCTATTTTTAGAATTTATTTTTCTTAACTGCATTTTTATCCCACACTCTTCACAATAAACATCACCCAATTTAGCAAACAATAGTCGAAGATAGTCATAAATCTCGGAAACTGTGCCAACGGTAGATCGAGGATTATTACTAGCCGAACGTTGGTCAATAGAAATAGCTGGAATTAATCCCTCTATTAAATCAACATCGGGTTTATCCATAAGACCAATAAACTGACGGGCATAAGAGGAAAGAGATTCTACATATCTTCTTTGACTTTCAGCATAAATCAAATCAAAAACCAGGGATGATTTCCCTGACCCAGAAAGACCGGTCACCACAACAAATTTATCTCGAGGAATATCTAGGTCAATGTTTTTTAAGTTATTAACCCGAGCCCCTCTTATCTTTATTAAATTAGACATGAAAAATAAATATTAGCTTTTCTTAATTATTTCAATTATTTTTTTAGGATTAAATCGGCCTCCAGTTTCAGCCATAACCTTACCAATAAAAAATTGAAGTAAGGTTTCTTTTCCATTTTTAAAATCTCTCCATTGGACAGGATGTTTTTCTAAAATATTTTTAACAACATCTTCTAAGTCAGTAAAGTTATCGTCATTTTTCTGCTCCAACCCTTTTTCATTCATAATATTAGAAGGATCTCCACCAGTTTCATACATTATCTCTAGCACCTTTTGAGCCGAACTAGAATTTAGCTTTTCTTGATGTATTAATAATATTAATTCAGCAAAATTTTCGGGACTTATTTTAATTTCTTTAATATTTTTTTTATCTTTTTTAAGGAATTTAAAAAGCTCACTAGTTAACCAGTCGGAAGCTAGCTTGCTCATTTTTTTTCTCTGATTTTTCCAAGATTCACCGGAAGAGCTAACCCATTCTTTTAATTCTGAGATAACCATTTCCATCCAATCAGCCAAATCCTTATCATCAACTAAAATATCTAATATTTCGGGAGATAAACTATATTGCTCTAAAAATCGAACCTTTTTTTTGTGAGGCAATTCTATTATTTTGGCTTTTAATTCTTTTAATTTTTTAGAATCTATTTTTATCGGTAAAATATCTGGTTCGGGAAAATAGCGATAATCGGCTCCGCTTTCCTTGACTCTCTGCCTAAAGGTTTCACCTTTGCTCTCATTATAACCTCGAGTTTCTGGTAAAATTTCTTCGCCTTTGTCTAGCATTTCGGACTGTCTTTTTATTTCATAATTAATAGCCTTCTCTAAAGACTTAAAAGAATTAATATTTTTTAATTCCACTTTATTGTTCAACTTGGCTTTTTTAATGGGCTCAATTTTCCCATCCGAACTCCGGCGCCAAGATTTTTTAGCCTGCAAACTGACATTGGCCTCGCACCGCATCTCTCCTTTTTCCATATTAGCTGAACTTATTTGCAAATATTTCAAAATTTGTTGAAAGGTTTGGCAAAATATTCTAGCAGTAATAGCATCTCTAATAACTGGCTCAGTAACTAATTCTAAAAGAGGAACTCCAGCTCGATTAAAGTCAATTAAGGTATAATTTTTACCAGTTGGATGATTTAATTTACCAGTATCTTCTTCTAAGTGAATTCTGGTTATTTCTATTTTTTGATTATTAACCTCTAAAACTCCTCCGTAGGCAAAAGGTAAATCAAATTGAGAAATCTGATAGCCCTTAGGTAAGTCGGGATAAAAATAATTTTTTCTATCAAACTTGCTGATTTTATTAATCTGACAATCTAAAGCTAGGCCTAATAATAGGACTTTATCAATAGCTTCTTTGTTGGGCAAAGGTAATGTCCCAGGGTGCCCCAAGCAAATGGAACAAATATTAAAATTAGCCTTAGAATAAAAAGGGTCATTCTTACAAGAACAAAACATTTTGCTTTTGGTATTTATTTCGGCATGGATTTCTAGACCAATAATAACGTCGTAATTCATAATAATTGTTTAAAATTGTTATTATAGATTATAACATGTTTAAAAAATTTTATCCAATAAAAAAAACCGCCCAACGGCGATTCTTTTTATGTTATTTTTTTGGCTATTTTGAGGCTAATAGGCATCAATTCTTTTTAGTTTTTCCCCATTATCGCTAATGAGGTCTCTTCTGTAAACAGAAGAGCCGACCTAGAATTTTAAATACATGATCTAAAATTCTGAATCTCCCTAGAAAGGAGGTGATCCATCCACAGCTTCCGCTACGGATGCCTTGTTA
>CAYPAP010000002.1:0-200548 GCA_964408775.1 uncultured Gammaproteobacteria bacterium | reverse complement strand
GAGCTATACGTGACGTAGCGAGCACCGCGAGGCCAGGCCAGAGCGCTTAGTGAGCGAAGACTGCATAGCAGTCAAGCGAGACTTAGCGACGTGTGGCCGAATCCCACCCTCGGAGCTCTATTGACAAATAGTATGTCTTGTGATATAATTTTTTTGACATTTAAAATTATATTGTTGGACCTTAAAATTATTAAAACATGAAAAAAAACCTAACAGAAATTCGGCCATTTCACGAAACAATAGTGGAGGCAATTAACGGTTCATCTGGCAGTGATTTCCCTGCACTACTTGCCTTAGTTGGGATTACAATAATACCAAAAAATCACAATGCTATTATTGGAGCAATAAACAAGAAGGGAAAAGAGCTTGGATTATCCCAGCCCTTTAGTGTTATCAGCCACTTGCGTAGGCAGAAAAAAACTGCAAAGGCAAAATACGAGAACCCTGACAAAGATGAAAATTAAAGATGACATTATTATAGGGAGGTCACAACGACCCCCCTTTTTTATTTAAAAACAATAGTGAGTTAAGGGGCGGGGTAAACCAAATAAGACCTAATATCTTTTCGCCCTCGGAGTGAATGATAAAAATCCAGTTTATGCTGGGTTTTTTATTTTCACACTTGAACCCAGTGAGCCCTGTAGCCTGAGTTGTAATTACGAGCTGAAGGTTGTAATCGGATGTCAGATACCCTCCTCAGCAATTAGATTATATATCAAGCACTTCTTGTAATAATCACATATTTTTGCCGGCTTATTAGTAATGAGGTTACAAGAGCTTTGATAATTAAAACAAATTTATGAAAAAAATTAATTTATTATTTATAGTGGTTTTAGTGGCTGTAGTTTTGTTTCTCCAAGGATCAAAACCAGCAATGGCTGCTATTTCTCCTTCTTTGGGGGATGCCATAGTTTATGGAGTATTGGCTGACACATACACTAACACCTCAGCCGGGACAACGATTAATGGCAGTGTTGGCTTTACAACTGGTCCGGCAGTATTGCCGTCCGGAATTCATATCAATTATGGTTCAGACGCTCCTTACGCATTTGCGGGGATTGACCAGGCTATAGCCCTAAGATCTTTAAACGAACAGGCCTGCACCTTTGCATTTGCTTCTGGAGCTATTGATTTAGCATCTGATACCACTCATGGCCCTGTCGGTATTTATACCCCGGGGGTTTATTGTGTCGATGGCGCTGCTTCCATCGGAACAGCCGGAATAACTTTACAGGGTAGCGGTACCTATATCTTTAAGATGACTGGAGCTTTAAATACTGTTAATAATTCTGTTGTGTCGCTGGATGGGTCATCTGCCTGTGATATTTGGTGGGTTCCGGGAGCTGCTACTACTCTTGGCGACAACTCTACTTTCATTGGCACCAACATCGATCCCTCTGGAATTACTGTCGGCAGTAACGTCGATTGGGTTGGTCGCGCCTTGGCCTTTGGTGGGACAGTCACCACATCTTTAAACGATACTATTACTGTACCAGTTTGCGCAGCGCCTAGCGCCACTCTTACTCTCGTAAAGACAGTTATTAATGATAATGGCGGAACAAAGATGGTTTCTGACTTTCCTTTGTTTATTGGAACAACTACTGCTACCAGCGGAGTAGCAGTGACCCTAACTCCTGGAGTTTATTCTGTTAATGAAACTAATTTAAGCGGATATACAGCAAGTAATTGGGGAGGAGATTGCGATGCAGATGGAAATGTGGCCCTCTTAGCGGGTGATATTAAAGTTTGTGCTATTACTAATAATGACGACCCATTTTCGGTTCCGGCTGATATTAATGAATCTACTCCAGTCGTGGAACGCATTCCGCCCGCTATTTCAATTACCAAGGTACCATTCCCACTCAATCTGCCAAATGGACCAGGATTGGTCACCTATACCTATGTTGTTTCTAATATTGGCACTGTGACAATGAGGGATATAAAGGTTGCTGATAATAAGTGTCCAAATCCTTTTTTCGTGTCGGGTGATAATAATAATAATAATAATAATAATAATTCTCTCTTGGAAACAAATGAAATTTGGACTTTCCGTTGTAGCTCCGAAATTACTCAAACCACGGAAAATATCGCTACGGTTATTGGTTATGATTATGGCGGTCTTTCGGCTAGCGATGTAGTAAGCGCCACAGTCGTCGTTAGCCAGGCCGTAGATAGTTCTACCCCGATAGTTTTAATTGAATATACTTCTACCACCACCGATGCGTCTACTAGCCCCACCATTATTACCGTTGCTACTGCTACCACTGCCACTAATACCACTACTACTATTCCAAAGCTACCCAATACTGGGTCAGGAGGGGGTGCTACTAATAATTGGTATATAATTGTTGTAGTTAGTATTATTAGCTTTTTATTATTACTTTATGTGTCTAGCTCAAAGCGACCCAGCTAATTTATTTTTATCAATATCATTGATGGGGCTAGACTTATAATCATCTAGTCCTTTTTGTTTGTAAATATATTTTTATGGAAAGTGTTTTAAAAAATCAATGGAAATGGATTGCGGTTGTACTAATTTTTTGTTCAGGTGTCTTTGTTTATTATAATCAAGATTTTTTTTCTAATAAGTTGTCAGCACTATTTCTGGCTATTAGACCTGAAACTCAAGCATCTCCCAGCGCTAATATTGTTCAAAAAAAATCAAAATTTCCAGTGCGTCTAAGAATTTCAGCAATAGGAGTCGATGCTTTAGTCGAGCAGGTTGGCGCTAATCCTACTGGGGAAATGGATACCCCAAGGAATTATAGTAATGTTGCCTGGTTCAATCTCGGCCCTTCTCCCGGAGCAGAGGGCAGTGCAGTAATTGCTGGGCATCTTGATTATAAAAATGGTCAAAAAGCAGTTTTTTATGATTTAAATAAGTTAAAGATGGGTGACCAATTGTTTATTGAAGACGAGAAGGGTAAGTTTATTGTTTTTATAGTCAGAGAGATGCGTTCTTATGATAGTCATAATCTTGTTCCAGAGGTGTTCCTTTCTAGCGAGGGCCAGCATTTAAATTTGATTACTTGCGCCGGTGCCTGGGATCATTCTAAGAAAGAATATGCTGAACGCTTGGTTGTTTTCACTGATCGGGAGTAGAAATTTATTGCAATATTTTACAGTTATAAATATTCATATATTAGAGGGTGTTAGACCCTATAATCAGTTTCGCTATTTTTACCTTAGCGTTTTTTTGTTATAATGGAAATATGCAGGCAGTTAGCGAAAATTTATGTTTAAGCAAAAACAAAAAGCCTTTACTCTCATAGAACTCCTAGTAGTAATATCTATAATTAGCATATTAGTTGTTTTAGCTGTAATAGCTCTAAATAATACTAGAAGTAGAGCTAGAGATGCGAAAAGAGTGGCTGATGTTAAACAGATGCAAACAGCATTAGAGCTTTATTTTAATGAAAACAATAGTTATCCCAGTGTTGAAGAATTTACTATCGGGGGGGCACTAATATCTTCTTCTACAAACAGTATATTAATGACTGAAATACCATCTGCTCCTAGTGTAGTAGATGGTAATTGCGAATCTCATCAGTATGAGTATAGGCCCTTAAATGATCAGTCTTCTTATGAAATCCTGTTTTGTACGGGCGGCAATGTTTTGAATTTTTTATCGGGAAATTTAATAGCTACTCCGTTAGGAGTTTCTGCGCATAGTGATTTTTTAAGTAGTGGTTATTCACTGAGATTTAATGGATCTAATAATTACGTTAATATGTCCGACAGTTCTTTTTTGCCTTTTGGAACCAGTGCTTTTTCCGTATCTTTTTGGTTTAAGGCGGCTTATTTGAGTTCCAGTTGGCATACTTTATTTGAAACCAGGCCATTAAACAATACTACGGGAATATGGTTCGGTGTTTATAACCGTAAATTGCAAATATATCAAAATGTCGACAAGTTTAACGGTGTTCAAACTATTTCAACAGACCAATGGTATCATGCAGTTGTTATTGGGAACGGAGGTGCTGATGGCAATAGAGATATTAAGGTTTTTTTAAATGGACAGCAGGAAGGTGATGTGTTCACATCAAACTATAATTTAACCAATATTCGTTTATTTTTCGGAACATATCATAGCTATAATTTTTATTGGAATGGTTTAATTGACGATATTAAAATTTATAATAGAGCTTTATCTGATATCGAGGTTGAGCAACTTTATGATAAGAGAAGTATATCCAATGATCTATTAAGTGCGTATTGGAATTTTAATGAGGGGCAGGGGACAATAGCTAACGATAGCTCTGGAAATGAAAATAATGGCACCCTGATAGGAGCACCGACGTGGTTGCCCTTTGATTAATACTTCGTGTTTTCTTCTTTTTTTGTTATAATACTTGTGTGATTATATTGATTTTGTGAAAGATGTCTTTTTAATTTAAAACAATAATAAAATAATAAACAAAAATGTCTAAAAAAGTAGTTATTTTTACAGGATTAGTTAGTGTTGATACTAACTTGGTTGGAACAGCTGTTATTTATAAAAAAATAGCAGATATTTTTATTAAAGAAGGGTTCCAGGTGACTATGGCTTTACCGCAAGAAACAGATTTAAAAGATAACTTTATAAATTTTAAAGTCTATAATGAAAAAAATAATAAAAAAATAATAGATTCAGCTGAGGTGGTTATTTTTGGCGCTTATCCACCGACTGACCCTCTTCTTTATTCTTATAAAAAAAATAAGATTATCGTGACTTATTTATGGAGCATCGCCCCGGTCGGATCTCTAGAGTTTAAAGATTTTAAAAGTAAAAAAGAGCAGATTAAATTGCATAGATTTATAAATTCCTCTTATAACCTCTCCTTATTGCTGTCAGACAAGATTTTTTGTAGAGACGAGGGAGCGAAAAAATTAGTCTTAGGCTCATTAATAAGTTTGGGTAGATTAAATTTAGAAAATTATACAGAAAAAAGAAATTTTAATAATTTGCTGGAGGTTGCTCCTTTTGGCGTTGATGAAAGTGTAAACAGGAAAAATAAAAAACATTTTTATAGAGGCGTTTTAGATAATGTGGGCAAGGATGATTTTTTATTAATCTGGAACGGCGGTGTTTGGAATTGGAATGACGGAGCAACATTGATTAGGGCGATGAAAAAAATTAAAAACAAAAAAGTTAAGCTTATATTTCAAGGATTTAAACATCCCGACAAAAATAAGGGAATATCGTTTGAGGCTAAAAAATGTTTTAAACTTGCCCAAAATTTAGGACTGAAGGATAAAAATGTTTTTTTTAATGATACTTGGATACCTTATCAGGACAGAATCAATTTCTTAGCAGAAAGCGATGCTGGAGTGGTGTGCTCTCCTGATATTCCTGAGGCTAATTTATTTCTCAAAACTAGAATTTATGATTATTTCTGGGCTGATTTACCTATCATTTTAAATGAATGCGAAGCTTTTGCCAGTTTAATAAAAGAAAAAGAGCTTGGTTTTGTCTGCAGGACAGGGGATTATAATGATTGGGCAAAAAAAATAGACATTTTAAGTCAAGATGGGAAAATATTAAAAAAAATGAAAGCAAATATTAGAAAGTATAAAAAGGAGATATCTTGGCAAAAAACATTACAGCCATTAAAGTCTTTTGCGAAAAGACCAACAAAAACGAGAGATAATAATGATAAGCTTAATGATCTAGTATTGAGCAACATTTCTCTAAATAAGAGTGTTGTGGAAAAAAGTAAATAAATTCATTAAAATTGGATATTAACGCCCTCTTTTCTCTGCTATTGACTTATTTTAAATAATTAATTATTATAGAATTATGGGAAATTGGCCAAACCCATTGCATTCGGATATGGCCCTAAATATCCATGGCATTATCATGATGAATGATGAATGGTTCTTGTCTGGGGGTTTTCTTCGCTTCGCGGCGCCATGGTATTTAGAAATAAATAAAATCGACTTCAAAACAACGCTGATCGGTTTAAAAAGCAAGTCGGTTTTATAGCCATCAAGATTGTAAATACGGGCAGGACCAAATTGGGTTCAGCACAAGTATAATACAAAACCTTGATGGCTTTTTTAATATTATATAAAAGCAGTGAGGTTTTCTTGAGATTATTTTGAGTCTTAAGAGTATAGCTAAATTTAGAACACCTCTTGTAATTTTCTTACCATCTTTACCACTGTAGATCTAGGTAACAGTCTAACGACCTGGGCTAGGATGTAATTTCTCTTCCCGTGTATAGCAACTACTTTTCCCTTCATTAAAGATTTATATCCATATTCGGCTACTTTTTTAGATGTGGGTATTTTTCTAGTTTTCATTAGGCGACTATTTTCTAAATTTGCCGTTAATTTAAAGTTACTTTTTGTCGGGCCGGGGCACAGGGCTGTTACTGTAATATTGTCCGGTTTTAACTCATTAGCTATTGCTTCGCTAAAATGCAAGACAAAAGCCTTGGAAGCATAGTAGACGCTCATTAAGGGTCCTGGTTGAAATGCGGCAGTTGAGGCGACATTTAGTATCTTGCCAGATTGATTCTTGATCATCTTTGGTAATAAAAGGTGAGTAAGGTGAACTACAGCCCTGATATTGAGATTTATCATATCCAGTTGTCTTTTAATATTACTATCTTTGAATAAATTGAAATCTCCAAATCCAGCGTTATTAACCAGATTTTCTACGATTAATTCATTTTCTTGACAGTAACTATATACTTCTTGGATTGATTCAGCTTGGCTTAAATCTTTGCTTAGATATCTAACCGAAACATTATATTTTTCTATAAGCTCTGCGCTTATTTTTTTTAACTCAATTTCATTTCTAGAAATTAAGAGTAGATTGTGACCATGACCTGCAAATACAATTGCTAACTCTAGGCCAATACCACTGGAGGCACCTGTAATTAAAGTAATTGTGTTTTTATTTGGCATAATTTTATTGTTTTATATTTATAATTGAAATGAAGTAATTTTAAGGTTTGTATATTAATATAATTATATTTTAAAAGGACCCAAAAAGCAATACTGAATACTATAAATTAGGAGCTTTAATAAGTAGTGACGCCAGCTCTTTTCTGTCACTTATCCATTCTTTTTTATTGAAATATTTGTTATAATAAAAGTAGACACAATAAAGATCTACTATGACTAAAAACAAGGAGTCAGCTTTTACTTTATTGGAGCTATTAATAACAATAGTTATAATCGGAGTGCTTGCTACTCTAGTTGTTTTTTTTGTTCAAAATACTAGAAAAAATTCTCGAGATGCCAAGAGGGTGTCCGATGTTAAACAAATTCAGACAGCTCTAGAGCTATATTTCAATAATGTTGGTCATTATCCCGAGGAGGTAACCAGTACTATATCTTACGGTGATAGTATTTATATGAATATTTATCCCACCGCCCCCAGTCCAGCCGATGGAGATTGTAGCGAGGCTGATAATAGTTATAGATATTCCAGTATTGGAGACGACAATAGTTCTTACGAAATATTATTTTGCCTGGGGAGCGGTTTATCTGGATTATCAGGGGGAGTAAAAATGGCTACACCTTTTGGAATATTTAATGGAGGTAATTATCTAACTGTAAGCGACGGTCTGTTACTCCATCTAGATGCTAGTAAAATAAAAAATTTAAGTGATGGGGAACAAGTTAGTACCTGGGAAGATTTGAGTGGAAATAGCTTTAATGCTATTGGGGGCTCGTACAATAACAACCTTAAACCAACCTATGAAGAAAATTATGAAGGGGCTCCAGCTGTTAAATTTCATGGCAATGTTGATGGATCTTATTTTGATTTAGGTAGTAATCTTTATGCCAAGTCTGTTTTTTTTATTGTTCAGGTTGATAGCGATGCTCCAAGTCTTTCTTGTGTGGTTACAACTAAATTGAATGGTTACCCCTGGAGTATTAGAATTTCAGGAGTTAGAAGCTGGAGAATAAGCACAGATTTTAATGATTGGATTAATAATAGTAACAATATATATGTTAATGGTAGCGCAGACCCAAGCGCTACTTTCCCTAGTAATACTGATAGGCATATGTTTTATGCTGAGGTTGGGGCTACCAGTGAGTCATCTAAATACTTTCATTATATTGGAGCTAGTGAATACGGAAATAATAGATGGTTTAAAGGAAGAATAAGTGAAGTATTGTTTTATGATAGAAAATTAAATTCTGAAGAAAGATCTGAGGTGGAGGATTATCTCACAGAGAAATGGTTAGAGTGATTTTTTTCTTTGTTTTCATTTTATTTTTTGCTATAATATATATACGTTATATTAATAAATATAAAAACTATGAAATCTAAAAAATCTGCTTTTACACTGATAGAATTATTGGTAGTAATAGCAATAATTGGTATTTTATCTACTTTGGCCGTGGTGGCTTTGCAGAGTGCTAGAAAAAATGCTCGAGATGCTAAAAGAGTTGCTGACGTCCGGCAAATTCAGACAGCTTTAGAGCTATATTATAACGATGTTGGCCAGTATCCAGAAGAGGTGACTAGCACTATTTCTTATGGATCCAATGTCTACATGGCTACTTATCCGAGTCCTCCAGCTCCTCCTGACGGAGAGTGTAGCGATGAGGGAAATAATTATGTCTATGCGCCCCAGGGGCTAGACAGATCCTCTTATACTATTGATTTTTGTACTGGAGGGCCTATTTCTAGTTTATTAGCAGGGAACAATCAAGCTACACCAGAGGGAATTTTTTATATTCCTCCTCCTCAAATGGTCTCTGGTTTTGTTAAACACCACAATGTTACTAACTCCCTAATGTTTAACGTCACTATTTATTTAAAACAAAATGGGGAGACCAAGTATACAGCTACAACATCTAGCTCGGGTAACTCTAATTTTATTTTTCCGGAAGTAACACCCGGAACCTATGATGTTCATTTTTCATTACCTCATACCCCGGGAAGCATTAATTCAACTGATGCCGCGAACTTAAATTATTGGCTTTCCAATGGTTTACCAGACTCCAATCTTTACGGTCTTCAAATACTAGCCGGAGATGTTTATGAAACATCTGTTAGCACTATTATCACCTCTGAAGATGCTTATTCAATTCTTGATTATTTTGTCTCAGCAGGGTCAGATGCTTATTTTGTTTTTACAAAAGAGGAATATCGTTCTGCGATATATTCTAGTTTTCCCATTCCTTTTGCTAGCGGTGGAAGTGAGCCGGGAATTTCTAGTATGAAAATTACAGTACCAGTCGGATCCGATGTTGTTCAAAATTTTTATTCGTCAGTTTATGGTGATATAAATAGAAGTTATACCCCCTAATTAATATTTTAAATTGTTATTTTTTATTTAAAATGATATAATCAGAATATAATTTAATTTAGTATATTTAAAAATTATTAAAAAAATTAATCAATTTTTATTGAATAAATTTTAATTTGATTAATATTAAAAAGTATGAAAAAAAATGTTTTTATCTTATTTTCTCTTGTTGCTGTGATTCTTATTTTTGGTTTTATAGCCCAAAATTCTAAAGCTGAAACAAATGAAAGTCCTTTACTCGCAGTTAATGAAAATGAAGGAGTTTTTTGTACCCTGGAATATGACCCGGTTTGTGGTGTTGATGGGGTAACCTATTCTAATCGTTGTTTAGCAGAAGAGGCTAACGAGAAAGAAGTGAAATATATTGGTAAATGCGAGGAAGGTGAAAAGGGGAAAGCCATGACTAATATGTACAGAAATGCAGGGCTATTAGTAAAAAATAATATTCAAGATGTTCTGTCTAATATCAAAGAATCTAGAAGTAATGCTAGGGAGAGAAATGTAGAACAAAATCAACTAAGATTACTATCTAATGAAATGAAAAAAGTTAGTGAGACTGCCAGGGAAGCTATTAATGCTTTCGTGGCCTATGGAGTGGACGATAATACTCGCAGACTAGGAGAGGGAGAGCGAGCTGCTGTTATGCATTCTTACGAAAGAGCTTTTGGAAAGCTACCAGAGAACGAGGAAGAGTTTTTTGATATTATTAAAATATCAAATGGTCGTTGGCCGGGAAGCGTTAGTGAAAGAAATGAGGAGGAGGCCAGAGAAAATTTTAAAAAGATTTATAAAAGAGAGGTTAGGGAAGATAATGCTCATGATATTTCAGCTGTGAAAATTATGGCTTATGGACTAAAGCAAAGAGCTGAAAATAGGAATCTAAACAGTGAGAGACGAGGTATAGAGATATTTAAAGATATTTTTGGTCACCTACCATCTACCACTGAAGATTGGAATATTATGCAGGCCATTACTTATTCGGGGGCTGCTCGTTAATTTTTTAAGTTTAACTAAATAACTTTTATTATAATTTAATTTAAAACTATGCATAAAGCTAAAGGTTTGATCGTTAAAGTTTCTGTGGCCGTAGCCTATCTGGCCATGGTCGTTGTTAATTTTATGGCTAACTATTTGCCCATTAATGGAGTAACTAGTGGTCAGGTTTCCGATTCCTATCCTAATTTATTTGCCCCAGCAGGAATTACTTTTTCTATTTGGGGGTTGATTTATTTACTCTTAGGAATCTATACTATTTATCAATTTAATTGTTTTAACAAAAAAGGAAAAAAGAACTTAGATAAATTAATTAATAAGGTGGGTCTTTATTTTATTATTACTTCCTTGGCTAATATCCTTTGGATATTCTCCTGGCATTACGATTTTATCGCCCTGTCTTTATTATGGATAGTTATTATTTTGGTCTTTTTGATTAAAATAATTGATACTATAAAAAAAGAAAAACTCTCTCGTCAGGAAAGAGCTTTTATTTTTATACCTTTCACTATTTATTTTGGCTGGATCACAGTCGCTGTCATTGCTAATGTAACAGTTTTTTTGGTTAGTATTGCTTGGAATGGTTTTGGTTTGAGTGATATTTTCTGGACTATCGCCATCTTGATTATTGCAACCATTATTGGACTATGGAGAATGTTTAAAGATAAAAGTATTTTTTATGGCCTAGTTTTTATTTGGGCTTATATAGGCATTTTTATTAAAAACTCTAATCTAGACCTGAACAATATTAGAAACCTTGATATTATGATAGCAGCTGTTGTTTGTATGGCTGCCTTTTTAGTATCATTTCCTCTTATTATTAAAGCAGGAAAAAAGAATTAAATTTTTTAAATATTTTGCGATATTTTAATATTAATATTTATTCTATGTTAAAAAGAGGCAGGAAGGCCAATGCTTTTACTATGATAGAATTATTGGTCGTTATATTGATAATCGGAACTTTGTTTTCTTTGGCTTTATTGTCTTTAGGTAATGCCAGAAGAACGGCCCGTGATGCTAAGAGGGTGGCTGATATTAAGCAAATCCAATTTGCTTTAGAGATTTATTATCGAGATAATGGGGAATATCCAGTGGATATTAGTAGTTCTATCGCTACGGGAAGCACAGTTTATATATCAACAGTCCCCACTGCCCCCACTCCAGCTGATGGCGATTGTACCGATGAAGGTAACATTTATACCTATGTCCAACAAAGCCTCGGATCTTCTTACACCATTGACTTCTGTTTAGGTAGTCAAGCTGGAGAATTGATAGCCGGAACTAAACGAGCTACTCCAGAGGGAATAATTACGCCACCCCCTCCTCAATGTGGCGAGTATAATGTGACATTTACATATAACGGATCTTCTGTGACCTACGGAACTGTGGTTGGACAAAATAGCACCTGTTGGCTAGATCGCAATCTCGGAGCTACACAAGTGGCCGTATCATCTACTGACTCCAATGCTTATGGCGACCTTTTTCAGTGGGGAAGACTTGATGATGGTCATCAAATTAGAACTTCGGGCACAACTGGTACTTTAGCGACATCTGATACTCCGGGACATAGCAATTTTATTCTTGCTCCGAACTCTCCTTATGACTGGCGAAGTCCGCAGAATACTAATTTATGGCAAGAGGTAAGCGGATCTAATAACCCCTGTCCAAATGGTTGGAGAATTCCAACCGAGACAGAGTGGACTGCCGAGAGACTGGGCTGGGGTTCAAATGACTCAGCTGGAGCCTTTACCTCATCTTTAAAACTAACAGCAGCTGGAAACCGTGGATATGTTGACGGAAGTATTGCTAGTGTTGGTGCTGGCGGTGGTTACTGGGCAAGCACTATAAATGGAACTAACTCACGTTACTTGAGTTTTAGTGGTGCTGGCTCGGATATGTTTAATAATGGTCGTGCCTATGGCTTCACAGTCCGTTGTGTTAAAAATTAGTTTTTATTAATTTATAAGTTTAATTTAAAAGTTTCTTTAAGTAAAGCACTCGCTTTAATTTTAATGTGAAACGGTAATTTTTTAAAAAATATGGCCCATGAAATAGAAGCTGATTTCGTTTATGATTATCATAATGAGGATCAGCAATGTAAAAATTGTACTAGTTTTGTAGGCGAAGGAGAATCAGGGCTGTGCACCGAAGCCAAGGCCGAGGTTCCAAAAACAGCCCATTGTGATTTTTTCCAGTCTAGAGATTGACACTCTTTTATTTATTAGTATAATTATATTAAATTTAATAATTTAAATTAATAATTTTAAAATTATGATTATCACAACAACGGAGAAAATTCCTGGTAAGGAGATTGCTGAAATATTAGGTGTGGCTCGTGGTGGAACTGTCCGGGCTCGTAATATTGGGCGAGATATTTTTGCTGGATTAAAAAATTTAGTCGGAGGAGAAATAAGAGAATATACCAAGCTCCAGGCTGAGGCTCGAGAAGAGGCTATTTTAAGAATGAAGGAGGATGCCGAAAAATTAGGGGCTGAGGCAATAGTAGGAGTTCGAATGAACACCTCTATGATTACTCAAGGGGCTTCAGAAATACTAATTTACGGCACTGCTGTTAAATTAAAGTAATCCTATGTTTATAATAATATTAAATAGTTTGATTATAGTAATTTTAGCTATAATTATTATTTATCTTATTTTTAAGAGAGTGAAAGAAAAAAAGGCAGAGAAGTTTGAAAAAAGGGATAATTAATTTATAAGTAACCAGGTAAACAATGGAAAAGAATATCAGGATAAATAATTGTAATATAACCTATCAACTCAAAACTAGCCATCGAGCCAAAAATATGCGTTTATGTATTTATGCCGATGGCTCTTTTGTTGTTACTAAACCCCGAAGAGTTAGTGATAAGTTTATCGAGAGGTTTATTATTAAAAAATCTTCTTGGATTCTAGATAAAATAGGGAAGATAAATTCGAATCAGAAATATTTATCTCCGGCTGAAAGGCGCAGGCTTTATTTGAAACATAAAGAGGAGGCTAGAGTTTTTATTAGGAAGAAAGCTGAGTATTTTAGTGATTTTTATGGATTTAAATTTAATAGAATTGCTATTAGAGATCAAAAAACTTGCTGGGGCTCTTGTTCTAGGAGGGCTAATCTAAATTTTAATTATAAAATAATGTTTTTACCCGAGTATTTAGCTGATTATGTTATTGCTCACGAAATTTGTCATCTTCAAGAAATGAATCATTCTCGTCGTTTCTGGGATTTATTGGAAAAAAGTATTCCAGATTACTATAAATTCAGAAAAGAATTAAAAAATTTAAATCTAAAGATTAATTAATTTCTTAAATAAACCAAAAAAGAGCTTCCCCATAATAAGCTCTTTTTTGTCCATAATATTATTAATTTTCTTTACACTGCTAATTGGTATTTTTCGGTAATAAACTTCTTTATACGAGCTCTGTTTCGGGGACTATCTTCTTTGCAGAACCATAGATGCCAGCCTTTATTTTTTTTGTGAGCCGAAATTCTTTCTTTTAAATTTTCTGTTTCCCCGATGTCAGCAATTTTATTGCGACGATCAGCTATAATGTAAACTCCGGGTTCACTTTTTAGATTAGAGCTGAGAGGGAATTGACCTTTAAAAGGAATTCCTTTTAAAACAACTTCTTTATTCATAGTTTTTTTATTTTACCCAAGAGATGAGGTTTTCTCGGGTGAAATTTAATTAATTATATTTTCTTAAATCTATTTTAATTATAATTCATGAAATAAATCTTGTCAAGAGATAAAACTTGTCAATCCTGTGGATAACTTTTGACAAAAAACTTGACAAAACTTCTAAAATTCCTTATAATTAAAATATAATTAATTAAAAATCAAATTTTATGCATGAAATACAAAAAAAACTAATGATTTTGGCTAATAAAAAAGATCTTTCCTCTTTGACTCTGAGAGATATTGGAGAAGAGGTTGGTCTGGGGAGGGAAAAGCCTCAAATTATTAAACATCATCTTCAGCAATTAGTAAAACGAGGTTTGTTGAAAAACAAAAATGGTAAATATTTCTTGGTCTCTATAAAAGAGGAAAACAAAAAATCAGGTCTAGTTTCTTTACCAATTTATGGAATGGCTAATTGTGGAGAGGCAATTTCTTTAGCCGATAATCATGTCCAGGGATATTTAAAGGTTTCCCCAGCTATTATTAAAAAAGTTAAAGATATTTTTGTAGTAAAGGCCAAGGGTAATTCCATGAACAAGGCTTTTATTGGAAAAGAATCTATAGATGACGGAGACTATGTCTTGGTTGATAGCGATTATAAAAATCCAGAAAACGGTGATTATGTTTTATCTATTATAGATGGGGCGGCTAATATTAAAAAATTCAAAAAAGATTCTGACAGAAATTTAGTTGTTTTATTATCAGAGTCCACTTCTAGTTATGATCCTATATACATCCACCAGGATGATGCTGATTCTTATTCAGTAGCTGGAAAAGTCGTCGGAGTATTAAAGGGGGCCTAAAAAAGCCTCTTTTATAATTGACTTATTAAATTTGTTGTGTTTAAATATTATGATTAGCTCTTTTAGTTATTAATATTTTTTTTAAAAAAAGGAGGGAATATGATTTTGGTCTTTGGTCTCTTTACTTTTAATGATTGTTTTTCGTTTAATATTCCTGGAATTATTGGGAGCGAAAAAATTCCTTTAAGGCAATTATTTTCTAATTCGTCTTACTTCGGAATTATTAAGATGAAAGATGCTATCGCCTTTGAGGGGTTTTTAATCGATAAACATGGTGAGGCTGATATTTCCGGGACAATAATTGGAGAAAAGATGGTTTTTACCAAAAGATATTCTCATCGAGATGATGAAATATTGTATAGCCTGGAGAATGATGGCCAATGCTATAATGGTAATTACCAAGGAATAGGCACAGGAGAAGGCTCTACTAAATGCCTTTTGGTAGAGATTGGTGATGAAAATTTATTCCAAATTTCCTAAAAATCCTTTAAAAAAGGAAAATCGCTTTAAAAGGCGATTTTTTTATAAATATTTTTGTTTCAATCTTTAAGTTAATTTCCCTTGTCAAAACCCTTTTTATTAGTTATTATATTAATATTAATTATTAATAAATTCATAATAAGTATGACTTATATTCCTATAAAATTTTTATATCAAGAAGCAGGTAAATACTTAAAAGGGGATATTAAGATAGGGGCCTGGGTTAGAACTGTCCGAGTCTCTAAGGGTTTAGGCTTTATCGAAGTAAATGACGGTACTTTTTTCAAGGGTTTGCAGGTCGTTTTTGATGAAAAATTGACTAATTTTTCTGAAATAGAAAAGCTGACTATTGGATCTTCCTTGGAAATTAGTGGTAAGCTAGTAGAATCTCCGGCCCAGGGTCAATCTTTTGAGCTTCAGGCTAGCAAAATTAATATTATCTCCTCAGCTCCAAATGATTATCCTTTACAGAAAAAGCGTCATAGTTTTGAGTTTTTAAGAGAAATAGCCCACTTGCGTTCTCGTAGTAATACTTTTTCAGCCGTTTTCCGTTTGCGCTCAGTATTAAGTTTTGCAATTCATAAATTTTTTCAAGAAGAAGGATTTGTCTACGCTCATACCCCAATAATTTCTGGTAGTGATTGCGAAGGCGCTGGTGAAATGTTTAATGTTACAACCTTTGATTTAGAAAAACCAATTCCAAAAAATGATAAAGGAGAAGTGGATTATTCTAGGGACTTTTTTAGTAAAAAAACAGGCCTAACTGTTAGCGGTCAACTTCAGGCCGAGGCGCTTATTCCTGGTTTGAATAAAGTTTATACTTTTGGGCCAACTTTTAGAGCCGAGAAATCAACAACTACTCGTCATGCTTGTGAGTTTTGGATGTTAGAGCCGGAGATAGCCTTCGCTGATTTAAGTGACGACATGGATTTAGCTGAAAAAATGATTAAGTATTTAATAGAATATGTTTTAAAAGAGTTGCCAGAAGAAATGGAATTTTTTAATAAGTTCATTGATACTAGTTTATTGGAACGTTTAAATTTAATACTAAAATCTGAATTTAAAAGAATGACTTATACCGAGGCCATCGAAATCTTAGAAAAATCTGGTAAGAATTTTGAATACCCTGTTAAATGGGGAATAGATTTGCAGACCGAGCACGAGCGTTATTTAAGCGAAGAGGTGGTTAAGGGTCCAGTTTTTGTAACTGATTATCCCAGGGGTATCAAGGCTTTTTATATGAGATTAAATGATGATGATAAAACTGTAGCGGCTATGGATTTATTGGTTCCTGGAGTTGGTGAGATTATTGGTGGCAGTCAAAGGGAGGATCGTTTGGATATTTTGAAGCAAAGAATCAAGGATCAGGGTTTAAATGAGGAAGAATATTGGTGGTATTTAGATTTACGTAAATATGGCTCGGTTAAGCACGCTGGATTTGGCCTAGGCTTTGAAAGGCTTATTATGTATCTATCTGGTATGGCTAATATTAGAGACGTTATTCCTTTTCCCCGCACTCCTAAAAATGCTGAATTTTAATTTTATATAACTTTATAATTAATTTATAAAAAAATGGAAGATTTTATTTTGAACAATTTTTCTTTGTTTCTTTTCTTGTTGCTTGCGCTAATGATTTGGTCTCTTATCTGGAAGGGTTTGGCTTTATGGAAGTCAGCTCGTTTGGGCCATAAGCCTTGGTTTATAGCAATGATAATAGTTAATACTGCTGGAATTTTGGAAATCCTATACCTCTTTGTTTTTAGTAAGATGATAGGAGATGACAGTAAAAAAGACTTGATTATCAATGTAGAAAAGGAGCTGTAGATTAAATAATAATAAAAATTTTATATTTAGAAAATTTTTATTAATTTAAGTAAAATATTTTTAATTAAATAATTTAAATTTATGTCAAGAGTTTTAATTGCCGAAGCTAAAAAAGTGGGGCAGGGAGAGGTAGAACTGGCTGGTTTTGTGCGTAATTTTCGCTCACACAAAGGTCTTGTTTTTATGGACCTGGCTGATATTTCTGGTTTAATGCAGTTGGTTTTAGTCGAAGGTGATAACCCTGATATTTTTAAATTAGCTGAAAAAATAACCTTAGAAAGCGTTATTAAGGTTAAGGGTTCTTTAAAGGAAAAGCCAGCCAAAAAAAGCGAACCCGACGCCCCTAAAGATTTTGAGCTATTAATAAGTAGTTTGGAGATTATTTCATTAGCTGAAGAAAGTCTACCTATCCCTGTTTTAGTAAAGAGTGATAACGAGGCTAATCTAGATAATCGCCTTGATTATCGCTGGTTAGATCTTAGGCAAAAAGATAAGCAATTAATATTTAAAGTTTGGACTAAATTAGAAGAAGGTATTAGAGAGTATTTATTAAAGAATAAGTTTACTCAAATTTACAGCCCCAGCCTTATGAGCACTTCCAGTGAGACCGGATCTGATGTTTTTGAAGTTAAATATTTTGATAAAAAAGCCTATCTTTCTCAATCACCTCAATTTTTCAAACAAATGGCCATGGCCGCTGGACTGGAAAAAGTTTTTGTTTTTGGGCCTGTTTTTAGGGCTGAAAAATCTTTTACTTCCCGGCACACTACTGAATTTACTGGCTGGGACTTAGAGGTTTCTTATGCTTCTTATGATGATATTATGAGTATAGAAGAGGATCTTTTGATAGCGGGCTTTAAAAGAATAAAAGAAGATTTGGGATTAGATATTGATATTCCAACTAAACCTTTTCCTCGTGTTACTTTTAAGGAGGCTAAGGAAAAATTAGACAAAGCTGGTATTAAAAGCGAAAAAGAATTTGATTTTTCCACTGAGGAAGAAAAAGTTTTAGGGGAGATTATTAAAAAAGAACTTGATCATGACTTTGTTTTTATAATTGATTACCCAATAGAAGCTCGCCCCTTCTACCATATGAGACATGAAGATAATCCAGCCTTAACTAAAAGCTTCGATCTTTTGTATAGAGGCTTGGAGGTAACTACTGGTTCAGAGCGAGAGCATCGAGTAGATTATTTAGAAAAACAAGCTATTGAAAAAGAAATGAATTTAGAAGAGCTTAAGGATTATATTAATTTTTTCCGTTTTGGTTGCCCAAATCACGGAGGAATTGGTATGGGGCCGGTTAGAATTATTACTAAAATACTCGATTTGCCTAATGTTAAAGAGGCCACTTTTTTACCTCGCGATGTTAATCGTCTAAATCCATAACAATACAATGGACAAAAAAGAAAAAGAGAAAAAGCTGCCAATAAAGAGTAGCGTTGTTTATGATTTTATAAAATTGATTAAGCCTTATTCTAGGTCAGTTATTTTTTTATTTTTTTTTATTATTTTAATAGAAGGCTTAAAGCTTATCGGTCCTTATATTTTAAAAATAATAATAGACGATTTACACTTACTATCACTTGATAAAATTGGTCATTTTGTTAACTTAATTTTATTATTTTTTATCTCCTTACTGGTAATCTCCTTGTTTGATTATTTAAAAAGCAGAAAGGTTTTTTCCGTTCTTTTAAAGGCGGGGTATGATTTGCCAATAAAGTGTCAAAAGAAATTATTAGAATTAGATTTATCTTATCATCAAGAGGAGGGGACTGGGAATAAGATTGCTAAAATTGAGAGAGGGACTTTTAAGTTAGTGGACCTTTTAGGAAATATTTTTTGGGAATTTTTGCCAGTTTTATTTCAATTATTATCAACTTTGATAATATTAGTTATCATTGATATTCGCTTAGCACTGCTTTTAATTATTTTTTCCGCCATTATTATTGTTATTAATATTTTTGTTAATAAAAATATTTATCCAACCAGGAAAAAAAGGTATAAGGATTATGAGTTAGCTTCGGGTAAAATGGTTCAATCAATAATCAATGTGAACACTGTTCAATCTTTTTCTCAACAAGAGAGAGAGGTTAATGAATTTTCCTCATTAAAAAAAGATATTTTTACTGGAGAAAGAAAGGAGTGGTTCTATGTTTTGCGTTTTGCCAGTATTAGGGAGGTAGTTGTCTCTGCTGCTCGAATATTGTTTTTGTTTTTAGGAATTTATTTAGTTGTTAGTGGAGAGATGACTATCGGAACCTTGGTTTTTGTTATTACTTTATCGGAGAAGGTGTTTAGCTCCTTATCTCGAGTTTATCGTATTTATGATAGATTTGCCGAGGGCTTAGAGGGGGTTAATCGTATTGCTAGCCTTTTAAAGACCGAAAGCAATATTAAAAACGACGGGAAATTAAAATTAAAAAAAATTGATGGACAGATTAAATTTGAAGATGTTAACTTTTATTATAAGAATTCTGAGAGGGTTTTAAATAAATTAAATTTGGAGATTCCAGCTGGAGCTATTACTGCCCTTGTTGGTCCTTCTGGTGGTGGAAAAACAACTATTATTCGCTTAATTTTTCGTCACTTCGACCCTTCTTCTGGTCAAATTTTATTAGATGGTAATAACTTAAAGGACTTGGATCTATTTAATTTAAGAAGTTTTTTGTCAATTGTTCCACAAGAAGTTGATATTTTTGATGCTTCTATTTCCGATAATATTTCCTATTCAAATAAGGGAGCTAGTGTGTCAGAAATTGAGGCCGCCGCTAAAATAGCCAATGCCCATGAATTTGTAAAAAAATTAAAAGATGGTTATGACACTGTAGTAGGAGAAAGAGGAATTAAATTATCCGGCGGGCAAAGACAGCGAGTTGGTATCGCTCGAGCCGTTTTAGCTAATCCAAAAATATTAATTTTTGATGAAGCTACTAGTAATCTTGATACTGAAAGCGAAAAATTAATTCAAGATTCTATTGCTAAGATAGCTAAGAATAAAACTATTATTATTATTGCTCATCGCCTTAGCACTATTAAAATGGCTGATAAGATAGCAGTAATTGAAGAGGGACAAGTAGTAGAGGAGGGGGCTCATTTACAGTTGATTAATAAGAAGGATGGTTTGTATAAGAAATTAAGCTCTTTACAGTCTTTAGGCGATATTAGGGGTGATTAAATAAATAAGGGCAGTTTAAATAATAATTATAATATGTTTCTCATTAATAAATTTATTAAGCTAAAATTTAAATCTCGCTATAAAGAAATAGAGAAATTTAAAAATAATCCTCAGACAGCTCAGGCCGAGGTTTTTTTAGATTTAATTAAAAAATCTAAAGACACAATTTGGGGAGAAAGATATAATTATTCCAAGATAGCGGCCAAAGATTTTAATTTAGCCTTAGCTGATTTTCAGTCTAGCGTCCCAATATCTTCTTATGAAAAACTCTATTCTGATATTGAAAGGGTAGTATTAGGCGAAGAGAATATTCTATGGCCAGGAAAAAATAAATGGTTGGCTAAGTCATCTGGAACCACTAATAGTAAAAGTAAGTTAATTCCCATAACCAAAGAATCTTTAAAAAAATGCCATTACCAGGGCGGGGAAGATGTGATTGCTCTATATTTAAAATCAAATCCGATAAGTAAATTATTTTCTGGAAAAACGCTCAGTGTTGGTGGGTCTTTTGTTGGTAAAAAACATTCCAATGATTCTTCTTGCGGTGATCTATCTGCCATCTTAATACATAATTTACCCCTCTGGGCTAAAATCTTTCGAGCTCCACGCCTATCAACGGCTTTGTTGGGAGATTGGGAGGTGAAAATTGATATGATTGCCAAAGAGGCAATTAAGAGGAATATAACGGCCTTGGCAGGAGTGCCATCTTGGACCTTGGTGGTTTTGAACAGGGTACTGGAAATGACTGGCAAGGATAATATTTCACAGGTTTGGCCGAATTTGGAATTGTTTATTCACGGTGGAGTTAGTTTTGCTCCGTACAAAGAACAGTTTAAAAAAATTATCCCCAACCCTAAAATGAATTACTTCGAAACTTATAACGCCTCCGAAGGATTTTTTGCTCTAAATGAAAAAGCAGGGGATGATGATATGCTTTTGGTTTTGGATAGTGGTGTTTTTTATGAGTTTATTCCGCTAACAGAATTGGATCAAGAAAAACCTCAGGCCCTCGATGTTTCTCGGGTGGAGCTGGGTAAAACTTACGCCCTGGCCATTTCTACCAATGGTGGTCTATGGCGTTATTTAATAGGGGATACCGTTACCATAACTTCTTTGAAGCCTTTAAAAATAAAAGTGGCCGGCCGAACTAAGCATTTTATAAATGTTTTTGGTGAGGAATTAATGGTTTCTAATACTGATGAGGCCTTGCGTCTGGTTTCAGAAAAAACCGGGATAATGGTTTTGGATTACACAGTTGCTCCGATATTTATGGAAAATTCTAATCAGGGAGGACACGAGTGGTTAATAGAATTTTCTAACCCGCCCGAAGATATTAATATTTTTATTACAGAATTAGACACAGCTTTAAAGAGTTTAAATTCTGATTATGAGGCTAAGAGATTTAACGACATGATTTTACTTCCGCCCAAAATCAACATCGCTCGTTCGGGGTTGTTTTATGATTGGTTGAAAAGTAAAGGAAAGCTGGGCGGACAAAATAAGGTTCCTCGCCTGTCTAATTCTAGGGATTATTTAGAGGAATTATTGAAAGTTGAATATTAATATAAAAGGGATAATTTCTTATGAAATAAATTAGATTATAGCTTTCTTTGTGCGAAACAAGGCAAATTAGAACAGCAATCTTGACCCCTTGCCTTTTTTAAAGTAATAGTGTATAGTAATAAACGTGAACAAGACATTTTCTATATTCTTACGCAAATTCAAAGTTCGTAAAGAGTTAGATCAAAGGTCGGCTTGTTTTTTTATAAATTTGCATAAGAATGAAAAAAATGAAAAAATTATTTGTAGGCAGTTTGCCTTTTTCTGTGAAAGAAGATGCTTTGAAAGATTTATTCTCTCAAGCAGGAACAGTTGAGTCAGCCATAATTATTATGGATAAAATGACTGGACGTTCTAAGGGTTTCGGGTTTGTTGAGATGTCTTCTGACGAAGAAGCTCAAAAAGCTGTAGAAATGCTTAATGGTTCTGACATGGAAGGAAGAAATATTATCGTCAGTGAAGCTCGTCCCCAAGAAGATCGTCCTCGCTCCAATTTTGGCGGAGGAGATCGTGGTGGATACAACAATGGCGGTGGATATAGAAATTAATTCTTCTCTATATAAAACAAAACAACCACGCATAATACGTGGTTGTTTTGTTTTAGTCGTTTTTTAAATTACTCTTCAATAATTCTTATTTTTAATTGCTCAACGCCTTTGTCTACCATACCTAATTTTTGAGCTCCGGCATAAGATAGATCAAAGTCTCGGCCGTGAATATAAGGCCCCCTATCTTTAACCACTGCCTCTAAGACAGAGTTAGTTCGGGGATTAATTATTTCCACTTTAGTACCGAAGGGTAGTTTTTTATGAGCCACAACGTTTTCATCGTACATATCGAAGGCTTGACCATTAGCCATAGTTCGACCGTGAAAACCTGGTCCATACCAACTAGCAACAGCATAAAAATAGTCGGATTCTTCCACTAGAGCTATCTTAATCTCATTTTCATCACTTTCTCTAGGATTAAAAATATCTCTAATATCTTCTACATTTTGATAACCGCTTATTTTAAAGTCAGATTTTAAATTAGTAGAATAATCTCTGTTCAGGATATTGTCGAATCCCTTTATACTATTTAGTCCCTGGAAAGAAATAATTCCGACTAAGAATAACTGTCCCATTGTCAAAAATATCTTTTTTTGTCTCATTTTTAGCTTTTTAGCGCCTTAATATACGATATTTAACAAAAGTATATATAAGAAGCCAATTTTTGCTTAATTTTAAGTTTAACCGCCAATTATAAACTATTTCTTTATTTTTGTCAATAGTGGGCGACTAAGCTTAGAGTTTATATGTCTTTTTCAGAAAATAGTCAAGAGCTGGATGTTTGTATTATTATTTATAAAATGCTAATATTTTTCTATATGAATTTATCTTTATTAAACAAATTTTTTGCGAATCAGGCAAAATTTAGATTTAAGCAAGCTGAGAAATTAATTTTCAAAGATTTGATAGGGGATTGGAGTGAAGCCTCGGTTTTTTCTTTGGCTTTGCGAGAGGAGTTAGCTCAGGCGGCTCCTCTAGAAATAGAGAATAAATTATTTATTTCCAAGGATGGTCGCTCAGCTAAAGCTATTATTTCTTTAGAAGATGGAAGTAAGATAGAGACCGCCCTAATGGCCCATAACGATGGTAGAAACACTGCCTGTCTTTCTTCGCAAGTCGGTTGTCCCCTGGCTTGTAAATTTTGTATTTCAGGTACTAGTTTTACTAGGAATCTTAATTATGATGAAATTTTAATCCAGGCCTTATTCTGGGCTAGATATTTAAAGGAGAAGAAAATGGGTCGTCTTAGTAATATCGTTTTTATGGGTAGCGGAGAACCATTTTTAAATTACCAAAATGTTTTTAAGGCCATATCATATTTAAATAATCCTGACTATTTTGATATCGCGGCCCGCAAAATATCTATTTCAACTATTGGCGTGTCTGAAGGCATTAGAAAAATGGCTAGGGAAAAGTATCAAATTAACTTGGCTATATCCCTTCATTTTGTAAACGAAAAAAATAGAATAGAAATGATGCCAGCGACCAAAAAATATAATTTTAAAAAACTATGGGAGGCTATTGAATATTACATTACTGAGACCAAGCGCAAGGTTATGTTTGAGTATATATTAATAAAAGGGGTTAATGATTCTAAAAAGGATGCCGAAGCCTTGGCTGCTATAATGAAAAAACCATTGTATGCCGTTAATTTAATAAGGTATAATAAAACGGGTAAAATGGATCCGTCCGATACTAAGGCGGTCAATGATTTTAGAGGAGTTTTGCGTCATAAGGGGGTTGAAGTGATAGAGAGACATCGTTTTAATGAGGATATTTTTGGGGCTTGTGGACAATTGATTGGGAAATAACTCTGGGTGTTGACATTTACTTAGTTTTAATATATAATACTCACACAATCAAAAAATCGCAGACAGCCAGCCTTGGGGCAACCCATATAAGACTCGCCGAGATTTAAACATTTGTTTTTATTTTGCCAGTCTGCTTTTTGCAGATTTTTTTATTTATTAATTAATTTAAATAATATGCCAAAAAATAAATTGCAGAAGCAAGAAATTTTACGAGACTTGGATAATAAAATCAAAAAATCCACTTCTATTGTTTTTGCCACTTTTGATGGTTTAGGAGTTAAAGAAAACGAGGAGTTACGCCAAAACCTAAAGAAAGAAAATGGTGAGTATTACGTTTCCAAAAAAACGTTATTAGATTTAGCTTTTAAGAATGAAAAAGTAGCTGATTTAGATATTAAAAGCTTTCCAGGCAAGGTAGCGGCTGTTTTTGCTTATGAGGATCAGGTTTCTCCAGTTAAAGCTGTTTTTAATTTTAAAAAGGCTAACGAGGGTAAAATAGCTTTTGTTGGTGGAGTTTTAGATGGTCGTTTCATCAGCAAAGAAGAAGTTAATAATTTAGCTACTTTACCAAGCAAAGATGAATTATATGCTAAATTGGTTGGATCTATTAATGCTCCAGTTTCTGGCTTTGTCCATGTGTTAGCTGGAAATTTGAGGGGTCTAGTAACAGTTTTGCAGTCTATAGCCGATAAAAAAGAATAAAATAATAATTAATTATAATTAAGCCCTTGATTTTTTAGTAATTAAAAAACAAGGGTTACAAAAATTATGTCTGAAGAAAAAAAGAACGTTGAAGTCCCAGCTAAGTTCAAATCATTAGTTGAGGAAATCGAAAAAATGAGTGTTCTAGATTTAGCCGAATTAGTTAAAATTCTAGAAGACAAATTTGGTGTTTCAGCCGCTGCTCCAGCTATGATGGTTGGTGCTCCAATGGCTGGTGCTCCTGGTGGAGAAGTCGCTGAAGAAAAAACTAGCTTTGACATTGAGTTAAGTGATGCTGGAGCTAATAAAATTGCTGTTATCAAAGTTGTTAGAGAGGTGACAGAAATGGGGTTAAAAGAAGCTAAGGATTTAGTTGATGGAGCTCCAAAGGTTATTAAAGAAGGAGTTAAAAAGGAAGAAGCTGAAGAGATTAAGAAAAAAGTTGAAGAAGCCGGTGGAAAAGCTACTTTAAAATAATCTTAAATAGTTTTACAAAGCAAACAAAAAAGAGTTTTTAAAACTCTTTTTTGTTTGCTTTATTTTAGGCATTGATTTTATAAAATAATATCGACTTCGTAGACGGAGTTATTGTTTAATATATATATCTTATTATTTTTTTCGTCTATAGCCATGTCCTTGATATTATCAAATTTATCAGAGTAGTACTGGTTTATAAATAAGCCATTTTCTTTATAAAAAACTACAATTCTTTGGCTACTTTTATCAACCACAAAAATATATTTATCTCCAATCTTTAAGTAATCCGCTTTTTCTAGGGGCGGTGTAATTTTGTCGGTAGAGAAATTTTCGGGACTTCCTTCTAGGTATTTTTTAACCTCTCCCTCTTGAGTTAATATATAAATACTGTAATCAATAGCAATGCTTTGGATATTAATGTTAGAGTTGTCTTTCAGCCAATTTGTAGGAGAGGAAAAAGTATCACCGGATCTATTGTATCTTATTATTTGATTTTGTTTTTTATTTACGATATATGGTCTGCTATTATAGACATCGAAAGATGATATACTTTCCTTGTCCTCCAGGTTTATTTTATTAAAAGATATTTGATCCTGTCCATTTATAGTGATAACTTGATCCCCGACTATAAAGTAAGAGTTGTCTTGGAAATTGGCGGAAATAGCATAATCACCCGATATTGAATCGTTTTTTGATAAAATAGAGCTAACGTTTCCTTCTAAATTTAATAGATATATATGATTATTTTTTCCATCTACAGCATATATTTTTCCGGATTCATTTCTATATTCCATGGCCATAGTATCGGCCTCTTGGCTTAAGTTAGAGAAATTTGTAATTTCCCTGGGGTTTGATAATTTAATCATTTTTTGAATTTTAGATATTTGTTCACTTATTTTTTCTTCTATTTCCGAATAATTTTTTATTTTGTTTTTTTCTTTATCACTTAGGGAATTTATTATCTCTTGCAATTCTTCTATTATTTCCTTGGCCCGAGCTTCGTTATTGTATAGTAGAGCCGAATCAATCTGATTTTGTTTCTGCTCTATTAGTTCACTGAAATTAGAGGCATTTTCTTCTATTAATACCTCGCTTTTTTCTTTTTTCTGGAAAACTATATTAGCTACCAGTATTAGCAGTAAAATTCCGGCTATTATTAATAGATTTTTCTTATTTATTCGTCTTTTATTTGATGAGGAGTGCTCGGTTATTTCAATACTTTTTTCTTTTTTAGTATTTGCTTTTTTAAATAGTTTTCTAATCGTCTTTGGTAGTCCCTTAAAGATATTTATTTTGTTTAAAAATAATGATATTTTTTTTATAGTTTTTTTTGTGTTAATACTTCCAGGGGTTGTTAATAATTTTTCTGTTTTGTTTTCAGTATTTATTAGATCGGAGTCATAATATTTGATATTATTATTAGATAAGCTAGAGAAGGAGTTTTTTATTAATAATCCGCAAAAATTAGAGTAGTTGTTGATCTTTTTTAAATAATTTTTTATTTGTTCAGTGGCTCCCTCTAGTTTTAGTTCTCCAATTATTTTAACAAACTCATCACCTAGAAGATATTGAGATAGGGAGGGGTTGCTAAATATTATATATGAATTTTCTGGTAGCTCTCCGCTGATAATAGAAGAAAATATTTTACCGGCGGCCAAATCTTCTATTTCGTGCTCCTCGTCGCTGGGGTTAATATCACTTATTTGCCAGTTATCATCATTTTTATTAATTAAAAATGACTTATTCTGTCCCATGCTAGAAAAGTGAATTTGTTCTTCGTAGATTAAGCCAACAATTATGTTTAGGGTTTTAAAATTAAAGCTTATTTTCTGTTGGTCAATAAATTCTAGTAACTCTCGGTTACTCTTAACTAGGGCTGACTCAAAAATAGCTTCTATCTTTAGGCTATTTAATTGTTCGGCTAGAAATATTTTCTCGTTTAAATAATAATTTTTCTCTAATAATTGGCTTATTATAAAAATTATTTTTTCTGCAATTTTGTTAGGTTGGTTTATTTCTGTTAAAATAAAAAGGGTTCCAGCTTTTTCAGTTTGGTTTTTATTGGGCTCTATTATGGAGGCCTGAATAAAACTTTTGTTCGGATTGTTTAAAATGTTTACTAAAGAGGTTTTTATGGGCATAGTATTGACTAAAGCTTGTAAATATTATATAATATATATTGTAATATAAATATAATATTTTTCCAATATAATAATAAAAATAATAAAAAAATAATATGTTAGAGAAACTGTTCGGATCCAAAACTCGGGTCAAGGTTTTAAAGATTTTCCTTCTTAACCCTGATAAAAAATTTTACCTAAGACAATTGTCTAGGGATCTAAAACTTCAGGTTAATTCTATTAGAAGAGAGCTGGTTAGCTTAGAGGAATTCGGTTTACTAATCTCCTCTAATAATAGCACAAATTTAGATCCTTTGTCTACCAAGACCGGAACAACTAAAAAGAAGTCGGGGAAAGAGCCCTCTTTGAATGAAAAAAAGTATTATTGGGTGAATAAAAGTTTTGTATTGTTTCCTGAAATTAAATCGCTTATTTCCAAGTCACAAATCATGGCCGGAGAAAGCTTTATTATTAATTTAAAATCAATATGTGACCCACAATTTATTTTGTTGTCTGGTATGTTTGTTAATACTGATAAGTCACCAACAGATATTTTGGTGGTAGCCGATGTTGATAAGGATAAGTTGGTTCAGGTTATAAACGAAATGGAGCTAGAAATTGGTCATCAGGTAAACTTTACTGTAATGGACAAAGAGGAGTTTAAATATCGGCAGGAAATAGCAGACGTTTTTTTACATAGTGTTTTAAATTCTAAAAAAATAATTTTGTTAGATAAAATTTTAGATTATCATGAGTAAAAATTTTTTAAAAAGAAAACGTTTATTTAAATCAGGGGCGGTCAAGACTGTTTTTTTGATATTATTTTTTATTTTTATTACAGCTGTTGTTATAACAGTTTTTTTATTTATTAAATTTAAATCTGTTTATATTAGTATTTCCTCCGGTCAACAGGATTTATCTTATTCTTTGGAGCTAGCTTCCGATGGCGATTTTCCCGGGGCTCAACTAGTTGCTCAGAGAGCTAGTCATAATTTTTTAGTTGCTAGTGAGACATTGGGTGATTTACAAAGAAATTTTTTAGTAAGAAGGTTCGATTTTTTAGAGGATAATTTAAATGATTTCAAAAAGCTAGCTCAAATAGCTGAAACATTGAGTCGTTCGGCTAGCAAGGCTTTATTTTTAGTGCAGGATGTTAATGATGTTTTCTCTGGTAAAAAGTCAAGCAACTTCTTGGAGTTAGCAGAGGAAGATAGAGTTAGGGTTTTAAAAATATTATATGAAAGTTATCCAGAAATGCAGGGTATTAGAGCTAATATAAATTTATCTTTATTTTATTTAGATCAAATTAAGAGTAATAGGTTCTTACTTCCGTATGTTAATCAAATTAATAGCTTGGGAAATAATTTAAAATCAATCTCCTTAGCTCTCGAAAAAACCATATCATTATCTAGTATTGTTCCAGTTTTAGCAGGATACCCAGAAAACGCTAATTATTTAATTGTTTTACAAAACAATAATGAGCTTCGTCCTACGGGAGGGTTTATTGGATCTTATGGAATTTTAGGGCTAAGAGCTGGTAGTATTAATAATTTAGAAGTTCATGATATTTATCACTTGGACATGCCAGCTAGTCTGAACACATCTTTTCAAGTCGATCCTCCTGAGCCCTTAAAAAAGTATTTAGGGGTTGATCGATGGTTTATGCGTGATGCTAATTGGTCCCCAGATTGGCCTAGTAGCGCCAAAAGGTTACAATGGTTTTATAGAGAAGAATTACTGGCGGCCAACCAGGAAAATGACTTAATTGATTTTTCGGGGGTGGTGGCTATTATTCCAGAATTTATTACTGACCTGCTTTATATAGTTGGACCGATTGAAATTGATGGTAAAATTTATAATAGTGAAAATTTTGTGGATGTTTTGCAGTATGAAGTGGAAATGGCCTTTAGAGAGGATGGTGTTTCTGAGTGGGATAGAAAATCCGTTATCGGCGATATTTTACAGGAGTTAATAAGCAAACTATTTAATCTTCCTTCGGATAGATGGCCGGAGTTGGTGGGTGTTTTTAATAAAAATGTTCAAGAAAAAAATGTTTTGGTTTATTTAAATGATGAATATAATCGCAAGGTTTCAGCTGATTTAAATTGGAGTGGTGAAATTAAAAATAACTCTCATGATTATTTAATGGTAGTAGATGCTAATTTAGCCGCCTTTAAAACTGACAGGGTTATGGATAAAAAGATTAAATATTATTTAAAGCAAGAGGAAAAAAGATTTATAGCTAGAGTAGAGGTAAGTTATAAAAATAATGGTTGGTTTGATTGGCAGACAACCAGATACAGAACTTTTACTCGGACCTATGTTCCTTATAACAGCAAATTAGTCTCATCCCTGGGCTCTTTAGAAGGTGTTGAATCTTATTTAGAAAAAGATATTTATTATCCCAAGACCTATTTTACATCTTTTTTATCGATTGAGCCGGGAAGCGAGAAAACATTAGTTTTTGAATATTATTTACCTGATGATATCTCAGAAAAAATTATAAACAACAATTACTATTCCTTATTAATTCAAAAACAACCCGGAAGTAATATCTCTCAATTTGAAGTTTATTTAGATTTTTCTAACCCTATAAAAAGTGTTCTTGGAGGGGGTGACTTTGATATTTCAGAAAATAATCTTTATTGGGTTAATTCCTTGGATAAAGATTATTTATTAGAAGTAAAATTTTAATTATATGCAGGCTGGGGTTTTCCAAAATAAATTTCTATTATTTTTTTTATATTTAATTTCTTTTTTCTTACCAGTCATTGGCTGGAGTTTTTATTTTAAATCCTTGGAGATACCTTTTGTTGATTTATTAGCCCTGCTGGCCTTATTTTTTCTATTTGTTTCTAAAATACATGATTATTTCACCTCGTACCATCCTAAAAAAATAAGTCTTCCTTTTTTTGGTGCTTTTTTAATTTTTTTCTTAATTGCTGTTATTTCATCTTTTTTAAATCCGGGGGAGCTAGGATCTATTTGGTATAGTATTAGATGGGTTTTATTTTTTTATATAGCTTTTATCGTTTTCCCTTTTAATGTCTTGGGGGAATTAAAATATTTAAAAAATATTTTAATTTTAATAACTATAAGTGGATTGTTTTTGGCGGTAGTTGGGTTTTTCTCTTTATTTCTCCAGGACTTATCAGACCCATTTTTTAGATCCCAGCCTTTGCCCCTGTTTGGAGACTGGATATTTGGGCAAAATTATAATTTAATGGCCGAATTTTTAATAATTGTTGCTTTTTTAGTCCTGGCTTTAAAGTATTTCTATAAAAGTTTTAGGGTCTGTCGTTTTTTAGATGTTTTATTTGTTTTTTTAGTGTTAGTAAATCTTTTGACTTTTGGACGGACAGCTTGGCTGACTCTTTTATTACAAGTAGTAACTTATTTTTCAATATATTATTTAATTATAAAGAGAGAGAAATTGAATGTTAGAGATATTCTTATAGCCTTCTTTTTCTTAGCTGTACTGGTTTCACCTTTTTTTGTCAGGGCTATAAATTTACAGGAAGTTAATTTTAGTTCTACACAAAATAGAGTTTTGTTAACCAAAATATCATGGGAGGCATTAAAGGATAAACCATTTTTTGGTCATGGAGGTGGAGAATTTATTTCTTTGGTGAGTGATAACACTCGCTTTGTGGCTAAGTATGGAGAACCCCTGGATTCACATGGTTTTGGTCAAAAAATTATTGCCGAATACGGATTATTGGGTATTATTTCTTTTTTAGTATTTCTATTTTTAATTTTTAGATTTATTTATAAGGGGGTTATCAACAACAAGGAACATTATAAATTATTATTACCCTTATTTGTGGCTGCTTTTGGGGGGTATTTTTACCAATTATTTAACACCTCTTACTACAAGGGTAGGGCCTGGATACCAATAGCCTTGGCTTTGATAGCCGTTAGCATACTGGAGAGGAATAAAAATAATCCCGGCATCAAGATTAAATCTAATATAAAAAATGTTTAATATATGAATGATAAAAAAATAAAAGTTTTGCATATTTTACCGTCATTGAGTTCAGGTGGAGCCGAGCGTTTAGTTTTGGATTTGTTGAGCAATTTTTCTGCCAATAATTTTTCTGTGGAATTATTATTATTTAAGTCTAAGGGCTTCTTTTATGATGAGGCTAGATCCAAGGGGATAAAAGTAATAGTTTTTAAAAAAAGATTTAAGTTGGATATAATTAATTTTTTTAATATCTATAAAAGGATAAGAAAGCTTTCTCCTGATATTGTTCACACTCATTTGGGAGCCGATATTTATGGGTCTTTGGCGGCTAAATTAGCTGGAGTTAAATTTGTTGTTTCCACTGAGCACAATGTTGCAAAAAATAATGGTGGGGCATATAATTTTTTTAGAAAAATATTGAGTTGTTTTTTTAATAAAATAATAGCGGTTTCTTCGGCAGTCAAAAACGATTTAATTAATAATTTTAAATTAAAGGAAGGAAAGGTGATTCTAATCCACAACGGGGTAGATGTTAATAAATTTAAAATCAAAAAAGATGTTAATAATTCTAGCGAAGTAGTTTTTGGTTCTGTTGGTCGCTTGGTTCCTCAAAAAAACTACTCATTATTAATCAAGGCTCTGGCGCAGGTTAAAAATAAAAATTTTAAATGCTTGATTGCCGGGGAGGGTTATTTAAAAAATGATTTGAAAAAAGAAATAAATGAATTTGGCCTAGAGGACAGGATTGAATTAGTAGGGCTAAAACATAATATAGCTGACTTTCTAAATCAATTAGATTTTTTTGTTTTGCCGTCAAGGTGGGAGGGTCTAGGAATCGTCCTGCTGGAGGCTGGTTTATTGAGACTTCCGGTGTTGGCGTCCAAGATTGACGGAATTATTGATATAATTTCTAATAATGAAACTGGCAAGTTTTTTGAAAATGATAATTTAATTGATTTAGTTGATAAATTAAATTATTTTTTAGATCCTCAAAATCAAGATGAATTAAGGGCTTGGGGGGATGGTTTGTATAATTTAGTTGTTGAAAATTTTTCTATCCAAAAAATAAGCAAAGAGTATGAAAAATTATATTTAAATTTAATTAATAATTATGAAAATACTTCAAGTTAACAAGTATAATTATATTAGGGGTGGTGCTGAGAAATATTTTATTGAAATTAGTCGAGAGCTAAGGGAATTAGGGCATCAAGTGGCTATTTTCTCAATGAAGCATCCAAAAAATAATTCTAGTGAGTTTGATAAATATTTTGTTTCTCGGATTAGTTTTAATGAAGGTGGTTTTAGGGATAAGTTTTTGAGCCCTTTTAGAATTTTGTTTAGCTTTGAGGCTCGAAGAAAATTTAAACGCTTGGTTAAGGATTTTAAACCAGATGTTATTCATATTCATAATATTTACCATCAAATCTCTCCCTCGATTTTAAGAGTAGCCAGAAAAAGAAAAATCCCCGTGATAATGCACTTGCATGATTATAAATTAGTTTGCCCTAACTATCAATTATTGGCGCATAATGAAATCTGTTATCGTTGTTTGGGTGGTAAATATTATAATTGTTTAAAGCAAAAATGTTTCAAGGATTCTTTCTGGAAAAGCTTCTTGGCAACAATAGAAATGTATTTCCATCATCGAATCTTAAAAGTTTATGAAAAAAATATTAGCCTGTTTATTGCTCCTAGTCAGTTTATGAAAGACACCGTTGTTAAGTTTGGTTGGCCAGAAAATAAAGTCAAGGTTCTTTATAATTTTTCCGAAAAATTAAATAATGATTTAATTGATGAGATTGGGGACTACGGTTTATATTTTGGTCGCTTATCCAAAGAAAAGGGTATTGATGTTTTGTTATCAGCTTTGAGCTTAGCGAATAATAAAATGAAGTTAAAAATAATTGGATCTGGGCCAGAGGAAAATAATTTAAAAAAAATGGTGACCGATCTTAATTTAGATAAGCAGGTTAAATTTTTAGGGCCCAAATTTGCTAACGACTTGTTTCTGGAGGTTAAGAGGGCTAAAGTTGTATTTTTACCCTCTATTTGGCTGGAGAACATGCCCTTGACATTATTAGAATCCTTAATGTTGCAGAAAGTGGTTATTGCGGCTAAAACTGGCGGTCTTCCAGAGCTTGTAAAGGACGGGGAGACTGGGTTTTTATTTAATAGAGCAGACAGCAAGGATTTAGCCCGGGTTATCGATGATTTAGAAAACTATAACTTACTTCAAATAGGTGAAAAGGCTGGTTTATTATCCATGGGCCTGGGTATTAGCAGTCATTTATCTAAATTACTTCAAATTTATCGTAATTGCTAGCATCTTTATCCGCTATTGACATTTTATTTTTTTTATGCTATAATACTTCGTTAGACTTAAAAACTTGAAAAAGGCAGTATTTTCCTATGGAATCTGGCTTTTTAGTAATTTCAATATGAAAAAAATATTAATATTTTTATCTTTGTTAATAGCAATTATAGCTATTAATTCTATTCCAGCTCAAACTCAGGTTAAGTCCTATTATTCGGGTGATGCTATTAATTATAATAGCCGCTTGATAGTAGCTTCAACTGATAGTGAGGGCTTAGAGATCTTTACCCTGGAAAATGATGGGCTAAAGAAACAATTAGCTATAAAACCGTTCAATAAACGCTTTCATAGATATGATAGTTTTTATAGTGTTAAACTGAATATTGAAAATGGTCGTTTATACGCCTACACTATTTCTGGTTATACTATTTATAAATATGACATTTCTCAGCCTAACAACGCTGTCTTAATAAAAGAATCTAAAAATACTTATTGGGAGTGGTATAGCCGAGTTGATAAATTTGGTGACAATATTGTAACTATTAGCGCTAAGGGTGTAAAAATTTTTAACAATGATTTGCAGGTTATTGATAGTTATGAAATATTTAATGAGATTCCTTATAATATTTCTTCTGGCGGTAGTAATAACTTAATTTTTAATATTAACGAGCATAAAAATGAAATACAGTTCTTTGATCGCCAAGCTAGAAAAGTAACTAAAACTTTAAATATTAATTTCTACGGCGAACGTAATAACAAAGCTCTTTATTATAATTCTTATGATGACAGTATTTACTTCGCTGATGATCGTTCGGTTAAAAAAGTTAACGCGACCAATGGTTCTTTGAGTAATTTTTTTGAACACCTTGGATATCCTGGATTTGATGTGGTTTCCTCTGGTAATGAGTTTGTTTACTTTGCTAATGGTCTAGGTGTTGTTAAGCTAAAAAGAAGTGATATGTCCGTGGTAACATCCAAGAGAACTGGATCATTAACCGTTTCACAAGGTTGGGCTATGGGACTGAAAGCTGTTTCTCTACCTGTAGGAGAAAGACTGGTTGTTTTTAATAATTCCAGCATTATTGTAATGAACTCTAACTTAGATGTTTTAGGTTACACTGTAGCCGGGAAGGATCATAAGGTTTATCCTAAGGAGAATCTATTTTTAAACTTAAACTCAGCTAGTTTTGATAGTGGAACTCAAATAGAGGTTAGTGGTGGTGGTTATTTACCTGGTGAAAATTTAGCTATAAGCTTTTATGGAGATAAATATGAAGTTAGGGCTGACGATATTGGTCGCTTTAGAAAGGTTTTATTAGCGCCAGACTTATCTGAAAGCAGTTCTCGCAATAGAACCTTTTCCCAGGATCAAATAGAGGGTGGTTTTACGGTTGATAAAATTAATGAAAGGGTTGATATTAAGGTTGACGGAGTTGAATCATCTTATACTTATAGTATTAGTTTAGAAATAAATGATTTAATTATTAGATAATAATATGGAATTAGTAAACTTATTTAGAAAAAAAAGACAGACTTTAATATCCTTATTTCTATTATTTTTAGTGATAGGATTAATTATAGTTTTACTTCAAGACTTCAAATACGGAACTAAGTCTAAGATTTTAGTGATTCAAGAAGGAGCGGAGAGAATTGATCCATTTTCTGTTTCTAGATCAGTTGAATATTTATCTGATTTATTTACTAAAGTGGTTTATTCTAATTCCTTTTTTGACTCAGTAATGGCCTCTGATTTTAATATTGATAAAAATTATTTTGGCCAGAGCTTTGATAAAAAAATGAAAACCTGGCGGCAAACAGTTTCGGCCAAGAGACTAGAGGACTCGGGTATCATTTCAATTAGTGTTTATCACCAAGATAGTTATCAGGCTGGTCAAATTGCTCTAGCAGTTAATCATGTTCTTATAAATGATCATCAGAGATATCATGGTCTTGGGTCTTTAGTTAAAATTAGTGTTATTGATCAGCCGATAATATCGCCTTATCCAGTAAAACCAAATTTAATTTATAGTATTATAATTATAATAGCCATAAGCTTATTTTTCGGCTTAACTTATATCTATGTTTTTCCCGAAAGAAAATATGATGTTAATTTTTTTAGTAAAAACCCCGAAGATAATCCTAAAAAGAATATAAATAAATCTGACTATAGGGATTTGGTTTCTATTCAGGATGTTTTACTTAAAAAAAATATAGAAGGCAGGGGGAGCAGTATAAAAAAAGATACAATTGTCCCAGAGTCTTCCCTGGAGAAAAAGTTAGCAGGGAACTTGGATTTTTCCGAAGAACCTAAGCCGAGTAATACTACTGAGAATAATGATCATTATAAGAAAAATTCCGAACCCCAAAAGGGAATTGAGGATTACAAGCATATAGAGGGTTCTGGTAGTATTGATAATTTATTTAATGATTAGTATTGACGTTTTGATTTTAATATGGTAATATAGACTGTTAGTTCTTTGAAAGCTTAATAATCTCTCTGTGGTTCTTTCTTGCTCTCTTGTCATTCCAGCGAAGGCTGGAAACTAGTGATTGCAGTTTGTGCTGGAATGACAATTAAGTAAATTATAAACCAATATAAGGAGGCCCCTCAAAAAGGGGTAGTAATCATGAAAAAAATTATTATTGTTGCTTTTATGTGCCTGCCGTTTTTGGCACTGGCCCAGGAGTGGAACGAAAGAGGGTCGCTGGAGATAGGCGGCAAAACCACTGTTAATGATCTGGCTTATATGCCAGAGTGCGACACCTTCGCCAAGGTGGGAACCTTCGCCGAAAACCGGGTCGTAGGCCAAATCTTTTTTGGACTAAGTAACTCCCAAATTGGGCTCTTCGGATCCTACATTTCAGGAGATATTTTATCCGAGAAATACCGGGCTATGTCGTTCGAGGAATTTGCTGGCGGATTAATGTTCCGACAGTCCGTTGGTTCGTCCGAATTCAAATTGGGTCTTGGTTATTACAACCGAACTCAACAAGATTTTGGATACGAAGGGTCAACATCCTTCCAGATGATCCGGAAACAATCCGGACTTAAGATTCCTTTAGGAATCGTCGTCTCCCAAGACGAGTTCAGGATTCTCCCGAAACTAACCCTATTGGCCGAACAGAATTTTCAGTTCGGACTCGGTCATGGAATTGGCAATTGGTTTAAGGATGGGCAGTGCTTTAGCATGAAGCAATATTTCTTTGCTTCGGCTGATTTGTCTCTTTACGCGATGCATTTCATGCCCGAGTTTCATTTCTCACCTTTGGTGGGAGCAGAAATTGGGCAGATGACCCGCATAGAGCCGGTTATCAAGATCGGAGGAACAATTTCCTCCAATCTAATTCGGACCGACGTTGTCAGGTTTGGATACTTCTTTGACGTCCAAAGGACGGGCATTGAAGGATTTTTCCTAACCCTAAACTTGGCTGGGTTTTTCTCAGCTATGTGATGGTCGGGATCCCAATAAAGAGCTTACAATCCCATTTAGCTTCAAGCGGTGGGATTTTTTATTTTTATTATAAAACAAAAAATCGGATCATGAAATCCGATTTTTTTATGATATTTTGTAGTAAAATATTTGGTCAAAATAATTGAAAGGATTAATCTTTCATTACATTGACGATTTTACTCTTTACTAATCTTCCGTCAAATTTTAAAAGTTTTTTAGTTTTAAACTTAACAGTTCCACCACTAACAGCAAACAGGGTATCATCTTTACCTTTTTTAACATTTTCTCCTGGGTGATATTTGGTCCCTCTTTGACGAATAATAATAGCTCCGGTTTTAGCTTTTTGTCCGTCAGATAGCTTCACTCCTAGGCGCTTGCTTTTGGAATCGCGCCCCAACGAGGTAGATCCACCCGATTTCTTGGTTGCCATATTATTTTTTTAAAACTACTTTAAAATCAATTGTTTTATAGGTTAAAATAGCTTTATTAATTATTTATATTTTTTATACTAATACAATATAACAAAGTTATAATTACTTGTCAAACGTTTTAAAATATAGTATAATTTAATTATATTTATTAAATTAATATTAAATTTATAATCATTTAGAGCTTAATTGGTTATAATTTTTCTTATTTTATGGCTATTAAAGTTGATCAAAATAAGTGTATTGGCTGTGGTATGTGCGTTAATATGTGCCCCAAAGTTTTCAAGATTAACTCCGCTGGAAAATCAGAGGTTATTAGTCAGCAAGATGTGGATTGTGCTCGAAATGCTTCTAATAGTTGTCCTGTGGAGGCTATTAGTGTTAATTAAATAATATGTCTCAAAATTTGACTAAAAAATTTGAAAAGGAAAGTCCTTTGAGTGATTCTGAGCATTCTGGCGAAAAGTTAGATATTGGAGTTGAAAAAGGAGAATCAGCTGTGGAAAGATCTCCGGAGAAAGAAAGTAGATCGGTGGAGAAAAGCGGAGAGGAATTTAAGCCCCTGGAGAAAAGCGGGGAGGCAGCTAAGCCGGTAAGTAAAAAATCGAAATTATCCATCTCTACTCCTGATGCTGAGAGACAAAAGCAAATTGATCAAATATTATCTGAAGGACTAGATGATGTTTTTTTGAGTTTAAGCCAGGATGATCAGGTTAGATTTAAGGAAGAAGGAGAAAAAACAGCTTTAAAAATAAATGAGCTATTATCAAAAACTAAAGTTAAGATAAAAAATATAATTAGTCTTATTAAAAAATGGCTTAAAATAATTCCTAAGGTTAATCCCTATTTTTTAGAACAAGAAGCTAAAATTAAAGCCGACAAAATAGTTAAATTAAAAAAATAATTTATGGATAATTTAGGCACTCAATTTGTAGCAAGCGGAGAAGCCGTAGTTCAAAGTAATTTGAATTATTTGTATTGGATAATATTTATCCTTTTTTTATTAGCAGTTTTATTTATAGCTAGATATTTTTTTAAGTATTTCTCAGTTAGAGACAAGAGTAGTAAAAATGTTTTATTTATTGTTAAGCTTCCCAAGGAAAAGCCTGGGGATAAAGATAAAGAATCTAGTGTCCAGCAATTAAGAGAGGAAATTGCTAAGGGTGAAACAGTTTTTTCTAGCATTGGGGGAATGCGAGCTCAAAGAGGTTTTCGAGCCTGGTTTTTTGGCCGAACTGATAATTTTTCTTTTGAAATAGTGGCTAATAAAAGTAAAATATCTTTTTATGTTAGCGCTCCGGAGGCTAGGAGTCTTTATCTGGAGCAACAAATTCACGCCTATTATCCCGAAGCCTCTATTGAGGTGGTAGAGGATTATAATACTTTTAGTTCTCAAGGATTGGTTTTAGCTGGATATTTGAAAGCCAAAAGAAGTTTTATTTTTCCGTTTTTGGATTACACTGATATGGAGTATGATCCTATGAATTCTTTAATAAATGTAATGTCTAAATTAGAGGATGAGGATAGCATTGCAATTCAATATGTGGTTAGAAGCGCTAAGAAGGTTTGGCACGCTAAACTAAAAAGAGCAGTTCTGGATGCCTATAAAGAAAAGGATGTCAGCGGAATATTTAGAATTAGTAGCTCAACTTTTAGTAATTTAGTTAATTTTATTGTTTATGATATTTTTCTGGGAATTTTTAATACTAAAAAACCCGATGAAAAAAATGAATTAGATAAAAAGGATTCTAAGGAATTAACCGAAAAAGAAAGAGAGATGCTTAAAAAAATGGAAGAAAAAAATTCTAAGTCGGGCCTAGATGTTAATCTTAGATTAGTAGTCAGCTCTAAAAATCAAGAAAAAGCTAAAATGTATTTTGAAAATATTTCCAGTGCTTTTAGTGAATATAGTTATTATCAGTATGGAAACTCTTTTAAGAGAATTAACAAAAAAAATCAAACAAAAACAATAGAAAATTTTATTTATCGTCGTTTCATTGAAAGACAGGGTTTTTTATTGAACACCCAGGAGCTGGTTAGTATGTATCATTTTCCTTTTTCTCACACTGAAACACCAAATATCGATTGGTTAACTTCAAAAACAGCTCCAGCGCCCAACAATATTCCTAAAGAAGGTGTTTTATTGGGTTATAATATTTTCAGGGGATCTAAAACTGAAATAAGACTTAAGTCAGTTGACCGGCGTCGACATATGTATATTGTGGGTAAATCTGGTACTGGTAAATCCGTCCTTTTAAATAATATGGCTATTCAAGATATCCAGAACGGTCACGGAGTTTGCGTTATGGATCCTAACGGTGATTTAATAGAAGACATTTTAAATCGTATTCCGCCAGAGCGCGCCGAAGATGTTATCGTCTTTTCTCCGGCTGATATTAAGCGACCCATTGGCTTAAATTTACTTGAATATGATCCCCGTTATCCAGAACAAAAAACTTTTGTTATCAATGAAATGATTGGTATCTTTGATAAATTATATGACCTAAAAGCCACTGGTGGTCCGATGTTTGAACAGTATATGCGTAATGCTTTGTTATTAATAATGGACAGTCCTGAAACTGGTTCTACTTTAATGGAGGTGTCCAAGGTTTTGGCCGATGAAGATTTTAGGCGCATGAAATTAAATTTATGTAAGAATAAAACGGTAGTAGATTTTTGGCAAAAAGAGGCTGAGAAGGCTGGGGGAGAGGCGGCTTTAGCCAATATGGTCCCATATATCACTTCTAAATTAACACCTTTTATATCAAATGATATGATGATGCCAATTATTGGGCAACAGAAAAGTGCTTTTAACTTTCGTGATCTAATGGATAATCAAAAAATTATTATGGTTGATTTACCCAAGGGTTCTATTGGCGAGACCAATGCTTATTTATTGGGTATGATTATTGTGGGAAAAATATTAATGTCAGCTCTTTCTCGTACCGACATTCCACAGGAACAGAGAAAGGATTTTTATTTATATATTGATGAGTTTCAAAATTTTACTACTAATTCTATTTGTCAAATTTTATCTGAGGCTCGAAAATACGCCCTGTGTTTAAATATCGCTCATCAATACATCGGCCAGTTAAGCAAAAATCAAGATACACAAATTAAAGATGCTGTTTTTGGCAACGTGGGAACTACAGTTAGTTTTAGAGTGGGATCAGAAGATGCCGAGTTTTTAGTTAAGGAGTTTGGACCGGTTTTTAATGAGTACGACTTGGTTAATGTTGGTCGAGGTGGTTTTGCTAAATTATTAGTGGACGGACAAGGTGTTCGCCCTTTTTCTCTACAGACAGTTTGGCCACTTATGGGTGATTACCGAGAGGGGATGGCTAAAAATATACGACAGCTTAGTCGCTATAAGTATGGTCAAGATAGAAATATTATTATGCAAGAAATAGCCAGGAGAAGTTTATGATTATATATTTTTTAAAAAGCATCGTCTTGGGGATCGTTCAGGGATTTACTGAATTTCTTCCCGTATCTTCTACCGCTCACTTAATTTTGAGCGTTAATTTATTAAAACTAGACTTTACTGAGTTTATTAAGAGTTTTATTATTATAATTCAATTCGCTTCTATTTTGGCGGTGATTGTTTTATATTGGAAGAAAATTTGGTCTAGCTGGGATAATATCAAGAAGATAATTACGGCCTTCATTCCTACTGCTATTTTAGGACTTATTTTTTATAAAGTAGTAAAAAATTTTTTACAAGAGAGTCTTGAAATTATTGCTCTAGCTTTATTTTTAGGAGGAGTGGTAATGTTACTATTAGAGAAGAGGTATAAACACAAGAAGCAGTTAGTGACAAATATTAAGGAGGGGCTTAACGACGAACAAAAAGTAGAATTAGAAAAGGAGGAGGTTAATGATATTAAAGACATCTCTTATTTCCAGTGTTTTTTGATAGGTGTTTTTCAGGCTCTGGCTATTGTCCCGGGTGTTTCTCGTTCAGCGGCGACTATTTTAGGCGGTTTATCCTTAGGTATTGGTCGCTTGGCAATAGTAGAGTTTTCCTTTCTATTGGCCATCCCGACTATGTTGGCAGCTTCTTCTTTGGACTTAATTAAAACTGGTTTTGTTTTTAATTTTAATGATTTAATTTTCCTAATAATTGGCTTTATTTTTTCTTTTATTGTGGCCTGGATTAGTATCAAGTTTTTATTAAAATTTATTAAGAAAAATGATTTCAGAATTTTTGCTTGGTACCGCATCATTTTGGGGGTTGCTATATTTTTATTTTTATATACTTAAACCTTTAATTAAATTATAACAAAAAAGAGCTATAAAGCTCTTTTTTAGTTTTGTATCGTCAAAATTTAAATAGATATTTTGATGCCTGGACCCATAGTTGAGCTAATACTTAGCTTTTTAATGTAGATACCCTTAGATGAGTTTGGCTTAGCCTTCTTAATAGCGTCTATTATTGAATTTAGGTTTTCTACTAGTTTTTGAGTATCAAAACTGGCTTTTCCGATAATAGAGTGAACATTGCCTGTGTCGTCGTTTTTAAAGCTAATTTTGCCCTTTTTAAGCTCTTCTACGGCCTTAACAGGGTTGTTGGTGACTGTTTCATTCTTGGGTGAGGGCATTAGACCTCTAGTACCTAATATTTTAGCGATTTTAGACAGATTTTTCATCATATCCATATCAGCAATTGCTATTTGGAAATCAGTTTTTTCAGTTTTTTTGATTTCCTCTATTAAATCTTCTCCTCCAACTAAATCCGCCCCAGCTTTTTTTACCTCTTCAACTTTGTCGGGAGAAACAAAAGCTGCTACTCTAATTGTTTTTCCTGTCCCATGTGGCAAGCTTACAGCTGATCGAACTTGTTGATCTCCTTTTTTGGGGTCAATTCCTAAGCTAAAATGAACTTCAATTGAGGGGTCAAATTTAACTTTGTTTAACTTTTTGCACAATTCAACAGCCTCATTGATCGAATAACTTTTGTTCTTATCAAATTCCATATTTTTTAGTGGTAATGGCGAAAAATTTCTAAAAATATTTTTCTCCCACCATTTAAATTAATAAATTATTTAATAAACTTCGGACTTTTCTTTTTCATTCTCTAATTTTTGCCTTTCATGTTTTTCTGAGATTTCTTGCATTTTTTTATCTAATTTGGCTTGCAAATTTTTACAGGCATTAAAAAGAGTTATCAAACTTCTTTTACTACTAAAGGTAAAATCATCTACTTTTTTGTAATCTATTTTTAAGTTTAAATTTGAAAGGTCTTTTTCGGTAAAATCTGATTCTTCTACCTCTTTAACATCAGCTATATCTTTTCCCTTTAAAATCAAATAGATATTAGTGATATAAATAATAGCATCGTCTAGTTTTTCTTTAAACATTTCCAATTCTTTTAGTCTCTTTTCTTTGTTTGTATATTCCAGGTGCAGGGAAGTGTTAAGTCTATACAGAGATAATAATTTTTCCTGTAGAATCTTTCTATCTTCTTCTTGGAGGGTATTTAACATTATGTCGTTTTCTTTTTCGATAAAAGGATTATTTATTTTATCGTTAATATCTTTATTGGGCTTTTCAATGTTCATATCTTTATTTTATTTCTACTCCCATTTGCCTGGCTGTTCCGGCTATTATTTTCATAGCTTGATCTAGGTCTTCGGTGTTTAGGTCGGTCATTTTAATTTTAGCTATTTCGGCTAATTCCTCTTTAGTTAAAGATCCTACTTTTTGACTTAATGGCTTGCCAGATCCCTTTTTGATTTTAGCGTATTTTTTAATAAGATCAGAGGCTGGAGGAGCTTTCATTATGAAATCAAAAGTCCTATCCTCATAAACGCTTATTTCTACTGGGACTATTTCTCCCATACGGCTTTTACTGGCGTCATTAAATTTAGTACAAAAGTCTTGGATGCTTAAGCCATGTTGACCTAAAGCTGGTCCAACTGGAGGGGCTGGATTAGCCTGACCCGCTGGAATTTGTAGTTTTATTTTTGTTAATAATTTCTTTGCCATATTGATTAAAAAATAATTTGAAGAAGCAAACCTTTTTAATTGGTATCAAATTACTTTATTATTATATTTTTTTAATTTGTAAGAAATCTAATTCAACTGGAGTTTCGCGACCAAACATTGATACATTGACTTTGATTTTTCCTTTTGCCTCATCAATATTGGTAACCTTGCCCTCGAAGTTTTTAAAGGGGCCATCGTTTATTCTAACTACTTCTCCAATTTCAATATCAATTTTGAATTTTGGTTCTTCAACTCCCATTCTCTTCATAAGGGCTTGAACCTCTTTTTCACTGATTGGGGTTGGTGTTGTTCCTACTCCAATAAATCCAGTAACATTTGGGGTGTTTCTAACGATATACCATGATTCATCGGTTACTTCCATTTCTACTAATACATATCCAGGAAAAATCTTTTCTTCAACGATTTTTCTTTTTCCGTTTTTGATTTTTATTTTTTTCTCAATTGGAACCAAGACGTTAAATATTTTGTCGCTTACATCTAGAGTTTCTATTCTTTGCTTTAAATTATGGGCTACATTCTCCTCATATCCGGAATAGGTGTGTAGTACATACCAACGTCGACCTTGGTTTAAATTTTGTTTTGCCATATTAGTATATTATTTTGTAATTAAAAATTCTAAACCAATATTAAAAATAAAGTCTAGAGATCCTAAAAAGGCAGCCACTAACAAGCTTATTCCTATCACTAAAAAAGTATAGCGTTGGGTTTCCTTTTTCCCTGGCCAGGTTACCTTTTTGAGCTCTACAATTGATTCTTTTACATATTTTACAATTTTTTCCATATCTTTAAATTAAATTAAAAACAGCCTGCTGGCTATGGCTATATATTAGTAAATTTAATCATAAATGTCAAGAAATTGATTTTTTATTTTTTTTATTGTATTATGTTAGAGTATTATTATTGCTTTATGTTGTATTATATGGAATAATAATAATGTTATGTCTGGTGATAGTAGTATTATTTTTTTATTTATTTTAATATTTTTTTATGGTTAGTCCTCATTTAAAAAAGAAAAAAGAGGGTCAATTAAGCCTAAGCACTGGTGCAAAAAAACTTTTTCAGTTGATGTATGTAAAGAAGAATAGCCCTAAAAAGGAAGTCGAAGACTCCTCTAAAATAGTTGTTTCAGCTATGGTTTCTAAGTTGTCTTTTGTTTATGAAAAAATTAGAAATGCTGTAGACTATGATGATGACCACTTACTTCGAAAAAATGCTATTAAGCGTATCTTTAAGCGACAGCTATTGATAGAGGGCCTTATAGTAAAAAACTTCAAAAGCCAGGAGTTAGCCATTCATCTATTAACTGAGCTTATCCAAGCTGGATATTTAGAGAACAATTCTGTAGCGGAGACTAAGGTTTTAGAGATTGCCAGTATATTAGAAAAATATATTAAGTTAAAATATGATTGCTTTAGAAATGAAAACCTGCTTTTTAGTTTTTATGGTAAGAGGAAGAGGAATAAGAGGAGGACAAGTAAGGCCCAGAAAAAACTTTTAAATTGGATATTAGCCTTAGCGGCGGCTGAAATAGAGGAAAATTTAGACAAAGATGATGTAAAGAGGGAGGTCGTAAGTGATATGTATGAAATTTTAAAGAGTAATATTAGTTTGCCCAAGGACTTACCGCACAACAAGGATTTGGATCTTCAAATTTATTTAGCTATAGCCAGAAATTATCTCAACTTCGATGAAGATTTATTAAATTTCATTGTTTTTAAGTATTATAATAAAAACTGGTCAAAAATTGATACCAAGGGGATATCAGAGGTGGCTGAAAAAATAGATGTTTTGCACTCAGTTGCCTTAACCCAGTTAAATCACCCTTTAGGCAAGCAATTAGACAAAATTGCTAAGAGTTATTCTTTATACTTTTCGATCTTACAAGAGGTTATAGGGGATAATCCTATCAAGGTTTATGATCAGGCCTTAAATAATCATAAATCTTTTGTTAATTTAATTAAAGAAACTTGCGAAAAGAGGTTTAAGAAAATAAAAAACAGATTATGGCGCGCTGGATTTAGAAGTATTGTTTACATTTTTTTAACTAAGTCAATTTTTGTTTTTTTAATAGAAATACCAGCCGTTAAGTGGTTTGGCGAGGATTTAAATCTTTTTTCTTTGGCTATAAATGTTTCTTTTCCAGCCTTCTTACTTTTTATAATGATAATTTTCACCTGGGCCCCAGCTAAGGAAAATACCAAGAAAATAATAGCTGGAGTTGAGGAGATAGTTTATAGCGAAAAACGTCGCCGCAACGCTATCGTTTTGAGAAAGCCACCCAAAAGAAAGTTTATCATGGATTTTGTGTTTAACTTCCTTTATTTAGTTGGCTTCTCTGTAACTATATATTTTATTATTAAATTTTTAGATTTTGTTCAGTTTAATTGGGTTAGTATTACTATATTTTTATTCTTCTTAATGTTTGTTAGCTTTTTTAGTTTTAGAATTAAAAGAGATATTAAAAAATTTATTATCATTGAGCCTAAGGAGAATATTTTTACCTTTTTGTTTGACTTCTTTTACACCCCGATAGTAGCTGTAGGAAAATTTTTATCAAACAATGCTTCCAGAGTTAATATTTTTGTTTTTGTTTTAGACTTCATAATAGAAGCCCCTTTCAAGGTCTTGGTGGAAATTTTTGATGATTGGATAAAATATATGAAGGAGAGAAAGGATGATTTAGTAAGTTAGTATTATGAGTAGTTTATACGTTGTTGCAACACCTATTGGTAATTTAGAAGACATTAGCTTAAGAGCTCTTAGAATTTTAAAGGAGGTTGACTTTGTGTTATGTGAGGACACTAGGGTTAGTAAGAAAATTTTAGACTATTATGATATTAAAAATAATTTAATATCCTTCCATCATCATTCTGGTGATAAAAAATATGAAAAAATATTGGGGATATTAAAAAAGGGTCAATCGATAGCCTTAGTAAGTGACGCTGGGACTCCTAATATTTCTGACCCTGGAGGACAATTAGTTGAGTTGGTTAGAGAGAGGTTACCAGACGTTAATATTGAGCCAATTCCTGGCCCCTCAGCCTTGACAAGCGCCCTATCAGTTTCCGGTATAAAGGCTGATAAGTTTTTTTTCCTGGGGTTCTTGCCTCACAAGAAGGGAAGAATTAGTGCTATAAAAGAGATGCTGGACTTAAAATATCCCGTGGTGCTGTATGAGTCAAAATATCGAATATCCAAGCTTTTACAAGAATTATTAAATTTAAATTTTTCTAAGAAAATAATGATTTTTAGAGAGATAAGCAAGAAACACCATAGCTTCTATAGCGACTCAGTTGAAGAGCTGTATAAAAAATTTGAACAGGATAAAAATAATTTAAAAGGGGAGTTTACAGTTATTATTTATTAATCTTATTAAACAGTATTTCTATGAATAAATTTTATATAACCACTACTTTACCATATGTTAATTCTGATCCGCACATAGGTTTTGCTAAGGAAATAATTAATGCTGATATTATCGCTAGATACAAAAGACAAAGAGGATTTGATGTTTTTTTTAACACCGGAACAGATGAACATGGGAAGAAAATAAAGCAAAAGGCAGATGAAACAGGAGTTGATGTTATTGATTATTGTAATAAGTATTCTCAGAAATTTTCAGATTTACACGAAGTATTAAATTTAAGTTTCAATAGCTTCACTAGAACAACTAACAGTGACCACGCTAAGTCTGTGGCTAGTTTTTGGAGTAAATGCCTTGAAAATGGTGATATTTATAAGAAGAAATATAAGGTAAAATACTGTGTTGGATGTGAGATGGAGAAGACAGATTCAGAATTAGAAAAGGGAAAATGTCCGCTTCACCCTAGTTTGCAAGTAGAGAATATCGAAGAGGAAAATTATTTTTTTAAATTTTCCAATTACCAAGAAAAGCTATTGCAACTTTATAAAGAAAACCCCGACTTTGTTCGCCCCAAGGGGAAACTTAATGAAATAAATAGTTTTATTAAAAAAGGTTTGAATGATTTTTCTATTTCCCGTCTTAGGGAGAAAATGCCCTGGGGAATAACTGTTCCTGGTGATGATAGTCAGGTTATTTATGTTTGGTTTGACGCCCTAGTAAACTATATATCTTGCTTGGGTTGGCCCGATAATTTAGAAAAGTTTAATGATTTCTGGCCGGGGATGCAGGTTTGTGGTAAGGATAATTTACGCCAACAGACAGCTATGTGGCCAGCTATGCTAATGTCAGCTGGACTACCAGTTCCAAAAGGAGTTTTGGTCTTCGGTTTTTTAACCATTAATGGGCAAAAAATAAGTAAAAGTTCTGGCAATACTATAAACCCTGTGGAACTAGCAGATAAATATCATCCCGATGTTATTAGATATTTTTTAGCTAAGGAAATATCTACTTTCGAAGATGGCGATTTTTCCTATGAAAAATTAGAGAAATTATATTCCTCTGATCTAGTAAATGGTTTGGGTAATTTGGTCGCTAGAGTCTCTAACTTGATAGAAAAATCAGGTTTGAGGGTTAATTTGAAGGAGGTTAATTATAAAGAAGATATTCCATTGCTAGAGGAGGATAATGATTTTTTTCAAGAAATTGACAAAAAAATGAATGATTATAAAATTAATGAAGTATTATCTTCAATAGTTTCTAAAATAAAAGAAACGGATGAATTTTTAAGTCTCAAAGCTCCCTGGAAAATGACGGAAGAAAATGAAAAGCAAGGGGTTTTACAGAAATCCAGCGAAAATATTTTAGATATTGCCCTAGCTCTTTATCCATTTATTCCGGGGGCGGCTGATAAAATAATTAGCAAATTTAAGGATGAGAAAATAAAAAAAGGAGAGATTCTTTTCCCTCGTTTGATTAATTAGCTTAAGATTATGGTTATTTTAGATCTAATTTTAATTGTTTTTTTAGGTATTTTTGTTTTGTATGGTTTTTATTTAGGTTTAATTAGAATGATACTTAGTTTAATATCAGCTATTTTATCTATAATAATATCGCTAAATATTTATTTGTATTTAAGTGACTTCCTGTCTTTTTTAACTTTTATTTCTGATTCTTGGATTAAAATAATTTCCTTTATTATAGTTTTGTCGGTGGTTAATTATTTCTTGAATATTATTTTTAAAATTATTGGTAAAGTTTTACGCCTAATTAGCTCTTTACCAGTTATATCTTTTTTTAATAGATCTTTCGGTGGTTTGCTGGGCTTGATTCAGGGCCTATTTATTTTAGGCGTAATAATATATGTTTCGTCTCGCTACGCTTTTTCTAGTGATTTTTTAACTTCCGTAATAACTGATTCCGAATTAGCTCCAATTTTAGTCGGCGCAGTTGATTGGGTTACACCTTTAATTCCAGATGCTCTTAGAATGTTAGAGACAACTATTATTTAAAAAAATGGATTTAATAAAGATTTCAAATAAATTAGATGCGAAGTTAGTGGTAGACAGATTTAAAAGAGGGGATATTGGCGTAATATTAACTGACACTATTTACGGTTTAAGTTGCTTAGCTGATAATTCTTCGGCTATAAGTATGGTTTATAAAATAAAAAATAGGCCGAAAAACTATTCTTTTATAATTTTAGTTAGTGATTTCTTGATGTTAAAAAAATATTTTCTAGTCTCCAAGGAGCAGGAGGATTTTTTAAGAAAATCTTGGCTAGATAAAAACTCTAGACCAACAACTTTTATATTAAATATTAAAGATGAGTTCGCAAATAAATTTGGTGTAAAAAAGAGTAACGGCGTAGCAGTTCGTTTGCCAAAAAATGATTTTTTAGTTAAAATAATACAGTCCGTTAAATCTCCTTTAATTTCTACTAGCTGTAATTTAAGTGGTCGGAAGGAGGTCAGTAGTTTAAGAGAAATAATTTCTCTTTTTAAATTTAATAAATATAAACCGGATTTTATAGTTAATTATAATAAGATTAGGTCTCGTCGAAAGCCTTCGGCTATTATGGATATTAGACGATTCCCATTTGTTAAATTGATTAGGTCCTAATTTTATGGATAAAAATAAAAGAAAAATAAAGCAATTTAAAAAAGCTTTGGGTTCTTTCTTCAGAGTTTTTTTGGTTTTGTTTCTCGCTGTTGTTATTTTTTTTAGTGGAGCTCATTTGGTGACCAGTAATAAAACCATTGCTCGCTTATCAGAAAATCAGGCCTTGTATTTAGGAGAGGTTACTGGTAAATACGATAAAGATAATGGACAATGGTCTCAAAATGTAGACTTTAATTTATATTGGGACATCTGGGATACTTTAAGGAATAATTATATAAACAAAGAAGAATTTAGCGAAAAAAAAATGTTTTATGGTTCTTTAAAAGGAATGGTTTCAGCCTTGGGTGATCCTTATACCGAATTTATGGATCCTCAAGAAAATAAGGATTTTAATGAAGAAATGTCTGGCTCTTTTGAAGGAGTGGGAATGGAGGTCGGTATAAGGGATGACGTTCTAACCGTTATTTCTCCCCTGGAAGGAACTCCAGCATTTCGAGCTGGAATTATGGCCGGCGATAAAATCTTAGAGATAGATAGTGAAATAACTAAGGGAATGAATATAAATGAGGCTGTTAGCAAAATTAGGGGACCAAAAGGATCTGAGGTTGTTTTAACAATTTTTAGAGAAAATTTAGAAGAAGTATTAGAATTTAAAATTATTAGAGATACTATTATAGTGAAAAGTGTTACTCACAATATTTTAGATGATGATATTCATTTAATAAAAATAATTTCCTTTAATAACGATACTCAAAAACTTTTTCTTGAAGCAGTTAATAATATTTATAACTCTGATCCCAAGGGATTAATAATTGATTTAAGAAATAATCCTGGTGGATATTTGGAAACACCTGTAGCCTTGTTGGGGGAGTGGATAGATGGTGAAATAGCAGTTATTGAAAAGTTTGGAGATGGTCGAGTTATGGATTATAAATCCAGTGGTTTAAATCGTTTAACAAATTATCCAACAGTTGTTTTAATAAATGGTGGTAGTGCCTCAGCTTCTGAAATTATGACTGGAGCCCTGCAGTATCATGGTAAGGCAGTAATTGTCGGTGAAAAAAGTTATGGAAAGGGATCGGTCCAAATATTAAAACCATTAAGAGATGGGTCAGCTTTAAAAATGACTATGGCCGAATGGTTAACTCCAGCCGGGGAAAATATTAACGAAAAGGGGATTACTCCTGATAAAGAGGTTGTTTTGAGCTATGATGATTATAAGGAGGATAGGGATCCTCAATTAAAGTCAGCGATAGATTTATTGAAATAAAAAAAAGACCGTTCTTGGTGAACGGTCAGTTTAGTGAAAAATTTTTTAATACAGGACAGATTTAGTCCTGTCAATTAGGCGCTCCACTTCCGCCGGTGCTAATCTTTTGGTAATTTCGAAATCGAACTTACCTTTTAAAATCCTTTGTATCCAGGGTTGCCAATCGTTTTTTAAATTATTGTATTCAGAACAATAATTTTCAATAATGAACTGGATAAGATCTTTTTCTTTTTTGAAAAATTCTGCTGTTTTTTCTTCTTCATTAAACAAGCAAAGCTTTTCTGATCTTCCATTTTCTCTTAGAAATCCCTTGTAAACATACAGCATAGTTCCTTTTTTTGTCTGGTTAAAACCTCTAGGGTTATCAATGAATAATAATACAAATATAATTAATTGTCAATATATGTCTAATAAAAAAAATCCAAAATTTATCTTCGTTGTTGGCGGGGTGATGTCTGGAGTTGGTAAGGGGGTAACCACAGCATCTATCGCTCAAATTTTATTACATCAAGGATACAGAGTTAGTGCTATTAAAATTGATCCTTATATTAATGTTGATGCCGGGACCATGAATCCAGTAGAGCATGGCGAGGTTTTTGTTACCGAGGACGGAGATGAGACTGATCAAGATGTTGGTAATTACGAAAGGTTTTTAAATAAAAATATTTATAAGGAAAACTACATGACCACCGGTCGAGTTTATCAAACCGTTATAAATAAAGAGCGTAATTTAGAGTACGAGGGTAAGTGTGTTCAGGTTGTTCCTCATATTCCTAGAGAGATAAGGGAGAGGATTTATAAGGCGGTAGAAAAAAGTAAGGCTGAAATAATGGTAATTGAAATAGGCGGAACAGTAGGTGAATATGAAAATTTATTATTTCTAGAAGCAGCTAGAGTGATGAAGTTAAAAAATCCTGATGATGTTTTATTTGTGATGGTTTCCTATTTACCAATTCCTAATAAAATAGGGGAGATGAAGACCAAGCCAACTCAACATGCAGTTAGAACTCTAAATACTGCTGGAATTCAACCTAATTTTATTGTGGCTCGCTCGGAAAAAGATATTGACGATGTTCGTCGTGAAAAAATAGCTATGCATTGCAATATTTTAAAAGAGGATGTTATTGCTGCTCCTGATATAGATTCTATTTATGAAGTTCCAATTAATTTTGAAAAAAATAATTTAAGTCAAAAAATATTAAAAAAAATAAAGCTGAAACCTAGGGCCAATCAAGAATCCATTAAACAATCTAAGAGCTGGGCACAAATGATAAGTAATATTAAAAATGCCAAAAAGGAAGTTAAGATTGGTATAGTTGGAAAATATTTTTGTACGGGAGATTTTAATTTGAGTGATTCTTATATCTCTGTAATTGAGGCTATAAAGCATGCTGGAGCTCATAATAAGGTTTGCCCACAATTATGTTGGATAGACACAGAGGATGTCGAGAAGAAGGGAGTCGGTGTTCTTAAGGGCTTTGATGGTATCATTGTCCCTCAGGGCTGGGGTAGCCGTGGTTCGGAAGGGAAGATAAGAACTATTAAATATTGTCGAGAAAAGAAGATTCCTTATTTGGGCTTATGTTATGGTATGCAAATGGCCGTTATTGAGTTTGCTCGTAATGTTTGTGGTTTATCTGATGCTAATTCAGAAGAGGTTAATCCTAAAGGTAAAAATAAAGTCATCCATATTATGCCGGAGCAGGAAGAGTTAATTAAGAAAAAGGGCTATGGAGGGACTATTCGCCTTGGATCTTGGCCCTGTAAAATGAAAAAGGGAACAAGATTGGCTAATGCTTATAATAAAATGGGATTTAAAGATGTTATTAACGAAAGACACCGTCATCGTTATGAATTTAATAATGACTATCGAGAATTGTTTGAAAAAAAGGGACTAATAATTTCAGGGACTTCACCTGATGGTCATATTGTTGAGGCTATTGAACTAAAAGATCATCCTTTTTTTGTGGGAGTTCAATTTCATCCCGAATATATTTCTCGGCCTTTAGCACCTCATCCTTTATTTGTTGAGTTTGTCAGATCGTTATTAAAATAATATTGTCTGTAAAATTAAAAGAAGCCGGGCATTTGCTCGGCTTTCTTGTTTTTTTTGGTGCGTGTGCGTGCCTCAGTTGGTTGTAAAGATGATGATGTTGTTTACACCGTCATCGTAGGCCAACCCATGTCTGAGAAACCAGTTGCCTGGAATTGCCCCGGGCATCTTTGAGATATTGTATTTCAAAGTGTGACCTGGAGCAGACCTGATCCGGTAATACACCCATCCGTTTTCAATTTTGTCCAGATAATACTGGGCATCGTTTGAAACGTTGTTGTATATTACGTCACCATTACTAGGGGCACATCCTGTCGGTCCTACATGAGGAATTGAGAATGATCCCAGAGTAAGGGGATTGGGGTCCACCTGACTTCCGTCCAGATGTATCCGGAAGGAATAATCGTAGGAGCCAGAAGCAACCTGGGTTTTTCCCAGGAATTCCACCGGCCTGGGATTACATCCTGGCCAGGTGTACTGTCCTGATGGGACTGGTGTAACATTAGGGTCCGACGATGGCGTTGCCATGTCGAAATCTTTACACCCCCCCAAGACAAAAGCGAGTGTAGCAATCATCACAATAGTCGTTGTTTTCATGGTTTTTCCTCGAGCTTAGTTTCTCACACGAGGTCTCCTTTTTTGGTTTGTTATTATATTAGTTGAATTTGAAGTGCAGAAGTATGTATGTTGTTTTGGTATTGTTGTTAAAGGACTAGGGTCTACTTCTTTATTGCCGTATATATTTGTTTATTATTACAGCAATAAAAGTGGCGTTTATTTACTTGTATAATTCAATATTTTTGCTAGCAATATCGTCCCAATTGTAATATTCCATTATATTATTATATATTTTCTCCCTTTTCTTGTCAATGTCTTCTTTATTTTCTTCACTTAAAAATAACTTTAATTTTTCGATTAAATCAGAAGTGTTTTTATTTTCAAAAGAAAAAGCATCTGGACCAACAACTTCCAAATTTGCCTCAATATCACTAATTAAAACTGGAAGCTTATAAGAGATAGATTCTAGCAAGGAAATTGATAGGCCTTCAGCCTCGGACGGCTGAACAAATAGATTAGCGTTAGAATATAGTTCAGCTAAAGTATCCCCAAATTGCTTTCCGGTAAAAATAATATTTTTATTTCCTGAAGACAGCTCTATTAGTTTACTAATATACGGACCATCTCCAACAATAACTAATTTTTTGTCAGTATTAATATTTTTGTAAGCCTCAATTAAATATTCCAGCCCTTTATTTTTTACTAGACGAGATACAGACAGGATATAGGAGTCTTTTTCTAGCCCCCAATTACTTTTTATGATATTAGCCGGAATAATTTTAGCTTCGTTAACTCCGTTAGGAATATATTTTACTTTAATCTTGTATTTATCCTCTACGTATTTTTTTAGATTTTTAGAAACAACAATAACCTCGTCGGCCATTTTACATCCGATTTTTTCTCCTAAACTTAAATAATTTTTAGCAAATTTACCCCACTTAGCGTTAAAGTAGCATTGACTATGAAAGGTAAAGACAACCTTAACTCGAGGACGGAAAATTTTTATTAGCCAAATTAAAGAAGCTGGTCCGATAGAATGGAAGTGAATCACATCAGCCTTTCTCTTGAAAATAAAATCAAAACAGGCCAATATTGTGTGGCTGATAGCATCTAGATTTTTTGTTTTTATGCTAGGCAGGGGAATTAGATTAATATTTTGGTATTTCTTTAATCTCTTATCACTATAACTATGCCTAGTATAAACAAAAACATCGTGGCCTTTTTCAGCTAATTTTAAAGACAAATTGTGAACGTGAGTTTCCACTCCGCCCCCCATTGCCGGTATTCCTTTTTGTCCAATTATATATATTTTCATATCTTTAAATTAATAGGTAATTATATCACAATAATAAATTAATGTCAATAGTAAGTGAGATTTTAAAAAATACTGGTTTTCGCCAGTATTTTTAGTGATTTTACCTATTTTTCGCCTATTTTTTTAAATTTTTTTTATAACCATTTTTTTCTTTTAAAAAATATTAACATAATTATAATTAAGATAATAAAGACAATAGAGACGCTCGTTAGGTAGGTAATACCACTTTGAGTCTTAAGTGGGTTGGGATCCATATTCATTCCTAGAGCTGATGCTACTAAATTTAAGGGCATTAAAATAACTGAGACAATAGTAAGAGTTTTCATGATATTATTTATTTTATAACTCATAACTGACTCGCTAGTATCATGTAATGACTCAATTATCTCTTTTTGAATCTCAGAAAACTCCCAAATCCTTTGACTGTGCTCAGCTAGCATGTCATAATATCGAGTTATTTGTTTTTGAGAAACTAAACTACTTTTCATTTCAGTTAATTTTTTCATGATATTTTTATGGTTTTGAACAATTCTTCTGATATTAATAATATTAACTTTTAGAGTTAATAATTTTGAAGTAATAATTTTTTGTTGTTGAGAAAATATTTTTTTCTCTACTTCGTTGATTTTTATATTGTTTTCATCTAATAGCAAATATGAATCTTGTATGAGCTTCTCGAGAATTTCATAAAGCAGAATAGCTGATGATTCATACTGGTATGATTCTAGGAAGACTGATTCTTTTTGACAATAATTAAAAAAATCATTCAAAGTTTTGTTTTTATTGTCGTGAAGTGTTGCTAAAAATCCGTGCCCGATGAAAAATTCTATTTCTCCCGGGATTATTCTTCCTTTATATTGGATGGGGAAGTGTAATATTATAAACAAATAATTTTTTCCTTGATAAATCATCGGTCTTTGAGCCGACATTTTTGATAGAGAGGCCTCTAGGTGCTTTTCTTCAAAGTCAAATTCTTTTTTAAGGTAATCAATTTCTTTTTTCCCAGGCTTTAAAATATTATACCATTTCATATCTCCTGGTTTTTTAGGATTGTTAATAGTTAATACTTTAATTTTATTTGAAACTTGGTCAAGTTTTTGCATATAATTTTATTATAAATTAATTATAATTTTTATATTTATTATATTAAAATTTTAGCAAATTTAAGACTAAAAGTCTAATATTGAGTTATGGTTGTTTTTATGTTTACTAAAGATTATATTTAGGATATAATAAAATTAGCAGAAAATATGCACTATAATAGAATAATATTAAATAATTTGCTTGCCTTATGATAAATATTTTAGGAGTTAATTTAGACAATGATATTAGTTTGGAAGTTTTTTCTAGAAGAATATTAGATTTTTTAGAGTCCAATAATCAAAATTATATAGTTACACCCAATCCCGAGATAATTTTGAAATCTCGAAAAGATGAGGAGTTTTTTTATATTTTAAATAAAGCCAGTCTTTCCTTGCCGGATGGCTTCGGTTTGAAATTGTCGGCTACATTGATGGGGAAAAAAATAAAGCGTCTAACTGGAGCCGATGCTATTTTGGAAATATTAAGAATAGCCGAAGAAAAAAATAAAAAAGTTTTAATAGTCAATAATAAAAAAGGTTTATCATCTTCTTCAGAGATATCTATAGCCTTATCTAATCGCTACCCAAATTTAAAGTTCTTAATTGAGGAGGCTGATTTTGATTTTTCAATTTCTACTAAAAGAGAACTTATTAATTTTGATTTTGAGAAAAAAAATATTTTTACTAAATTTGCTAAAAAAATAGAAAAAAGAGTTAATGATAAATTAGATTTTTTGGTTCCTAATAAGATTTTAGATTTTTCTCCAGATGTTATGATATGTAATTTTGGAGCGCCTTATCAGGAGAAATTTATTTTTCATAATCTAGGAAAAGTCCCTAGCGTTAAAATTGGTATTGGCATTGGTGGGGCCTTGGATTTTCTAACTGGGAAAATTAAGCGAGCTCCTAAGTGGATGAGATTTTTAGGTTTAGAATGGTTATGGCGTTTGATAAAGCAGCCCAAGAGGTTTAAAAGAATATTCCGAGCGGTTTTTATTTTTATGAATAAATTTCTTTATTGGAAGTTTCTTGCTCCTTTTAAATATAGAAAAAATGTAGCTTGTTTATTGTATAAAAAAAATCCCTTGCCTTATACAGCTATAGACAATAAAGATAGAAATCCATTGGATCATTATCAGATTTTATTAGCAGAAAGAAGTGAAGAAGAGGGGCACTGGCAATTGCCTCAGGGTGGAACTGATGGCGACAGGGTAATGCGTGCTGGTAGCAGGGAAATGTATGAAGAACTAGGTATTAGGGAGTTTTTTCCAAAAAAGATTTATAAAAATGTTTTCAAATATATAGCTAATACTAAGGGGCGCTATGGTTTTAAGGGGCAAGTGCAAAGTTTATTAATTGCTGAATACAAGGGGAGTGACGCCGATATTAAAATCAATTTTTGGGATCATTCTGCCTGGAAATGGGTAAGGGCTTCAGATTTAGTTAAAGAGGTTCATCCTATTAGGAGGGACGCAACTAAGGTTTTTTTTGATAAATTTAATGATTACCTAAAAGGGAAAAGATAAATATAGAAATTGATAGGATTAATTTTAACATAAAATAATTAAGAATATAAAAATAATAAAGTATTTATGAAAAATAATATTAGATTAAGATTTGCACCATCACCGACCGGATTTGTTCATATTGGCAATTTGCGTACGGCTTTGTTCGGTTATTTTTTAGCTAAAAGTATGAAAGGCGATTTTGTTTTACGCATCGAAGATACCGATCAAAAAAGGGAAGTTGATGGAGCAGTGGAGAGTTTATTGGATGTTTTGTCTTGGGCGGGAATAAAATTTGATGAAGGTCCGCATGTCGGTGGTGATTATGGACCATATATTCAAACTCAGCGCTTGGAAATTTATCAAAAATATATTAAAGAATTATTAGCCAAAGATGGTGCTTACCATTGTTTTTGTTCGGCTGAAAGATTGGAGGAGATGAGAAATAAGCAACAGGAAAATAAACAGGCTCCAAAATATGATGGTCATTGTCGAGGTTTGAGCGCCGAGGAGGTTGAGGGAAAAATTAAAAATGGTGAAAGCTATGTTATTCGACAAAAAATTCCACAAAATATTTGTGTGGAGGTGGTTGATGAGCTTCGGGGAAAAATTGTTTTTAAAACCGCCGACTTAGATGATCATGTTTTGATAAAATCTAACGGAGTGCCAACTTATCAATTTGCCAATATTGTTGATGATTATCTAATGAAAATAAGTCACGTCGCTCGAGGTGATGAGTGGTTAGCTAGTTTTCCTAAGAACGCTTTATTGTATCAAGCTTTTGGCTGGGAGATGCCTAAATTTATTCATTTACCTTTAATTTTGAATAAAGGTGGAGGAAAGTTGAGCAAGCGTCAGGGCGATGTTTTTGTGGAAGATTATAGGAATAAGGGATATTTACCCGAGGCTATTATTAATTTTTGCGCTCTACTTGGTTGGCATCCTAAAGATGATCAGGAGATTTTGAGTTTAGAGGAGATAATCGAAAAATTTTCTTTAGAGGGAATGGGTGTTTCGCCGGCAGTTTTTGATTTAGAAAAATTGGATTATTTAAATGGTTATTATCTTCGTCAAAAAAGCGTCGAGGAATTGAGTGAATTATGTCGACCCTATTTAGCTAAAGAAGGATTAATTAACGAAAATACCGATTTGGATTTTATTCATAGAGTTATTTCTGTTTCTCAGGAAAGATTAAAAAAATTAGAAGATATTAATGAGTTGAGTTTTTATTTATTTAGAGATGAAATTGTTTATGATGAGGAATTATTGGTTTGGAAAAGTTTAAGTTTAGAAGATGTTAAAAATAATTTAAAAGAATTAATTCCGGTTTTGGAGGGGATTAATGAAGACAATTGGACCAAAGAAAATTTAGAAGAAGCTATTTTTGCTTATATTAAAAGTAATGATAAGAAGAATGGTGATTATTTATGGCCAATGCGAGTAGCTTTGTCTGGACAAAAAAATAGCCCTAGTCCGATGGAGTTGGCTTGGGTTTTGGGAAAAGGTAAAAGCTTAGATAGAGTTAAGAAGGCTGTATTATAGCTTGTTTTATATTTCAAGAATTAATCTTATCAACCGGCACCGAAAACGGGGCGAAGCTGAGACGATGAATAGGACAGGGTCCATAGAGGCTAATCATTTCCATATGTAATTTAGTTCCATACCCTTTATGCTTATCAAAACAGTATAAGGGGTATTTTTTATGAAATTCCTCCATAATAAAATCACGACTGACTTTAGCAATAATTGAAGCCATGGCAATACTAAAAACAGTATTATCACCTGAGATAATCGCTTCCTGGGGAATGTCTATTTTAGGAATTTTAAATTTACCATCAACTAAAATAATATCTGGTTTTAAATCTATTTTATTCAAGGCCCGGCGCATCGATAAAAAACTAGCTTGCAAAATATTTATTTTATCAATAATTCCATTATCGCAAATTCCAATTTCTACGGCCTTAACGCTTTTTTTGATAATAGGGAAGAGGGTTTGACGTTGCTTGGCGCTTAATTTTTTAGAATCCCTAATCTTTTCTAGCTCAGGAGTAATTGCAAAATTTTCATCAATAATAACACAGGCGCTGACTACTGGACCGGCCAAAGGACCGCGTCCGGCCTCATCGGTGGCAGCTATTAATTTATGTCCACTTTTAAATAATAACCTTTCTTTCTCTAAATCCATAAAAAATGTTATAATAATAATCTATCATTATTTTAACATAGAAGTAGTGTTTTTGCTACTTTAAATTTTACTTAAATTAAACTAAATTTTATCTAAATTTTAAAATATGAATTTCAATCCCCAGCAACAAAATATTATTGATAGCACTTGGGGCGCTTATCTAATTAATGCTCCAGTTGGTACGGGCAAGACTACGGTTTTAACAGAGCGTATTATAAAAGCTGTAAAAGAGGGTGTTCGGCCAGATGAAATCTTAGCCCTCACTTTTACCAATCGTGCCGCTGATGAAATGAAAAGTCGCATCAAAGAAAGAGTAGATGATAAAAATGATTTTGATGCCTTAACTGTGCAAACATTCCATGGATTTTGTGCTTATTTTCTCAAAGCTGAAGCCAAGAATATTGGATTATCGGCTGATTTTTCTATTTTAGACGAGGATGAACAAATTGAAATTATCAGAGAAATTTTTATTAAGTCTAATCTCTCTTTCCCAGAAAAAAAACAGGAAGTTTTAAATATCATTGAAGTATATTACAAATATCGCCTCTCTCTTTTACAAAAAGAAATGGGACATAAAATTCCTGATAAAAAAATTCCACCTGATATGATAATTTTTGGTGAAGAATATTTGGAAAAATTATCAGAACAAAATTCTTTAGATTTTAATGAGTTAGTGTTGCTAACTTTAAAAACTTTAATGACCAATAAAGAGATTAATTCTAAATGGTCCAATCGTTTTCGCTTTATCCAATTGGATGAATTTCAGGACACCCATTTATCGGAATATTTAGTTATCAAGGAGTTAGCCAAGGTTCATAAAAATATTGCCCTAATTGGTGATATTGATCAGACTATTTATAGCTTTAGAGATTCGCAACCAGTTTTCATCGCTGACTTATTTAAAAGTCATTTTGCTCCGGTTAAAGAATTGGGTCTAAGTATTAATTATCGCTCTAACCCCATATTGCTGGAAGCCTTTATGTCTGTTTTAAAAAACATGGAAAATCCTCAAACTAAGGAATTAAGCAGTGGAACGGAAAATAAAATTGAAGAAAATAAAAATGATAATCGGGCCATTAAATTATTTCATGGCTATAACTTAAAAGAAGAAGTTTTGTGGATCATTGATAATATTAAAAAAATAAAAGCCGATAATCCTAAGAGTAAAATAGCTGTTTTAACTCGCAATAATCGTCAGGTAAATAATGTTTCTCAAGTTTTCTTGGAAAACAACATTTCTTTTTTAACAGTTGATCAGTATAATTTTTTCAAACGCCAGGAAGTTAAAGATATTTTTGCTTATTTAAAAATATTATTAAATAAGGCTGATACTTTTTCAGCTAAGCGAGTTATAGAGCGACCGGCTAAAAATATTGGTGAGGAAACTTTGAAAAAAATATATTTTCAGGGCAAGGAATGCGGTCTTGGTTTATCTAATTTTTTAAGTTTTAAAAATTATAATTATTTAGAACCTTTTAGTGAGTTATTGAAATATGAAAAAGAGGGACGGATGATTGTTTTAGATACCGAAACTACTGGAATTAACCCGGCCGTTGATGATATCGTTCAAATTTATGCTCGAGAAATTATTGACGGAAAAATGGGTGAAGAATTTCATTTTTATTTAAAAAGTAAAAAACCAGTTGGCTCTTCTTATTTTGTTCATAAAATTAGTGATGAATTTTTAGCCGAAAAAGGAGAAGATCCTAAAAAGATTTTAAAAAATTTAAAGAAATTTATTGGAAATTCTGTGGTTGTTGGACATAATGTTTTATTTGACCTAAATATGATTAAAGAAAATTCCAAGCGCCACGGAATTAATATTTCTTTTTCTGATTATTATGACACCTTAGATTTAGCTAGAAAAATTTTGAATTTAGAAAGCTATAAATTAAGTAATATTGCTAAAAATTTAAATTTTCAAACCGCTACTCATAGTGCTGATGATGATGTTGGGGCTACCATTGAATTATTATTCTATTTAATCACAGAATTAAAAAAGAAAAGCGAAGACAGAATTGTTTTGTGGAAAAAATTTAGGGACAAGTTTTTAAATTTAAGCTTGAGTATTAATAATTGGGAAAAGCAGATTGATAAATTGCGCCCCACAGAATTACTAGAATATTTATGGACGGAATCGGGCCTTAAAGAATTTTATGAAAAAGACAAAAACTCCGAACAACGATTAAAATCCTTTGAAACTTTAAAAACCTTTTTTGCCAGTCGTGATAATAAAAATCTAGATCCCAAATCATCTTTACATAATTTATTACATTATGCTGGCTTGGTAAAAAATATTGATTTTTTGGGATTAGAGCAGGGAAGAGTGCCGATTGTCACTGTTCACCAGGTTAAAGGTCTGGAGTTTGACCATGTTTTTTTACTGGGGCTGAACGAAGGTACTTTCCCATTTTTTCGATCCGATAATATGGAGGAGGAGAAAAGATTATTTTATGTAGCCCTAACCCGAGCTAAGCAGGGAATTTTTTTGTCTTATAGTAATTTTAACGAATACAGCTATGCGGTTAGTAAAAGTCGCTTGATTGGGTTAATAGATCCAAAATTTATTGATGAAATTTAAATTCTTATTATTTTTATTGATATATTTTTAAAAATTAGGTATAATATAGACATGTTAATAATAAACAAAAAAGCCAATATTTTTTTGATGGTATTTTTAATAATGCTTGGTGTTTTTTTTGTAAGGTCAGACGTGGTTATTTCGCAATACGGAGCAGAAGTGGATGATGAAATTAAAGTATTAAATACCCAAATTCAAAATCAGAAAAAGCAATTAGAAAACATTCAAAAGAATCAAGAACAATATAGTCGTCTAATAAAGGCAAAGGAGCAAGAGAAAAATACTCTTAGAAATCAACTGGAAATATTAGAAACTAAATTAAAAAAATCAGAACTAGAAATAGAAGAAACTATTTTAGAGGTAAGTAAAAATAATTTGGAGTTAAGAAAAATTGAAATTGATATTGACAACAAAACAAAGCAAATAGAAAGAGACAAGGAGAGTATTTCATCTCTATTAAGATTACTTCACAAACAAAGTCAATCTACTCCTTTGGAAATAATTCTTTTAAATAACTCTCTTACTGACTTTATAAATCAAATAACTTATTTAGAAAACACTAATAAGGAAATTGCTAACAGCTTGTCCGGATTAAAGACTATAAAAGAGCAAATGGATGCTCAGTTGGAGGTTTTAGAAGAAAAGAAAAACAGATTAGTGGAGTTAAAAAAAGAATTGGAAAACAAAAAAAACATTTTAGAAGGAGAGATTGGTTACAAAGAATTTATACTAGACGAAACTCAAAAATCAGAAGAGGAATACAAGAAATTATTAACTATTGCTAAAAGGGAAAACGATCAGGCTATGGCCGAAATAGCATCTTTAGAGAGAACTGTAAGAGAAAAGTTAATTCAAAGAGAAAATAGCGGAATAGAAGAGGAAATGTCTGGTTTTATCTGGCCGGTCACTAAAAATACCATAACAGCCACTTTCCACGACCCCACCTATCCTTTTAGGAGGTCTATAGGGGAGCACTCTGGTGTGGACATTAGGGCTGCCCAGGGCACCACTTTGAGAGCAGCGGCCTCTGGTTATGTTGCTAGGGTAAAATTTGACGGATCAACATCCTATGCTTATATTATGATAATCCATGCCGACGGCTTTTCTACTGTTTATGGTCACGTCTCTGCTGTTTCTGTTAGAGCCGATGAATATGTTGCTCAAGGACAGGTTATAGGTCGAACTGGTGGAGCTCCTAGAACTTCAGGCGCTGGGTCTTTTTCTACTGGACCACATCTTCATTTTGAAGTTAGAAAAGAGGGACTTCCAGTAAATCCTCTCAGTTATCTACCATAGAAACACTTTTTTATTTGACTCTATTTTTTAGATATGTTAGCCTTTACGAGTGATATTTTCTAAAAAAGGAGGAAAAATGAAAAATTGGTTTTACATTTTTATTTATTTATCCCTTAAAATACAAGGGAGAAGTAAAAGATTAAGATTAACACCAAAGAGACAAGCAAAAAATAAAAAGACATTTGTCGAAAAAGATTTTTATGGTGACGCCTGGCCGACTATAAAAAAATCCTTAGACGAGTCAACTGGCGCTGAAAGAATTTCTCTAATAGAAAATATCGAAGAAGACAAGAGAGCTTTCAGGCTCTCTTCTTAAAAAAATACAAGCCCCAATCAAGTGGGGCTTATTTTATTTGATAAAGTTATTATTAATAAGGCTATAAATTTTTATCAGAATGAATCTTGCGGTGAATGTCGCGTAATTGTTTTTTGGTAACATGGGTATATATTTGAGTAGTAGCGATATTACGATGACCTAAAAATTCCTGCACTAAACGTAAGTCAACTCCCTGAGACAATAAGTCAGTCGCAAAAGAGTGTCGTAAAGTGTGTGGAGTAGTTATCATTGGTAGTCCGGCAATTTTAACGTATTTTTTTACTATGGAGTCAATACTTTTAACTGTCAGGCGTCGAGGTTGATTTCCACTTTGGGCTGGTTTCCAGTAATTTATAAATAAGGCTTCATCCATATCAACTCTCGAATCTAAATATTTTTTTAACCAAATCACTGCTCGTTTTGAAAAATAAACAGTTCTAATTTTCGATCCTTTACCAACTATAACCACCTCTAGATCCTCGGTATTCTTATCAATTTTAAATTGATCGCGATTTAGAGAACGAAGTTCGGCTACACGTAAGCCAGTGGAGAATAAAACTTCCAACATTGATCTATCTCGCAACCCCGCTTTATTGGAGGTGTCCGGGGCTTCTAATAATTTTTTGATTTGCTCTAAGTTTAAAAAATTTATTTCTCTGTCACCACTAGCCTTGGCTAGCTTTATTTTATTAGGGGGAAGGGAGGTGATATTTTTTTCACTAAAATATTCCAATAATGACCTCAAGGCTATCAGATACAAATTTTGACTAACCTTTTTTAACTCGGTCTTGGTTCTAATACTTTTATTTCTAGACAAGTACAAACGATAACGCCAAACATGTTCTTCACTTAAATCTACTGGCCTCAGTTTTTCTAAATTATTGGCTTTTAACCAGGCAAAAAAGTCACCCAAGAAACGGGCATAATTTTCTTGAGTCTTATTAGCTAGGCCTTTCTGAATTTCACAATAATTTATAAAATCAGTCAAGTGCTTGATAATGGGCTTATTTTTGTCGGTCATAATAAATATTATATAAAAATGTCTTAAATTCGGCTTAAAATGGCTGTTTTTAGAGTTATTTTAAGCAATTATGTGGTTTTATCTATCTAAGCGTTTTATTTCTAAATTTGGCTTAATTTAGGGTGTAAGTAACCCAAAATACCAGAAAATACTTTAAATAAGAGGGGATTAGGACCAAGATTAAAAATGGGGTTTAAAATTTAAGATCAAAGATGTGTGTTAAGACCCGGATTGATTTAAATTTTAATCATAAAATTAATATTATTAGACATTAGCAATAAGTAATACCTAAAGGAGTCTAAACGCTTTCTATTAAGGTAATAAGGGAATTGACCTTTATCGTTGTTTTAGCGAAGGGCACTATATTGTAAGGTATATTTTTAATTATATCTTACTTCTCATTATGTATATTAATTAACCTTATAGTATAACTATATACTAAAATTAAACCTATGTAAAGGGCTAGTAGATGGTTAGACCCATTATATTTAACTCTGGGTTAAATAATAATAGTATTTTTAGAATGATAAGAAATATCCCTATTACTACTAAACAGAAAACAAATATCGCCGTAATAAAAACAAATTTAAAAAATCCTTCTCCCATATTTTTATAATTAATTAATAGTAAAATATTTTATCACCATAACGAAGGTCAATATATTTCTTTGATTCTAGCTCAGAGCCTTTCTCCCTTTTTAAGGTGAAAAATTTAGATACTTGCTCCAAGTAATCATCCTCAAAATTAAAATAAAGATCAAGGTTGTTGTTTAACCGGGCCTTAATAGTGTTATAATCATCATCTAAAACAATTCTGTTTAAATCAAATTGCTCCTCCCCTCTTAAATCATTGTATAATTTTAAGGAAAAATCAATGTATTCCGATTCTAGTTTTATTCTTTTTTGAGACTCTATCAACCTATTTCCTCCATTATTGTCGATAAGTGGGTATAAGCTTTCCTGTTTATAGGCGTCATTGAAGTTTAAACAGTCCTCGGCTTCTTTTTTTATTTCATAAATATTGTTGTCGGTTTCTCCTTCTACTTCCTCTTCTGTTTTTTCTAAATTTTCTGGTAGTAACAACTCACTTTGACAGTCAATTTGACTAGATATAATGTTTCCCTCTATATCTAAAAAATGAAAATATTCACCCTCTTTGAATATCAGAGATTTTTCTCTCTCCTGGGCGCTTATTATTAATTTTTTGCTAAAATATTTTTTCTCTATTTTTAATTCTGAGAAGTTAAATTCATCTAGGTTCTTAATTAATTCACTTCTATTAAAAAAAACCAAGCTTTCTTGCGAAAATAAAAAATTTTTACTCTCCTGTTGTTTGTAAGCAATAGCTTCTATTTGGGCCTGTTTATTAACTGAATCAACTCCTTCAACCTCAACTACCTTAATATTGAGCCAATTAGACGAAAGCAAGTAAATAGTTATAGCTACTAATAATATTAAAGAAAAAATGGAAATCCAAAAAACCCTAAGGCTATTGCATTTCTTGTTCTTCTGAAATGTTCCTGAATAGCTTTTTTTACCACATCTTCCGAGTGATCTAGTGTTTAATTTTTTATTCATAGCTTTTAATTCTTTTTGTTACTATTTTATAACTCTTTTTATATTAGATTTTAAGTTTACCAATATTTCGTAACTTAAAACTCCAATTTTTTCACTTAAATTTTCTAAAGAATTTTCCATGTTTTTTATCTCTGATATAATCTCAACCTGATCTCCCACCTTTACTTCCCTATTTTTAAAATCTAAACAGCTTAAATTCATGCAAACTTTCCCAGCTATTTTGACCCAAATAATATTTTCCTTATTCCTGTATAAAAATTTTGCACGGTTGGAAAAACGTCTGTCTAGGCCTTCAAAATAGCCAAAAGGAATTACTGCAATATTTGTGCTTTCTTCTAGCCTCAGGCTATTTCCGTAAGAAACCTTGTCTCCAGCCGAGGCCTTGTGAGTAGCTACTACGGTCGATTTTAATTTAAGTGCTGGTTTTAATGATTCAGTTAAATTTATGTCTTCGTTGGCCCCAGACTTAAAGGGGTTGTATCCATAAAAAGATATCCCGGGTCTAAAGGCATTGAGTATCTTGTTTTTTAATAAGAAAACTCCGCCGGAATTTCCCAAGTGAATCCATTGGGGGTAAATTTTGTTATTATGCAAAACTTCCAAACCTTTAAAGAATAGAGCCTCTTGTTTTTCATTAAAATTACTTTCGGGATCATCGGCCTCGGCTAGATGTGAACAAAATCCTGCTATATTAACTTTATCAATATAATTTTTATTTTTATCAATAAAATCTTCTATATTATCTATCCCTTCCCTATTCATTCCAGTATTTAAAAATAAGTGGATATTAGCCCTCTTTTTATATTTACTTAAATATTTTAGGGTCTCGGAGTTATAGACAATAAAATCAGTTCTTTTTAATTTGCAGTATCTATAGGCTCTAAGAGGCATTTCTCCTAGAATTAAAACCCTTCCCTTAAAGTTTTTATAGGCTATTTGAGCTTCAGGAAATGAGTCAATCGCTATCATTTTAACCTGAGTTTCGTTTAATATTTTACAAACCTCCTTGAGCCCATGACCATAAGCGTTGGATTTTAAAACCGGAAAAATTTCAGCTTGAGGCTGTAAAGAATAAAGATAGTTTAAGTTGTTAATTAAATTATCTTTTATTATCTCTATAATATTTAGGGACTGATATTTGGGTTTTCTTATTTGGCGAATTAAATTAATCATAAAAACTATTTGATGGACTCAACCCTTCCTTTATTGCTAGAAAGTTTGTCATTTATTAAGTTAGTATTAATATTTGGTAAAATTTGATTTATTTCTTGGTCAGTAAAAACATCCTGGGCTGTAAATTTGATATTTTCTAATAAATTTACAATCTTTCCTAAATCGTCTTCTTCTGGGATTAAGGTTATTTCAAAATTAGCTCGGTATTTAGTGTTATCACCATTAACTTTATCAATATCCCAGACAACCCTATTTCCAATTTCTCCGTATATTAAGCGACCATCTAGGACTCTTTTATTGTTGGAAAAATAAACATTTTGTGGTAACTCGGCTGTGAGAGAAAAATTCTCTAGGTTATTTCCTAGACTGCTAAATTCTAAAAATATCCAATAACTTGTAGCCATATCAACTGCTGGCGGAAGTGGTCCTACACCTAATTGATCTCCTTGTGGGCTATAATAATAAGCCGAAGCGCTAGATAGGGCCCTGGTTAAGACCTTGTTCTTATTAGAGTAAGTAGTATATTTAATAGTTTGACCATCAATTTCGTATTCTAGATTAATTTTTAAAAATAATTCTTGGTTACTGATATTTTGCCTACGATCAAATAATACATTTAAATTTAATTTTCCTGATTCATCTTTTAGTAAGTCATTTATAATAACAGTGTTACTCGATAGATGAACGCCCTGAGAATAATCACTAATATTTAGGGAATCTATAGAAAAATTAGGGTTAGCTGACGAAACTGTCATCCTAACATTTTTAACTGTTTTGGCCTCCTGATTGTTGTAATTTAGGGTATATGATAACCAATCATTTTCCTTAACATTTTCCGTGCCTCTAAAAACTCTAATCCCTAGTCCGGGATCTTTTATTTCTACCAACTTTTCCTTACCTAGAAAAAACAAGGTGTTATCCAATAATCTAACTTCAAACTCTGGTTTTAATAATAAGCTATCTTCTTTTTTGGGATGAGCTATAAAGCTAACGTCCAGCTCTTCCCCGCCCTCTATTTTATTTATAATAATTTTATTACTCTCTAGAGTAAAATTACTTCTTCTAATATCAACATCGTCTCCTAGGCTTATTTTTATGTCATCAATTCTATTATTAGTATTATTTTTTAATTTTACTTTTCCCGAGAAATCACTGTTTACATAAACTAAATCATCTAATTCTAAATAATTATTTAGGGCCAAGCTATCTATGTTATAGGACATAGAATTAGGGATACCACTTCGACCACATTTAGAACAATTAAAAATAAAAGTAATGTTTTGTTGGTCACCCAAATCTCCCCAAACTAAACCATTTATTTTTATCTTACCGGAAGAATTTTTTTCTAATTCCCCTAAATCAAAAGTCTGGAAGTCTTTATTATAAAAATTATTAGGAGAAACCGACTCTAGTATAAAATTTTCCGGAAACATTACTTGGATTGAGGCATTGGAAATTTTTTTATTAGATTTATAATCAAGTTCAAATGAGGTTACGGCTCCAGAGAGGCTTTCGTTGCTAGAGGATACACTTAAGGAAACCAATCGAGATCCGGACCAGTTATTAGTCACAATAATAAAAATAATTAAACCAATAATAATCAAAAATAAGAAAATATCAGCTATCAAGTGCCAAACATTTTCGTTATAACTGTGTTTCCATCTGTTTTTTAAAGGATTTAAAATAAAGTTTAAATTCCCTATTACTAGGTTGCCACTCTCCTTAACTCGAACTCCTTCGCGGTTAATATTAACAGCGTTGTTGTCCTCCGATGACTGAGTCACCACCTGAGACGATTTTTTGTCGCTGTTTTCAGGTGAGATAATTTCTACTTCTTCTGATTTAACTTCAGGAGTGTCTATTTTTTTATTGTTTTTATTTTTAGCCATATTATTATCTATTATATTAAATTTATTAGTAAAAAGCAATTAGAAATTAATAGATCCCACTAATATTTCTGATATTCCGTTGTTATCTAAATCATCGGTTGTGACTCTTAGTCCTGAGCTAGGCGCTTGATCGTAGGATGGAAATGATTTTATAAATCCCCCTTCTTTATTAAATATCTTTATTTCAGACGAACCTCCGGGGCCAGGGGCTGTAATTATTTCTTTTTGGCCACTTCCATTTACGTCACCCACTGCCAGAGAAACCCCTCCACGGAAATTATTATCATAAGCAAAAAAACCACCAATCAATGGCTTTCCATCCTTGCTGAAAACTCTAATATGAGGTCCACCACCAATTCCAGCAGCGGTAATTATTTCCTGGGTTCCATCACCATCTAAATCCATAACTGCGACGCTAACCCCTCCACGGAAATTATTATCATAAGCAAAAAAACCACCAATCAATGGCTTCCCGTCCTTGCTGAAAACTCTAATATGAGGCCCTCCTCCTTGCCCAGCTCCGGTTATAATCTCTTTACTTCCATCACCATCTAAGTCAGCCACGGCCAAAGATATTTCTCCTTTAAACAAGCCGTCATAGGGTTTAAATTCCCTTATTTTTAAACTATTTTTATAAATAGAAATAATGCCTTTACTATTTACTATAATTTCTTCTTTTTCGTCATTATCAATGTCGGTGATAATTATTTGAGAATTAGCTGGAAATCCATCTAGATAAGCAAAAAAACCAGAGCGAATCTGGCGTCCATCTTCATTAAAAACTCTAATAAAATCACCGTTGTTAAAAGAGTTATTTTTCACAGTAGTAAAACTAGAGTCTCTCTTTAGCAGGACAATAGCATCTTTTGCCTTTATTTGAATATAATTAATAATAGATCCATTGTTAACACTACGATCTTGCGTTCCATTTATTTTTTCAAATTCTTCGTTTTTAAAAACATGTAATTGTTCTTTATCCGTGGAATTAATAATAGCTATTCCCTCTTCGAAATCACGTCTCCACAGTCCATCTTTATAATTATAATTATGTCTATCTAATAAATTATAGGAGGTGTTTTGAGCTCTGCCTAGACTGGTATTATATTCATCGTACCACCAAATCTGGCTATGATCAGTAGTTCCAAAGTCAAAACTAAAATATCCATGGTTTTCCATTAAGGTGCTGACTAAGCCAAAACGCATAGCCCGATAGTCTTGACGACTATTACTATAAGAATTGACTACTGTAATTTTTGGGTCACTGTTTAAATTTTTAATACTAGAATAAGTGTTAATTATTCCTCCCCAATTACCACTACTTTCCCATTCAGCAGGAAAACCTTCGAACATTACTCCATTTAATAGATTTTGATAACCATCATAAATCTTGCCGTTTCCGAGTATTAGATAGTTTGGCCCAATTAAGTCTCTGGTTTTTTTAAGCATTTTTTTGTTACCCTCGGCCCAGGCATTGTCTATTTCTGAAGTTGATTTTATTTGCCCTGTATTATAAATATCAACATCTCCTTTAACCCAGGTAATATCGCTCCAAGTGTTATCATAAAAGACACCATCCCATAAGCCAGTAGAAATCACTTCCTTGGCCATGAATTCAGGTAAATAATCATTCCATTTTTTATTAGAAGAATTACTCTTAGCGCCATCACTTAAATTAAGCATATAGGTACCTTCCCAGAAAGTTATTCTTTGACCATTTTTATCTTTTAGCCACCAGCCGTCGTCCAATCCGTTCAAAAGCTTTTTTCTCAGGCTAGCATTATAACTCCAAGGACTATTATAGATATCAGCATTGGCCTCCTGTGAGGTTATATAGGCTAATATAATAATATCAGGATTCAACTCCCTTATCTTTATTAGGTTGGCTCGACTGTTTTCTTGAACCTCCATATCCAAAACTAAAAGATCCCATTTAGCTAGCTCCGATACTTCATAGTCAGCGATGCTCCACTTAAGAAAGTAATTAGCTAATTTGGGGTAAGTATTTTTAACTGTGATAGCTCTAGTTTCGTTGTAAAATAAAAAAAGAGCCAATATAAGGGGTAATATTAATATTTTTAGATATTTTTTAGGCATTATTTTTTGTTAATACGACCGTATATTATACCATAAAAAAAGAGAAAGGTCAATATTTGATGTTTATAACACTTATTTCTGGGAAGTTTAAGAACCTTAAAGGCAGGGCTACTGTCCCTATTCCTGGAGTGACAAAAACATCTAGATCTGAAATATTGTAAAATCCTTTGTCAAAATTATACTTAGTGGGAATAATATAATTATATAAAAGCGGAATTCTAATTTGGCCAGCATGAGTATGCCCGGCGATTAGTAAGTCTATATTTTTGTAATTATCGCCCGTTAAATCTTTAACAGTATAAGCGGTGTCAGGGTTGTGTGTTAGTAAAAATGTAAAATCAGCTTCTTCATATAAATCATCTTTTTCTAAGACACTATAATCAGGATCACCGACCCAAAAATCACCTACTCCAATAAACTCCAAGACATTCTTATGCCCATTGTTTATAATTATTTTTTTGCTTTTGTTATCAATCATTAATATTCCCAATGATTCTAATTTAGAATTTAAATCACGTGAAACATTTCTTTTATTTTTACCATAATCATGATTACCTAAGACTGCAAAAGTTGGAGCGGATATATCTTTTAAAATATTAAAATCTTTGGATATTTTTTCTTTGCTAGAAAAATAAATAAAATCTCCTGGAATTAAAACGATATCAGGATTTATTTTTTCTATTCTGTTAACAACTTTTTCTAGTAAAGCTTTATTACTGTAAACACCCAAGTGGATGTCAGAAAAAACCGCAACTTTTAATTCCCTACCAATTTCATCGGATTTTTTAAAGTTATAATTTTTAACAACTATTAATTCTGGCTCAATAAATCTCATCCAAATCAAAAAAAGAACCGCTATTAAAATTATAATTAGTTCTATTGATTTTTTACTATTTCTCCCTAGTTGCCAAATAAGAACCGCTAGCAAGGGAAAAAGTAAATAAAAACTATAATAAACAAAAACCAATAATATCTTCATGATTTTATTTCTTTTTAATAATAGTTAGATTTGCTGGTAAAAATGGTTTTAAGACTTCTGGTAAAACAACGCTACCATCGGCTTGTTGGTTTTGTTCTAAAATAGCCGGGATCAAACGAGATGTGGCCATGCCAGAGGCATTTAAAGTGTGAGGGAAATAGTTTTTTCCGTCCGCGTCTTTGTACCTAATATTTCCTCGACGAGCTTGATAGTCCAAGGCGTTGGAAATAGAGCTAACTTCTTTGTAGACCTCCATACTAGGAATATAGACTTCTATATCTACAGTTTTGGCCATAGCAGCCGAGCAATCCCCTGCTGCTAAATCACTAATTTGAAAATGCAACCCCAATCCTTCTAATAATTCCTGAGCCTGTTTTTTCATTTCTAAAAAAACATTAGCTGAATCTTCTGGTTTTGTGTATTGAAACATTTCTATTTTATTAAATTGATGACCACGTATCATTCCGCGCTCTTCTTGACGATAAGAACCGGCTTCCCTTCTGAAACAGGCTGAATAAGCAATATATTTTAAAGGTAAATCACTCTCGGATAAAACTTCATCGCGGTGGTAATTACCCAGCATCATTTCAGCTGTAGCATTTAGACATAGTTTATTGTCTTGTAACCAAAAAAGATCTTCACCAAATTTTGGTAAGTGACCAGAGGCATAGGCTGAGGCTTCGTTTAATAAAAATGGCGGGATTAAAAAAGTATAATTATTTTTAATATGAAAAGTTATAAAATAATTTAATAAGGCCCACTCTAGCAAAGCTCCGTCTCCTTTATAAATCCAAAAACCAGAGCCAGACATTTTAGCGGCTCTTTTATAATCAATAATATCTAGGCTTTCGGCTAAGTCAACATGATTTTTGGGTTCAAAGTTAAATTTAGGTTTATCTTTAAAGGTATAAGAAACTTTATTATTTTCTTTTCCACCAGCCAAAACATCTTCTAGGACAATATTAGGAAGAGCTGATAGATATTCCTTTAAATTTTCCTCCACTTTATTGAGCTCATCTTCTAGTTTCTTTATTTCTAAATTATTATCCTTTATTTTTTTTATAGTTTCTTCGTCGGGCTTTACTTTTGATAATTTGTTCTTATCAGCTTTTAATGATTCTAGTTTAGGAATAATTTTTTTACGACTGTCATCTAAGCTAATTATTCTATCTAGATTTAACTCCGCCTCGCTTCCTAATTTTTTACGCAAAGACTCCTCTACCCATTTTTTTTCTTCTCGTATTTTTTTTATATCTAGCATATTTTTAGTTGATAACCTTACCTCCAAAGGTTTTTAGTAGGCCATCAATTAATTCATTATTATTATTTTTATTATTATTTATTTCTAATTTTTCATCGACTATAGCCTCTACTCCCAAATTTGTCTTATAAACATCCTGCAAAACTTCTTCTATTATTTTTTTTATCTCAGGGCTATCAAGACGATCTTTGTGAAATTTGTATTTAAAAGCCAAACAAACTTTATTTCCATTAACCTCATTTATTTTACACGATTGCATTATAAAGGAAAGAGAATGGTTGTGTGGTTTTAATTTGGTGACAAATTCTAACCAATTTTTTTCTATTTCTTCTTGACTAACCACAGCGCTCACTGACTTCTGAATAATTTTTTTACTTTGAGGAATTTCTTCCTTAGTCTCTTTTTTAAAAACACTTTCGTTTATCTTTTTGCTTACGACTTCCTCAAAATTTCCTCCAGAGTGACAAACATTTATTACTGCCAACTCCAAGGGCAGTGATGGTATTAGGGCAAGATTGATTTCTTTACTAGCTGATAAAAATTCCTCGGTTATTTTAATAAGATCATTTAGGGAAAAATTTTTATTTAAATCATTAATCTTAATTTCTAGTTTCTCACTTAAATCTAGGCCCAAACTACTAGACAGAGAGTCATTAACCTTATTTAAAATCATTTTCCTAAGTAACTCAACTAAATCATTTAAAAAGTTTTTTAAATTTATTCCCGAGTCCAATAATTCGTTAATGCTTTTAATAGCAGTGGCAGTATCTTTTCGGCCTAGAGATTCTAATAATTTAATATTCTCTTCTAGATTGTTGTACGGAATAACTAAATTAGCACTGGCTAAGTCTATTTTTTTACCACTAATAGCAATAATCTGACTGAGCAAACTTTCGGCATCACGCAAGTGACCATCAGCCTTAAGAGATATTAATTCTAAAACATCTCTATCTATATCTAATTTTTCATTCTTGGCAATAACTTCTAACTTGGCCATCATGTCGTTAACACTGATCCTCTTAAAATCAAAACGCTCACAACGAGAAATTATGGTAAGAGGAACTTTGTAGATTTCGGTAGTGCATAAAATAAAGATGACATTAGCTGGCGGTTCCTCTAAAGTTTTTAATAAAGCGTTAAAGGCTGACAGGGATAGCATGTGAATTTCATCGATGATAAAAACCTTGTATTTATTGTTAGAAGATTTTACTCGACTAAGAGAAATAATATTTTCTCTAACATTATCCACTCCAGTGTTACTAGCGGCATCTATTTCGATAATATCTAGGTTGCTAAAATTAGATATGCTTAAACAACTATCGCATTTATTACAAGGTTCAAAGTCTTTTTCTTTTCGATCTTGGCAGTTTACGGCCTTAGCTAAAATTCGGGCCAAGGTGGTTTTTCCTACAGCCCGAGGTCCGCAAAATAAATAAGCATGAGACACTTTATTGGTCACAATTTCATTTTGCAAGGTAGTTTTGATATTGTTTTGCCCAAAAATTTCAGAGAATTTCTGAGGACGATACTTTTGATATAAAACAGCCATAATTTGTTTTAAAAATGTCTTTAACAAAAATAATTAGGTATTTTTATAGCCCAACTAAATACATTTTAGCATCTATTTTTAAAAAAGTAAAATGAGAGAAACAATTAAAAAAACCGCCAGATTTGACGGTTTTGTGTTTAGTTTTAGGGGAAAATTAAGCAACTACAGAAACAATGTTCGCTCAGCTTCAGGCCCTACGGACAAAATTCTGATCTTTGCTTTGGTCTCCCTCTCTAGATAATGGAGAATTAGCCGGAGATTCGGAGGCATTTTTCGCAAATCTTTGATTTGTGAGATATCCTCCTTCCAAAGACTAAAGGAGTCGTAGATCGGTTCGCATTGATTTAGAAATTCAGCATTGGGAATCGCCACCGTTAAGACGTCATCTTTTTTAATAACCTTATCACCGTAGTGATATGGTTTTTCTCCTTTGTATACATGAGCGTAACAAACCTTGATACCTAAATATGGATCAATCTGATTTAGGCTGTTCAAAATATCAAGCTTCGTTAATATCAGATTTACTTGACCTGACGCTTGCATGGCATAGCGAAGGAGCGGTAAATCTAGCCAACCGGTTCGGCGAGGTCTGCCAGTAGTGGCCCCATATTCAGATCCCTGGGCGCGAATAAATTTTCCCAGAAAAAGATCATCATGTCGACCGCTCTCTAAACCGAGGGCGACCTCTTCTACTTCCAACACCCTTATTCCTGGTTCATGTTTTCCATTACAGAATTTAGCAGAGAGTTCTCCACCTAATTCTGTTGGAAAAGGACCACATCCGACTCTGGTCATGTAGAATCCTTTAATGATCCCCAATTGAAGATCAATATCGGATTCTTTGAGGCCAACACCCTTGGCTAAGCCAACACCAGAAGAGTCAGAAGAAGTAACATAGGGGTAGCTACCATAATCAATGGATAATAACATCCCCTGAGCTCCTTCTAATAGAATCTTTTTCTTACCCACACTCTTTCTCAACAAGGCGTCCGTGTCAGTGATGAATCTTTGCATAACTTGCCCATACCCAAAATATTTTTGCACAATAGCATCCTCGTTGATGATTTTTTCAGGGTGAAAGTAAATTCCATTTTCCAAATCATCGCTGTGCAAAATTTCCTTAATCAACTCAATGTCGTAGGTCTTGAGCAATCTTCTTTTTTCTTCCAGATTTTTCTTAAGCTTTTTGGCAAACAAATCCGGATTCAAAAGATCATTGATGCAGAGACCAATTCTACCATAGTGATCAAGATAAGCGTCGGTAATTCCCTTCCCAGTGGTTCCAATTTTGTCCGTCTTTTCGGCCTCTTTTAGGCGATCCAAGAGGATATGAACCGGTAAAATCAGCTTAGCATTTAAAGCGATTTTCAGGTTGTTGACGGTCATACCATCTTTCAAAAGTCGCTTTATTTCCAGAATAAGGGTCCGAGGATTGATGACAGTACCAGAACCAATAACATTAATCTTCCCATATTTATCATACAAAATTCCCGAAGGAATTAGATGAAAAACATGGGCCCTGCTATCATAATAGATAGTGTGACCGGCATTATCACCGCCAGTTCCTCGAGCAATGATATCAGCCCATTCAGCGAATCTATCGACAAACTTGCCCTTGCCAGTGTCTCCCCACTGATAGCAAACTATTGATAGAGTGTTAACTCCCTGTAAAAAAGTGTTAATTTTTTCTTTCATAGTGCTCTCTTTTATGGTTTTGTTTTATTCGGTTTTCAAAGAAAATTGAACATTATTAATTATATTCTACAAAAAAAATAACGCCCTCAGGCATCTTAGCGCTATTTTTTTAGTTGGTCAAGTCTATGAAAAAAATTAAATAATGAAATTAATAATCCTATTTTTTACATAAATAATTTTTTTGTAATCCCCCATTAAATATTTTTTAAGATTTTCATCTTTTTCTATTAAAGAAACAACCTCGGATTCTTCGCTGTTGGGATCAACTTCTATGGCCCCCCTGGTCTTACCATTAATTTGAACAGCTAAAGAAACTTTTTCTGCTTCTACAATATTTTTATCATAAGCGGGCCATGTTTCTTGAGAGACATTTCCGCTCTTCCCTATTTTTTCCCATAACTCTTGAGCTGTAAAAGGGGCAAAGGGTGACATAATTATTAATAGCGTAGAAAAATGATTTAGAGATATTTTTTCATATTGAGAAAAAGTATTTACCAATATCATTAATTGAGAAATGGCGGTATTAAATTTTAATTCTTCAATATCCTCCTCTACTTTTTTAATAGTTTTATTCAATTCTAAAATTAATTCTTTGTAATCAATAGAAGTATCTTCCCCAATTTTATTAGATAGCGAAATCGTTTTCTCTAAAAATCTTTTAATTCCTGAAATATTTTTAGTATTCCAAGGCTTAGGATCTTCCAGGGGTCCCATAAACATTTCATATAATTTTAGGGTGTCAGCTCCATATTCGGCTATAATATCATTAGGGTTAACTACGCTTCCCTTAGATTTACTCATTTTACTACCATCTTCAGCTAAAATCATGCCCTGATGACGTAGTTTTTTGAAAGGCTCATTAACTTCACAGTAACCATGTTTTTGCAAAACTTTAGTAATAAAACGAGCATAAAGCAGATGCATAACACTATGATCAGCTCCGCCGATGTATAAATCTACGGGCATAAATTGTGAAATTTGATCTTTTTCGGCAAAAACTTGGTCATTTTTGGGGTCTAAATACCTAAAATAATACCAAGAAGAGCAAACAAAGGTGTCCATAGTGTCGTTTTCGCGACGAGCCTTGGCTCCACAAAGCGGGCAATTAACCTCATGAAAAGTTTTAGAATATTTTAAAGGTGACTCTCCAGTCGGCAAGAAGTCAACATCTTCTGGTAAAATTACTGGTAAATCCTTTTCCGGTACTGGCACTTCCCCACATTTATCACAATAGATAATAGGAATTGGCGCTCCCCAATATCTTTGACGAGATATTAACCAATCACGCAAACGATAATTAATTGAAGCTTGACCAATCTTATTATCTTCTAAATATTTAATAATTTTTTTCTTAGCTTCTTTTACTGATAGGCCATTAATAATATCGGAATTTATTAAGGTGCCTTCTCCGGTGTAAGCTTCTTGTGAAATATTACCGCCACTGATAACTTCCGTAATTTCTAAATTATATTTTTTAGCAAAAGCATGATCTCTTTCATCGTGAGCCGGAACAGCCATAATAGCTCCGGAACCATAACCAGATAAAACATAATCAGCTACAAAAATTTTTATTTCTTTTTTGTTTAAGGGGTTAATAGCGGTTACTCCCTCTAGCTCGACGCCAGTTTTTTCTTTGGTAGCTATCATTTTTTCCATTTCAGTTTTTTTCTTAGACGCGTCGATATATTTGGAAACTTCTGATAAATTTCTTATACTGTCAGAAAATTTTTGAATTAATTCATGTTCGGGGTTAATGGCCATATAGGTGCAGCCGTATAGGGTGTCTGGTCTGGTAGTAAAAACATTTAAATTATAATTATCTTTACCATCGCTAACAGTGAAATTTACTTCAGCACCAACGCTTTTGCCTATCCAATTTATTTGAGCAGTCTTGGTGGTCTGGGGCCAATCAACATCATCTAAACCCGACAAAAGACCTTTTATCTTTCGTCCTTCGAATTCCTGATCTTCTATAAAATCAACAATTTTAAAAAACCATTGTTCTAAATCTTTTTGCACCACTTGATCTCCGCAACGCTCACAAAAACCAGTCTCGGCTTGTTCGTTAGCTAAAACGGTGGAGCATTTTTCGCACCAATTAACCTTGGCTTTTTTCTTGTAGGCTAGGCCATTTTTATATAAAAGCAAAAATAACCATTGAGTCCATTTGTAGTATTCTGGATCGGAGGTCTTAAGTTCCCTATCCCAGTCGTATTCTAGGCCTAAATTTTTCATCTGAGAGATAAAGGCAGCAATAGCTGTGTCGACAGTTTTGGAGGGATGAACACCAGTTTTTATGGCGTAATTTTCGGCTGGTAAACCAAAAGAATCCCAACCCATAGGATGAATAACATCAAATCCCCTCATCCTTTTATAGCGACTAAAAATATCGGAGGCGGTGTAGCCCTCAACGTGCCCAACATGCAGACCAGATCCAGATGGATATGGGAACATATCTAGACAATAATATTTATTTTTATTAGCCATATTTGATTTAGTTAATATTTACCTACCTATTATAGCTTATTTTTTGGAAAAATCAAATCACAAAATTTAATTGACAAATTAGCTGTAATACAATACTATCTTTTATTGTTCTTTAGGTCTTTAAAAACTTAATGATAATGAATGAAAATCACTAATTCCATGATATAATCACCAAAAAACCAAAAACCATGAGCAAAGAAAGCAGTTTGTACCAACAACTGGGTGTTGATGCCCAAAAAGAAGGAGTTAAAAGGGTGTTTAAAGAGATTATTGACAATGAGTATCCCAATGCCTTTGTTAATATCATAACAGACCCCTATAACCCTAATCTGGCTATGACCCAACACCAAGATGGTGACGGGAGTAAATTTATCCAAAGATTATTGCATTACCGGGAAACCGGAGATGCCAGCATCTTTGACGGAATGGTGGATGATGCCCTTTCCATGAACACCGGCGATATTGCTGCCAGTGGATTTGTCTTCGGGCATTGGTTAATAACCGATGTTCTGAATGTTAACCTACCAACAAAATTGAAAAAATTGATAATGGAAAGAATTGCCCTGCGTTTTTCCGAGCTAAAAAAGCTCTACCAGGAACATGGCTTCCATCTTCATTTTTTGGGGGGAGAAACTGCCGATCTGAAAGATCAAGTAAAATCAGCCGTTTTTGATATAACGGTTACCGCCCGAGAAAAGAAGGAAAACATTATTGCAGGTAATGTTCAGCCAGGAGATTTAATTTTTGGATTCTCTAGCGCTGGAAAAGCTGCTTGGGAAGAAGAAGATAACTCCGGTCTGATGTCCAATGGGCTAACCTTAGCTAGAAGTGCTCTGATGAGCTCCTCTTACAATGAAAAATATCCGGATCTTCGTCGTGATGATTCTGATTTTTACAAAGGAGATATTGATATAAGCTTAAACCCATCCTTAGGGGTGGAAGTAAGCAAAAATATTTTGTCTCCCACTAGACAATGGGCTATTATTATTAGAACATTGGCCCTGGAATTAAAAAAAAGAAACGCCTACCACATGCTTCATGGTATAACCATGAATACTGGTGGCGGAGCAACCAAGATCAGAAACGTCGGCCGAGGCATAATTTATAACAAAAACATGCCCACTCCCCCGGAAATCTTTCAGCTTATTCAGAAGAAAAGCGGAGAAAGCTGGAGAAATATGTACGAAACCTTCAATTGCGGAATCGGCATAGATGTCATTGGAGAGGATCACTTGTTTTTCAGCGAGGCCATAAACGAAACCTCGCGAAAATGCAAAATTGAAAACTATTTTTTCGGATGTTGTTTGGAAAACACCTCTGATAAAAATAGCGTGATAATCCATAGTGAACATGGATCGTTTATTGCTTAATTTTTCATATCCCTTAACTAAAAAGAAAGGACAGACAATGAGACAACGACTCATCGCAGAAGGTAAGACCAAAAGAATTTGGTCCCATGAAGACAATCCGAAAATGGTTGTCATCGAGAGCAAAAGCAAAATCACTGCTTTTGATGACCCCAGCAAAACTCAGGAGTTCGAGGCTAAAGCAAAGTACGCCACAAATACAACTTGTCGCGTTTTTGAACTGCTGAAAAAAGCCGGAATTCCCGTTGCTTTTGAAAAACAACTGGGTGAAACAGAATTTCTGGCTCCACGATGTACGATGATACCACTGGAGGTTATCGCTCGGCGCTATGCCGTGGGAAGCTAGTTGAAGCGCTTCCCTAACATGAGCACTGACAGCAATAATCCTGACCGTTTTCATTCCCTGAAAATAGAGCTTTTCCTTAAGACTACAGGAGGAGAGCTGGAAATTTTTGGGGAAAAACTGGTAAAGGGTCTAGATCCGAAAAAAGGAGAAGAGGATCCTCTGATTATTCCTAAAGACGCTCATTGGTGGGAACTTTATCACCCCAAAATTCCTTCCTGGGAAAAGAATGCTGTCCTTTACCCGCCGATTGATTCTCGGAAGGTTTTAACAGCACCAAGTATTATGGAGGTTTTGAAGCTAAATAAACATGTCTCGGATGAGCAAGAGGCAAGAAACACCCTTAGCGTCCAAATTCTTGATAGAATTGAGAAGTTAACGAGGATGACTTTCCTGACCTTGGAATCAGCCTGGGCGCAACAAAACATGCGCTTAATAGACTTCAAAATCGAGTTCGGTTTCACGGCCGATGGAGAGCTCCTGGTAGCCGATGTCATTGACAATGACAGCTGGCGACTGCGTACCAAAAACTGGACCGAGCTCTCCAAAGAAAGCTTCCGACAAGGAGAAAACCTGAGTGAGGTGGAAAAAAAATACGGAACAGTTAGCCAAATGGTTAACAACTTCCGTATACCAAATCAAGCTCTGGTTTTTTGGGGGTATTCTGTTGGAGACTCTCTTCCGTACGTTAATTACGTTTATCCCGAAAAAATAAAAGAAATAGGGATAGACATGATTGATGTGGCATTATCAGTTCACAAATCTCCCGCCAAGGCTCTGGCAAAGCTCGAAGAAATACTTCAGGCCTACCCGGATGGAGGCGTGATTATCGTCAAGGTTGGAAGAAGCAATGGTCTGGGGCCAATTTTGGCAGCCAGGACTTCATGGCCAGTAATAGCCTGTCCGGCAAGTTTAAAAGACTTCCCGGAAGATGTTTGGTCCAGCCTACGAATGCCATTTCAGGTGCCTCTTTTGACTGCCTGGCCAGATGAAAATGCTATCTTAGCTGCTTTTAATATTCTGAGCCAAAAAAACCCGGCGATGTATACCCAAATACAAGACGAAATTGAAGAACTAGATGACTGAAAAGGTCTAAGTTTTTCAAAAGGTATAAAAATACAGCCATCGAAAATTCGGTGGCTTTTTTAATTAAAAAATCTCGCCGTTTGACGAGATTATTTTTTTCTAAATTTACGAGCTTCATAGCTCATCCTCCAAAAGGAGTGCTGTCTCGTATTTTCTTAGCAGCCATTTTGACGGCCGTCGGTAGCATCATCCACTCATAAGGTAGAACTACTTTTTGTAAAAGCTGGGCCGCTTGTTGCAGTCTGATCTGCTTATAAAAAAGACCGGTAACTATTACTTTCGGAATTTCTACACTTCCCACAAGCAATGGGGCACCTGAATCATATTCAGATATTACTTCATGGACGGTTGGATAAGTAAAAAAGCGATCGTCCGGACTTTTTTTGCCACGAGAAATTAAGTCCAAGACTTCAGACAAAACTTTTTCATGAACAGCAAGGCCATACATTCCCTTTCCTCCAAATTTTTCGATATCAGCTGGATGAATATTGTAAGTCGATACCCCCAACATAGGAGCAATTTTTACTATACATCCAACCAGAAACACCAACTCACAGCCGCAAAACGGTATCTGACGCAATAATTCCCGGTTAAAACCCTGGGAGCCCAGCTCTTTTCTATCAATCACCGTGGTTTCAATACCAAAATTTTTGGCTTTTTCCAGGCAACCGGCACCCTCCTTGGTACTTATTAACTTTTTCAATAAAATCTCGGGAATAAATCCCTTTTTGTAAGCTTCCATTATGGCATTAGCATCCGTGCCGCCACCAGAAGCAATTAATATAGTGCTCACTTTATTCATAACCACCTCCTTTTCTTATTTAATGTTGTTAATGTAATCAAGGACTTTAATATAATTTTTAAAATAAGTCAACTAAAAGAAGCACCGCAAAGGTGCTTCTTTTGTTAAAGGAAGTATTTAATTAAATTTTGCTCTACTTTTTTGTCTTGGCTTTAGCCTTGGTTTTAGGGGTTGCTTTAGTTAAACTATCTTTTTTGCTTTTCTTCTTTGGGGTAACCTTGGTTTTAGCTGAACTCTTTTTTACCACCTTATCCTTCTTAATATCCCTTACTTCAGATTTCTTGTTAACAACCTTAGATTCTGTTATTGCTGGATCTTCTTTTCTTAAGTCAATTACTGGAGTAAGTAATCTAATAATTTTATCTAATTTAGAAATAACCTCATCTAATTTACCATCATTAAATGGTTTTTTGTTATCACCAAATTTTTTATCATCAAATCTGGGTTTGAAAGAGTTATCTCTTTCAAAACTTCTTTCTGGTCTTCCGTCAAATCCCCCTCTAGATCTGCTTTCTGACCCGCCTTTTTTATCAAAGCAAATACTGCAAAAAACTGGCTTTCCTCCAGTCGGTCTAAAAGGAACCTCGCAATCTTTACCACATTCAAAACAGACTGCTTTATGCATGGCAGAAGAACCACTGCGGTTCCCTCCCCCAAAGCCGCCTCTCTCTGGTCGTCGGCTAGAACCTCGGTCAAAACCACCTGAACCTCTCTTAGGGCCCCTATCGCTAAAATCACGATCACGACCCTGATTAAATTTTTTCATTTTTTTAAATTTATTTAATAATATCTATATATTATATCTTTAATATATAAAAAGCAATAGGCTGGCCATAAAAAATGGTTGAAACATTTTTTCAAATAAGCTATAATAAAATAAAATTAAGAAATAAATTATTTTGAAATTATGCTAAGCTTTAAAGAAATAATCGGATTAAAAAATGGCGAGCAAGAAAATAAGAAAATTTTTGTTTCTAGTATTATAAATTCCAGCGCTCCTAAAACTGATTTTTATCTAATGGTATCTCTGTCCACCCTGATAACAGCCCTGGGATTAATTAGTGATAATATTGCCCTTGTTATTGCTGGAATGATAGTTGCTCCTCTTCTATCACCTATTCTAGCGATGTCGCTTGGAAGTATTATTGCTAATTTTAAGGTCTTTGGTAGATCCATCAGAATTTTTATTTTAGCAACCCTATTATCCATAGTTTTTTCTACTTTAACTGGAATTATTTTTAATATTAACTGTTTAGATATTTTGTTAATTAAAAAAATGGAGATATCTTGGTTGACTTTCACTATCTCAATTATCGCTGGTATAACTGCCAGTTATGCTTGGACTCGGCCAAATTCCAAGGATTACTTATCGGGAATAGCTATCGCTGTTACTATTATTCCCCCACTTACTTCTCTGGGATTAATTTTGGCTAACATGGAATTTGAATTATTCATATATATTCTAAAATTTTTCTTAATGAACGTTTGGGGAATTTTTCTAGGTGGACTATTAGTTTTTTCTTTTATGAATCTTTATCAGGTTAAGAAAAAAATTATTAAAGAGGTGGCCAAAGAAGAAAAAGAATTATAATAAAAAGTTATGAAATGAAATAAAAAATGAGCTTCGGGCTCATTTTTGTTATTTTGTAAATTGAAAATATTTTAATATCAGGTTATTAATTCTTAAATAAACCTCGTAAAAGCCCCCTATTTCTTCTTTTTCTTTTTGATGGAAGCTCTGTTTTTAAATTACCCCTATTTTTATCTGGTGCTATATATCCTTTATTGTAAACACGCCAAGCTTCAGCTCGCATTCTTCCGGAAATAGGTTTTATTTCTAACGTTTCCTTATTTAAACTTTCGTCCTTACTGTCACCATTCAAATTTTCAATAAACTCCTTGCTATTTGAATGCACCACTTCCCCGTTTGTTACCGACTTAATTTCAGAATAATCTTCGGACCATTCTAATTCTGATTGTTTTTTAAAAGATAAGGCTCTTTCTTTCTCCTGCGCTTCTTTTTCAATCTCTTCATCTGTCAGCATATAATTGTCCTCGTCTAAATCTTGATCACCGTCGTCATTACTTTCTCCGTAAGACAAATATGAATTGTCAGCGATATCCTCAGGCTTAACATGTTTATTGCGAGGATCATTTTTATTAACAATTTCCTCATCCTCATCTTTCAATAAATCTCCCCTTCCCTCTAGACTGGGGCGACCCAAGGATTCGTTAATGATTGGTTTGGGAAATTTATCTGGAACTTTAAAATTTCTTATAGTTTTATAATTTAATTAATTAAAATTAAGAATAATATTATTAATAAAGCTAAAATCTCCATCACCCTCCAAAACTACATCAAAATTACTTTGGTACTCTTCCCTATTTTTATTATACTCAAAATTTAAAAACCCAATCTTGATTAAATTATCATAATCAAAACCATTAATCATGTCAACGTCGCCCAAGCTATCACCCAAGAGAATAACATTTTTTCTATCTTTGATAATATTAAAAATTTCCGGAATATCCGAAAGAACTGTTTCGTCTTTATTCAAGGAGTGAATTATCGGGCCCTTAGTAGAAATAGCCCTCCCGTTTTCATCCCAATTAAATTTATTAGTTAAATAATAAATATTGGAATAATCTTTATTATATTTTTTAAAAAATAATTCAATAGCATCACCACAACCGCTGGCCGAAAATATGATTAAGGGAATATTTTTTGACTTCAAGAAATCTAAGAAATCCAGAACCCCTTCTCTGAATTTTAAATGACCATTTTTAGCGATGTCTTCTAAATCACTTAAAGACAAGCCGGAGCTTATCAATAAGTCATTGTGTTTTTGCCACCATTCTCGCATCTCGTCCTTTCTTTCTTCTAGCGGAATATTTGAATCAACTTCAATCGGGTGATAAGTATCAAATAATTCATGGGCCTTTTGAACATAATCAGAACTTAAGTGTTTTCCGTCTCTTAGTAGTGACATTATTGAAGATGTTTTTACGCCATCAACTGAGCCATAGGTGAGAGTTCTGTCAAAATCAGATAAAATATGAACCTTATCCAATCCTTCAGTTTTTAATATTTGTTTTAAATTATCAAATTTTTCTGGGTTTGATATTATTATGTTCATCATATTTGTATATTTTATATATAAATATTAGCATATTTTAGGGAAAAGTAAATAAAAAACTCGCCTGAAATAAGGCGAGCTGATCTTTTACCCAATCACGGGAGCTTTTATTCGCGAAGGAATAATTTAATATAATTTAAAAGATTAAAATAAAAAAGCCACGATTTTAATTCGCAGCTTATGAAATCATTATTCCGATGTAATATCCAGACATACTAATCTCCTCATAATAACCCTTCGAGCACATTTAAACTCACTTTCATCAAGCATTTTATGTAGCTCGTCACGGTCATAGCAATTTTCTGTGTTTTTAATTGCCTGAATTATATGGAGTTTTTTTAGTTGTATCAAAGTTTCCGGCTTCCCATCTTCTTGATAGGCTCGCGTAGCCTCCTTTATATCTTTAAACTTTAAATTATCTAAAGGTAATTGCTCTGCAGCCTTATCACTTATAGCAGACCATATAGAATCATCTCTGACCGCTTCATATCTTGGATTGTTAAAAAGATCCAACAGATCATCTATGTTTCTATAATAAGAAGCCTCCAACCTTGCTTCGTGCGACAAATCCCTTAAATATTCTTTGTGAAAAAGATCTAGGACTTCTTTTTTCCCAACAAAATCCCCTGTTTCTTGTAAAATTTTATTATGATAAGAGAGAATGTCGTCTGTAGAATAAATATCCAGCCGAGAAGATAGAACTCTGTTCTTTTTACGATCAAAATAAGTATGCACTATCTGGCCATTTTTAAACTCAGTTGTATGAGATATTGTGTTTTTATTCTCTCTTAATTCATTTATTATATTCATAGAGATAGAACTAAGAGCAAAAATAATACTACTTTTGAGTTTTTCTTTGCTTTCCTTAAATTTAAAGGTACTTAAAAAATCGTATTTAATAATTTCTTCTATAAACGCAAAAATGTTTCTTGAATCTATAAATTCAAGTCCGTAAGTAATGGCAATAATCTCTTCTGAGACCTGTTCTCTTGTTTTCATGTTTGGAGCGTTTAATTGGTTATCACAGAAGCCAAAAGCCCCTATGAAAACCAATCAAACGCAATGTAAAAGAGCAATATTATTCAAACAATAACATAATATAATTATTTGTCAATAGCTAAATCTGGGTTGCGGACAATTTTTGAACTAAAATTATATATTTATCATCTCTTTAAAGATTCTTCCCAATCTTTAATTACATCAAAAGCCTCTTTCTCTAATTCCGAGATATGTACAAGTTCAATTTTTCTATTATTATTTTTATTAATTATATCTAAATTTTGAGTACCTTCATAATGCATTCTTGAAACCTTTTTCTTACTACATGCGTAAACTATTCTTGGGATATATGCCCAATAGGTGGCCGAAAAACACATTAAACATGGCTCCAAAGAAGAATATAGTGTAGTATTTGGCAGATTTCTTGAATTCAATTTCTTTGAAGCTTTTCTAATAGCATCTATTTCTGCATGAAGAGTTGCATCTTTCTTTGTCTTGCCGTTACTAAAACCAAAAGAAATAACCTTGTTATTTTTAACAATCAAAGCCCCTACGGGGAAACCTCCCTTTTTTGTCGCTTCCCTAGATTTTCGAATTGCTTCCTTCAAGTATTTCGCGTCTTCTTTATAAATCATATAATTATATTATATCATAATTAAATCTATACCTCAACAAGGATTCGAGCTAAAATATAAACAAAAACACCTGTGTTTACAGGTGTTCTTGATCGTAGCTCGGGGACTAGGATTCGGCCACACGTCGCTAAGTCTCGCTTGACTGCTACGCAGTCTACGCTCACTAAGCGCTCTGGCCTGGCCTCGCGGTGCTCGCTACGCTCACACATCGCTCCGGCTTTCTCATCCTAGGCGCGAAGTGCGCAGGCACTTCGCTTCCCCTCACTCGCAAAAAACACCCCAAAGGGTGTTTTTTCACTCGCTCGGGGACTAGGATTCGAACCCAGATATACAGGACCAGAACCTGCAGTCCTACCATTAGACGATCCCCGATTATAACACGCCGTAGCTACAAAGTAGCGCAGGCGACTTGTAATACGCCGAAGCCTTGAGGAAGGCGGTATATTTCTAAACTTTCAACTTCTCAATAAACTCCGAATATCTCTCCTTCAATTCCGGAAATTTCTTATTATCAAAATCCACATCATCACCCTCTTTCCTCGGAATTAAATGAAGGTGAAAATGAAAAACAGCTTGTTGACCATTACTGCCGGCATTATGTAATAGATTAAGGTCAGTAATCCCAAAAACCTCTTTATAAGTTAAAGCAATTTTTTTAGCTGCCACTATTATTTCCTTCAAACTACCCTCTTCAATATCATAAACATTAACAAAATGCTTTTTAGGTACAATTAAAACATGCCCCAAACTTATTGGATTATTATCCAAAAAGGCCAGGACATTAGCATCTTCATAAACAATATTAGATTCAACTTCCTTATTAATAATTTTACAAAAAATACAATTATCCATATTAATTTTCTTAATATTTTTTAGTTTTATTAATAAAAATTATTTTACATCTAGAATCTTGTATTTAAACTCACCTCTAGGAGTTTCTACTAATACCTCCTCACCTTTTTTCTTCCCCAAAAATGCCATACCTAGGGGTGATTCATTGGAAATTTTACCATTTAACGGATCAGCTTCATTAAAACTTACCAACATATACTCCTTTTCCTTGCCATTAACCAATACTTTTACTGTAGACCCCATATCAACCTCACCTTTTCTGCTATCATTAACACTATTAACCACAGTAACATTTTTTAAGATGCCAGCTAATTCTAAAACCCTGCCCTCATTTAGCGCTTGTGCGTCCTTAGCCTCGCTATATTCAGCATTTTCGCTCAAATCTCCTAGCTCTTTAGCTCTCTCAATTCTCTCGGCAATCTCCTTGCGCTTAACCTTAGTTAAATAATCTAACTCATTTTTTAATTTGTCATATCCCTCTTGGGTCATGATTTGATCGTTCATAATTTTTTGCTTAATTATTTATTTTAATTCTTATAATAATACACTAATATTTAGAAAATGGCAAGAAAAACAAGGCTTTCAGTTGTTTTACTACTTTTATGAGCCTATTAACAGATAAACTATGTAAATTACCAATAAATGAGCCGGATAAAACCAATATTGAAGGTATCTATTTAATCTAAAATCGTGTTTTTTGAAATAATGAGCTAAAAATATAGCTAAAATAGCAAAAATATTAATAACTTGAGTAAAATCAGTTAGAACAAAGGTAAATATTAACAACGACTGAGCTATTAAAAGGTAAATATTATTCCTAAAAATATAAAAAAGTAAAATCATTAATACGCCGTAAGCTCCGTATTCTAAATTGAAAAAAGTAGAAAATATTAATAAAAACAAAATTCCAAGAATTTTAAGAGTCCAGTTTTTAGCTTTATCATAAATATAAATACTAGCTAAACCAACAAAAAGAGTAAAACATATATTTAAAGTATTGTTATCAAAAAGAAGAAAAAAAATTGGCTGAGAAATTAAAGCCAATAATAAAATTCTTTGCCCATATTTATCAACATTTCTAGTTCTGACATAACCCTCGGCGATACTGAAGGCAAATAAAGGCATAGCAATCCTGCCTATAATTCTAAAAATTATAAATTGTGGAAAAAATATTAGACCAATGTGATCAATGGCCATGGTTGTAAAGGCAATAATGCGAAGCATAAAAAATAAAATGAATTAATTATTTTACTTAAATATTTTTTTAGTGTATATTATCTCTATTACTAAAATTAATATTTTAAAATTATGGTTAACGCTCAAGAAATTTTTGACAAGATCAAAGAAAAACAAAAAGAACAAAAAGTCATTAGACAAATATACCGTGATGTTATTGCGAACTCTCAGGAATATCAAAATATCTTAGAAGAACTAGACTCTATTAAAAATAAAAAGAAAAAAATTGAAGAAACATTAAAAAGTGAGTTGCGAGAAGAAATGGACAAGCTCCATGCTATTAAAGTAGATATTGAATCTGATAAGGAAATATTAAATCAGGCCACTCTCAGTAAAATTTTAAAAGGAGAAATGGTGGAAATAATTGACGAATACCAAAACAAATACGAACCCATCTTTAATGTTCGCTTTCGAAAGGTTTAGAATTTTCTTTTAACCAAAAAATAACTGCCAAAATCAAAAATCCTATCCCCAGAGGATGATTTAAATAGGGTGTAAAAAAATTTACTACCACCAAGGACAAAATACTTAAACCCAAACCTAGATAAATAAAATTATTTTTGCTTTTAAACTTTTGCCAAAAATCTTTTATAAACAAATAAACTAACAAACCATAAGACAAAATCCCTAATATCCCCAGCTTCAACCAAATGTCTAGCCAACCCCACTCAAAAGCGTAAGTCGAATAAACACCATCGGCTGTTTGCTCTAAAACTCGAGGATCGCTAGATTTATATTCCACTCTAGCTCCAAATCCCCTGCCTAACAAAAAATTATCCGATATATCGTCGCGTAAAATTTCCAATAACGTCCAGCGAGATGATATGGCTGACTCTTCGGCTCGAACATTGGCCCTTTCAGATAAAGAGTCTAAATTAAATTTAACTTCAGAATTGGGCCAAGGAAACTTTACTATTCCCAAAACTAAAGAAAATCCAATCACAAAGCTTAATAAGGTTATTAAAAAAGAATTTAACATCTTTCTAAAACCAAACTTGCTCCAAAGAACAACAAACATTAGGATTAGGGTTAAAAATCCAGCTAACCAAAAGCTACGAGAAAAACTTAATATTAAAATTAAATTTAATAAAGAAAGAAAGGCTAATAAATAAATTTTGGCCTTTTTATTTTTTGTAAAAATCCAAGCTGAAATTGATATTAAAAAAGCTATTAATATATAAATCTGAGATTGCAGAAAAACTCGATAAAAACCACCGCCCATGGCTGTTATTTCTCCCAGATAATATCTTCTGGTCCAATAATACAAATCAGCTATCAATGGCTCTAAGTTATGAGAAAATAAAAATAAAAATAAAAATGACTTAAAAATTAAAAACAAGATAGCCCCTAAAAAAATACTTACAACATTTTTTATAAAAATATCTTTATCATTACCCGAGACAATATGCCATAAAGGAAAAATCAGCGCAAAATAAAGCCAAGCATTAAAATCAAAAAAGGCATCGCTAAAGCCATTTTTTATTATTCCTATAACCAGACCTAAAGCTATAAAGAAAAATAAATAAATCCAATTTTTAAAATATGGAATTTTTTTATATTTAAACCAAACCTCTTTTTTATTTTTAAATATTTCTAATAAAAACTTAGCCAACCAGACTGCAATTATTACTAACCACAAAGCAATGCGCAGAGATAATTTAAATCCACCACTCTCCAAGTAAAAAGCATAGCCCATGGAATTACTAAAAAGTTCAGCTAAGAGAATATAAAAGGACCACTCTATCTTATAAACTGCTAAAACCAAGAACAACAAAACAATAATAGAAAAAATAATCAAGTTTAAGATGGAAAAATAATAAGATAAAAAAGAAAAAAATTCCACCACAATAAGTGAGGCTAAAACTAGTAAAATTATTTTTCTTTGTTTAAAAATGGAATTAAAATTAATCATATTAAATTATGTTTCTTCTTGATTATTTCAACGGCCTTTCTATACTCCTTGACTTTTGGCAGAAACGGAAAAACCTTATAAAAAAAGGATGGCAACCAAGAACTAATACTACCAACTGGCTGAACCTTAAATAAAACCTCATCAATAAATATCCCCGTTTTACCCTGCTCTAACATTGTTAGCCACAAATCCCAGTCCTGCAATTTTTTAATATTTTCATCCCAGCCCGTTGTGGGAAAATCGGATCGGCGAATAAGCGACATGGTGTGAATATAGGGCATTTTTTTTAATTTTTCAGCATCAAAGGGCCATAATTTAAATAATTTACTCCCCCAATAAAAGGAAGAGTAGGCGTAGGAAGCCTCTTTATTACTCTCTAAGGTTTTAATCATTTTTTCTAAAATATCTGGTTTTAGAATAGAGTCAGCATCACAAAAAAATAAAAAATCTCCTTTTGATTTTTGCCAACCTTTATTTCTAGCTGATGGAGCTCCTTTGTTTTCTTGATTAATAAAATAATAATTATTTTCCAAATTATTATTTTGAGTAAAGTTTTCAAAAACAGCAGAAGTATTGTCCCTAGAACCATCATTAACAATAATAACCTCAAAATATCGCCAAGTTTGATTCTCAATACTTTTTAAAGTAGTCTCTAATGTTTTTGCCCCATTATAAACGGGAATTATTATTGAAATCATAAAATGTATAAACTATAAATTTAAAAAATTATAAATATCATTAATTTTGTCTCTCCAATTAAAATTATCTAGAGCTCTTTGGCGCCCTCTTTCTCCTAATTTATTTCTCAAACTTTCATTATTTAAGAGACTTAAAATAGCCTGAGAAATTTCATTAACATTCTCAGGGTCAACCAATAGGCCATTAACACCATTTTCTACAGCATCGGGCACTCCCCCACTATTTCCAGCAATAACCGCTTTTTTAGCTAAATTAGCCTCTAAATAAACAATACCAAAACCCTCAAAGTCACCAGAAATATTGCGCGATGGCATTATAAAAGCATCACACAGGGAAAACAGAGACCATTTTTCACCCTCATTTATTTCTCCGATAAACCTAATATACTTCTTCCAATTATTCCCTAATTCTTTCTCAGCTAAATCTTTTAAATATTCCTCATCCGGACCCTTGCCGGCTATTAAATAAATTAAGTCATAATCAGGTTGATCTTCTAGTATTTTTTTTACAGCCAAAATTGTTTTATCAAAACCTTTGCGTTTAACCAATCGCCCTAAACTAAATAATATCTTATGGCCATTTAAGTTATTTTTTTCTCTTATTTCTCTATTTCGCTCCTCGCTAAAGTCAGAAAAATCTTTAACACCCGGATTAACCGCTATTATTTTTTGTCCTGATTTTAAAAAATTAGAACACATAATAGCAGTGTAAGAATTCGCTGCAATAATTTTATCAGCCCTTTTTAATATTAAACGACTAATAAATCTCTTGCGACAATTTTTAGTAGCATAAGACAGGTCCATCCCATGCAAGACCACTGAATATTTAATTTTTATAATTTTACTAACAATAAAAACAGCAATTCCTAAAGGTAAAATATGGCCAACAATAACATGATCAATTTTATTTTTTTTGATATAATGATACAATTTAAATATAGCACGACGCCAACGAAAAATTCCTCGTCGAAATAAAAGCTCATTGTTATTATTATTCAAAATAAATAATTCGCTACTCTTGGGCCAATAATAAGTTAAGTTAGTATAATAATTGGCGACACCACCTTTGAAGGGAAAATATTCTAATGTAGTTAATAAAAATTTCATATTTTACTTAGATTTTTTCTCTAAACTTTTTTAGGCCCCTTGTTAAAAGAATTTAAAACATAAAAAATATCAGCCTTTTTTATACCACCTAAAACAAAAATTAATAAAAAATAAACAATCATTGCTAAAAAGCAAAGTAAAAATATATTTACAATATCTTTAAGGGCAAAGATAAAAATACCCATTAAAATAGAGGCTAAAAATATTTTTAAAAAACTAACGATATTACTCTTAAAACTATACTTAATAATTTTTCGGCTCTCAATTATTCCCAGAACAAACATTAAGAAATTGCTAAACAAAACAACCACTGAAGCTCCAACAGCCTGAAATTTAGGTATTAATATTATATTTAAAATAATAGCTGAAATCAAGGTTGTCAGCATATTGCGTGTATTTCTAGATTGACGGTCGCAGGCATTTAGAAGCGAGCCTATTGGAAAATTAAGGAAGATAAAAACTAGAGCTAAAATAGAAATTTTTAAAGGCCAATTAGCGTCTTCGTAACCATCATTAAAGAGTAATAATATTTTGTCGGATAAAATAAAGACAGCCAAGGAAATTGGGACTGATATTAATAAAAGATAATCAATGGAGCGCCTGAAAGCAATAACTAATTGTTCCCTATTCTCCAACCAATAATAACTCATGGCTGGGTAAAGCGAGGCAATAAAAGCCATGGGTAAAAACTGAAGGGCAAAAATTATCTTAAAAGAAATCTGATAAATTCCAACATAGTAATCACCTGAAAAAAATGATAACAAAACTGAATCTAGGTAGGTATACAATCTCTGAAAAATTCCAAATAAAGCAAAGGGTAAGCTAACTACAAATATTTTTTTAATAAAAGCCAAATCCCAGGCCAAAAATATTGGCATCTTTATTTTGTATTTGAGAATTGCCCAAGAGTAAACAAAATTAAATAAACTAGCAGTAACCAGTGATAGCATTATTACTCTGAGATCCATTTTTAAAATTAAAAAAATCCAACCCAAGGAAAGAACTATGAGCTGGAATATAATTGAAGAAATGCTTTCAAATTTCAAATTATGGAAACCTCTAATTGCGCCAAAAAAAGTAAGAGTAAAAGAATCTAAAACCATACAAATAACAGAGATATAAACCAATTGGCGACTCATGACATCATAATCCCCTAAAATATTAATAAACAAAATAACCGCAAGTACCGAGATAACACTGGAAACAACCTTAAAGCCCAGAACATTTGATAGTAGTTTAGGAGCCCTTTCTTTTTGCTTGGCAGTTTCTCGAGTTAAATAGTTAACTAATCCCAGATCAATAAAAATAGCAAAAATAGTGGTAAAAGAAATAGCAAAATAATATTTACCCAAAAACTCTGGCCCTAGATTTCTGGCTAATAAAACAAAATAAAAAAAAGATAGAACTTTTTGAATAATTAGAGCTATCGTTAAGTATGATGTGTTTTTGGCGATATTATTTATCTTTTTGGCCTCGTCCATATAGTAAATTATAGCATAATAAAAATAGGATAACAAATAAAAAAATAAAAAAAGAATACAGAACCAAGGATTTAACCATCAAATAAGTTTAATTAAAATTTATGTTAAGTTTATAATAATTTTAAGCCTAATATTGTAAAATAAATAAGAACTTATAATTAATCCGGTTAATTTTTAAAATTAATAAAAATAACCGCAAAAGCCTATGAAGCTTTTAATCATTGAAGACGACCAAGAAATCGTCCGACTTTTAAAGACATCTTTAAAAAAAGAAATTTTCATGACCGATTACTCTTCCGATGGTAAAAAAGGATTATTTCTTTTTCAAACCAATCATTATGATCTATTAATTATTGACTATAACCTGCCAAATAAAAATGGTCAGGAAATCATCAAAGAGGTTCGGAAAGAAAACAAGGATATAAAAATAATTGTCATTACCGTAGATGTAAAACCCGAAACTAGGGAAAAGTTTTTTGAATTAGGAATCGACGACTTTATAACCAAACCTTTTATTTTCAGCGAACTCCTCTCTCGCATTAAAGCCGTGATGCGAAGACCAAACAAAGCTCAAAATTCTATTTATAGAATAGACGACCTAACAGTGGATATAGATCGTCACCTGGCAGCTAGGGATAAGGAAAGTATTTATTTAACCTTCAAGGAGATGATGATGCTAGAGTTTTTTCTAAAAAATAGAGGAAAGGTTATCCCTCGAGCAGTCTTATTAGAGAATATTTGGGATTTTAATGCCGATCCTTTTTCTAATACTGTGGAAACTCACATCTTAAAACTAAGAAGAAAATTAAATCCAACAAAAAATAAAAAAGAATTAATCCACACAATTAAAGGACGAGGATACAAGCTAGATACTAAAAAGTGGTGATTACAGATCAATTTTTTCCAAATTATCTAATTTTTTTCCTAAAAAAAATAAACCTGAATTTGCAAAACCCTCCAAGTTATCAGTGGCGTAAAAAAAACATTTTCCTTTTTTACTAGTTTTTAATTTAATTTCTGGATGCCTGCTAATATAATCCCCTAGCTTTTCACTGATGACCTCTCCTGGATCAAAAATTAAACAATTTTTTCCCATTATTCTTTTTATATCTGCTAACAAAAAGGGATAATGAGTACAAGCTAAAACTAGAGATTCAACCTGTTTCATTTTTAATTCTCTCAAATATTTTTTTAAAATCATTTTGGTTTCTGGTTTTTTAGCCCAACCCTCCTCTATTAACGGCACTAAAAGTGGGGTTGCTTTTTGATATATTTTAATGTCGGGCCTAATTGGGCTAATCTCATCAATATAAATATTAGAGTTTGTGGTGGCCTTGGTGCCAATAATACCAACCTTTTTAATATTTTTAATAGAGGTAATTTTCTCAACTATCGGACGAATAACGCCTAAAACTTTTAATTCGGGGTATTTTTCGGGCAAATATTCCTGCTGTAGACGGCGCAAGGCCTGGGCTGAGGCACTGTTGCAGGCTACTATTATTAATTTACAACCCTTGGAATACAAAAAATCTACGGCTTTCTTGCTGTAGCCGTAAATCACTTCCGATGATTTATTACCATAAGGAACATTAGCACTGTCACCTAAGTAAATATAATTGTATTGAGGATGGTCTACTAATAAATGGTTTAAAACAGTTAAACCGCCAACACCTGAATCAAAAACTCCTATCATAATAAAAAAATATTAGAATAATTTTAAGATAATTTAAAATTATTTATTATTAAAACAAAATTGTAACCTAAAAAATCAGCTGCCTTGCGACATAAAATCATGCGCTCATTAAAAATTTCAAAATATTCCATGACGGTCGTAACTTTAGTATCAACTTTTAATTTTAAAATTATTTCTTTTTTGGGCTTATTTAATTTAAAACTAGAATCAATAACCGAATAATTTACTCTATCATGGATATCCTCCTTAATGTTTTTAGGACTCTTGTCCTTGACCCGACTACGATGAACGTCAGACTTATCAGCCAAAATTAAAATAGCCCCAACCTTATTAATAATTTCAAATTTATGTTCATCATGATTAGCAATAGCCTGCATTATCTCTAAAACTCCAGCTCGATCTTCAGTTTTTTCCAAGAAAAATTGAGAAAAAAGCATAGCTCCGGTATAACAATGATCTGTACGTTGTAAAAAATTTCCCATATCATGACAATAACCAGAAATAGCACAAAGCTCTTGCTCTCTAACACTTAGTCCCATATTTTTAGCCAAGCTTCTAGCCCTATCAGCCACCATATTTACATGACGAAAACCATGATCGGTATAACCCAAATAATTTAAATAATCCTCTGATTTTTTTATACACTCCTGAATACCAGAATGCTTTTTTATTTCACTCAAAATTAACATAAAATAAAAATTAATTATTATTTTTAATCACTTAGTAAGCCGTGAGCAATGCTTTCTTTAATTCCAGCTCCAGTAATAGAAATGAAATCAGCTTTACCTTTTATTTTTTCAATATTGTCAGCGCCAGCGTAAGTCATGCCTGAAGCCAAGCCTCCTAGTAGTTTATTAACAATTGGAATAACGGATCCTTTATATTTAACCTTGGTGATCTCCCCTTCTACATGAACAACCTCTTCCACTTTTCTACCATCTAATTCCATTTTTTTAACAGTAGCTAAATAACTAGCCATTCCTCGATATTCTTTATACTTTTTACCATCTTTTTTAATAATTCCTCCAGGAGTTTCGTCGGTTCCAGAAAACAAGGACCCAAGCATGACAGTGTCAGCCCCAGCCCCAATAGCCTTGACAATATCACCGGAAACTCTAATACCACCGTCAGCGCAAACAGGGACTCTCCCCTGACTAGCCTCATAAACATCCATTATGGCAGTGATTTGCGGAACACCTGCCCCAGCCATAACCCTAGTCGTACACATCGAGCCCGGACCAATACCAACTTTTATCGCATCAGCTTTTTTACTAATAAAATATTCTGCTGCGTCCTTGGTAGCAATATTACCAACTATTACATCGATTTTAGGATAATTTTCTTTAATATAGTCCAAGGTTTTTCCAACTCTCTTAGAGTGTCCATGAGCTACATCTAAAACTAAAATATCAACTCCAACGGAGCTCAGGGCCTTGACGCGATCTTCATAATCCTTGACCCCAATAGCAACAGCAGATAATAATTTTTCTTGTTTAACTTTTTTCACCTCCTCAACCTGATCCTCTATAGTTAAGAAGCGATGTATAACTCCCAGTCCACCCATACGACCAATAGTGATGGCCATTTTGCTTTCGCAAACGGTATCCATATTAGCGACTAAGAAAGGTATATCTAAAAAATGATTCTTAGTAACCATAGTTCTAAAAGAAACTTCTTTGCGAGAGTTTACTCTATTATATTTAGGGACTAATAAAACATCGTCAAAAGAATACCCCTGTCCAATAATTCTGGCCATAGTTTTTTATTTTAACTTTAAATTATTTTTGAGACTAACTTTTTATAATACTCCAACTTATCATCTGATAGCTCAGCAACAACTGACCCTATAAGAACACTTTTTCTAGTTTTGATTCCACAAAATTTTAAAATATTTTTCAATAATTTTGGGCCAATATTTCCATTCTTTAAGAAATAATTAATTTTAGGTGCGCCTGAGGTGCAAATAATATCAGCCGTCTTTCCTTGTAGTAATTTTTCTGGCACAGGTGAGCCTTCTTTATACTTAAAGGCAAATCCTGGCAAAAACACTCTATCAATAAAGCCTTTTAGTAACGCTGGGAAAGAATACCACCAAATAGGAAAAGCAAACACCAAGTGATCGGCCCAAACAATATTTTCTTGAGCCTTTTTTAGATCCGGTTCTAATTCTTGTATCTCTTTATAGCCCTTAGCTAAATTCAAATCAAAATTAATATCTCCTAAAAAAAATTGACGAATCTCATACCCCTTTTCAGTGGCGCCATGATAATAGAAATCTAATAATTTGGCGCTAAGAGAGTCTTTATTGGGGTGAGCCAGTATTAATAATACCTTTTTCATAATTTTATATTTTAATAATTTTAGTTTTTTATTATAACATAAACAAAAACAATTGTCATTTTTGCTTATTCTTATAATTTTTATTTATTTAAAATCATCAGCAAAAAACTCATAACCAGCTATTAGAGCCGGAGTTGATAAAAAGTACCAAATAATAACATCATCTAAAGGAAAAATTTCTCCCCAAATAACAATAGGAAAAAGATATTCCCCTGGCCAAAACCAACTACCAACCTTAAGCGATACTAACTCATAAACAAAAAATACTATAGCAAAAAATATTGTAGTCAAAATTGTTTTCTTAATAAGTCGGGAGTTTTTTGAAAAAATTATTACTGACGGAATAATCAGATAAATGAGAGCTATCGTAAAATAATTTAAACCGACCAATTCATTATTATAGAAATATAAAGAAAAAACAAGTATTGAGAAAACAACGAATAATCCCAATAAATACTTAAACTTTTTATTAATCTTTGTCGGTAAATCCTTGTCGGTAAAATATTCATAGAAAGATAGAGCCCAGAAAAAATTTAAAAAGGCAAAAAGCATATTTTCCAGAGGTATTAATCCAAAAGGTCGAGGAAAAATTGAAACCACGTCCCAAACATCTTTAATTCTAGCCATTAACTCTATAGGCGGAGCAAAAAGAAGTGTTGCTGCCAGAGAAAAAATTAAAACCTTGGAGCGAGAGTTTTTTAACCAAAGAAAGTTAACTATACTCGGCGGAACTAAAACTACTGCTATTGAGAGGATATAAACGGGTTTAAAATAAAAAACAAACGAACAGGCCAAAAGAACATACAACATCAATGAAGCAATTTTTATTTTTTTGTTTCTACTCATATTTTTAAAATTTATTTTTAAGATTTCTTTTGCGAGCTGAATTAGCAAAACGATGAGCCTCGTCTCGAGCTAAAAGCAAATTATTTTTAATATTATTAACTTTTTTCTGAAAAGTGTCCGAGCTACTCAAAAAAACCAATTTATCTCCGGAAAACTTAGACAAACCAACAACATTTTCTATTTTATATTTTTTAAACAATTTAGACAAGAACTCTAATTGAGGACGACCACCGTCTATTAGTATCAGATCAGGTTGAGGCCATTCCTGATGCTCTAATCGACGAGACAGAACTTCTTTTAAGGCTCTTAAATCATCGCTCAAAAAATCATTTTTTATCTTAAACAAACGGTATTCTTTTTTATCGGGTTGACCATAAGAATCCAAAACCACCATAGATCCATAGGCTTCCTTTCCAGAAAAATGAGAAATATCATAAGCTTCTATTCTATTAAAGCCAATTTTAGCAAGCCCCGCTTCCCTTTCCAATAAGGAAACATCTTGGAGATGCTGTAAAGCTCGAGCCTGATTTGGATTTTCTTTGCTTATTTTTTTTAATAAAAACTCTTTCTTTCCTTGAAGTAAAAGCGATATTTTTTTAATATTTTTACGATAATCTTTTTTATTAACATCCCCCAAGCAAGATCCTGGACAAAGCCCGATCTGATAATCAAAACAAGCTCGACCCGAATTGGGCGAACAAGTGCCGTAAGGGAAAATTCTTCTAATTATTCTTAGCGCATTTTTTATTAAAGTTAGAGATTGATAAGGGCCAAAAATTTCATTTTTGTCAGGAGAGTATTTAGCCAAATCTTTTCCTCGAATAGTTAAAGGATAAGAAAAATCTTTTTTAGGAATAATGACGTAAATAAAAGATCTGTCATCTCTATTTTTAATATTATACTTGGGCCAATATTTTTTAATATATTTAGCCTCTAGAATTATAGCTTCTAATACTGTTTCAGTCTGAATGGTTTTTATTTTTCTAGCTTGAGATACCATTTCCTTTATTCGAGGATCAACGTTACTTAAAAAATACTGCGACAGACGGTTTTTCAGGTTTGTAGCCCGACCGACGTACAAAACCTTATTGGATGAATTGAGCCAAAAATAGATACCAGGAGACCGGGGAATATTTTTTAATTGTGGTTTTAAATTAATCATAAAGATATTATAGCATAAAAATCCCTTTGAAATAATAGGGAAAATTTAAATATTTATTATAAATAATTTAAGATAAAATTATAGGGTTTTTGTTATCATTAAGATTAATATAAAATTAAGAAAATATATGAATAATTACAAAAATTACGCCTTTATTGACGGGCAAAACCTATATATGGGTACAAACTCAGAAGATCCTCCCTGGGTTATTGATTTGTTTAAATTTAGAAAATACTTATATAAAAAATATCAAGTAAAAAAGGCTTACTATTATATTGGACAAATTATTACAAAAAACTCAGGTATTTATAATAAAATAAAAGAAGCAGGATTCATTATAATAAATAAAGAGCATATTAATTCAATGCTCAGTAATAAAAAAGGCAATGTCGATTCGGATATTATTTTTGATATAATGAAAAAAATTTGTGAAAAAGAAGATTTCGGAAAAGTATTACTAGTATCAGGAGACGGCGATTATATAAAACTAGTAAAATATTTAATAGAAAAAAATAAATTTGAAAAAATATTATTTCCAAATAGAAAGTTTTATTCCTCTTTGTATAAACAAATAAGGGGACGCCATTTTGATTATTTATTTCAAGTTAGACATCTTATTAAAAAGAAATTCTAAGCTTTTACAAAATAAAAAGGGGACCTACTTCTCGGTTTTATTGCCAACCAAGCTTCGGGACCCTCTTCGTCTTGTATTGATTTAATGATAGCAAATATTTTAGAAAAAATCAATACCTATAAAACAAGGAGAATATATAAATATTAAAATATTTTTTAAAATTATTTTAAATAAGGCTTTAAATATTTTCCAGTAATACTTTTATCATTTCTAATAATATCCTCTGGCTCACCACTAGCCAATAAATAACCACCTTTCTCTCCCCCGTCCGGTCCCAAGTCAATTAAATAATCCATTGATTTCAACATATGCATATTATGTTCAATAACTACCACCGTATGCCCTTTTTCCACCAGTTTATTCAAAATCTGAAGCAATAATTCAATATCCCGATAATGTAAGCCAGTCGTTGGCTCATCTAATAAATACAAAGTTTTCTGACCCAAGGTATAAGTTAACTCCTTAGAAATTTTTACCCTCTGAGCTTCACCGCCTGACAAAGTCGTAGCACTTTGACCCAACTTCAAATACCCTAAACCAACCGACTTTAAAACATTTAATTTATCAGTGATATAATAATTACCATCAAATAATTTTATCGCCTCTTCCACGCTTAAATTTAAAACATCAGAAATATTATGCCCCTTATACTCAACCTGTAAAGTTTCGCGATTAAAGCGCTTGCCTCGACAAACCTCACATTCCACTAAAACAGCTGGCAAGAAATGCATTTCTATTAAATTGAAACCAGCCCCTTGGCAAGCCTCGCAACGCCCGCCAGCCCGATTAAAAGAAAAACGAGACAAGGTATAAGCTCGCTCCTTAGATGCTGGCAATTCAGCAAAAAAGTCCCTAATGGGAGTAAATATTCCGGTATAAGTAGCGGGATTAGAACGAGGCGTTCGACCAATAGGAGATTGATCAATTATAGAAACCTTATTAAGATATTCAGCCCCCTTAACTTCTTTAACGTCCACCAATTTTCCAACTTTACCGGGATTGTTTTTTATCTGTACAACATTTTTATACAAGACATCATACAAAAGTGAAGACTTGCCCGAACCAGAAACTCCGCACAAACCGACCAGTCTCCCCAAAGGAATTTCAATATTAATATTCTTCAAATTATTAGCTCTAGCCCCCTTTATCTTCAAAAATCCCTTGTTTTGCTGGCGTCTTTTGACGGGAATAGCTATTTTTTTGGTGCCCCCTAGATAGTCAATAGTTAGGGAATTTTTAATAAACCCCGAGCTAATTTTATCCTTGGCAGTCTTAAGAGATTCAACGTTATTCCCACCCTTTTTATCTCCCTTGTTTTTGGTCTTAATTTTATCCTTTTGATTCCCGATATCAAGCCCCTCTATTAACTCCTTGGTGTCACCAATAGCTACTATTTCCCCGCCATAAATCCCGGCTTCTGGCCCTAAATCAACCAAAAAATCAGAATTAATAATAGTTTGCTCATCGTGCTCCACTAGAATAACGGTGTTACCCTTATCACGTAAAGACTTTAGGGTTTCTATTAACTTAAAAGTATCGCGCTCGTGCAAGCCAATAGTTGGCTCATCTAAAACATATAAAGTCCGAGATAATTGTGAACCGATTTGTGAAGACAGACGAATTCTCTGGGCCTCTCCACCAGACAAACTTTCAGCCTCCCGACTTAAAGTTAAATAACCCAATCCAACCTTGTTTAAAAATTCCAAACGATCAATTATCTGCTGCATCACTGCCGAAACGATATTCATTTCTCTTTTGCTGAGTTTCTCTAAAACCTCAGCAAAAAAATCACCCGCCTTTTCTAGCGACAAAGATGTAACCTCGGCAATATTTTTTTTATTAATCTTAACCGCCAAGGCCTCCTCTCTTAATCTAAGCCCATTACACTTCGGGCAAACCTCATTAGCATAAAAACCAATTTTACCTAGACCCGAACAGGCCGGGCAAGCTCCATGTGGAGAGTTAAAGGAGAATAAACGTGGTTCAACCTCGGGAAAGGCAAAGCTATCATTGGGACAAGTCCAATTGGAGGATAATAAAAACTCATCTTTATCATCTAAGGACACAAAAACCAAGCCCTTACTATAGGCAATAGCGTTTTCAATGGCCTCAAACAAGCGCGAATCGTCGCTAGGCATAACCTTGTCAATAATTATATCAATATTGTGTTTTTTGTTAGGACTAAGCTTAATTTGATCACGTAAAGAATAAATTTTACCATCAATTCTAGCCGAAGAATAACCTAAAGATAAATAATCATATAATAATTGATAATATTCTCCTTTCCGGCCCCTAACTACGGGTGAAATTATAGTTAAATATTTAGCTTTAGACTCTTTGGCACGAGAAATGGAAATATCGACCATTTCTTCTAAGGTTAATTTTTCAATTTTGTGATCACATTTCGGACAATAAACTTCGCCTAAACGGGCATATAAAACTCTTAAATAATCATAAATATCGGTTAAGGTTCCCACAGTAGAGCGAGGGTTATGTGACAAGGCTTTTTGATCAATAGAAATAGCTGGAGCTAAACCAATTATTTCATCTACCTCAGCTGGCTTTTTTTGACCCAAAAATTGACGCATATAGGGAGAGAGGGATTCTACGTAGCGCCTTTGCCCCTCAGCAAAAATAGTATCAAAGGCTAGGGATGATTTTCCGGAACCAGAAACACCGGTAATAACCGTTAATTTATTATGAGGAATTTCTAGACTAATATTTTTTAAGTTGTGCATCCGAGCTCCTCGGATGATTATTTTATCATTATTATTTATCATATTTTTATATTATATTTAATTATATTTAAATAGACACGAAAACAGGCCCAAGAATGGTTCTTGGGTGGGGTGTAAATAAATTATTAATTTGAGATAACTATATCATTAATGAATAATAAAAACAAGATGAAAAAAAGATAAAGAAAATGTTTGACACTATTTTTAATTTAAATTATAATAAACTATATCAATTGCCATTGATTAAAAAACAACATTCGAAACATCTGGAAATATTAAATATCAAAATATATGAACAAAAAAATTTCTAAATTAAAATGTTGCCAACGAAAAGAAGTTGATAAAAAATTATTAGACCTAACCGATTTTTTGAAAATCATTTCTGACGAAAATCGTTTACGGATTTTATGCATTTTAAAAACTGGGCCCAAATGCGTTTGTGATATTTGGGAGAATCTAGAATTAAGTCAAAATCTAGTTTCACATCACCTTAAAACCTTAAAAGACCTGGGATTATTAAAAGCCCGAAAACAAGGATTGAAAACCTTTTATTCCATTAACGAAAAAAATATAGACAAATATTTATATTCCTTAAAAATATTTTTAAAGAAAAATTAATTTAATTATTATGAATATCAAAATTCTGGGTACTGGTTGCCCTAATTGCCAAAAATTAAAAAGCAACGTTGAACTTGCTGTTGAGGAAATGGAACTAAAGGATGTTAAAATTGAGAAGGTGGAAGATATTGATAAAATAATTGGCTTTGGGGTAATGTCCACTCCAGCTCTAGTTATAAACGAAGAAGTAAAAAGCGCTGGTCGAATCGTCGAGGTCGAAGAAATTAAGACTTGGCTTAAATAAAACAATATGAACAAGAAAGAATGGTATAAATTATCTTATATTATAATAATTTTTCTCTTTTTTTATTTCCTTCCTAGTAAAACTGTTTGGTTCTATCCAGCTCTAATTTCTGGTTTAGAATTATTAAGAGAATACGCCCGCGAACATATTCTAACCTGCCTAATACCTGCTTTTTTTATTGCTGGAGCTATCGTGGTTTTAGTAAAAAAAGAAGCGGTTTTAAAATACTTGGGCAAAAATGTTAAACCCCTAATATCATATTCCATTGCTTCAGTTTCGGGGGCCGTTTTAGCAATTTGTTCTTGCACTATTCTGCCGTTGTTCGCTGGGATAAGAAAAAGAGGTGCTGGACTAGGACCCGCTATCACCTTTTTGTTTTCTGGTCCAGCCATAAACATTGCTGCTATCTTTTTAACAATTTCTGTTCTAGGACTAAATATTGGCTTAGCTAGAATAATTTCTTCCATAATTCTAGCCATCATAGTCGGACTGACTATGAATTTTATTTTCAAAGAGAAAGTCGAAGAAAGTAATTTATTTATAGAAAAAAGTGAGAGCAAGAAAATAAGTCCCAAGAAAATATTTTTATTTTTCTTTTCACTGTTGGCAATATTAGTAGTAAATGGCCTAGCTATTGATCAGGGATTAAAATATTGGCTAACCGCTTTACTTATAATCGCTATAACCTATATTTCATTGTTTGACTTCAGCAAGGAAACTAATAAAAACTGGCTAAGAGAAACCTGGGGTTTTTCTAAGATGATACTGCCCTTGCTTTTTATAGGGGTCTTTATCGCTGGATTTATCTCTCCCCTATTACCGCAGGAATTTATTACTAAAGTTGTTGGAGCTAACACTGTTTCGGCTAATTTAATTGCTTCTGTCTTTGGTGCTTTTATGTATTTCTCTACTTTAACCGAAGTTCCAATATTAAAAGAATTTATAGCCAAGGGAATGTCCTCTGGCCCAGCCTTGGCCCTGCTTTTAGCCGGACCATCACTAAGCTTACCGAATATGCTAGTTATTAGAAAAGTTTTGGGTAATAAAAAAACTCTAGTCTATATACTTTTGGTAATATTTTATTCCACCTTAGCCGGTCTAATTTTTGGATCTATAATTTAATAAATAAAATTAAAAACAAGAAATAAAAGAATATGAAAAAAATATTAAAATTATTATCACTTTTTGTTCTTCTAATAATTTTATCGGCCTGCAGCCTAGAGACTAGCGATAAGGATGTTAAAAGCTCACCAGAAAAGGCTAAAGCTGAAAAAATTGAAATAGTAAAATTCTATTCTACCAACCAATGCTACTCCTGTGTTTACGTTGGAAATAAAGTTTTTGAAATTGTTGATAAAAAATTCCGAGAAGAATACCAAACCGGGAAAATAATTTTAAAAGATATAAATGTTGATAATCCTAAAAATAAAGATATTGCTAATAAATACCAAGCTCGGGGTTCTTCTTTATTTTTTAATTTTATAATTGATGGACAAGAAAACATATCCGAGGACGCTAATGTCTGGCGCTTAGTCGGTAATGACCAGGCTTTTGAAAATTATATTATTAAAAAAATTAATGACAACCTAAAATAATATGATTAATTTTATAAATCTACTAATTGATAATTCTAGCTTTCCACTCTTGGTTGCCTTTTTTCTAGGAATATTAATGGCTCTTAGCCCCTGTGCTTTAACAACCAACATCGCTGCGATAGCCTATATCTCTAAAAGAACCGAAAAAATAAAAACCGTTATTTTAGATGGATTATTTTATAGCTTGGGACGTTTAGTCTCTTACACCTTATTAGCCACTTTAATATATTTTGGTTTATCTGGATTTCAAATTGGAAGATTTTTACAATTTTGGGGTGATAAAATATTGGGGCCAATATTAATAATTATTGCCCTGGCCATGCTCGGTCTTATTAGAATTAATCTCAGAATAGGTAATGGTGATTTTTTTGAAAAAATAAAAGGCAAAATGGCTAAAAAGGGGTCCTGGGGAGCCTTCTTATTGGGAGTTTTATTCGCCCTAGCCTTTTGTCCATATGGAGGAATATTATTTTTTGCTGTCTTAATTCCCATGGTCCTAAGCACTCCGGGAGGATTACTTTTAGCTCCAGCCTTTTCTATTGGTAGTGCCTTACCAGTTATACTTTTTGCCTTTATTATTGCTTTTAGTTTTAAAAGTTTAAATAAAGCTTTTAAAAAAGTGCAAAAAGCAGAAAAAATAATTCGTTATTTAGTATCTTTTGTCTTTTTAGGGGTTGGGATTTACTATACATATTTTCTATTTATCTTTTTAAATAATTTAATAAAAAACTAAACATAAATATTAAAAATATAAAATTATGAAAACTAAGTTTATAAAAAAAATATTAATAATATCAACTTTATTATTTTTATTTTCATCATCATTAATCAATGGAGTTAAAGCCGAGGAAATACCAGGGAAAAGTTCTATGGAAATAAATTTCTTTGGCAGCCCTACCTGCCCTCACTGTTTAGCTGAGAAAGAGTTTTTAAAGGAGTTAAAAAAAGATTATCCAGAAGTAATTGTTAATGAATATAATTTTTCACAAAATATTGAAAAAATAAATTTACTATATCAAGAATATCAAGTTCCCAAGAGTAAACAAGGCTTGGTACCAGCTACTTTCATAGATGATAATTTCTTTATCGGATTTAATGATGATATCGCCAATAATATTGAAAAAATAGTTGCTGGACTAGAAAAAAGTGATTCTTCCAACACCATAAAAATACCTCTTATTGGGGAAGTTAATGTTTATGACGTCTCTCTGCCAGTTTTGGCAATAGTACTGGGAACCGTGGATGGTTTTAATGTTTGCTCACTGGGCGCATTGATAATTATACTAGGCTTGGTAATGGTTTTAGGGTCTAGAAAAAGGATATTTTTAATCGGAGGAATATTCTTATTTACTACCACCCTAACTTACGGACTATTAATTTTTATGTGGCACCAATTTTTTTCTGTTATCTCCCCCTACATAAAAAGCATGGAATTACTAATTGGAATCATTTCTTTAGTTGGAGGGTTTTATTTGCTCAGAGAATTCATTAAATCATTTAAACAAGGAGCGACCTGTAGTTCTGGCGGGATTATTGCCAAGCTTTCACCTAAGGTTGAAAAAATATTTGCTAAAAAGAAAAATATAGCCGTATTAATAGGAGTCGTAGCTCTATTTGCTGCGGCCGTTACTATAATAGAATTCCCCTGCTCAGCTTTTTTACCAGTTCTCTTTACTGGTATATTAGTAGAATCAGGGATATCTACTGGGGCCAGTATCTCTTATATTGTTTTATTCTTACTTTTTTACATGTTGGACGAACTAATTATCTTCTTGATTGCTTTTTTCACCATGAGAATAAAAATTGTTTCTCCTAAATTTATAAATATCTTTAATTTAGTAGCAGCATTAATATTTTTATTTCTAGGATCGTTCTATTTATTAAGAGTCTTTTAAATAGACCTACTCAAAAATTACTTAAAATAAAAAATGAGTCTCAGGCTCATTTTTTTAATAAACTTTATAATCTAAAAATAATTAATAAATTTTGGGTATTTTTTCATCATCATCAGTATCATCGCCGGCATTTAAATCTAAGAAGTCTTCAATTTTTTTAATAACTGTTTTCGGATCAATATTATGTTTTTTGTTATAGGCTAATTGTTTTTTGCGCCTTCTTTCTACTTCATTAGTAGCATTTTTTATTGAGCCCGTAATCTTATCTGCATATAAAATGATTTTACCAGAAACATTACGCGCCGCTCGACCCATAGTTTGAATAAGTGATGTTTGACTGCGCAAGAAACCCTCCCTATCAGCGTCTAAAATTGCCACTAAGGAAACCTCGGGCAAGTCCAATCCCTCACGTAATAAATTAACTCCAATTAAAATATCGAATTCTCCTAATCGAAAGTTTTTTAAGATTTCTGTTCGAGCTAAGGTTTTGGTATCGGAGTGAACATAATTAGACTTAATATTCTTTTGTCTCAAATAAGAGTCCAAGTCCTCAGCTTGTTTTTTAGTCAAGGTATTTATAATAACCCTCTCCTCTTTTTTAATTATTTTCTGAGCCTCAGAAATAATGTCATCAATTTGACTATAATTTTTCTTCTTATCAAAAACGGGACGAATTTCTATTTCCGGCTCTATTAAACCGGTCGGGCGAATAACTTGTTCAGCTATTTGTCGGGAGTGTTCCAATTCAAACTTTCCTGGAGTAGCCGTGGTAAAAATTACTTGACCAATTTTTTTTTCAAATTCAGCAAACTTCAGCGGTCTATTATCCAAGGCTGATGGTAAGCGCCAACCATATTTCACTAAAGTATCCTTACGACTACGATCGCCGGCATACATTCCTCCAATTTGGGGCACAGCAATATGGCTCTCGTCTATAATTAACAAAAAATCAGCCTTCCCTTTTTCATCTTTAGGAAAATACTCCAATAAAGAATCCGGAGCTTCCCCCGCTAACTTTCCAGTTAGATGTCGAGAATAATTTTCAATCCCGTGACAATAACCTAGACTACGAAGCATTTCCATGTCATAACGAACTCGACGCTCCAGTCTTTCGGCCTCTAAATATAACTTGTTTTTCTTAAAATACTTTAAGCGGTCTTTCAATTCCTCTTGAATACTTTTTATAGCTTGCTCAATTTGTGGTTTAGTGGAAACAAAGTGTTTAGGTGGGAAAATAACTATTTCCGGAAGATGCTCTAAAATATTTTTAGTCAAATTATCAATTATAGTTAAATCGGAAATAGCTTGATTTTCTAACTCTAAGCGGTAAATAATATTTTCTGACATCGGTCGAATTTCAAAAACATCACCCCGAACTCTAAATTGTCCACGCTTAACATCACCATTAACTCGTTCAAACTGCATTTTTATTAATTGCGAAATTAAGTCAGCCCTGGTCATAGACTTGTCCTTTTCTAAATGAAGTGAAGCCTCCATATAGCTGACCGGCACACCTAAATTATATATACAAGAAACCGAGGCCACAATAATAACATCCCGTCGAGAAAGCAGGGCCGAAGTTGCTCCATGACGCAAGCGATCAATCTCCTCGTTGATCATAGCTTCTTTTTCAATATAGGTGTCAGAGTTAGGCAAGTAGGCTTCGGGCTGATAATAGTCATAATAAGAAACAAAATAATGAACAGCATTTTCAGGAAAAAAATTTTTATACTCACGATATAGTTGAGCAGCCAGTGATTTGTTTGGCGCCATTACTAAAACAGGTTTATTTATATTTTTAATAATATTGGCAACAGTAAAAGTTTTCCCTGATCCAGTGACTCCAAGGAGGGTTTGATAAGAAAAACCCCTCTCCAGGCCTTTTTGAAGCTTAGAAATAGCCCCTGGTTGATCACCAGCAGGCTGAAAAGTTGATTTTAAGTTGAATAATGGTTTAGACATTGTTTTAGTTTCTCTTATATTAAATTCATATTTACAAAAATTAAACGCTTTTGCTAGATATGTAGGATGATAAAACTGGTCCAATTATTGTTGTTATAACCGCCAATAATATAATTGATGTGGTTAAGGTAGAGTCCAATAGCCCAACAGATGAAGCAGCATAAGTAACAGCCAAGGTTGTTGTTAGCTGAGTTATTGATATTGAACCAAATAAAGAAGCTTCTTTTTTAGAAAGCCCAACCATTTTGCCAGCAATATACCCACTAAAAAATTTAGATAATATTAGCCCTAGTACAAGCGAAATCATTAAAACATTTCTAACATCGAATTCTTTAAGCAGGGATATATTAATATCCATTCCTACCACAAAAAAGAAAACAGGAATAAAAAGACCGTAACCAATAGCATTTAACTTATACTTTAATATTTCTGACTTCTCATAAATGACAACTCCCGACAAAGAGAGTCCTGCTAAAAATGATGCTAATATTGGATGGGCTCCAAGAAAAGAAAAATAAGCAACAACCCCAACTAAAATAATAATAATAAAACGCAATCTTGCCTCATGACCATAATCGTATAAAAACCTTTTTTTTATAATATTTTTAGTCATGGGGGGAACGACACGAAGCAAGACAAATATAGAGAGAAGCAAAACGACCAAATAGACAGGTAGGGGCAACACAGTTATCTTTGAGGCGGTTTGCAAAATAAAACCTAGGGCAACGAGACTTATTATATCAATTATCATCACAGCTGATAATATTAATTGGGAAACATCCTTGGATATGGATTTATAATCCTTTAAAAAAGAGGTGATGACAGCCACGGAAGACGATATAAATATTATCCCCACTAAAATACTTACATCCCAAGAATAACCAAAAAATCTAGTAATAGCCAGTCCAAAAATAAAAGGAATAATAGAGTTGAAAGACGCCATTAACGATAGCTTGTACTTGGATTTATATATTTTGGTTATATCTGTTTCCAGCCCAGCCATAAACATTAGAAATGCCATACCCAAAAAACCAAAGAAGCTAATAGTCGAATCTACCTGGACATAATTCAAGCCATAAGGACCAGTTATTGCTCCGGCTAAAATTATTAAGGTTAAAAAAGGAACCCTAGATTTTTTAAAAAGCTCAGGAATAATGAGTCCAAGACTTAAAACAATGAGCAAGGTAAACAAAGTGCTATCTGCTATCATATATTTTTAAATTAAAATTTAATAAAGATTTAACTTAATTTCTAAATTTAGGGCTACTATAATATTGTAATTATAACATTATGATATTTTAAATTCAAATAAAAAACCCCGTCAAAAATTTTAACGGGGGCAACTCTTTATTGTCTTCTACTTATTCTTCTTATACGCAGAATAAGCCAAGGCTCCCCTTCTTTCGCGCTCATTGTACAAGGCCTCTTGTTTTTTTAAGTAGACCTCATGGAGGCTTTTTTCTGTCTCTTTAAAGATAGCGTACTCCCTGTCCTTAACCGATTTATATTCTATATAGGACGGGTTTTTTTCTATCTGACTTAAGCGCTCATAATCTCTCGTCTTTTCAGCATCCAGCCAGTTTAGATAATCTTCTTCGCTACTTTTACGAAAAACCATGACTGCCTCTTTCTCTTTTTCAGAGTAAATACTGAAAGCTTTCATTTTGAACATTAAATAGCTTTCATAAAATTTCATATTAGCATCCATATACTCTTCAAAAAGATTATTTCTTACCTTCAAATAATCTTCCGGAGAATCAATGCTCGAGAAGTCAATCTCTGAAAAAAAGTTGGTATCCTCAGTAAAATCAATTAAAGAGGCGGGGGTGACTGTCGCTTCTTCAGCTTTTGTGATTGCTGTAGCATCAACATCGTTGTTATTGTAGGAGCTACAGCTCACTACAAAAACAAAAAAGATTGACAAAAATAATGCATAAAGGGTTGTTCCGACTTTTGTTTTCATAGCTCTCTTTTTATTTGGTTAGCACTTATAAGATTTCGAATAAAAAGCTTATAAGTACTAACCATAATATAAAAAGAACTTTTTCAAAGAACTATTTTAATATATCTTAATATATTAATATTTTTAATATATCCTGACATCTTAAAATATTATAAAATATTTGTCAATACTTAATAGCCTAGTATTGACAAATAAATTCAAATATGATATAATAATGTATTCTTATGAACAAACAGCCCATTAAGGCTGTTTAGAGAAGAATGAAGGGTGATTTAAAGCCCTAGCAACAAAATCAATGCTCATTAAAAAAAAAGAAAATAATATGGACTGGTTTCTTTTGGGAATAACTTCGGCAATTTTTGCGGCAATACAGTTTGCCATTAAGAGCCGCTTAGTACGCGACAAGCGACTTGATAGCCTGGTAGGATTCTTGATGTTCTTCCTTTCGGGGCTATTTCTGTACATTTTCTACTTCCCCCTCAAGGGAGTAGGTTTATCGCTCGGCAGCCTTTCGTCAAATTTTTGGCTAATGATTGCTATACACTGCTTCCTGGAAGTGGTGGCCTTATTAGCCCTTTTCAAGGCTTTCAGAATAGCGGAGCTTAGCTATATTGTCCCAATTATTTCACTAACTTCCGTCGGATCTATTATCCCGGCTTGGTGGTTTTTTGATGAAAAGCTTTCCTGGGTTGGAATATTGGGAATAATTTTAGCTATTTCGGGAGCTATATTAATTGACTATGAAAAAGGGAGGGTGTCCAGTAGTGATAAAAAAAACAAACACCAAGCCAAGTTGATGCTGGCAATTGTTTTTATCGCCTGGACTTTTACGCCAAGCCTAAGAAAAGAGGCTATTAACCTCTCTTCGGCGGCAACAACAGCGGTTATTCTGCATTTTTTAATTGCCCTGACTTTTGTAATACCTTTTATAATCAGAAAGGAATATCTGATTATTTCAAAAAAAGGTAGAGCTTCTTGGCCCAAGTATTTTTATATTGGGTTAATAAGCATAAGTTTGGCCGCTGCTATAGCAAATATCAACAGCTACTTAGCCCTAGAGTCTGGGCCAGTAGCATATGCTATGGCATTAAAAGAAACATCGGCTATTTTTGTTTTCTTGATTTCATTTCTATTCTTTAAAGAGAGAAAAAATCTAAAACAAAAAACAATAGCCATTTTACTGGCAGTTATCGGAGCAATTTTGATAGCTGTTTAGTGAAAAGAAATTCAAAAAGATACCCGGTGGTTCTAACACGCCGGGTTTTTTATTTATGGCTTAGACCGACTTTCTACTGAAAGTAATAAAAACAATTAGACAAAATCAATAATGATATTTTTTACCTTTTTCAATGCTAACTGCACGATAAATTTGTTCTAATAAGATAATCTTAGTCATTTCGTGTAGAAAGGTCATTTTTGATAACGACATTTTTTTATAACCTGACAAAATCTCAAAATCCAATCCCAGAGCTCCGCCAATCACAAAAATTATTGGTTTGTTAATGGAAAATATTCTCTGGGAAAATTCTACTGAGTCTAACTCTTCACCCTTTTCAGCTAATAAAAAAATTTCGGAATCTTTATTTTTCTCTAAAAACTCCAAAACCCTTTCACTTTCCTGCTTCTTAATTATAAGGGTATTTTTATCAGAAAAACTTTTAGCTGGTAATTCTACAAACTCTATTTTTACATCCTTGGACAACCTCTTCTCATATTCCAAGATGGCTAATTTATAAAAATTTTCCTTAACACTACCAATGCTTAATACCTTTATTTTCTTCATATAAAAATTAGACTAGAGTAAAGAGATAAGATGCTAATATTGGTAAAAACAAATTATCTAGACCAAAGAATAAGGCAAATTCAATACTAGTTAAAATTAGAGCTACAAATAAAAAAGGAACGGAAAAATAAACACCAGCCCAGCCCTGAAACACAATTAATAATAAAAGAGTAACTACAAAGAAAACTGCAGATCCTTCTAGACTTTTAATACCATTGAAAATTTTAACCTTGTAGGTGCCAAATAGTCCCCCAAAAATATTGGCCAAGGCGTCAGATAAACCTAAGACTAAAATTCCAAACTGAAAGGCTAATATTCTGTCAGGTAGAAAAAAAATAGCCGACAACATTACTCCTAGAGGATAAAAAACCTCCCCCCAGGAAATCCTATTTACCTTGTTTATTATTTTAAATAAATTAAAAATTTTAATTGCATTAAAAACCCTGGCCAAAGAAAACAAAAAAGCAAAAAATAAAGAAATAAAAATTATCTCTCTAAGTGTAAAAAAATAAGGGAAAAAAGCTATTAAAATAGCGGAGATAATATGGATTATCTTTCTATTAAGATTATCAACTCTTTCCTGAATCATAGCTTGATTCATTTTTTTCATATAATTAAATTACTTTTTAAGAAAATTTTTCTTTTCTTCTCGGGAAACCTTTCAATAGCATAACGAAGCGTAGTACGAGGAATTCTATTTCTATTTTTTATTAAAAACTTTTCCAATCTATTAACATCCTTCTTTCCAGCTTCTCTCAGCATCCAACCTACAGCCTTATGTATTAAATCGTGATTATCCCCTAATAAAAGCTGGGATAATTTAAAAATATCTTTTAAATCATTTCTTTTAATAAAATAAAAGGTGGTAACTACAGCAATTCTTCTGGCCCAAAGATTCTTAGAAACAGCTAGTTCATAAAGAATCTTTCTATCTTTATCAAAAAGATAATCTCCAATAATGTAATGACAACTAACATCGACCAAGTCCCAATTATTAATATTTTTAATATTTTTCAAATAAAAATCTACTATCTTTTTCTTTTCTCGGGAATCAGCTTTTTGACACTTTTTGATTAAAATCAAAAGAGCCGAAAAACGGAATTCATGATATTTAGAGTTTAATAGTTTTTGTAAATCTTGTAGCGATAGGTCAATAAAATTTTTAATAATTTCTCGTTGATCAACCACAGTGATACCTAAAAAAACATCCCCCTCTCCATATTCCCCTGGACCAGTCTTGAAGTAGCGGGATAATATTTTTGATTTAGATGGGTTTTTTTGACTCAATAATACTTTTTCAATTTTTAACATCTAAAAATTTTTAAAAATATAAAGAATGGAGCAAGCTTTTAACTAAGAGATAAACACCTAAAACAATAGCCATAACAACTGTAGTTGGTAAAAAGTCCTTTAGTGCCTTCATGGATATTATTTATAACTAACAGTTATACGACCAGAAAACATAGGAGCTCTTTTGAAAAAATTAGGCTTAAAAACTAGCTCATAAGAATCTATTTCGGGAATATTATCTAAGTAAGCCCTAATTTGACCTTCATTTAAATTCACTAAATAATCTTTTTTAAAAGATCCCGAATCCTTAACAGAGGAGGCTTTAGCGGAAAAATTGACCTTAATCTCAGCTAAAGATTTAGAAGAATTAAAACTAAGAAGATTGTAATTAAGAGATTCTGAATCTACTTCGGATCTATCTTGATTAAAGTCTAAAATCTCTAATCTCTTTTTTATAACGCCAATTACGTCCTCTTCGTTTAATGTTATCATATTAACGACACCTTCGATAGTAACTGTAAAAGAATCAACCTCGGTTCCAACTTCCTCGCTAATAATAACCTCAATACTAGAAGAATCTAAAGTAAAAATATTTTTCATTGAGCCGCTAGATCCTTTATCCTTGCTCTTAGCCTCGTCTATTAGAGATTGATTTAGAATATTAATTGCCTTATCAATATCTGATTGAGCAACAAATTTTACAGATTCTTGACTATAAACGAAGTTCTGATAACTTTCGGCGTAGATTTTGTCTTGGATTCCCTCCCATAGGCCAGGAATAATAAATCTAGTTGGAGCAATGGCCATATCAGCAGAAATTTCATCGGCATAAATCTCAACCTCAAGTGATCCACCGGCAGGAACATTTACTGTATTTTTAAGACGAAATAGTTTATTATCCGGACTAAGTAAGCGAGTTGTAGCTACTAAAGGCTGATTTCTGGTATAATTATTTATTATAGTAACTTTTCCAGTGACCTGACCGCCTAGATTTTTTTGACCAGTACTAGGAAAACTATCTGTAACACTCAACTCTACTCTATTAATATTAGCCTGGACAGCCCTATCTATGTTTACCTGAGCACTGTCGGAATAAGCATAAAAATTAAGGCTATCATCAATTGATTTTTCATCACTTTTTATAACAACTTCTAAGCTAATAATAGAAAAATAAAAAACAGCTACTAATAAAATAGCTACTAGAAAAGAAAAACGCCAAAACATTTTTCTATAAAGAGAAACTTTCCCAATATGAATTATTTTGTCTGAGTTATTATCATTTGTCTCGGAAAAATCATCAACAATCGCCTCATCTTCAGGCATATCTTCTTTTATTCTTTCAGACATTAACCGAAAAAATTCTTTTTGTGAGTCTAAGACAGTAACTGGAGGAGAAATTTTTTTTTCCTCAACAACATCCTCTGTCTTTTTTGAAACTTTTTTATTCGTTGAAGCCTTGCTAGTTTTGGTTTTTTTCGTAGGCTTGATTGCTGGTTTTTTTAAAGGCATAGAATTGATAATTTATTTTTAATTTAAGAAAGCATTATAATAAAATAATAACATTTTTAATAGAATTAAACAATATCTACTAAGTCAGACAATTCATTTTTCAACTCATCTTTTAATTCTGGGCAATTATCAACCTTTAAGTCAGACTTAATTAATTTTTCACCATCAGGCAAATTTACTTTTAAATAAACAGCATCGGAACCCGGATATGATTCTAGTATTCCTTTTATTTTATTGAAAATCTCTGGGGTAATACCATTTTTTATAGCTATTCCCAATGATTTGCTGGTACTTTGTGGAACATAAGATCCGTTTCCATTATTGTAATTATTATAACCGTTGCCATTTCCATAAAAACCATTTCCACCACCATTGGCATTAAATCGCTTGGGTATTTTTATATTTCTAAAATCTTTTAAAGTAGTTTTTAAATTATCCACGTCCAAAACAACCGCCTTATTAACTAATAATTTTATTTCTCCGTCCTTATCAGAGACGTTAGCATTTAATAAAACCGTCTTCCCTTCCTGCCAAATATCTGGAGTTTCTTTTAAAACTTTTGGAAAAACCAAAATTTCTACAAAAGAAATCCCATCCTCTATTTTGACGAAAAGCATATTATCATTTTTCTTGGTGATAATTTTTTTAATAACTGAAACTACTCCAGCTGATAAAACATCTTGATTCTTGTAGTTTTTTAAATTACCTAAGGAAATTATATCATCTCCTAATTTTCCTTTAAAATCATTGAAGGGATGCTCGGAAATATAAAGACCGAGTAACTCTTTTTCCCATTGCAGCTTTTCGTTATTATTAATTTCTATTTTTTTGTCGAGGCGAGGATAGTTAAAAACCATAGCATCAGGCGATTCAGCAAATAAAGAAATTTGGGGGCTGTTTTTGACGCGAGATATCTCCTTATTGAATTCCAACAGGGACTCTAGGCTTCCGAGTAGCACTCCCCTGTCTTCAAATTGATCAAAGGCCCCGCATTTTATTAAACTTTCCAAAGATTTTTTATTTAAATCTTTATCCAAGACTCGTTCTAGCAAATCAAAAATATTTTTATAGGGTCCATTAGCTTTGCGCTCTTTAATTATCTCCTCGACAATATGATGACCAACATTTTTGATAGCATTCAAACCAAACCGAATTGTTTTTGTTTTTTCCACCTCGGCAACAGCTTTGTTTTGAACAGTTCCACTAGTAACAACCGTAAAAGAAGCAAAAGATTCGTTAATGTCCGGAGGCATGATTTCCATCCCCATACTTCTGCATTCATCGATTTCTATAGCGATTCTATCAGTGTCATTTTGGTCTGCAGTAAGTAAAGCAGCCATAAACTCGGATGGATAATGCGCCTTGAGATAGGCAGTCTGATAGCCAATCATAGCATAGCAAGCAGCGTGAGAACGATTAAAGCCGTAACCAGCAAAAGGTTCAATAAAAGAAAATATTTTTTCAGCTAATTTTTTACCCAAACCATTCTTTATACAACCATCAACAAACATCTCTTTTTGCTCAGCCAAGAGTTCAGGTATTTTTTTACCCATAGCTTTTCTCAGGGTATCAGCCTCTCCCCGAGTAAAACCAGCTAACTCTCGAGAAATTTGCATAACCTGCTCCTGATAAACAGCCACTCCATAAGTTTTTTCTAAAATTGGTTTTAGCTTGGGGTGTAAATAGGTCATTTCACGTCCATGTCGACCAGCAATAAATTCTGGAATCCATTCCATTGGTCCGGGACGATAGAGAGCCACCATGGCAATTATATGCTCAAACTTTCCTGGCTTTAATTCCTTCAAGTACCGCTTCATACCACCTGACTCAAACTGAAAAACTCCAGTAGTTGCTCCTTTTTTAAATAATTCTAATGTTTTTTTATCATCTAGGGGAATTTTATCAATATCAATCTCTACCTCTCGAGTGTTTTTAATAATTTTAATAGCAGCTTCAATAATAGTAAGATTCTTTAATCCTAAAAAATCAACTTTCAATAAGCCCAAATCATCAACCGGGTGAAGTGAATATTGTGAAACAATACTTTTGTCAGAAGAAGATGCATACTGTAAAGGAACATAATTGGTCAGAGGCTCCTTGGTTATTAAAACACCACAGGCATGAGTAGAGGCGTGCCTAGCAACACCTTCTAATTTTTGAGCAAAATCTAAAATTCTTTTAGCAGCTGGATCTTTTTTATAAATATCTTTAACTTCGGGTAAATTTTCTACCGCCTCCTTAACCTTGTAATTCATTGGAATCATCTTGGCTAATTTATCACAAAAATCATAAGGCTCATCTAAAACTCGACCTACATCTCGAACAGCAGCTCGAGCAGCCATAGTTCCAAAAGTGATAATCTGGGCGACATTATCATGCCCATATTTTTCAGCTACATAAGAAATAACCTCATCTCGTCGAGTGTCAGCAAAGTCCAAATCAATATCAGGCATAGATATTCTGTCAGGATTTAAAAATCTCTCAAAGAGCAATTCATATCTAATAGGATCCAAATTAGTAATTCCAGTTAAATAGCAAACCAAAGATCCAGCAGCGCTACCACGTCCTGGTCCAACAACAATTTTTTGATTTTTAGCCCAATTAACTAAATCAGCTACAATTAAGAAATATGAAGGCCAACCCATTTTATTAATAACCTCTAACTCGTAATCCATTCTTGTTCTAATCTCTTTTAACTCCTCTTCCTCAACATCAGGAAAACGAATTTTTATGCCGTCCTCACACCATTTACGTAAAAAAGAAGCTTGATCATAGCCCTCAGGAACTTCAAAGTGAGGTAGATGAACTTCATCTAAATTAATCTCAACGTTACATCTCTCCGCAATCTTTAAAGTGTTTTCAACGGCATCAGGGACATCTTTAAAAGCCTCTATAATCTCCTTAGGGTCACGACAAGAATAATCCCCGTAGCCTATCATTTTCATTCTATCAACGTCCTCTCTTTTCTTTTTATTTTGTAAACACAGTAAAATATCCTGAGCTTCATCATCATCCTTCTCTATATAATGAACGTCATTAGTGGCCACTAAAGGAATATTTAATTCACGCGAAAGTTTTATTAATTGGTTATTATTTTCTGCTTGACCCTCTAACTCGGGATGATCTTGAATTTCTAGATAAAAATTATCCTGACCAAAAAGATTATTGTATTCCAAAATTCTTTTTTTAACATAATCCATCTTTCCACCTCTAATTAAATATGGAATTTCGCCCCCCAAACAAGCTGTAGAAGCAATAAGACCTTCATGATATTTTTCTAAGAGCTCCCAATCAACTCGAGGTTTATAATAAAAACCCTCCAAGTGAGCCAAGGAGGTTAATTTAATTAAATTTTGATAACCAATATTATTTTTGGCTAATAATAATAAGTGAAAATTTTTAGCATCCTCTCTTGTGTTTTTATCAAAACGAGATTTTGGGGCTAAATAAATTTCTACCCCGATTATTGGTTTTATTCCAGCTTTTTTACATTTTTTATAAAACTCTATTACACCATACATAACCCCGTGATCAGTAATGGCAATAGCTGGAGACCCCTGCTGCTTAGCCAAAGCAATAAGATCGTCTATCTTAGCTAAACCGTCTAAAAGAGAATAATGAGTATGATTATGTAGGTGGACAAATGACATAAAAAAAGATAAAAAATAAAAAATAACAATAAAAAACTATTGTTTTTCAAACCTTACTCTATTATAATTTATTTTTGAGTATAAGACAAATATTAAATAAAAAAGGCCGGATTTGTCCGGCCTCACCACTCCTCTGTCTCCCCTCTTTATTTTTCAAGTGTCTCCCGCTCAATATCCTCTACTTGTTTAAGATAGAAACCGAGCAAGGAGATTCCGCCCCAAAAAATCATAATAAACAGGCTCAAAAAGGAAAGAATAATTCCAATTACTTGGACAGCTTCCATAATAAAGTTGTATTTCATGGTTTTCCCTGTTTTGTGGTTTTACATTATTTTTTTAATAATACTATTTAAATCATCGTCGGAATAAAAATTAATTTCCACCTTACCACCCTTTTGAGCTCTTTTAATATCAACCTTGGTCCCTAAATATGTTTGTAAAGAATCAATAATTTTCTTGTCATTTTCCCCAATAATCACCTTGGCCTTTCTGGTTCCGCCGGATTCTCTAATTAATTTATTTGTCTCCCTAACTGAAAGATTATTGTACAATATTTTACGGAAAATTGTCAACTGCTTAACCTCGTTGTCTAATCCTAATAAATACTTAGCATGAGCCTCGGAAATTCTTTTTTCGGTTAAAGCTTTTTTAATCTCTTCAGGTAGAGCTAAAAATCTAAGAGTGTTAGTAATAGTAGACCTTGGTTTCCCCAACTTTTTAGCCAAATCATCTTGAGTTAAATTGAATTCATTTATTAATTGATTATAAGCCACAGCTGAGTCTATTGGATTTAAGTCTTCTCGTTGTAGGTTTTCAATTAAAGCTAACTCTAATTTTTTCTGATTACTAATATCACGAACAATTACCGGAACACTGAACATATTTAGCTCTATGGCACTACGTAAACGCCTTTCTCCAGCAATTAACTCATAAGAACCATCTTTTTCGGGGCTAACTATTAGGGGCTGGATTATGCCATGCTCCTTAATTGACTCAACTAAATTATTCAAAGAAATAGGATCAAATTCTTTACGAGGTTGATAAGGGTTGGGAACTATTTTTTTAGGGTCAACTTCAACTACTCCCCCCCTACTATCAACCAATTCTTTGCTTTTTTCATCTAACGAAAAATCTGAATAATCATTAATATTTATTTTTTTAGGAATAAGAGAACCTAATCCTCTTCCCAATCCTTTATTTGCCATAATTTTATTTTAACTTAAATTAATAATTTCTTTGGCTAATTCCTCATAAGCTTTAGCACCTGATGACTTGGGATCATATTGCAAAATACTAAGACCATAGCTAGGAGCCTCGGCCAAGCGAACGGTACGAGGGATTATTGATTTAAAAACCTTATTAGGAAAATATTTGTACAACTCGTCTCTAACCAGGGCTGATAAACGATTTCTCTTATCAAACATGGTTATAACTACTCCTAATATTCCTAATTGCGGTCGTAAGTTATTTTGTATTAAAGAAATAGTTTCCATGAGCTGACTTAATCCCTCTAGAGCATAATATTCACTTTGGATAGGAATTAAAACTCTATCAGAAGCGACTAAAATATTTACTGTTAATAGCCCCAAAGAAGGCGGTCCATCAATAATAATATAATCAAATTTTTCCTTGATTTCCTCCAGGGCCGAAAGTAAACTAAATTCTCTATTCTCTACTTCAACCAATTCAATCAAAGCTCCGGATAAGTTGACCGTAGCTGGAATAAGAAAAAAATTGTCTTGTTTAGTTTTAAGTATAACTTCAGATATTGGACAATCACCCATTAGAACATCGTAAATACCTTTTTCAACCTGACGATGATCAACGCCTAGGCCTGAAGTAGCATTGGCCTGAGGATCCACGTCCACCAATAAAACTTTTTTACCAAAATGAGCTAGATAAGCTCCGAGGTTGACTGAAGTGGTTGTTTTTCCGACACCTCCCTTTTGGTTAACAATGGAAATTATTTTTCCCATAAAATAAAATAAGAATTAATTACTCTAATATTATAATTCATCTAATAAAAAATGGCAAATAAAATTTTGACAATTACGGAAAAATAATCTAATATATTCCTGCATCGGCCGATGTGGTGAAACTGGCAAACACGCACGACTCAAACTCGTGTGCCGCAAGGCTTGTGGGTTCGATTCCCACCATCGGCACAATTTATTTTTCCCTTGTCACCCCCGGCGACCCACGTTAACTCGAAGGTGCACGAAGTGCAACTGAGAGTTTTTACGTGGGAAGGGAATGGGGTCCAGGGTTAACTCGATAAATCTTTTGTTATTAATCCATATCCCTAAACATATCCCTCCAAGTAGGATTTTCTTCTTCTATTAATTTTTTATTTTCCAAGATCTATTCCATTTTTTTAACTCCTTCTCTCTATTTAAAGCGTCTTCAATATATTGATAATTTTCATAATAAACCAATTTGTCTGTTTTATATTTAGCGCTAAAGCTATTTTTATTTTCTTTTAATTTATGTTGGAATGTCCTTGAGAGTAAATTATTAGTTACTCCGATATATAATGTTCCGTTTCTTTTATTTGATAATATATAAATATAATAATTGTACTCTTTGGTCATTTTATAAGTATTATTATTTATATGGACCAACCCTGGACCCCCTTCCCTCGCTACGCTCGCCGGGGGTGACACGGAAGGCAAGATCTCAATTAATTATTCCTCCACCTAGAACTTCGCTATCGCGATAGAAGACGGCACTTTGGCCGGGAGTGATGGCACGTTGTATCTTAAAAAATTTTACCTGAGCGGTATTATTTTTTTTATTATAATCAATTAAGCACTTAACTGGTTTATGTTGGTAGCGAATTACAACGTCAGCCCTTAGAGGAAATTTTAATTCTTTTAAGTTCATCCAATTAACATCAGTTAATGTCATGCTGGAGCTATATAAAATAGTGTCATTAAAATTGCGAACTACATATAATATATCTTTATCATAATCAAATTGCGCTACATAATAAGGACCATCTCCACCAATTTCTATTCCCCTCCTTTGTCCGATAGTATAAAGCGACAGCCCCTGATGTTCACCAACCTTTTTATTATCACCCAACAATCGAATCTCGCCGGGCTTTAATTTCAAATATTTTTTTAAAAAATCATTATGACGCTTACCAGAAATAAAGCATATTTCCTGGCTATCGCTTTTAGAGGCTACTAATAATCCGGCTTTCTTGGCAATTTGTCTAACAGCTGGTTTTTTTAATTTACCCAAGGGTAGTAATAATTTAGATAATTGTTTTTGGTTTAAGGTATATAAAAAGTAAGTCTGATCTTTATTTTTGTCGACCCCTCTAAACATTTTATAGTCTTTCCCATCTTTTTCTATATAACCATAGTGACCAGTGGCCAAATAATCAAAGCCCAAGGATTTAGCATATTCCAAAAGTCCCCCAATTTTTATTTTCTTATTACAGACAACGCAAGGATTTGGTGTGCGACCAATAGCATATTCATTTAAAAAATTATCGACTACCTCCTTTTTGAAAGCCTTAGAAAAATCAAAGGTGTAAAATGGGATACCTAAATTTAAACAAACTTTTTTAGCATCCATTTGAGCCTGAATTGAGCAACACTTATTTTCTGAACTAGGTTCACTATTATCCTTCCAGAAATTTAAAAAAATTCCACTAACAGAATAACCAGCCTGAATCAAAAGATGAGCTGACACCGCTGAGTCAACTCCTCCAGAAATAGCTACTAAAACTTTTTTATTTTTTAATCTTTTGTCTAACATATTTTATTAAATACTTAGTTGGAATATTTTTCAGATTTTAAAACCGACCTAAAAACATTTAGATATTCTTGGGAGGTTTTTTCCCAAGAAAATTCAGCTACTCTAGCTTGTCCTCTTTTTATTAAACTATGTCGCAAATCTTCATCTATTAAAACATTTTTCATAGCTGAATAAATCTCCTGAGGCTTGTCTGGATTTACTAATAAAGCTCCATCGCCTAAGACCTCAGGTAAACTAGAAGTATTACTAGCTACAACTGGCAAGGAAAAACTCATAGCTTCAAGTGGCGGAAAACCAAAACCCTCATAAAAAGAAGGATAAACAAAAGCCCGGGCCTTTTCATATAAAAGAGGTTTCACCTCGTCATCTACGTAAGAAATAAAGCGAATATCATCTTTGTAAGGAGATTTTTGCCATTCTTTTCGTATTTCAGCTGTTTTCCAACCCCAAGCTCCAGCCAAAACTAATAAAAAATTATGACCATTATCACGCAACAAATTATAAGCTGATATTAATCCGCTGATATTTTTTCTAGGCTCAATAGTTCCTAAATATAAAATATAATCACGATTAATATTATATTTTTCCTCTAGATAATTAGAAGAAAAAACCTTAGAAAATTGAAATTCTGGTAGTCCAGGATAAATAACTTCTATTTTATCCGGAGAGACACCTAGTAATTCGATAATGTCATTTTTGGTATTATGAGAAACGGCGATTATTTTATTGAATTTTTTAATATTTTTCTTAATATTAATAGCTTGGTGCCAAAAGTTTTTTCGAGAACTAAAAAAATCCGGATAACGCAAAAAGGATAGGTCATGAATGGTTATAATATTTCTACTTTTACTAGAAAAAGAAGAAAAATTAATATGAGGTAAATAAAAGACATCAACATCACCAACAATCTTGTCCAAACGAGGATAAGATAATCTTTTCTGTAAAAAATAATTAAAAATTTTATTAGGATACCTGGTGCTAATAATTTTACTCTCAGGAATAAAGCTGGGTAATTTTGCCTTTTTAAAAGAATTATAAAAAAAATAATAAGCATCACGCTCATCTTTTTTGATAATATTTTTTAATAAATTATAGGTAAAGCTGGCAACACCACTATAATTTTTATCCAGCAAAACCCGAACATCAATGCCGATCTTCATAAATCTAAAACTTATCTTTATTATAGACCTTATCAATAAAATTCTTAATATTTTCCTCAAAATTATCTCGAGAAAATTTCTTAGCATGTTCCCTAATTTCCTGGCTATCCCATTTTTTCTGCCCCTCTTTTATATCTGTATAAAATTTTTGTACAACAGTCGATAAAGAGTCAACGGTTTGCTCAGCAAAAAACACTCCGGTTTTCCCTTCTATTATAGTCTCTAGGGCTCCCCCTTTTTTATAGGCAATAACTGGACGACCCGAGGCCATAGCTTCCACCTTGGATATTCCGAAATCTTCTTCTTGGGGGTTTAAAAAGGCCAAGCACTTGCTCATTAATCTAGCCTTCTCCTTATCACTGATGCGACCTAGAAATTCAATATTAGGACAATTTTTAGCTATTTTCTTAAGACGCTTCAAATCAACTCCATCGCCAAAAACTTTTAACTTATAATTTAGGCCCAACTTTTTAAACACTTCTACTACTAAATCAACTCTTTTATAGGGGGCCAATCGACAACCTATTAGAAAAAAATCCTCTAATTCCCTGGCGATAAAGAATTTATCAACCTCTACCGGTGGGTAAATAACTACCGAATCTCTTTTGTAATACTTTGTAATTCTCTCCTGAACAGCCTTAGAGTTGGCAATAAAATGATCGACTCTATCAGCTGCCAATCTATCCCAGGATCTAATACGACTTAAAATTAAAGAAGCTATTTTTTTAAGAAATTTATTATACTTTAACTCATTAATATATTGATGAGTGTCGCTCCATAAATATCTAGTAGGGGTATGGCAATAACAAACATGCACCGTGGATGGTTGAGTTATAACACCCTTAGCGAAAGAGCTGGTATCGGAAATAACCAAATTATACTCACGTAAATCAAAAAACTCTACTGCCATGGGCATAAAAGGTAAGTACCATTGATAAAACCGAACACCGCCAGGCATTTTCTGGATAATAGAAGTATCTATGCGCCTGTCTGGATAGCGATGAGCGACTTTTTTCTTATCATAAAGCAAGGTGTAGATCGGAGCTTTGGGAAACATCTGACAAAAAACTTCCAAAACCTTTTCGGCTCCACCGTCTTGAGCTAAATGATCGTGGATTAGAGCAACTTTCATATTTTTTATTATTCAGCCTTTCTATTTCTGAATATAGCCAAAGGCGTTCTAAATAGTATTGACAAATCTAATAAGAGGGACCAATTTTCGATATAATAAACATCTAACTTGACTTCTTCTTCAAACAATAAATCACTGCGTCCAGAAACCTGAGCTAAACCAGTTATCCCCGGCTTAACGGTTAAGGTCTTTTTATGGTGCTGCTCATATTTAGCAACCTCCTCAGGTAAATGAGGACGAGGTCCGACCAAGCTCATCTTACCAACAAAAACCAAAAATAATTCAGGTAACTCATCAATACTCCAGCGCCTAATAAACCTCCCTATCCGAGTAATTCTAGGATCATCGGCAATTTTAACCATAGGACCATCTTTACGAACATTTTTATCCGATAGCTCGTTATAGCGCATACTATCTGTTCCGGGAATCATGGAGCGAAACTTAAAATATCTGAAAGTTTTACCCCCCTGACCAACACGAAAAACGGGCGAACCATCATCTCGACGATAGAAAAAGACCGGACCATGAGAATCAATTTTTATTAAAATAATAGTTATAATAATGATTGGAGACAAAATCAAAATAATCAACCCAGAAAAAATAATATCAAAGATTCTTTTTACTATTCTACCCCAACCATCCAGGGTGGTTCTTTTCACCTCCACCATGGGGATTCCAGCAACCTCAGAAACCTCAGTTTTTAGAACCTTGACCTCTAATAAGTCAGCTACATATTTGAAAGTAATATGATATTCATTAGCAAAATCATATAAGCGTAAAGTCTCTACCTTACTTAGATTTGGGTCACTTTGAATTATTTCATCAACTCTTTCATTCCTTAACTTCCCTTCTTTATTGAATTCTTCTATAAAAACACTTAAATCTCTAGCTGTTTCAATAGAAAAATCTCTCACTCGCTTTACGACCTTGTAACCAGAATATTTTTTATTAAAAAATTCTTTAATAAGGTTATCCCCTGTTTTGCTAGAACCAACTAAGATCACATTTTTATTACCAAAACCCTGAGCATACAAAGATTTTTTTATCCAATAAGCAATTATTCTCCCCAGGGAAACATAGATTATAGCCAAAAACCAGGCCATTAATACTATAAAACGAGAATCAAACAATTCTCTTTGGAAAAATATCAGAATTATCACCAAAACAAACCCAGCCGAACAAGCTAAAAAAATTCGATGAATTTCCTGACTCAACCTTCGGCTAGTCATGGAATAAAGCGAAGAAAGGGCAAAAATAATTACCCACAAAAAAGCCACAAATAAAACTATTTTGAAATAAACAGCGAAGTCTAATTCAAATATTATGGGCCTAATTTCGGTAGTGAAGCGAGAAAACCTAATAAAATAAGCTGAAACTCCAGCTAAAACTAACAAAATAAAGTCCAGCGGGACTAAAATAAAAGAAAAAAATAAATCGATTTTTTTCATAAAATAAGTAAATAATAAAAAAGATCAAAAAATAAGCCGGATTCTGTCCAGAGCCGAAGCTCCGTGATGGTCATTTATCTAGGCTAATTATTACTAATTAGCTCGTGCGAGTTACTTTTCGTCATACCCGAAGGCATGGTTTACTCTTGCTCTCTGATAGGGTTTACCCTGACACCTTTGTTACCAAAGGGCAAAGATTGTGGCTAATAAATTAACCTCAATCAACTTTTCACCTTTCTCTCTAACCCGAAAGCTAGAGATAGTATTGTCTCTGTGGCACTTTCCCTACTTTATAGCACCGAAGTGATACAAAGCGGTGGACGTTATCCACTATCAACTGTTGAGAGTCCGGACTTTCCTCTGCCTTTATTAATAAATAATAATGACAGTAACCATCTATTTGATCTAATAGAATTGCTATTAAAACTATTAATTTTAAAAGCAATTCTATTAGAAATAATACCAAAAACAAATCTTTTAGTCAACCAGACTTGCCTGGCAATTAATGTGATTTAGAGGAAGGTCGGTGTCATAAATATCAGCAATTTCAGTTGGTGATAGGGCTCGATTGAAAATAGCAATTTCATCCATTAAATTATAATTATTATCACCCTTTATTCTAAATTCATCTACCTCAATAAAAAGCGAGCTTTCCATATTTTTCCGATAAACCTCTACCCCGTCACGATATAGTACCCAATAATTTTCCGGTTTATTAACCACCCAAGTAAAAAAATGCCATTGTCCGTCGCTAGGCCAAACTAAAGCATAATCTTTTAGATAAGCTCCGGGGGTATTATAAAAATCGGTATTAGTGGGGTAAAGTCTAATCCTAAAAAAATCTCCACTAATAGAATTAGAGAACTTCATTTCTGGGCGCGAATTAATGTTTAAATTATTATAGTAGAAAGAGAGAGTGAAATTATTAGAACTAAAAGATTCGTCTAGGGTTTTTGTTAAATAGCCATTAGCATAATACTGCCTAAAACTACAAGCAAATTTGCCCTCCTGCCAAGAAAAATTAATTTCCGACAATTCTCCACTAATATAATCCAAGGTGTTGGATCCCTGGCATTCATCAGCGTGCCAAAGATGAATAATATTATCTAAGTATAAACCTGGCGCTAGGCAATAATCAGCAACTCCCCCATTTTCATTATTAGACTCATCGTCGTCTTCGTTACTTGAATCGCTTTCTTCAGAATCATCGCTGGGGTCGGGGTCTTCGGGATCAGGGTCTTCAGGGTCGGGCTCTTCGGGGTTGTTATCACCAGGTTCATTATTATCAGGGTAAACAGGATCAATAACCCCATCATTATCTTCACCCTCGGGATTATGATCTTCCTCACCTTGTTCATTATCATCACCATCTTCATCGCCTTCAGTATTTTCGTTTTCCTCATCATCATCGCCGCCTTCAGTCTCTTCTGCTTGGGAATAATCAAAGTTTAAGTCCACTAAAACAAAGTCGGAAAAATTATTTTTAGTATCATAATTATTTCCCAAAGAATGATGATTACCATAAACTGACATATCCCTAGCGGTAGAAGTACTGGTAGCCTTGCGAACTAAAATATTATTTTCCAAAATTTCAGGTGCTGGAAAAGCACAATAATAAACAGCGTCACCGAAACCAACTTTATCAATAATATCCTCATCGGTGTCCGAAGAAACAGCCCCATCAGCCAAATAAACCGTATATCCACCTAAGGGAAAATTGAATTCACTTCTAGTAGAAATAGCCTGGGCCATTGACTTGGTTTCATCGGAGGCCAAGCTACGAGTTATTAAGTATTTGCCAAAAGGAGAAACACTGACCCCGCCCGGATAAGAACCGTCGCTTAAGTTCCCTATTCTCATCATAATAGAGGGTGTAGCGCTGGTTTTAGCTCGATAAAGTCTAATTCCAGCTTCTTCTAAATTTATTTCTTGATTATTAGGATTATAAATTTCCACATAAGAATCGCTGCCAGTGGTATAAATTTTGCTTATTAACAAGGGCTTTATTTCTTCGGTGGTGCTAGCTATTTGATCATTAGTATTATTTTCGTCATCAGAGGAATCATCATCAGAATTACTGTTAGAAGAGCTATCATTAGAAGTATTAGAGCTATTTGAGCTGTTAGAATTATTGGAAGTGCTAGAACTACTGGAATTGTTATTGGTATTATTAGAATTACTTTCATTATTATTATTTTCTATTAAAGAAACTAAGACAAAATCAGAAAAATTATTTTTACTATTATAAGAATGGCCTAATAAATAATCAGACTCACCAGTCTTCATAGAAATTGCCGTAGAATTATTTTTAGCCTTACGTACTAAAATATGATTATCCAAAATTTCTGGAGCTGATTTTTGGCGAAAATATTTAGCCTTACCAAAACCAACTTTATCAACAATGTCTTCATCAATATCACTAGAAACAACTCCGGTACTCAAATAAATAGTGTAACCATTTCCAGCAAAGGTAAAATCGCTTTTGGTGGCAATAGCCTGAGCCTGAGATTTTATTTCCTCGCTAGCATTTACTCTAGCTATTAAATATCGACCTGAGGGAGAGATTTTTACTCCTCCGGGGTAAGAACCATCGCTAAGATTTCCTAAACGCATTATAAGGGATGGGGTCGCACTAGTTTTAACCTTATACAACCTGACCCCAGCCTCTTCTAAATCGATAGTTTTGTTGGTGGGATTATAAATTTCAATATAGTCATCGCTTAAGGTAGCGTAAATTTTGCTAATTAATAAATTTTGCGCTAAGCCCAACATAATATCTAACTCATTCTCTATAATCTCTGGCTCCTCCTTAACGTCTTCTGCCTCCTCCTCAATGATTTCAGTTGAGGTGTTAGTGAGATTATTTAATTCAATGCTGGCAAAATCATCGGGCTGATTAGAGGAGCTAAGGTTTTCAGCTGAAATATTTAAACCAGGGCCATCCTCTATAGAAATAGTACTTTGAACTTTGCCTAAGGTAATTTGCGAGGCTGATTCAGTATTAGCATTAGAAACAACTGCGACAATGTCTTCGCTTGAATTATTAACTAACAGAGAGTCGTCCTCCCCGACATCTTCTTCCTCTTTTTCAATATTATTGTCAACTGAAGAATGGATATCAGAATCAGTTAATTTATTCTTACTAGAATTTTTATCACCAGAAAAAATGCTAACTATTTTATTGGCCATACCTTTTAAAGCTGAAACAGGATTATTAACCAAGCTCCAACGAAATATCATGGCTATTTCAGGAACCTTACCTCTGACATTATTATCAATAAAATCACTTTCTAATTGAATATCTACTGACACATTTTCTAAACTTTCCTGAAAATATTGAGTTAAGGGAAAGAAGAAATAGCGCTCGCCATTGTATTCCCTTCCAGCATTAAAACCAAAAACCTCTGGCAAGGGCAAAATAGTGCGACGATCGGCTGATATTTTAGAAAATTCTCTATTACGTGAAAGGCAATCGCCACTATCAGTATCAATAATACTATAATCATCAAAACCGTCAGGGGTAATATCAACGGCATATTTCTGGGGATCATATTCCAATCCCCTTAAATCCAGGGGGTTAGAAATATTGGCGCTTTCATAAATCTTTTCAGTTAATCCAACACAAATCCACTCCCCACTATTGGGGCCTTTTTGTTTTTTGAAATCAAAATCATAGGATAAATTACTATCAGCTAATTGTTTGGCTAGCTCTACCACTTTAAGTCTTTGAACTTCACTTAAATTTTTAGGAATCTTGGCTCCAATTAATTTTTCACCATTTTTTGAATTTAAAAAATACTTAGCTGGAAGTTTAATAATACCATCAGGCATAGCCTCTACTATATAATCAACTCCATCCTCCTGACCAATATACATTGCCACATGACCAGTATAAATATTTTTTACCATTTTGTTTTTTACTACTACCAATTCAGTAGTGTTGTGGCCGTAAAGGTTGCCATTACTGGAAGTCCTATAAAGCAAGGTTCCAACTGGCATGGCCCGAGCCAAATGTCCGCAGAAAAAACTAAGAAAGAAACTTAAAACGAAGGCGCTTATAATAAGCGCCGTTTTTTTTCTCAACAACATAGATCTAAAAAAATTAATTATAGCGAGATTGAGCCGGTTTTCACCGGCCCCACCTCTTATGTAAATCGTGGCTAAAAGCCAGTCCTTGTTTTAATTGGCGTAATAAACCCCCCATTCTTCAGTGGAAATTTCTGGCAAGGGTTGCTTTGTTTCGGTCTTATTGTTTAAAATATCCACTAATAAATACCGGCTAAAAATGTCTATGTTTTCATTAGCAATTAAATACTTAAATAAATCATAAGCATTTAAATCATCCGAAACTCTGCTTTCAACAAAATTTTTATCTTCAAATTTTTCTAATTCGTTTTCCAAAAAATCAGAGAGAATAAATATAGCTAGACGACGAGAGGTGAAGCTGGAATTGGGTGATAAAATAATTTTTTCTAAATTGGAAAATAATTTTTCTTGATTTAATGAAAAACGACCTTCGTCGGCACCTAGGGCTCGTAATAATTCAATATTAAAATCATCTTCGGAGCTTAACTCTAATAAGGCTAAATAAAAATCAGCTTGAGAGATATTTAAAGAAGTTAAATTTTTCAAAACAGTTAGTCTTTCTTCTGTGGGGTAAGAATCATTGGCTAATTGATTTTTTAATAAATCTAAATACTCCTCCGAATTTTCATCCAAAAAATAGTAAGCAATGGCCTGTTTAACCGCTAAATTACCATCTGTCCTGCTTAGATAGTCTCGCAGGTCATTAAAAATAGTTAGACCCTCCCTGTTTTCTACTAAAGATAAAACTTTTAATAATTCCAAACGCCAAGCTAAATTTCCTTCTTCATTTAAAATTACCCTCTTTATTTTTTCAGCAAATTTATCATTTTTAATAAACTTCACAATCTCCTGCTGATAAATTTGGCGCTCTAAATAACAATCCAGGCGACACCAAGGGTCTTCGTAGACCGAAATAGCCAAACGATTTAAGGAAATAAAACTTTTGACCCGCTGGGGATAAATAGTCCACCAAGAGCCGTAAATAGTTTTAAGAAAGAAGAAAACGATAAACACAAAAATTATTAAAAAAACAGAGATAAAAATAATTTTCCGGCGATATTTTTTTAAAAAAGAAAAAACCTTATCCATAATTATTATTATTAATTATAATAATCCTTTTAGGGGCGCTTGATAAAATTAGTCTATCGTTAAAACCTGGTCGAGGATTTTAATAATAAAATATTTAATAAAGACGCCCCGAAACACATCTTCAATAACCTTATCCCATAAAAAGGCCTTGAATTTTATGACTTTTATTTTGTGTTTTAAAAGGATTTTAAAAACAAATTAATAATAACAAAAGAGCCTTAACGGCTCTTTAAATTATTTTTAAAAAATGGATAAAGTTTAAATTGGTTGTGGCCCTGGAGGATCATCATCCGGAGGAGGAGGGCTCGTGTCAGAAAAATTTGCTTTTATTGTTTGATTAGTTGAAAGATTAAAGGAATATGGATTATTAGTACTTAAAACATTATCACCTTCATCCGTCCAAGAAACAAAGACATAGCCAGTGCTAGGAGCAGCGGTTAGAGTTACCTCTGTTCCACAAACTCGATCTTCACTGACAACAGGGCTAACTGTTCCCCCCTCAGAGAAAACTAATAAATAATCTATTACGGCGGTATTTGGTTTAGTATGACCATCGTATGAATAATAAACAGCGTAACCGGCCGATAATCCAGCATCGGTAAATTGACCAACCTTTGTTCCGTCAGCATAAAACTCGATTAGATCTTGGGTTAACCTAAACATTTTTAAAACTCTAAAATCAGTATAATCCTGGATAGTTGGAGAGCCTGAGCTTGTTGTATTATTAGCTCTCCTTAAAGATATTGTAGCTGTTTTAGCGTCAGCCCTAGAATACAAAGAAGCCCCGATACTACCTCCATGAGGATAGGGATACCAATTAGCCTGACCAAAGGCAATTACTGCTGAATGCCTACCAGAGGTATTTTTTACTCTTGTTTCTATAATTTGACCAACTTGTAATCTAAAATCTTTAGTAGCCGCGCCTATAAAACTGCTACTTCCGCCAGTTTGGTTAACTATATTTAAATAACCATCAGCAACAGAAATCGACCCAAAGCTAGCACCAATTTCTGTCCATTTATCAGTATCCAGAGTGGAACCTGTAAAAAAATCTTCAAAAACAACATTACTTATATCTAAACTACAATAACTTATATCAAAATTAGCGCTAACACTTTTAGCTTCGGTGACAGAAATAACGCAGGTTCCGGTTCCTGAACAACCCTCGCCCGACCATCCGGTAAAAACGCTACCGACTGGAGCGACGGCACTTAGAGTAACCGAAGTCCCATAGTCAAAATCACCAGAACAACTGGCACCACAATCTATACCCGAAGGAGAACTACTAACAGTACCACTTCCTGCCCCACTCTTAGACACTGATAGGGCATAATTATTAATAGTAAAGCTTGCTGTTGCTGACTTAGGTTCGGTCATAGAAACTTCACAAGAACCAGTACCCGAACAAGCGCCCGACCAACCAGAAAAAGTACTACCGACAGAAGAACTGGCCGATAGTGTTACTGAAGTATCTTGTTCATAAGAATAAAAACAAGTTGAGCCACAATCTATACCGGAAGGAGAACTGCTAACAGTACCACTTCCTGTTCCACTTTTAGAAATAGATAGTAATTCCTCGCTTGGGCCCGAAGAAGCTGTTGAAAACCAAGCCTCAGGAGTGGCTATTTTGGGCCCAGCTGTTAAATTCTCGGAAACTCCACCCAAACAAAAAGACAAGGCGTAAGAACCATTATTAATTCCATCTTCAGAATAAGAGTAAGTATTTTCTTCGTCACTACAATCACCATCAGCCTTTGGTGAGGTTGGTATTTCTTTTAAATAAATAACGTCGCCATAGGCTAGCGAGCTAGTATTAAACTCTTCGGCAGTAGGATAACGCCCCTGATGATAATAAAAAGCCTCTAGGGCGGTTTGGATTTGATTAATATCTGAAACCCTTTTAAGATCCCGTGAACCCTTTCTGGAGTCATTTAAATAGAAAAGCGACAATGTAACTAAAACAGTAGCAACAGATACTACCACTAATATCTCCACTAAAGTAAATGCTGGTTTATTTTTTTTAATCCCAGTCATAAATCTTTATTGCTAAGTTATTCTTGCTTTAAATTATTAGTCTCGAGCTCTAATCGTTCTAAAAAATCTTCTACTTCAGCCCGATAAGATTCATCTATTTCTAAAATTTTCAAAGCTGTTTCCTTAGAACTAGAAAAATCACCCATCTCATAGTACAGAAGAGCTAATTTAGAAAGAAGCTCAACATCAGCTATTCCAGCCGACAAAACTATTTCATAAAAATTTGCTAATAAATCCAATTTACCATCATTATAATAACGACTTTCTACTGAGCCCAAGAAATCTTTCCAATTGACCAAAGAGAAGCCACCCCTTTCGGCACAAACTTGGAAATTTTCCATAAATCCTTCATCGTCCTCAATGACAAAATTAAAATGAGCTAATTGACAATAAGTTTCCGGCATATTGGAATTTAAACTTTTAGCATATTCAATGCTAGCGATGGCCCCCTCCTTATCATCAAAATTTAATAATAAATTAGCTTTGGTTAGATATAGTGGAACTCTTCCTGGACTGCTTTCTATGGCCCTGTCTAAAGTATCTAGTGCTAAGCTAGCCAACTCTGAGGCCTTTTCCTGATTACCATTTCGAGCATAAAATTTACCAGCTGTGTCATAAACACGAGCTAAGCGAAATAATGATAAGCTGTCATAAATATTATAATTGACATTTTTTTCAGCTGATTTTACAACCAAGGCAATAGTCTTTTCGGCCCCTTGACGATCGCTAGAATTTAGAACCTGATCTGTAGAAGCTAAAAATAGGTTAATAAATGACTCCCTAGAGTCTCTCTCTAATCCGGTATTATATTCAAAAACCTCTTCGAAGACGCCAGTTCCAGTTATTATCCCCTCAGAGTTAGATATTTTATAGGCCTCAATTGTCTTCTGTAACATGGCAAGTGAGTTTATATTATTATTAAAGGAAAAGAACAAAATAATAATTGAAAATGGAATGAAAAAATTCTTAATTATCGAAGGTGTCTTATAGTCCCTGTCTTCTCGAAAAAAACTTTTTACTCCAACAAAATTAATAAAAGCTAGTAACGCTATAAGATACAAATAAGTAGAAAAAGAGTCAAAAACAGCCAAATTTTGCACAAAATAGGCTACTAAAAGACCCAGAATTATAGCTAATTCAAATTTATCAATAGAACGTGATTTATTCTCAGAAAAACTTCGCCTATAGGCTCGAATTAGGTAAATTACAGCAAAAACAAAAATTGACAAATAAGCTAGTAGACCAATTATTCCAGTCGTAGTTAAAATATCAATAATATTGTTGTGAGCTCTGTCAAAATAAGTAGCCGATCTGTCATAGTCGTAAAACTTAGGATCAAAATATTTATCAAAAATTAAGGCATAATTTCCGTGTCCAACACCAAAGACCAGAGAAACAGGATGATCAACTAAATATTTTCCAGCTGACTTATAGGAAATTAATCTAGTATTTAAGGTAACATTTTCAACGGAAAAATCTCGCAAGGCCTTGCCCATGTAGGTGCCGTCAAAGACTGAATTAGAACGAAAGGAAAATAGACCTACCACTAAAACCACAAAGGCCAAGAGAGACACCAAACTAATTCTCTTAAGATTTTTATTATTAGATATAATAGTTAAGACAGCGAAAACGACAAAGATTCCCGCCACTAGGCCTACGTGTGATCCGGAAATATCCGCCTTAACAAAACCAATAAAGGCAACAATTATACCAGCTGCGTATAAAATTTTTGACCACCATTCTTTAGAGCGAATTAGGAAAAGGGCTTGCAGGAATAAAGAAAACAGCATCATAGCGGCAACATAAGCCCTATTGCCAATAGTACTATCGGCATTGTTCTCTATAATGGCATTTAAAGACACTAAAACTGAAGAAATAATAACAGCGTTCAAGAGATAGAAATAGTCTTTTTTGCTGCGAAAAGCGGTAATAATTATGAAATAAAACAATAGAAAATGGAGTAAATGAAAAAGTCCCAGCATTCGCTCGACATCCCCCCAAAAAGTTAAATTATAGTCAGTACTAACCGCCAAGGACATTAAAATAGTAAAAAAATAAATCAGCAAACCGCCAGTTAAATAAGATTTTTTGGGTAAATATTTAGGATATTTAATGACAAAAAATACCCAGAACAAAAAGAGGACCTCTATTAAGATATTAAAGGGTAATTGCTTAGAGGAAATATAAGGGAAAAGCAATGACCCGAAAACAAAAAATAGAATAACAAAAGAAGCAAAAACCCCGCCTTTCAAGACGGACAGGTAATTTTTCTCTGACATAGTTTAAATTTATTTATTAGTTTCTTATACCTAAATTTTAACAAATAAACTAAAAAAAGTAAATAAAAGCTTGGGAAGGGGCTAAATAAAAAGTATTTGATTTTTATTAATTAATTGATATAATAATAGTAGAAATAATAAAATAAAATAAAAGAGATGAATAATGCCAAAATAAAGCAATTTTTCCTATTATTAGTAGACTGTGGTCTGCTGTTTTTATCTTTATACCTAGCCCTAACAATTAGATATCTGGAAACGCCCAGTCCCCAGCTGTGGAGCGATCATTTCCGCTTTTTCTGGCCAGTTTTTGCTTTGTGGTTACTAATAATATATATCAACAATCTATATGACTTCCGCAAATTTGTTAATCAGGGGAAATTAATAGAACATAGCACCCAAAGCGTAATTTTGTCTTTTTTGATAACTATTATCTTTTTTTATCTTATTCCCAAGTCAGAAATCAGCCCTAAAACTAATTTAATAATATTCTCTACTGTTTTCTATGTCTTCTTTTTATTATGGCGTTTAGGGTTTTCTTTGATTAATAAGAAATATCTCCCCACCACCAATGTAGCTATTATTGGCTATAATGAGATTATTCGCAAAACTATTAAATTGATAAAGGGTAATCCTCAGCTGGGTTATGATGTTAAGTTCATTCTTAGCCCCAAAAACAATGTTCTAATAGATATTGCCGAGCATTACGGGGTTAAGTTAATAGACGACGTAAATCAGCTATCCCGGGCGATTAAGGAGCATAAAATTAATATTTTAATACCTGAGAAAAATATTAATGAAATGAAGGAATTGCAAAAGACTTTGTTTAATCTTTTACCGACAGGAATTAATTACTATAATCTGACCAAGTTTTATGAGGAAATTAGCGGACAGGTACCTTTGGAAATATTGAATAAGGGATGGTTTTTGGAGAATTTGAATTTAGCTACTAGGAGAAATTATGAGAGGATTAAGCGTCTTAGTGATCTTATGTTTTCTATTATTCTTTTGATAATATCACTTCCCTTCTGGCCCTTGGTAATTCTATTGATAAAGATTGATAGTCGTGGTCCGGCTATTTTCAAGCAAACTAGAGTTGGGAAAAATGGTAAGAAATTTCAGTTCTACAAGTTCCGTTCTATGAGGACGAGTAATAATGACCAATCTCCTACAGCTAAAAATGATAATAGGGTTACTAAGGTGGGGCGATTTTTGCGTCAAACTCGTTTAGATGAGTTACCACAGCTATTTAATGTTCTAAAGGGTGATATGAGCTTTGTGGGGCCTAGACCGGAGCGACCGAGCTTGATAAAGGAGTTGAATAACGCTATTCCCTTTTATGGGGTCAGGAATTTAATAAAGCCGGGGATAACCGGCTGGGATCAGATATCGGGTGAATATCATTCACCGTCGATTGAGGATACTTACAAGAAGCTTCAGTATGATTTGTTTTATATTAAGAATAGGTCGATGTATTTGGATTTGAGTATAATATTAAAGACTATTAGGACGGCATTAGGGAGAGAGGGAAGGTAGTGGAATTATAAAATAAAAGAGAAAATAATTCTTAAATAAGATTTTACGACAGCAATAAAATATAGAGGGTACTTCCCTTTATATTTTTTTACAATTTTTAAATGTTCTTTAGACGCTACAAATCTTTTTTCTTTAGTTATGCTACCGGAATGTTTTCGATAAGCTATCATCTTATCTGAAAAATTAAAAAATTTTCCAACAAGACCAATTCTTAAAAACAAGTCATAGTCTTCACCAACTAAATAATTTTTATAGAAACCAATTTTATCTAACAAATCTCTCCTCATCAAGACGGACGAATTAATAAATTGATTTGATAATAAGATTCTTCTTCTGATGGCACTATCGGATGATTTTAAAGCAATATCACCAGAGATCCTGTCAAAGTTATCTATTACTTTTGCCATAGAACCGCAAACACCATACTGCTTATTTTTTTCAAGAAAATCGAGCTGCTTATTTAATTTATTATTATCGATCCAAATATCATCACTGTCTAAAACGGCAATATACTCACCAGAGCATAAAGATAGTGCTAAATTTCTACTCTCAACGATCCCCCTGTTTACTTTATTTTTTACATATTTAATAGGAGCTCCGACACTAATATAGTTATCGACAACAACTTTAGTGTTATCAGCAGAACCATCGTCAACCAGAACTATCTCTAAATCTTTTAATTTTTGAAGCAAAACACTGTCGATAGCCTTCTTTAAAAAAAGCTCCCGGTTATAAGTTATCATTAAAACACTAATTTTAGGCATAGTAATTATTTAAATAAATTCCCAATTTTTTTTAATAAACTGATAGGGATGAATAATAATATCAAGCCTAGTGTTTTTCTATAAAAAAAATTGTTAACACAAAAAAAATAATATTTTTTTCTAAAAATATCTCGACCATATTTCCACCATATTCCATGATTTACTCCTCTGTAATTATACTTCCACGGTTTTTGAAAAAAATGAATAAAAACAGCATCCCTAATTCCATCATTTGATACAATGGGATTAATTAAAACTTCGGGATAATTATATTTGCTACCAGAAATTAACCTCACTTTATCATAAAAGATTCCATTCAGCACATCCTGGTCTAAAAACTTTAAGTGCTGATGTTTTTTTTCTATATAAGAAAAAATATCTTTTAAATCAATGTTTTTTCTAATAAAATCTAAGTCAAAAAGCAATACTCCACTATTAAAATATCTAAATTCTGAAGGAATATCCAAAGAAGAATGTTGCTTTTTGTGAAAAAAAATAATTTCACCAATATCCTCGGAGGCAACTAAGGCTTTACCGTTAAAGCTCAGATTATAATAAGGAAGTAGTGATTTATTAACTATAATATCGCTATCAAGGTATAGACATCTGCTAACATCGTCTGGCAAAAACCACGGAATCAGAAGCCTATAATAAGCTTCTTTAGCCCTTCCATTGATTGGACCTTTTTTAAAAACATCTCCATCAATTTTAACTGGCCTTAAAATCGATGATGGGTTATATTTTTTTATAGCATCACTCATTAAACTAATTTCTTTTTCTGATAAATCAGAATATAATATAAAGAATACTATAGGATTAGGGTTATTTTTCAAAACAGAAATCATACAAACTAAAGACGGAAAAACATACTTAGAGTTCATGCAAAGAGCTATATTGATCTTTTCTGACATAAAATTATTTTATATATTTAAAAATATTATTTAGATTATTGGCAATAGTATAATTCTTGCAAGTATCTTGTTGTTTTTTAATAATATTTATATAGTCGTCCTTTTTCAAGCTCAATATTTTTTCCACCATTTTATCCATATCCTTATCATACACACTGCAATCTTTGAATACTTCATTAAACTTTGCCACATTCGAAAAACCTAATTGACCATAGGATATATTTTTAAACATCCTACATGGTAAATAATTTATATCCACCTGCCTTCCTCCTCCAATAGCTGGTGCTATCCTAGAAAGTCTTATTAAAAATCTATTAACAAAATTAGGAACAAATCTGATATGAATAAACCTCAATTTATTTTTTTTACAAATATTAATAAATCTATTTACTTCATTTTTATTACCGTGATTATTTTTATCATTCCAAATACTTCCAATCCAAAAAACAAATTTATTCCTTCTAAAAACTGGCTTTAGAAAATCATCCGGCAACAAATCAGTGCCCCACGGCTGGTATAGAGATCTACTTTTCCTATCAATATAAACAACATCATTTATCTTTTCGTATTTTTCAGCCTCATTTGAAAAATAATATAAATTTAATATCCTTGTTTTATCTAGCTTTTCTATAAAAAAATCATTTTCAGCATGAAGACAATAAAAAACATCGTCACGGATAGGAATATTATAATCCTCTAATGTTTTTTTCTCTGGAACCATTTTCCCGTGCATACCACTAGCGGAAATAATTAAATCATTTTTTTCTATAATATTAGCACTTTTTTTTTCATCTTCAACCCAAGCTACATCAACCCCAGCTCTTTTTAATGTTTTATAATAAGCCTGAAAAATAAAACGATGAGTGTGCCACTTATTTTTAAGGCCCCAAATAACTATTTTATTAAATTTATCGGAGTTGTTCCTCAATTCATTTATTATTTTCATGCTATTTGAGCTTAAATATAAATCTGTGAAATATGCCCTTAATTTTAGCAAAATTGTAACCAAGAAGCATACCATAAAAAGACCCTAATAGATTAAATAACAGGAAATGAACAGGGCCAGAGTTTCTAGAAGATTTTCTAATTATTTTTTTATTTTTAATTAAAAAAAATCTTATCTCATTCTTTTCTGATTGGGAGTAATACTTATAAAACTGAAACAATGAAAAAATATTTTTATAAATACAAAAATAAATATATCTTTTTTTGTTTTCATCACTACTCTTTTCTAAAAATTCCGAAAAACTATAAAAGGTTGAGAAAATCTTTTTCATAAAATTATTTTTGTCATGATTTCTCCCCTGGGAAGAAGTTATTTGTCTCCAGTAATAAGTCGGATAATCATTCAAATAAAAAGACCTGCAATGACAAAAAAGGATAGAAGAAAAAACAGAATCGTCCACCCCATTTTGAGAAGAATTAAAAAAAATATTATTTCTAACAATGATATCTCTCCTAACGACATATTTCCACGGAGCCATTATATTTATTCTATTTTTTCTAAAATAACCCAAGACCCTGTCAACTTCTTGATTATTAATCTTTTTCTTATTTATTAAAAAATTACCCAAGCCTATTTTCTCCTTATTGACTATATAATACTTATTTATTATTAAATCAACTTCTTTTTTATTGATTATGCTAATAATACTCCTAACTGATCCCTCCGCAACCCAATCATCATTATCAACAAAAAAGACATAATTACCAACAGACTTTTCAATTCCTATATTTCTAGCTATTGCCACACCTTCATTTTCCTTGTGAACAACTTTAATAAAATTAAATTTACTACAATATTCATCACAAATTTTACCACTGTTATCAGTGGAGCCATCATTAATTAATATTATTTCAATCTCTCTCCCTCCTTGAATCAAAATAGAATCAACGCATTTTCTTAAATAACCTTGAGAATTAAAAACAGGTATAACAAAACTTATTTTCACCGTATTATTGTTTTTATCTTTTTTCATCATGAAAATATTTACCCCAGTCAATTCCGGGGGATAGAAAATTGCTCTCCATATGAGTAGCAAATGTTTCTACGGGCATAAATAATCTTTTTTTTCTATTTAAAATAAAATTATACCAAGAAAAAATAAACAAACTTCCAAAAACTTTCAAGTTAGATAAATTATAATTTTTATAATTAAAAAATAATTTAAAATATTTAAAATAACCCCAACCCAAGGTCATGCACCCCCAAACAACAAAATCAGATCCAAACCAATTTGAAAATATTAATAAAAATTTTTTACTGTTTAGAAGATTCCTCTTGGTAGTCATAAAAGTTAAGCATGCGTGCTGAACACTGATATACCTTTGATTATTATAAATTATAATTCTATTGCGAACCACGTTATCATCTGAATAACTAGATGGATGCTCGTATGGAGTGGCAAAATCAGCTTTATTATTTTTAAGTAACTCTACTATGTTTTTTATATTTTTTATATAAAAATAATCATCTTCTGCAAAATAAACTATATCTGAATCATTTTGGCAAGACAATATCTCTATTTGCTTTTTAAATGTAGCCTTATTGCCAGCTTTATCAAGCTTTATAATAACTAAATCATTATTATCAAAATTATCCAAAAAAACTTTTTCGTATTCATCTGGGCATCCATCCAATAAAACATAGATTTTCGTTCTTATACCGACAACAGCCGAAACAAAAGACTTGAAACAAATCTCTGTTAATTTTAATTTATCAGTTGGGTAAACCGGTGGAATTTTTGCTATTCCGGGGTAAACCCTATAGGCCACAACCAAGTCGTATTTCATATTATTTATTTCTACAAACTGCCACAAGAAAACTGGCCGTCTCTTTTTTATTTAATTTTGTTGGAACAAATATTTCCTCCTTAAAAACATCTTTATTAACGGCCCCCTTAGAAGTTTTCTTGTCTATACTAAACCTTATCTTTTTTGGTAATATTTTATGCCTAATTTTAAATCTATCCAATTTAACCATTTTATGCAAAATTCTGGCTAAGAAAAGAAAATATTTATTACCATAACATTTAACATCTTGCCCGTATAATTCTACCGAATTAAAATATTTCTTTAATATTTTTAAGAACATTGGTTTATTAAACTCTCGTAGATGAAACTCATTATGCCCCTCCCCCCCCAACGTCCTTATCGGGAGTTGATACAATAAAAATGCCATCCTTCCTTAGAATCCTAGAGACTTCTTCCAAAAATGCAATTTGCTCTTTCAATCTAACATGCTCGATAGTTTCAAAAGAAACAACAACATCTATGCTTAAATTTTTAACTGGAATATTACTAACCCCTCCTACTAAAAATTTCAAATTATCTCTCTTATATTTATCTTTAGCCGAATTAATGGTTATCTCGTCAATATCAACGCCAACCAAATTACGCGCCTCTCTTGATAGCATGTCGGAACCATACCCCTCGCCACAGGCTACATCTAGAACACTCATACCGCTCACATATTTAGCTGCAAATTTATATCTTTCTTGATGCATTTGAGCAATATTCTCTTGTTTTTTAAATAATTCCGGAACATATCTCTCTCCGGTGAAATCACTATTTTTTTCCATTTTTTTTAATTTATTTAATAAAAATAATATAAACAGAGAACAAAAAAACCAAAATAAATTAGGCACCTTACATAATTCAGACCATCCGTAATTAGCATCTTTATATGAACATAATTTTACTTATAAATTTATTTTATTTTACACATGAACAAACACTTTATAATATCAAAATTAATCCCTATATAAAGAAAAATAATTATTAACCATATTTTCTGCTATAAATATTTCCTTTTTATTTTCAACAAAAATATCATCATTAGACAAAATCATCTTTAAAACAACAATAAAATCATTAATATCATTCAATTTATAACAAAAATCATCTCCAATAATCTCTGAATTACCACCCACTCTACTGGCTATTGTTTTTACCTCTGCCAACAGAGCCTCTATTAAAGAAATAGACAAACCCTCATAAATTGAAGGTAAAACAAACAAATCCAGTCCCTTCAAATATTTACTTGCATCGGAAATCTCTCCTAAAATAAAGACAGCGTCATTTAAACCCTTATTCTCTATAATTTTCTCATATTTAGATTTCTCGGGACCATCACCAATTAATACCAATTTAGCATTAGGCTTAAACTGCAAAATATCGGAAAAATTTTCAATTAAAAACTCATAATTTTTAGGATAAGCCAATCTTCCAATAGAACCGATTAAAAATTGCCCCTCATCTAAAATGCCCATTTTATTAAAAAGAAAATTCCGAGATTCTTTCCTGTCTAAATAATTAGGCTCTACCCCATTATATATTAGATAAGACTTTTTGACCAGCTTTTTACTCTTGGCTAAATCCAAATTATTTTGACTAACAAAAACAACCTTGTCAACAAATATAAAACAAAATTTAAAAAACATTTTATAAACAAATTTCTTAAAAAAACTAGCTTGGTAATTAGGGTCTAAGATCGACAAACCATGAACTGTAAATATTGTTTTTATTCTTCTACTTACAATTTTAGATGAAATAGCCCCGATAAGAGTATTAGAACTATTAAGATGAACTACATCAAACTTATTTCTTTTTATAAGCCCAATAAAACTAAAGAAAAATTTAATATTAGAAAAAATCCCCGAACTTCTCTTCAGGCTTTTAACTTTATGGATTTTAATATCTTCTTTCTGGGCAAAATTAAAAAGAAAACCACCCTCACCACAGGCAATTTCCACTTGATCTTCTGGCTCTAAATTATTCTTCAAACCCTTGGCTAAATTAGCTACAAAAACTTGCGCTCCACCAATTTCTCCTTTAGTTATTAAGACTAAAATTTTCATTTACTACTAAAAATTAAAAATAAATCTTTTCTGCTATTCCTAAAAAACAACAATCCTAATACAACTAAACTATAGGAGATCACGGTTGCTATAGCAGCACCATCTATTCCCATTATAGGAATTAACCATAAATTTAACAAGACATTAGTAACGGCTCCCATAAGTGACACCCAAAAATATATTTTGACATAATTTTCAGCTATCAAATAATTAGCCGACACCGAACCCAAGAAAACCCCAATAATCGACCAAGCATAAATACGTAAAACTGAAATTGACTCCAAATACTCATTACCAAATAATACTAAAATTATAGGGCGAGCTAAAAGTGAAACCAGAACAGCAATTACTAGGCCAATAAAAAACATCAGACCAGAAAGTTTTTTTAATCTATTAAAATAAGAGGCTTGATTGGTTTTTTTAGAATTAATAATAGCCGGAAAAAGTGATCCACAAATAATTCCCGGAATAAAATACCAAACCTCGGACAACTTAATAGCCGCCGAATATAAACCAACTGCTGTTTCATCTAAGATCTGTTTAATTATAACTTGATCTATTTTTAAATAAACCAAAATTGAAGCCGTAGTTAGCATTAGAATCCAGGAACTAGAAAATATTTGGCGAGCCAGAACCTTATTAAACCTCCAGGTCCTAATTTTAAAACCAGAGCGACGATAAGAAAAAATTAGGATAACAGCCAACCACAGAGCGTCTAACATATAAATCAACATCAACCAAATAACTCCTAGTCCCGATAATATCATGATTATCTTTAAAATAGAAGAAATGGAAGAGGATAGAATCTGAGCTTTAACATTTTTTCTGGCTTCAACTCGAGATTGAAAAAAAGACCCAATAACATTAATTGAATAAAACAAAAAAACGAAAGAATGAATTATTACTAAAAATTTAATAGCTGGACTAGTTTTGATTAAGAAAATAGCACCAATAGTTACAATAAAGGCTATTATACCTCCAATCAATTTTAACCTAAAAGCTGTGCCCATCAACTCATCCCTTTTCTCCGGAAATTTAACCAATTCCCTACTCAAAATATTGTCCACTCCTAGATTAGAGATAAAACTAAAAATGGTAGTAAAGGCCAGAGCATAACTCAAAACCCCATAATTCTCCGGACCCAAATAGCGCACCACCCAAACTCCAATAAAAAAAGACAGTAGTAGTCCGAACATCTGTCCAATAAACATCCAGCCAGTATTAGCGAGATACCTCTTAAAACCTTCGTGTCCCAAAATCCAACGCCATTTAACGGGCATAAGGCTATTAATTTTATTTAAAATTGTATCAAACATCTTGTTATTTTTTGCGGCTATATAATTGATTTAAAATACTCAATAGTTTTTATTAGCCCCTCCTCTAGTTTTATTTTTGGCTCCCAATTAAGTTTCTCCTTAGCTAAGGCAATTTCCGGCTTTCTCTGCCGTGGATCATCTTGTGGTAAATTTTGATAAACAATTTTACTTTGACTTTCTGGAATTAATTTTAAAATTAATTCTGCCAACTCTTTCATTGAAAATTCTTCAGGATTTCCAATATTAACCGGTCCAGGAAATTCACTATTATTATTCATCATATTTGTCATTCCATTAATTAAATCGTCAACATACTGAAAGGATCTTGTTTGATTGCCATCACCAAAAATAGTTATATCCTTATTTTTTAAAGCTTGAAGAATAAAATTAGAAACCACTCTTCCGTCATTTTCTGCCATATTTGGTCCATAAGTATTAAAAATTCTTACCACCCTAATTCTTGTTTTAAACTGACGATAATAATCAAAAAATAAAGTTTCGGCACATCGCTTCCCCTCATCATAACAAGAACGAATTCCAATTGGATTAACATTCCCCCAGTAACTCTCAGGTTGAGGATGAATGTTCGGATCGCCATAAACCTCTGAAGTTGAAGATTGAAGAATTTTTGCATTATTATCCTTAGCTAATTCAAGAATGTTAATAGCCCCAATAACAGCTGTTTTAATGGTTTTGACTGGATTAAATTGATAGTGTATTGGCGAAGCTGGACAAGCTAAATTATAAATCTCATCAACCCTAGTCCAAAAAGGCGTTGTTACGTCATGCAAAACAAAAGTAAACTTAGGATTACTAAGCAAACCATCAATGTTTTCTTTGCCACAAGTCTGTAAATTATCAAGACAAATAACTTCGTTTCCTGTCTCTAAAAGTTTTTTGCAAAGATGAGAACCAACAAAACCGGCACCACCTGTAACTAAAATTTTCATATAAATTACTTAAAATTAATTTTATTTTTTATATACAAATAAACACCTTTTCTATAGTATCAAAAAATCTATTAATCATCCTATAATTATAATCGTTAAAACTTTAAAATACAAACCAATAGTGAGTTTAAACCTCACTTTCAGTTCATATTATACATCTTTTACCCAAATAATCCAAGCCCCAGGAGTGAAAATACATATAAAAAAAGGGGCTAAGTCCTAAGACCCAACCCCTAATAAACTAGCCTAGCAGACACAACCACAGCCACAATCATCGGCCTCATCTTCCCCGCACTTACATTCAGGGGTGCAATCACACTCCGGCAAACAATCACAGCCATCAGCGCATTCCTTACAAGGATTGCCAACAACTTTCTTTTCTTCTTCCATATTGTTCTATTCACTTTAAATCATTAAAATTATATTTTAAATAAATTAAAGTTAATATTAATTAATAATTATCTTTTATTTAACTAAATAATTTATAAAATTAACTGGGCAGAAAATTACAATAAAAAAAATACTATAAACAATAAAATCATCTAATACTAGCCAATTTTAAGACATTGATAAGTCTAATTATTAGTCTAATTTTCAAATTAATTATTAGTCTAATTATTAGTCTAATTTTACTCCACCTCCTGCCTGATCAACCTCTTAATATCAACCTCAATATCCAACTTGCCAGAATCATCATCAGCTTTTTGGTATATAAAATCTAGAACCTCGGCCACATCTCTCTCCACTTCTTCCCTGCTCATATATCCCGAGAAAAAACGACTTTCCTTGTCTTTAACTAACTCGTATTTCTTAAAAGAATAATTAGTAAAAAAATTAGCTGACTCATTGGCCGGATTAACCGAAATATTTTTGTTATAACTATATTTTTGACCAGCAATCATAGAAATCAACAGGAAAATAATAGCAAAGAATAAAACCACACCTATAAGCCAATTAACTATTTTTTTACCGCCCATAATAGATAGGCCTACAAAAATAATTATTACTGGCCAAATTACAGTCCAATCAAGCTGATAATTCCACCAATTTAAATTTTTTCCTAAATAAAAAAGACCTAAAAACAAAATAAATAAACCAAAGATAGATCCACCTCCAGAGGAAGACCTAGAACAACAAGAACTTTGGAAGCGGTAAGACTTACCACGAGTCTCGCTGTTGTTTTTATTGTCTTTCTTCTCCTCCTTGTCATGCTTATTTTTTTCTTCTTGACCCATATCTTCAATCACACCCTCAAATACCTTTTCTTCTGTTTTTTCTTCTTTTATTTTTTCATTATTATTATTCATATTTTTTAAAATTAATTATAATATTTTTATAATAAAGTTATTTTTTATTAATCGCATTTTTATTAAACAAAATAATCAAGCCAATAACCACTAAAAATAATGGCCAAAAATTATCCCAAATAAAGGAAAATGGGGCAAAGTTAGAAAAAAAGGAAGAGAAGCCAATAACAACTAAAATCAAGCCAATGATAAAGCGCCAGTCGCTAACTTGGACCTCACTTCCTAGGCTCTTAATGCGAGAACCAACCTCCTCGACAAACTCATCGGCCTTATCTGCCTTAGATTCTTTTTTGTTGGGATCAAAATTATCTTTTTTTTTACCACTATCATCCCCCTCTGAGGGAACTAATATGGCGATGATAATATAAACCAGCAAACCTGAACCACCACCAAAAAATAGGGCAATAAAAACAAGACGAACCACCAAGGGGTCGATTACAAAATAATCGGCTAAACCGCCACAAACCCCTAAAATAATGCGATCTTCGCGTGAGCGATAAAGTTTTTTTCTTTGTTCCATATTTTTTAAATTAATTTTATAATTTTTAAATTAACTTTATATTTTTTTTCATTTGCATTTTAACATAAATTTAAAATTTTTTCCACCCTCTCCAAATCTTCCGGATTATTTTTAAAATCTAGCTCCCCCCTATTTAAGAAAGAAATATTGTCATAAATTTTGCTTAATTTCTCAAAAAAAGTATCATGACATTCATGAACTTCCAATTGTTTACCTAAAAAAAATTCAGAATCTTCAAAATCTCGTCCGCCATCCTGGGAAAACTTTTTAATTCTCTCTTTGGTGTTTTGTAAAACCAAAATATTATCGGGCCAAGGAAGGATTTTTTTGTCTAGATTAAGCATAGTAGTAGATATTTCTCGTTCAAATTCGTCCTTCATCCAGGCTTCAATGTACGGTTGACTGGTAAGCCAAAAACCGTCTAAAAAACAATATTTACCGGCCTTTTTCTGTTCCATAGCGTCTATATATTGGCCGATATAGTGATTGCGAAACCAAACCCTAAGCTCCATGCTGTTTCCACCAGCCTGAATACTCTGAGAAATGCGCTCGGGGAACTTTTCTTGCTCAGAATAGGCAATTCCCTGGTATTTTTCAGTTAATAAGCGGACCAAGGTGCTTTTCCCACTGCGCGGACCGCCGGTTATTACTATTATTTTCCCTGTGGACATAGTTTTTTTATTGTTTGAAGGGGGGTGGCAATTTGCCCCCACCCTTTCAAGTGTCCCCAATTTGGGGACGACTGAAAACCTAATAGCTACATTTTCAATTCGTGACAAAATGTCACGGACTTAGTTTCTTTATAGCCAAACTTCTTCGCTATCTCCAAAAAAGCTAATATTACCATCATTAATATAAAAACACTGATCGTCCCGCAGAACTTTTAATGGATATTTTAAGGTCTTGGCTTTTTCAATTACCCCCTCCTTAGAATCATCGGTAAAATGACATTTTATCAAGAAGGGAACATAATTTAAGGCGGTCATATCGGTAACACCATGTCTATCCCTGTCCACTTTCCAGCCACCAACCTCAATAGTGGGACACATGATATAAGAGCCACTGCTACAACCGACATAGGACAATCCTGCTTCTAAAAGGTTTTTTAAAATTAAATCAAAGCCCACCTCCCTAATATTTTTTAAAAGATAAAAAGGATTACCACCTGAAACCTGAACAACATTTCTATCAGAAAAAAAATCCAAAATTTCAGTTTCTGTTTTTCTTGAAATATCAAATTGTTTAAAATCTATTCCCGAAAGAGCCATGGCAGAAAAATATTCATTCATATATTTAAGATATTCCTGGTCCATAACAACTTGCAAGGCGGTATTAATAAAGCCTATCTTTAATTCTTCCCTCGGGATACCTAATAAAGAATAAGCTTTTTCTAGTAAAAATTTTTCCTTTGATGCTAATATTATCTTCATATTATTTACCACAACACTTCTTATACTTCTTACCACTACCGCACGGACATAAATCATTTCTACCAACCTTATTACCAGCCTCATCCTTCACCTTATCCCTAGCCATATCTATAGTCCCAGAAGTGTTAATAGTGCCATCTCCGGCTCTTTTAGCCATCTCCTTCAGCGGAGCTGAATATTTTTTAGCCCTCTCAATAATACTAGGAGCAATAAAATTAGAGACATCGCCGGTTTTGTAAATCGAATAAACCACCTGCCTTTGAATAAGCCCCAATAAATCTTGGTACATATGATAAGCCTCTTTCTTGTATTCTACTAACGGATCACGCTGGCCATAACCGCGCAGACCAATTCCTCGACGCAAATAATCAATAGTTTCCAAATGCTCTATCCATAAATTATCAATAGAACGAATCAAAATTCCCTTTTCTATTTCAATAAAATTAATATCCAGACCATCAAACCCCTCGCGCATAGCTTGATAATTTTTACGAGCTAATGATTTTAAATAATCCAATAATTCATTTCTAAAATCATTTTTATCACCATCTTTTTTAGCAATATTTAAAATCTTGTCCTTATCTTCATCACTTAAACTATAAATAGTTTTAACACTCTCATAAACTTCCTGTAAATTCCAGTCAGCTACATTTTCTGAGGCCGTATGAAAAGTAGCAATTTGAACAACCTCGTCTTCAACATACTCCATAATAATATCTGATAAAAGCCTACCATCAACCTCAGCCCCCTCTTTCTGCTTATTATAAACATCTAAGATTTCTCGACGTTTTTTGTAAATTGCCTCACGATGCTTGTTAATAACATCATCATATTCAACCACGTGTTTACGCATGTCAAAATTATTACCCTCTACCCTTCTCTGAGCTGATTCTATAGAATTGGAAACTATCTTATTTTGAATCGGCATATCTTCCGGAATTTTCATTACATTCATAATATTTTTCAATCTATCACCTCCAAAAATACGCATCAAATCATCTTCGGCTGAAATATAAAACTGGGAAGAACCAGGATCTCCCTGACGACCAGCACGACCTCTCAACTGATTATCAATACGACGAGATTCGTGTCGCTCGGTTCCAATAACGTGCAAACCGCCCAAGCCTAAAACTTTGTCCTGCTCTTCTTTGACAGCCGGATTTCCACCTAAAATAATATCAACTCCACGACCAGCCATATTAGTGGCTACAGTAATAGAACCAGCTCTACCAGCCTGAGCAATAATTTCAGCTTCTCTAAAGTGATTCTTGGCATTTAAAATATTAGGTTGAAGACCCTCGCGCTCCATCATTTCACCTAAAACCTCATTATCCTCAATGGACACTGTTCCAATAAGAATAGGCTGACCTTTTTCATGGCGCTCTTTAACATCTCTGATAACTGCCTTAAATTTACCTTCCCTATTTCTATAAATTAAATCACTAGAATCTTGTCGAATATTAGGTTTGTTAGTTGGTATAACAATGGTTTCTAATTTGTAAATCTTGAAAAATTCCTCGGCTTCAGTCACCGCTGTTCCAGTCATACCAGCTAACTTGGGATACATTCTAAAATAATTCTGAAAAGTAACTGTGGCTAAGGTTTGAGATTCGCGCTGAACCATTACCCCTTCTTTGGCTTCAATCGCTTGATGAAGCCCCTCACTATAGCGACGACCAGGCATCATTCGGCCAGTAAATTCATCAACAATAATAATCTCACCCTCCTTAACAACATAGTCCTTGTCTTTTTTAAATAAAACATGAGCTTTTAGAGCTTGCTCAATATTTAAAACATCCTTAACTCCACCAGCTACATAAATATTTTCTACACCTAAAAGTTTTTCCATTTTAGCAATTCCATTTTCAGTTAAAGTAGCGGCTCTCATTTTCTCATCGACATTATAGTCTTCATTTTCTTTTAGCTGACGAACGTATTGGGCAAATTGAGAATATCTATCACCAGACTCTTCAGCTGGAGCTGAGATAATAAGGGGGGTTCGGGCCTCATCAATCAAAATAGAGTCGACTTCATCCACAATGGAATAATAGAAATCGCGTTGCACCATCTGGGTTAAATCAGAAACCATATTATCACGCAAATAATCAAAACCAAATTCGTTATTAGTTCCATAAGTTATATCACAAACATAAGCCTCTCTGCGGCTAACGGCTTTAAAAGGCTTTAAACGAGGATCATATTCAGCCTCGTTATCTGTTTCCGGATCATAAGTAAAGGCTGCATTATGAACGATAACACCAGTGGAAAGTCCCAAAAAATGATAAACCGGAGCCATCCAACCGGCACCAACTCGAGACAAATAATCATTAACAGTTACTAAATGAACCCCTTTACCCAATAAAGCATTTAAATACAACGGTAAAGTAGCCACTAAAGTTTTACCTTCACCAGTTTTCATTTCAGCAATTTGACCACGATGCAAAACGATACCACCAATGAGCTGAACGTCATAATGACGTTGACCCAAAACTCGGCGAGAAGCCTCTCTGATATTAGCAAAAGCCTCAGGCAAAATTTCGTTCAATAATTCCTGTTGTTCCTCGAAACTGTATTCCTTTTCTTCGCCTGGTAGGGACCCTAACCTTTTTTTAAAATCTAAAGTCATCAAGCGCAACTCTTCGTCACTCTTTTTCTTGTACTCTTCTTCTAGAGAATTTATTTTATCAACTAATGGTTGAATTTTTTTAACAATTTTTAAATTCGGATCGCCGAAAATCTTATCCCAAAAACCCATATATTTATGTAATTAATTTTTACCCCTTTTTTTATCAATTTTTTTCTCTTTATACTTCTTGATAATTAAAACTAAATGATCTTTAACTTTATCTATTGCCTTGTTTAATGTTTTTTCAGTTCTCTCTACTCGCAAAACTGTTCCAGGAACAGCCAAATTTACTTCAGCCCTGTAAGTCTTACCCTGATTTTGAGTGGAAAGAGCATGCTCTAGTTCCACATCACAATTAGTTACCTCTATATCACCTAAATATTTTTTTAACATCCCCATTTTCTTTTCCACATAATCTTTAATATCAGTAGTTAATTCGACTTTACTGGTTTTGATTCTGATGTCCATATTCTTTAATAATTTATCTTAAAATTATATTTATTTTATATAATCTTTAAAATAAATTTATAATTAATTATTAAAATATTTATATAAAATTTAATTAAACAATTTCAAGACATCTTTAAAGGTTACCCAAACCACCAAAAGCATCAATAAAGCGAAACCTAAGTTATGAAAAATAGCTTCGACCTCTTGCTTGACTGGTCTTCCCTTTATTTTTTCAATTAACAAGAATACTAAGCGCCCACCATCCAAGGCTGGAAATGGTAAAAAATTAATAACTGCCAAATTCAAAGAAAGCAAGGCAGTAAACTGAAGTAAGTATATTATACCCATTCGGGCCATTTGTCCAGTTAAATCAGCGATTCCAATAGGACCAGCCACTTCGGCATTTATGGGCTGACTAATTATTAGATTCCTAATTATTTCATAAAAAGCGTAAATAATAGCCCACAAAAGATAACCCGTCATTTTAATTCCCTCCCATAAAGCAGTATACCAAGGATATTTAACCACAGCTGTTTGAGAAATAGCTACTCCTATTATTTTCCTATCTCTTTCCTCATCCCAAGTAGGAACAATTGTTAGTTCCTGAACCTCACCAAAACGACTAATAACTAAACCGACCTCTTCGTTCTCGGAATCATTAATAAACTTTTGGACATCATCGTCGTTAACGACTGGATTATTATCAACACTAACAAAAATATCGGCTGGTTTCAGCCCTGCCTCGTAAGCCGGTGAATCGGATAAAACCTCTACTATCTGAACTTTTTCATCGCTGATAATTGCTGACTTGGGCATACTATCCCTAGCGACAGATTGAGGGAACCCTATCATCAGACCAATGGAAATAAGGATTGCGGCTAAAACAATATTCATAAAAACTCCAGCTGATAAAATAACAGCTCTTTTCCAAGGTTTTTTAGAAGCAAAACTATCCTTATCATCCTTTTCTTCTCCATCCTGACCTTTTATTTTAACAAATCCCCCTAAAGGAACAGCATTAATAGAATAAATCGTATCCTTACTGTCAGTGATTTTTTTTCTGCCCCAAACAAACTTCCACTTGCCATTAGTATTTTTGTAAACTCCAAATAATCTGGGCGGAAAACCAAAACCAAACTCCTCGGCTCGAACACCTAGGCGTCTAGCAGCAAAAAAGTGTCCGAACTCATGCACGAACACCAATAAAGATAGAACGAGGAGAAATATTATTATAGTTATAAACATAAGTATTTATTTTTTTATTAATTAAAAGAAAAACTAAATCAAACAAAAATAAAAATCTCAAAGATCCTCCGATCAGATTGCTCTACGAGCAATTGAGCGGACCCGCTCGATAGTGAAGCTATCCGAGTGGGCAAAGATCTTCTTGCCCGTTCACGAGCGAAGCGGGCTGAACGGGAATGATCCCAAGAATCCTAATAATCCTATTTTTTTATATTTCCATCACTTCTTTTTCTTTTTTGTCCCTTATTTCCTTAATTGCATCATTAATTTTTCCAACCTCCTCATCCAGCTCTTTAATGAAGCGAAATTTATCGTCCTCACCTATTTCCTTGCTAGAAAAAGCATCTTCAATAGAACTTTTAACCTCATCTCTAATTTGACGAATTGAAACCTTGGCTTTTTCCTGTTTTTCATTAACTTTTTTCACTGATTCCTTACGATTTTCTTCGGTCATTTGCGGAATATTAACCCTGATTTTATCACCCTCATTAACCACACCAACACCTAAATTAGAATCAACAATGGCTTTTTCAATGCTCTTGGAGACCCCCTTATCCCAAGGGGTTAGAGTAATACTTCTAGCATCAGATACTGAAATATTAGCTACGGCATTAATTGGATTTTTTACTCCATAAGCCTCAACAAAAATTCCATCCAACATAGATGGATTTGCTCGACCGACTTTAACGCTGGCCAAGTCTTTTTTAAAAAAGTCTAAAGCCTTGTCGAAATCGTCTCTCTTGTTTTCAATATAACTGTTCATATTTTTAAAATTAATTTTAAGTATTATTGTTTTAACTTCTTAACACCCATGTACATAACACTAGGATTATTAAAATCTATCAACAAAGAATTGCCAGATCTAGTGGTCGGCAGCTTTTTAACGGTCCAAGTACCCCCTCCGTCATAGGTGCGATAAAAAGACGTGTTGGTAACATAAAATATTTCCTGACTATTTTTTGGATTTACAACAACAGTGTTAATAGAAGAATCCTGCTCTGGTGTTAAAAGTGACAATTTAGTCCAACTTTGTCCCTCATCAAAAGAGCGTAAAATCACCTTATCGGTCGCAAGTAGCAAGGAATTATCTTCTTTAGAGAAGGTCAAATCTTTAAAGTTTATTCCTAAATTAAATTCTTTTAAAGATTCATTATAGTTAACCCAATTAGTATTATCAAACTGATTGCGATATTGCTCCAGCTCTTCCAAGGTAGCCCCGCCGTCGGAGTTAAATTTAAAAATGCCATTCTTATTAGTAGCGACAAAGATTGAACGACTATCCAAAGGATTTACTAATAATTTTCTAACAACATCACTCAAGCGTTGAATAGCCCGCCAACTATTTCCTCCGTCTAAACTTCGCAAAATATCTCCTCGAGAAGTCCCGAGATAAACAATATTAGTGTCATAATGATCTAGGGCAATGGCTGAAACTGATACTCCGGGATTATTATCAAAATAGATTTGAGAAAAAGTGCGACCACAGTCAATACTTTTTTCTAATTTATTATCATAAGAAACATAAAGAACACATTTATTTTTATTATCAACCTTCAAATCAGTGGCTGAAATATTGCCAGGTAAAGAAAATATTTTATTCCAACCTCGACCAACATTATATGTATAATAAATTCCATTACCTCCAGTTAAAAGATAAACTGCTCCACTATCACTAGGATCTATAACCATTTTAGTGATATCTAAAGTAGCAATACTCTCAGGTGTGGCTGAAATACTTGAGATATAAGGCATTTGCCGCCAAGAATCACCTTTGTTACCAGTAACAAAAACCCCTCCATCGGTGGCTCCGACACCACTACCTTTAAAACTCAGAGAACAAGCTCCTAGAAACAAAACTCCTAAAAGTAACGAAATAATTTTAATTTTCTTCATACTATTTTTTTAATTATCGCGCGATAGCCACTTACTATCTAAACGCGATTTACTTGTTAATTATATAACAATTAAATATTTACCGCAATATATTCCAGAACTGAACGCAGATTAATATTAGACCTTAGACTTTCTAAACCATCATTAATAACCATGACTTTTCTCCTTATATCTAATGGCTGAATTTTATCAACCGGAATCTTTTTAAAATCATCCAAGGCAAAAACATTTTTAACTTGATCATATTGTTGATAGTTTACAAATATTAAATCCCTTAAAACCGACTGCCAGGTTTCTAAAATATCAAAATTAGATAAAAAACCACCTTTTTTAATCAAAGCGTCAATTATTTGGACTCTTTCGGAGAAATTGGACGACATAAATTCTAAAAAGCTAGCTACTACCAATTGATATTCCTGATACAAATCCTGATTTTCTAAAAACTTTAGAGCCGCTGCCGGACGACCAGCTGATAATTTGGTTAAATTTTTAGCCAAGCTAGGGCTAACCTGAAACTCTTCTGTCAGATTCTTGTAAATTAAATCATCCTTAACCGGAAAAAGATTAATAACCTGCCCACGCGAAACAATGGTTTTGGGCAAATTTTCGATATCATTAACAGTTAAAATTATGACAGTTTTATCACTACTTTCTTCCAATACCTTGAGCAAAGCATTGGCAGAATTATTATTTAAATTTTCAGCATCTTTGATAATAGCTATCCGATACGAATTCAAAAAAGAACTGGATTTAAATCTTTCTATTAAACCCCGGATTTGATCAACGGAGATGTTTTTTTTGCCCTCTTCCCTTTCTATAATAAAAAAATCGCTATTAGTTTCCAAGAAATTCCCCTTTTGAACGAGATCGGGCTTGTCTTTGGTAAAAATATTTTTGGAAAAATTTCTAGCCAAGGAAAGCTTACCCACCCCCGAAATACCTGAAAAAATATAAAAATTAGCAATTTTATCATTGCTTAGGCTTTTATCTAAATATTCCAAGGCCTTTTCATTGCCAATTATTTCCCATTTAAAATTCATATTTTATATACTTATCATAACAAATTTAAAGGCAAAAGACAAATGATAAAATATTTGTAACTATTGACTTTTATGGTGATTTTGTATTAAAGTGAATGGAAGTTCTTTAAATTTATGAATATTCAACTTTGAATACAAATTCACTTTTTTATCACTCAACATTAACCTAATTAACCCAAAAACCCTATTACAATGGACAAAAACCTGATTTTACCCGGCAACCCACGTTATCAGCCCAAAGAAATGATAAATTTTTTTGGTTATGACAACCTCTACCAAAAAGCAGTTGATGTCGAAATGAAAACCCTGGAGGTACTCATAGAAGATATTGACCCTAGCCTATTATCTCTGAACAACATAATAACCTGGTCGGAAATAATAGGCCTGGAAAACATAACAACAACTCAGGTAGACAAAGTGGAGCGCGAAGATACCAAGCATGATGTTAGGGCGCTGGTAAAAATTATCCAGGAATTGCTAAGGGAAAACCCTAGTGGAATAAAGCAATTGATTCATATCCCCTTAACAAGCTACGACGTGTTGGACACAGCCAGGATTCTACAATTTCGGGATGCCTACAATCTGGCTCTTAAGCCGGCATTAATGAGGGTCACCTGCGATCTCACCCAGCTGACTATTGAATATTCCGATCAAATACAAATCGGACGTACTCACGGACAACACGCTCTCCCCATCACGGTTGGTTTCTGGCTGGCTACTATCCTCAATCGCTTGATTGAAAATTGGGAGCGCCTGGATAACGCCAGCAAAAGACTGGAAGGAAAAATTTCCGGTGCAGTGGGCGCCTATAATGCCCAGGTTGGACTTGAGCTAACATCAGGAGGAAAGGAAACCTTCGAAGAAAGAGTTTTGGCTAAACTCGGATTAAAACCAGCTCGCATCAGCACCCAAATTCTGGCCCCCGAAAGATTGGCCGATTACCTGTTTGCCTGCAACCTATTAACCGCCACCCTAGGCCAATTTGGACGGGATTGCCGTCATCTGATGCGCAGTGAAATTGGCGAAATAACAGAATCCTTTGAAGCTGGGCAAGTTGGAAGTTCCACTATGCATCACAAAAGAAACCCGATTAATTTCGAAAATCTCGAGGGAATGTGGTGGCGAACCAAAAATGAGTTTGGCAAACTCCAGGACATCCTCATTAGCGAGCACCAAAGAGATTTGGTCAATAGCTCGGTACTGAGAGATCTGCCAATCATTCCTATCAACCTGCAAAACCAATTAAACACCCTTCTGCGGGAAAAGGACGGCAAGAGCTTCCTGAAGAGAATAAAATTTGACGAAGTTCGTCTCAAAGAAAATTTTGAAATGAATGCTAATTTCGTCATGGCCGAACCCATTTATATAGCTCTCCAGCTTTACGGTTACGAAGGTGATACTCATCACTTGGTAAGTCATAAGTTACTGCCAGAGGCTAAGAAACACGGCATCTCTCTCATGAGCGCACTGGAGAACGAGGCAAACAAGGCAGACGCCAAGCTCAAAGAAGTAATGAAAAAAATACCAAGGGATATTCTTAATCTCTTACGCGACCCCCAAAGCTACACCGGACACGCCTACCAAAAAGCTATGGAAGTGGCCATAATGGCAGAAAATTTCGTCGACACAATAAAGAGTGAAGACTAAAAAATAATTACCCCTCAAAAGAGGGGTTTTTTAATTGAATTTTTCAATTAAAAAAGTGGGCACTTTTGTCCCACTTAATTTCAATGCTTCTTAAGCCTTGAAATTCGAATTACAAGTTCAAATAAGCCTCGAAAAAAGATGAAACCTCTATAGTCCAAATTTCCTGGGCAAAACCAGGTAATTTGAACATGATTTCCTCTATCTCCGGGTAATTATTGTTGTAAATCTCCAGCAATAGTCCAGGACGATTCCCCTTCTTATCCTGTTCCATGGAATAAAGGATATATTCCATTAATTCTGTCGCCCTAAAGGTTAGGGCTTCAAAATAATTAACGGCCGCCAGCTCTTCCATGATTTCAACAGCTTCCTTAGGAAATCCATTTTGATCTTTCAAGCAAAATTGCAAGAGAAACGCCCGGTGAAAAACACGGAAGACTTCTGGCTCCAGTTTTTCATAGCGCTTTACAAAGGCGAAATATTCTCGAAGATCATCATCGTTTCCCTCCTTGTTTTTGTCACCCCGGCAAATATCCCTTTTTAGCTCTCCTTCGCCGTGATCATGGACCAAAAAAGCGGTTGCTATCAGATCCTTATCAAGATCCAAATAGCGATTGAGTTTCTCGACAATAATCCTGGACAGGATGGTTATCGAGTAAGAATGCTGCAAGACATCCTGCCGGCGGACCCCTTTACCGAGACGGCTCCAACGATACACTCCTTTAAAAATAATTTGAGCAGTCAGCACAATGTCGCTGATGCCCGGCCAAAGTACTTCCATGTTCTGATGGAAATTTTTTCTTCTTAGTCTGGTTTTTCTCATGATGTCTGGTGTTTTGGTTCGGTTTTTAAATAACTAAATTAATAGACTATCTTAAAGGTTTATTGCTTGTAAGTCAAGGGTAATAAAAAAACGGACCATACCCGCTTGAAACTAATTATTTTAATGTAATTTAGCTACTTTGATAAAACCTTTTTATTTTCTACAGCAAAGCTATAAATCCTAGCCCAATTATCAAATTTAAAATCCAAAGCCTTTTTTATTTTGCTCAGGGTACTAAAACGAATATCGACATTAGCACTTTCAATATTAGAAATCATTTTTTGAGTTGTTTTGGTTATTCTGGCTAGCTCCTGCTGACTAATTCCTAGAGCGATTCTAGTATTATAAATTTCAACGCCAAGAGCGATTCTTTCTTGAGCTTCTTTCGAAAACTGCTTAAAATAAGGGCCTTTTTTGGCCTCCTTAATTGGATTAATATTCTTTTTTTTATTATTAATATTTTTCATAATTTTTTGAATTTAATTTAAAAAAATTTAAATACTTTTCAGCAATCTTATTTTGTCTATCAACCTTTTTCTTATCTCTCATAGTGTTATAAATAGCAGGCTTTTCAAAAGCATGAAGAAGAACCATCTTATCCTGATATCTAAAATAAAGAATTCTAATAACAGTTCGTGAATCTTTTGGATTTAAAATTTCGAAAAAACTATAACCATGCAAGGGTTTAGAAATTGGAGGAATTGGTCTAGCTCCATTATCTTTAATGTAGTTTATTTTAGCATCAATATCAGCTAATATTTTTTGCTTTCTCTTAATCGCTAAATCTGAATCTTCTTTGCTCAATAAATAGTTCTTAAAATACTCTTTAACCGGACAAACGCCTAAATCCTCATTATAATAATAAACTACATCCATAAAAATTATCTTCCATTATTATATCTAATAAGATATAATAAGTCAAGAGTCTAAATAAATTAATTTAAATAAATTATAGCATGTACGAAATAAAATTATCTTAAATTATATTTAAAAATAAAAGAACTCAAATAACAAAATAATCCTGCCGCGGGGCAGGTTTATTTTGAGCCCGCCTATGCTACCTTGCAGGTAACTACGGCGTGGCGAAGGCGGAGGGTAGGAGATTCGGCCACACGTCGCTAAGTCTCGCTCGCCTGCTTCGCAGTCTTCGCTCACTAAGCGCTCTGGCCTGGCCTCGGCGGTGCGTCGTTTCACTCCGCACATCGCCTCCGGCTTTCGAATCTCTTACCTCCTTCTCGAATAACAAAAATAACCCAAAGCAGTTTGGGTTATTTTTGTTAGCGGAGGGTAGGAGATTCGAACTCCTGAAACCGATTAAGGTTTACTCGCTTTCCAAGCGAGCGCACTAGACCACTATGCGAACCCTCCAAAAAAAGATGATATAAACTAGACCACTATGTACCCCGTGCCGTTCACCGAAGGTGTGCGGTTATACGGAGGTGAACCCTCTCCGCTCAGATTGCTCTACGAGCAATTGAGCGGACCCGCTCGATAGCAAAGCTATCCGAGCGGGCAACAATCCAACTCCTACGGGCACGGGAAAAACTCACAATTATTATCCCCATCTCGACCGACAAAAGATCCGTCTGGACATTGCTTGGCATCCATAGTACAAATCATTGGTTCCTTTTCTGAACAAGGGGAAAATTCACAATTATTAGCCGGATCTCGTGAAACGAAGGACCCGTCTTCACATTCAAAAACATCCATAGCACAGACAATCAAATTATCTTCTGAATCAGACGATTCAGACGGATCAACCATGGGCATGTTTAAATGTCGGGCTACAATATTTCTTAATCCAGTTAACTTTTCTCCACCCCCATTAATAACATCATCGAAAGAACGAGCTCCAACTATTAATTCATTATTAATAAAAACAACCGGAGATCCAAAGACGCCAAAACTCTCGGCCTCCTTGCTCAATGTCTCTATTTCGGAGAAATGCTTTCTATCAGCTAAACATTTATTTATTTCATCCTTATCCAAATTAAGAGATGTGGCATAATTTAAAAAATCATCTTCATTTAATTCCCCATTATTAACTTTTTCTAATATTAATTTACGCATGCCAAAAAAATTCCCCTGATCCCCAGCACACTTAGCCAAAGAATAGGCCGGATAGGATAAAGGAAAGGACTTATCGGCATAAGGTCTAAAGGCCATAACAACATTTTCCGGGAAAGCTTCTTTAAGCGAAATCAATGACTCATTTAACTTTACTGAATAAAAATCAGATAAATCCTCATAAACAACAACCTCAACCTTAGACCCCAGTAATCCGATAAAAGGATCTAACCCATCGATTCCCCTCAAATTAGAAACATTTGTAACGCCTCTATCAGTCGAAATATTACTCTCATCAACAGAAATGTTCTCACCCGCCTCTTCGTTATTCATAATTTGAGATCCAAAAATAATAACAGCAACAAATACTAAAACCAAAAAAAGTAAAACTCCAAAAAGTACTTTTTTAAAATTAGCCATACTTTTAATTTATTAAAATATTAATTACTTAAGATTTTAATATTACTTATCAATTATATTAATGTAAATTATACGGAAGGAAAATTTTTATGCCAATTGGTCTCTTTTTGAAAGACATTAGAGCAGTTTAAAAGTAAATCTTCTTTAAATTTATTAGAAATAAGCTGGAGACCAAAGGGTAGACCCTTAGAAGTCCCGACTGGGATAGAAATAGCCGGCAAACCAGCTAAGGATGGGCCGCACAAAAAAACATCTTCTAAATACATTTTTAAAGGATCGTTAGCCTGCTCCCCAATTTTAAAAGCAATATGGGGTGAGGTTGGGGTCAAAATTATATCCACATTATTAAAAGCCTGCTTAAATTCTTGTTTGATTTTATTCCTAACCGCCAGAGCTTTCTTATAATAAGCATCAAAATATCCCGAGCTCAAAGCATAGGTTCCTAACATTATTCTCCTTTTAGCCTCAGAACCAAAACCCTCTCCCCTATTTCGTAAATAAATTTCATTTAAATTTTCAACTGATTTACCTTTGGGATTAAATTTAAGAGAGTGGCCATAGCGAATTCCATCTAGACGAGCTAAATTAGAACTAACTTCCGATGGAGTAATAATATAATAAGCTGGAACTGAATACTCATTAGTTGGCAAAGAAATATCCACCACCTCGGCCCCCATTTTTTTAAATTTCGAAATAGCCTCTAGCACGCCCTTCTTTACGTCCTCGGCCAAGCTTTCATTCAAAAATTCCTTAACAACACCAATCTTTAATCCTTTTATTTTCTTATCAATATTTTTTAAATAATCAGGGGCCTCCTGTCGTGAAGTGGTTAAATCAAATTTGTCCTGGCCAGAAATAGTTTGCAAAACAATAGCACTATCTTCAACGCTTTTAGTAAGTGGCCCAATAACATCGGTGGATGAGGTCATCGCCATTAAACCATAACGAGAAACTCGACCATAGCTTGGTTTTAAACCAGAAACACCGCAAAAGCTGGCTGGCTGACGAATAGATCCTCCAGTATCTGAGCCAAGAGCAAAAACACATAGACCAGCCGAAACTGCCGTAGCCGAACCACCAGAACTTCCGCCCGGAACTCGTTCTAAATCCCAAGGATTTTTAGTGGTAAAAAAAGCTGAATTCTCAGTCGAAGCTCCATGAGCAAATTCATCTAAGTTGGTTTTTCCTAAAAGAACAGCTCCAACTTCTTTCAATTTTCCAACTACTGTCGCGTCGTAAGGAGCAATATAGTTTTCCAACATTTTAGAAGCGGCTGTTGTCTTCAGTCCCTTAACTAAAATATTATCTTTTAATAAATATGGAATGCCCAATAGATAACTCTTTTCTCCTTGAGAAATCCTAATATCAGCTTGCTTGGCAAATTGTCGAGCTTCAACCTCAAAAACACTGATGCAAGACATTAATTTAGGATCCAATTTTTTTATTCTGTCTAAAAAAAAGTCAGTCAACTCCAAGGAAGTAATTTTCTTGCTTTGTAACAAGGCGTGAATTTCTTTAATTGTCATTAATTCTAAATTCATTATTTTAATCTTATTTTCCTAAATCTATTTTAAATAACTCGCTCAACCTTAATTTGATCGTCTTCTTTTTCAGGGGCTTGTTTTAGGGCAATACTCCTCTCCTCATCATCAGCTGGGAAAACAGCATCCTTTCGGAGCTGGTTATAATCCTCTGAATCTAGTCCTAAAATATCTACATCGGAAGTCTTAACCTCCTTTAATTTATCAATATAACCCAAAACAGAGCTTAATTGCTCTTGATACTTCTCTATTTCTAAGTCATTTAACTCTAAACGAGCTAATTGCGCTATTTTTTTAATCTCGTCCTTACTTATCGACATAATTCTTTAGTTCAATTTTATTATTATTTTATCATCTTTAAAAAATCCTCCTCACTTAAAGTTTTTACTCCTAATTCCTTAGATTTAGTTAATTTACTTCCTGGATTTTCACCAGCAATCAAAAAATCCAACTTTCCACTAACAGCGGACAAAACTTTGCCGCCCAGTTCTTTTATTTTAGCCTTTGCCCCCTCTCTTGTCAAACTATCCAAACTTCCAGTTATCACAAAAGTTTTACCAAATATCTTGGAATTTTGTGCCGACTGAGAATTGGCCGGATTTTTAATAACTAAGCGAAAATTAAATTTATCTAATTTTTTTAGAATCTTTAAATTATGCTCATCTTTAAAATAATCAACTAGGCTTTGGGAAACTTTGGGGCCGAAATCATCTATTTCAGAAAGATTTTTGACATCTAGTCGGGAAAAAATGGATAAAAGATCTAAAATTGATATTTCGATTTCGCTTTTACCCTTATCTTTGCCAACTCCCAATATTCCATCTTGCCATAAATATTCAACCAGAGTTTGGGCTGATTCTTCGCCAACATGGCGGATACCTAGGGCATAAATAAAGCGAGCTAAATCAACTCTCTTTTTGTTATCTAAAGATGAAACTAAATTATCAGCTGATTTTTCGGCAAACCTTTCAAGGAGCAATAAATCTCCTTTTTTAATAGAGTAAAGGTCAGCGAAATCAGAAATTAAGCCAGAATTAATGAGTTGTTCTACCACTTTTGGACCTAAATTCTCAATATCCATGGCATTTTTAGACACAAAATGAGTTATTTGACGCAAATTAACGGCAAAGCAACGAGTGTTAGAACAACGATAGGCAACTTCATCGCCAAGTCTAACAACCTCGCTTTCACACATTGGGCATTTTTTTGGTGTACAAATTTTTTGTTCATCTCCACTACGTAAATTCTTTAGAACTGATATTACTTTAGGAATAACGTCCCCGGCTCGCTCTAAAATAATAGTATCATTTATCATAATGTCTAAGCGCTTAATCTCATCCATATTGTGCAAGGTCGCTCGGGAAATAATAGCCCCACCCAGTTTTACTGGCTCTAAAACGGCTGTAGGAGTTAAAATTCCAGTTCGCCCTACCTGCCAAATAACATCTTTAATGCGAGTAGTCCCCTGTTCAGCCGAGAATTTATAGGCCATGGCATAGCGTGGAGCCTTGCCAACAACGCCCAATTTATCCCAGAAATCAAATTCATTAACTTTTACTACCACACCATCAATGTTAAAATCTAATTTATCCTTATTCTTCTCCCAATATTTATGAAAAGCAAAAACCTCCTCCAAATTCTGACAAAGATTATTATGTGAAACTATTTTGAAACCAAGCATCTTGGCCAACTTATCCGCCTGTTGCCGAGTGGGCAAAACATTAACCCTTTTATTATTCTTATAGAAAATAATATCATAAACATAGAATTGTAATTTACGTTCGGCTGATAATTTGGGATCTAATTGACGTAAAGATCCAGCGGCACCATTTCTGGTATTAGCTAAAAGGGTCTTACCCTCAGCCTGGTATTTTAAGTTTAGTTTTTCCAAAGTTTTTTTGGTCATAATAGCCTCGCCCCGCACTTCTATCCAGGAAGACTTAATGCTTTGAATAATTTTATCCCCATCCAAATTGTTTTTTTTAAAATCGGTATTTTTGGGAATGATTAATTCTAGCGGGATGCTTTCTATTGTTTTAATGTTAGAAGTAATATTTTCGCCAATTTTACCATCACCACGGCTAGCCCCTTCTATTAATTTACCTTGATGATATTTTAAATTTACGGCCAAGCCATCTAATTTTGGTTCGGCGTAATAGGTCCAGGGTGGTTGAAAATTTTTATCAATTGTTTTTTTATTGGAAAACAAAAAACGACCAATACGCTCCTGCCAATCGAACATATCGCCTTCTGAAAAGGCGTCAAAAAGTGAGAGCATTGGGCTAAAATGCGAAGATTTAACAAACTTTTCCACTGCTTGAGAACCGACTCTCTGGGTAGGAGAGTCGGCTGTTATATATTCTGGATATTGTTGTTCGAGCTTGAATAACTCGTGTTTCAAAGTATCCAGGGCAGATTCGCTAATAGTTTCCTTATCTAGAACGTGGTAGTTATAGCGGTGAAAGTTTATTTCTTCTTTAAGTTTAGTCATTCTTGTTTTTATTTGGTTTTTGGTCATAGTTTAATTCTTTTTTAAAAAACTAATCTCTAATACAACGGACCGTAAGGCCACTCGCACGATAATAGTTATTAAACATAGAGCCGCTACTATAAAAAACAAGGCAACTGGAAGCTGGACCAGAGGAAGAGCTTGTCCAATAAACACCATGGGTCGAGACTCCCCCAATTGAGGCAAACTGATTATTACGGGAGCCGCTCGCTGTAAGCTTCAACACTGAAGCAAAAGCACCGGCTGCGTTATCTGTGGCCCAACTTAATTTTTCAGAATCCCACTCTACTGCAGTTGGAATTCTCCAGCCGCTTGGGCAGGGGTTATTAACTCCACTCACTCCTTGCCATAGATTAGTGTTTTGCGGATTTCGCCAATCGAAGGGAGAAACTGCAGAAACAATAAAGTTACTATGTCCGGGGGTATTAGAGGTGGCCAATGTTGCCGTTGTAGCCGAAGTTCTAACTTGATGACCATCGGCTGCTCTGCCCCATTGGAAGAGGTCGCCGTAGGCATCAGCATCAGCCGAAGATATTGCTACCTGTGTAGCTCCAAGATTACGATCTAGCCAACATTCACCAGTAACAGAATTTTGCACTGTTCCGTAAGTTACTGGAGATCCCTTGTACGTAAATGTTATGTTCTCTCCACATCCAAACAAAACTAACATAGTAAAATCTCTACTTGATGTTGCTAATAAACTATCGGAAACCTCTATCGCAAAATCATAAGAACCACTGACAGTTGGGGTGCCTGTTAGGTCGCCAGTTGAAGACAAATTTAAACCAGACGGTAAAGTTCCGCTAAGCAAAGAAAAAGTATAAGGACCAACTCCGCCAGAAGCCATAAAGGTGTATCCAGCATAAGCAATCCCCGCCTCTGCATCGACTGGATTAGAAGACCCTAAAGCTAAAACTGCCGGATCAATGGTCATAGAAAATTCTCTAGAACTAGTAGCTGATTCAGCATCAGTTACTTCTATAAAAAAACTATAGCTATCGTTAGATGTCGGATTCCCAGTTAAACTACCAGTCGAAGAAAGACTAAGTCCCCCAGGCAAACTGGAGCCGCTGGCAACAGAAAAAACATAAGGCTCTGTTCCACTAATAGCACTAAAAGTATGACCAATATAAGCTTCTCCCACCTGACCATTAACCGGATTTCCAGCTAAAATAGTTAGAGGCACACAATTACCATCAACTATCCCCTCAGAAATTGCGCATTTTGGGCCAGTATCATAATTATCCACTTTGCCCTCCAAACAAAAACTTATCTTATATTTTTCATTATCAGTATCATAAAAATAAGTGTAAGAATCATAAGAACAGTCATAACTTTGGTAAGAAGGATTTTCTGGAACCATAGTTAAATAGGTGTTTCCAGTATTATGCCCTACTAAAGACTCTCCGGGAGTCAGGGTTTCAGGATAAGAACCCTCAAAAAATTTATAATTTTCCAAAGCTGTTTGTATTTCGGTAATATCAGTGATTCGCTTAGCGTCACGACTACCTCTTTTAATATTTAAAAAGGAAACGGTCACTAAAGTACCAATTAAAACAATAATAAAAATAACTACCAATAACTCTACCAAAGTGAAACCTATTTTATTTTTTAAAAACATATTTTTATTTATTTTTTATAAACATTATCAAGGTTAATCCTTAATACACCGCACAGCTACTCCATATGAACGATAATAACCACTCACAGCAGCGTTAGTGAGATAAAAAGTTAAGCCGTACGAAGGAGCACCATTTATAACGCTTGCCCAATAGTAGCCGTAAGAACCAACACCACTAAGAGAACCGTCAACTCTATCACGGAGACCCGCCGTAGTGAGTTTTAATGGTGAAGAAAAGGCTCCGGCTAAGTTATTTGAGCTCCAACTTAACCTTTCAGCATTCCACTCTGTTTCAGTCGGGACTCTCCAGCCACTTGGACATGGATTATTAATACCATCTACTCCTTGCCATAGATTATTATTTTGCGGATTCCGCCAGTCATAAGGAAGGGCGGAGGAAAGAATGAAGTTACTATGACCTGGAGTATCGGAAGTAGCTAAGGTTGTTGTTGTAGCTGAGGTTCTAACTTGATGACCATCAGTAGCTCGACCCCATTGAAAAAGGTCGCCATAAGCAGCCGCATCATTGCTAGCCGTTGCTACTTGCGTAGCCCCGAGGTTGCGATCCAGCCAACACTCCCCCGTAGTCTCATTAAGAACCATAAAATAGCCCAGCCCTTCGTGAGAAACACATCCCGAACAGGATCCTCCCCCTGTTGCTAATAATTTTTCTCCACCGCACAAAGACCCTTCTCGACAACTGGGTAAACAATCCTCATTAATATTTATACAATCGATTCTTAGAGCTACCTGATTTTTTTCATATTCACCAACTGAATAAAATTCCAAATTACCACTATTATCTATACAATTTATAGTATAACTTGATCCATTATCTAACTCTTCGGAAAAAATATCAGTTGGGCAAGTACTACTGGCGAAGGCATAATCATTTTCAATAGCTTCAAACTGAGCTCGCTCAATACCAGCAAGAGACGCCTGATAAGCGCGCATACTATCAGCTGAGTCAGCACTACGAGAAATACTCAAAAAAACTAAATACCCCGAAGAAAATGATAATATAAAAATAGCCAAGAAAGTCAACATGACTATCATTAGAGCGCTGCCTTCTTTAAGTTTTAATTTTATTTTCATTTATTTTAAAATAATTAAAAGTAAAAATAACGTGATTAATTAATATTTAATCTTTGAGGCAACGAACCGAGAAACCGAGGGGATGGTAGTAGGTGTTTAGGCTAACTTCGGCATCATTAAAGTTCAATCTCCGGTTCCAAGATCTGGTACTAACACTCATGGACGACGACCAAAGATATGCGCCAGAGGTAAGACTCCAGAAGTTGCCATCGGAATTGCGGTAGCCAGCCGGCAAAGCGGTGAATCCAGAAGTATTATCGGCTCCGGCATTGGGTGAAACCCAGTGCGATGTTCCAGCTTCTTTCATCTTTCCTCCAGCTACCAGCAACCCTCCTAAATAGTCAGTTAATATTGTCCATTCGGCATCTGACGGAATATGCCAACCAGTAGGACATATTCCTTTATTTGGTTCAGAGGTAATATATTGCATGGCCTCATTCCATTGATACAAGCCACCATAAATACCGCAATTACTCTCTAAATTATTAAAACAATATTTTTCTATTACACCGTTATTACTTTGACTGTTCACCCCATCTATCCTAGTTCCAATATTTAAATTTTTTGTCATCCAACACTGAGTTCCTATCTCCACAGTACCATAAGCATTACATTCATCATCAAAAACATCATCGCCACAGGTCCATACATACTTCGGCACCTCTACCACATTTTCCAGCACCGAAACAGTATTCTGAATATAAACAAAATTTTCGCTAGATGCCGCTGGAGAGGCTTTCAATAAGATAGTAACCAAGGGCTGTCCAGTTTCAGTATTATCTTCAACATCAAAAACCAGGCCCAAAACGTTAGTATTAGAAGATGTTATAAACTGGTCTGTTGCAGAAACAGAATCATATAATTTTATACGCCCCAAACCGCCATCATCAACTAAATAAAATTCCAAACACTCATCATCCTTAATAAAGGCAATACTACTACTAGTTGCGTTTAAGTCAAAAAATTTACCCTCTGGTATAGAGCATAAAATTCCATCGCCCTTTTGAGCAAATTTTATATTATTAGAAATTAATTTAGTAAAATATTCAATATCAGATTGTATTAAACTTTCACTCGACAAACTTTTTTGACTATCAGAGATGCTAAAATAAATTCTACTAACAAACAATAACACTATAGCCAAAATAGCTATAGCCACCAAAATTTCTACCAAGGTTAAACCGGGCTTCCCCCTGCTCTTAAGGGCTGTATTGTAAGTCATATAATATTGTTTTTAATTTATAGTCATACGTGTTACCTCTGTTTTCCCACTGAACATGCACCTCAACACTAGTACTCGCAGTAGTCTCAGCGTTAGTTGTAATTAACCTCTTAAAAGGGCTATCACTCTCAGCAATATCATACAAATAAAAACCATTGGTATTTTGCTGTAAAACAGAATCACTTATACTGGCCACCGAGCTAGCTATTAAAGTACTATAATCTACTACATAAAGATTTTGAGAAACACCAACCGAGCCGGAACCATCCCAGTCATCATAAGCTCTTCCCATCACAATATTAGTATCCCTAATATTTTTCATTAAGTCCACTCCCTCATTAGCCAAAAAGGTGGCCGTAATCAATTCCTTTCTGACGTTCTGGAAATAGGAGCTTCGGATAACTAAAGACAAGGAAGCCAAAATTCCAACAGACACTACAAATAAAATAATAATCACCTCAATCAAAGTAAAAGCTCCTTTATCCACACCTCTTCTAAACATAGAAATTTATTTTTAAAATATTCATAATTAAAATCAAAAAATAGTACAAGAATCACCCGCAGAACAAAAAGAACAACAAAAAAGACTAGCGTCGCTACAGGAACAATTTTGCATATCAATATTAGTTGGTGGCTCTACTACAATAAGTCGAGCCAAATCAACCCGCTTATCCTTTAACTCTATTGCCCAGGGATTATTATCAAAAGCAGATGCTCCAATATCATAAACAAACATTCTTCCGGTTCCAGATTCAAATAAAACTGAAATTGCAGAAGTCACAGGATTAAACCCACTAATCTCGGTGTCAACCGAAAGATATATATCACGTCCGCCCAAGAAAGGGTCAGCCTCCCCCTCGTCATAAACACCATTACCATTTACATCAGCAAAAAAATAAAAATTGGAACTACTGGTAGCCAAATAAATCCCCCAATAAGCAGGTAAAGCATCATTATAGGAACGATAGGACAGGGCGTAACTTTGAGCTAGCTTCATATTCTGAAAAAGTGATTGCTGACCAGATACTAAATTAATACCACTATAACCAGTATTATAGTTTGCCACCGCTAAAGAAACTACTATAATAATAATAAATAAACTAACTGAAATTTCTATTAATGTAAAAGCTAATTTATTTCCTCTAAAAAGCGACATAAAAATTGATTAAAAACTCTATTTAAATTATAGCAAAAATATTAAAAAATGTCTTTAGTCTACTAAGATAAACTAACCTAAGCAATATCTTCTAAAAAAGACTCCCCTTCAGCAATCATCTTTAAGCGCCCCTTTTCAGTATCATCACGAAAACCAGCTAAGTGAAGTAATCCATGAACAAAAATAAACTCCAACTCACCCTTTGCACTGCGCCCCGAATCCTTAGCCTGACGACTTACCTGATCATAACTTATTAAAATCTCATCTAAGTCTGAGAAAGACAAAACATCAGTAGTTTTGTCTTGTCCCCTATAGGCCAAATTAATCGTCTTCATTTTCCTATCGGTAACAATAGCCAGGGAGATATCCCTATTTAAAGAAAACTTATATTTCTTAAAAAAAGCTAGAGCTATTTTTTGCAAACGGCTTTTATTTATTCTTTTTTTGGTTAAATTATTAATCTCTAACATATAATAAATTTAAAACCATTAAATAATTTTCTTAAAAAATCTCCGCGCTTGTCTAAAAAATTTGTACATAAAATAAAACCACTTATCTACAACATAATCAAAGGTCCCTGGGAAAGATATATTTTCACCAGAAAACCCCCTTTTGAAGCGACTAACGCCAGGCCATTTTTTATCATCCACTCCATAAAGGTCATAATTCAAGAAGCCCTCACTTTTCGCTATCTTTATAATCTCCCAATGCAGCAAATGAGGCGCCATCAGGTTGCGGTGATCGTTGCTAGAAGCCCCATGTAAATAAGAGACCGTGGAACCGAAGAAGGAAAAAACTCCCATGGCCAAGGTTTTACCCTTGAACTTAGCTGCAAAAACACGTATAAAACCATTATTATATTTTAATAAATTCTGATAATACTTTTTACTATGGATAAAAAAATTATCTCGACCAGCTGTCACTGATATCAATTGCCAAAAATCTTCTAAAAAATCACCGGAAAGCTCCAAAATCTCTACCCCTTTTTTTTCAGCCAATCTAATATTATATCTAGTCTTTTGATTCATTCTCTTTAACAACAAATCCTCATCCAAGCTTAAATCCAAAAAAGAAGTTTTATCTGGCTGAACATTAACAGTTTTAAGCAAATTTCTATCAACACTAAAATAATTTAAAAAATTATCATAAATTGGTTCCAGGCGAATAAACCTCAATTGCTCTTTTTTAGCTATCTCTTTTAGGGCTAAGAAAAAATCAAACCAAAAATCCTGCTGATTATTAAAAAAAATTGGCCCCCTAGGGATATACCAATACTTACTGGATCTAAAAATATCGTGCTCAATAGCGATAAAAAAACCGACCACTTTATCTTCAACCTCTAATGACTTAAAAACGACTTTTCGGCCATAACTGGCCTGAATTTCCGCCCATTGAAAAGATTGCAAAAAACTCATCCCAACCAATCCCTTAAAAGAACTATTTTTTGACAAAAAATCATCCTGGATTATTAAAAAATCTTCTTTTTTTAAATCAATAATATTCATTTTGATAATTTAAATTAAAAACTAAAACTGACTGGCCAAATTATACATCGGCATGATAATGGCGGCTACCATAATACCTACACCCACACCCATAATAACCATGATAATAGGCTCTAACATCGTATTTAAATTATCCAATTTAACTCGAACCTCCTTATCATAAAATTTAGCGATTTCCTCCAAAACCTCATCCAAGCGACCAGTTTTTTCTCCAATAGCCATCATTTCGGGGATCATTTTAGGAACATAATCACTATTTTCTAAAACAGAAACAATTGAACCTCCCTCGTTAACATCATCGATTGTCTCTGCGATAATATCCTTGTAGACAGTGTTACGGACGATATCTCCAACTATAGACAAACTCTTAGTAACAGTCACACCCCCTCTTAATAATGTTCTAAAAGAACGAGAAAATCTAATAAGATAAATTAATTGAAAAATAGGTCCAATGATTGGCGCTTTAACTAGAAACAAGTCCCTATTCCTCTCACCCACCTTGGTTTTAAAAAACAACCTTAAACCAAAAACAACAGTAACTAGGACAATAATTAGAGGTAGGTAGTATGCCTGTAAAAAATCAGCCAAACCAATAATTATTCTGGTAGCTAAAGGTAAAGTAGCGCCAGTTTCCTGAAGTATAACGGTTAATTCCGGCAAAACAAAGAATAAGAACACAAAACCAGCAATAACTAATCCCGACATAACAAAGGCTGGATAAATCATCGCTCCTTTAAACTTCTTAGTTAAATCATAATCCTTTTCAACTTCATCGGCCAAATAATTTAAAACCTCGTCTAGCTTACCAGATGTTTCTCCCGCTTTTACTACATTAGCATAAAAAGTGGAAAAGATATGTGGGTGTTTTTTAAGAGCATCTGATAAAAATAAACCATTATCAACATCATAGGCAACATCAGCCAGAATATTTTTAAATTTAACATTCTCTGTTTGCTCCACAATTATTTTTAAAGATTCAATAATGGGAACATTGGCCATCATCATAATAGAAAATTGACGCGAAAAAACCACCAAGTCCTTCGCCTTAACTGGATTTAGAAAGGCTGTAATTTTAAATTCAAGAGAATCAGAAAAATCTTTTAAATAAACGACGGAAAGATTTTTCTTTTTTAAAGATTTAGCAGCTTCAACCTGATTTGATCCTACTACCTTGCCTCTTTTTATTCTATTTTTAGAATCCCTTGCTTTATAAGAAAAAATAGCCATATTTTTATAAAAAATAAATTATACTTCGATAACCCTAAGAACTTCGCCTAAGTTAGTTACACCATTTAGAACCTTGAACAGGCCATCTTGTTTAATGGAAATAAACTCTTGGCTTGTTTTTATATTCTCGATACCTATATCTTTTTGATTATTGATAATAATATTTCTTAAGTTATCATCTACCTCAACTACTTCACCAATAACAACTCGGCCCAAATATCCAGTCTGCTGACAACGAGAACAGCCAACGGGTTCATAAAGTTTTAGATCTTCATAATTGTTTATATCCTTTAACTCCGTAACTTCTTTTATAATCCTCTCGGGCTTCAAATTAGAAAATTCTTTTTTAGCCTTTTCAATAAGAGCACTCTTAGTTTCAGCATCAACCTCCTTGCGACAATGAGGACATATTTTTCTAACCAATCTCTGGGCAATAACTGCTCGCAAAATAGAGGCTAATAAAATAGGTTCAACTTTCATATCTAACAAACGAAAAATTGTTCCCAAGGCATCGTTAGTGTGAAGAGTTGATAAAACCAAGTGACCAGTCAAACCAGCATGAACCGATAACTCAGCCGTTTCATCGTCACGGATTTCTCCCACCATGATAATATCGGGGTCCTGACGAACTAAAGATCGAAGACCAGTAGCGAAAGAATAGCCAATTTTAGGCCTAATTTGTGATTGATTAATACCCTTAATCTGATACTCCACCGGATCTTCTAAGGTAGAAATATTAACTCCCTCTTTATTTAAAATATTAATAATAGAATACAAAGTAGTTGTTTTACCACTACCAGTTGGACCAGTTGATAATATAATACCATTAGTCTTTTTGATATTCCTTCCAACGACATCTAGGACATAAGAATTAAAGCCTAATTCCTCTAGGGTAACAATAGAGTTGACTGTGTCCAAGATACGAAGAACTGCCTTTTCCTTATTATTACCAATAGGTAGGGTTGAAATACGAAAATCAATTTCCCGGCCATCTAAATTTAAAACTATTCTACCATCCTGAGGAATACGAGTCTCGTCTAGCTTCATCTTGGCTAAAACTTTTATTCTAGCGACTACGGCACTATGAATGTTTTTTGGTAAGAATAAAGCATTTTTTAAAATTCCATCCACTCGATAACGAACTCTACTTTCATTTTCATAGGGCTCAACATGAATATCACTAGCTCGACTATCAACTCCATTTTTAATAATAACAGAAACTATTTGAGCTACTGGAGCATTATCGACATCCTCCATATCCATAATCCCCTGTTCTTCATCTTTGTCGACCTCAACCAATTCCCTTTCATCCTCCTTGGCTTTTATTTCAATGGCGCTAGAAATCTGCTCTTCCATTTTCTCATATTGCTTGAAGACGGAATTAAAGCTTATTTTAGATATCATGAAATAACTTACGGTCATTTTCTTCTGCTTAGCCAAAAAACTGATGGCATCCATGGCCTTTAAATTTGGATTTACCAAACCAACACTCATATTGTTTTCATCGGCCTCAAAACAAACTGCTAAATAATTTTCAGCTAAATCTTTTTTTATCAAGTTAAGCTTTTCCTCAGGAATAGTCATGTCAACTAAATTAACATATTCCAGTCCTAGTAATTCGGCCTTAACTTCAGTTAATTTCTCTGGACCAATAATTTTTTGCCTTAACAAAAAAGAATCCAGGTTGATAGCCTCGTCCTTTTTTAAAGCTGTTTCCACTTCGTTGACTTCTTCTTCTTTCAGTAAACCCTTGCTTTTCAATAATTCAAAAAGTTTCGAATTGTTTATCATAAAAAATTTTTAAAAAATAATTAAAACCCCGGAGAAAATGGATTAGGATTGCCGACTTCAAATTCAGGTTCCTTGTCTCCAATAATAATCTGCCCGTCATCTCCAATTTCTATCTGCTCTCCAGGTAATAAATCACCCGGTAAAACTATATCATCTAAATTAATTTCAAATCCTCTTAATCTATTAAATTTATCTGTTTCAGCAACACTAATATCAAAAAGACCAGAAACAGAACTCCCGGACTTAAGAGATCTAGACTGATTTATAATTTCATAGGGGGTCTCTAGTCTAGTGTCAATCTTTAAATAAGTTAAAAACTCATCCCCAATAGCAAAAAAGGCTACATTGGCTAGAATTAAAATTATAAAAAGGAATATTAAGGTGACGCGATAAACTTTGTCCATATATTTAAAATGTTATAATTAATTTTTCTGATAATAGGTTAATATGCTAATAGTAGCCGTGTTTGATGTGGGCTCAAAATCAACCGAAAAAACATCCATTAATTTTAAATTGCTTTCTAAGAGATTCAATAATCTCTTTAAATCTGGATAATCAGTATTAGATAAATTAACAGTAATAAACCAAGATCCAATTCCGGAGGGCAATGCTTTTATGTAGTTAATATGGGGGGCACTCTCTACGGAACTTTCAGCCTGAGTAGTGGTTCGACGGCCAGCCGGGGCATCAGCTTCTAAATCTGGTTGAGATTCAGAGGCCATGGGATTAACAACACTGATATTATCTATTTTATAATTATTTTGGATCAAAAAATAAGTTATTTCAGTAAACAAGTCATCACGCGAATATTCCTCTGGCACCATTTTAATAATTTTATTTATCTTCTCTTTGTCAACCTCAGAATATTCGTCTAGTACATTGCTATATTCCTCCATTTTATTATAGGCGGTAATAAACTCAGATTTTTTTTGTTTAGTAGAAGTCCCTGACAACGCCATAGCCTCATCAAAACGAGGTTTAATAAAAAAACGAAAACCACCCCAAAGAACAACAAAAATTATAAACACAGCAATATATTTAAAATACAAATTTAAAAACTTATTAATAGCATTGGATCTCCTGCGATTAAGATCTTCTATTTCCGCCAGACTATTTTTTTCCTCCTTTTTTAAACTAAGCATAGTATTTTTTTATAATAAATAAAGCTATTCTTTAAAAATTCTATCATTTAAATTCAAATTGAAATTAAAATTAATAATAGATCTTTCGACTCCCTCCTCGTCTACAGTATTCATAATATTTTCATCACTTACCTCAGTTGAGGAAACCATTTCATCAGATGAAAAAACTTTAGACTGATAATTAATAGCTAGGACATTATTACTAACAGCTGGGAGGACATATTTGCCATAAACATCTCCCGAAAAATTACGATAATAAATATTCTTCAGAGTATTAGCTTCTAATAGAGAAAAGAAGTTAGTCCAATAAATATGTCTGTCTAGGGCCATGGCTGATAAACGTAGACGATTACTAAAACTAACAGCCTCGTCATATTCCGGCTTCATTCTTTCTATTTCGCTGTTTACATAGGCTATTTCGGCTTCTAAATAATTAGTTCCTTCGAATTCCTTGCTCTCACCCCACCAGCCAAAGAAGACGCAGGCCTCGGCCACGGTAATAAAGGCAATAATAAAAAGCAACAAAAAGGAGGCCAGATGACTAGACCAGTCAAATTGTATTTCAACTTCGTCCTTAATAAGATCAGCCTCTAATAACTCTAAATTATTTTTTATTTTCTTACTAAAAAATCCCTTAATTTTCTCTGAGAAATTTGGTTTTATGATTATATCCCCCACTTCCATCTCCTCGTCACCTTCCTGCTCCTTGTCTTCATCTTTATTTTTATCCTTATCTTTATCTTTATCTTTATTTTTGTCTTTATCCTTGTCTTTATCCTTGCCTTGCTCTTTTTCCTCCTTCTTTTCCTTGTCGCTCCCCTGCTCTTGTTCCCGCTCCTGTTTTTGCTTCTGCTCTTGTTCTTGTTTTAATTTCTTTTTATCAATCTCTTTATCCTCAGGACGATTGTCGGCCAAAGATTTTGAATAAGGTTCCCCCTCCTCTTTTTTTACTGCTCCCATTTTTTCCAATAACTCATCATCGGACAAATGGTTGCCCGAAACTAACTCTTCATCAGATTCTTTTTCAGAATCGACGTCAAAAACCGGCACATTGTCTGTAGAATCATCCTGAATCTTATCTTTATTTATTTTTTTCAGATCCTCTAACATAAAATTAAAAATTTTTTGTTATTATTTTTAAAAAAATTATTCTATACCTCGCAGGGCCAATCCAACCGCTACTCCCAGCTTAGGGCCCATCTGATCTAAGATAGGCTTTAGTTCTCGCGGACAAACAACCCTAAACCAAGGATCGCCAATAATTGTTTTAATATTAACGTAATTCTCTAAATATTTGTCTAAATTAAATAATAAACTTCCTCCACCGGAAAGAATTATTTTCTCTATATTACCACCACCAGAGTTAGAAAATAAATCTAACATGTATTTTATCTCTACAATAATTGGTTCAATGGCATTAAAAATAACCTTGGGTATTTCACCTCCCTTAGACATATCAGAAACAGACAGGTCAAATTTAAATTGCTCAGCTTGTTCAACATCTATACCCATTTTTTCACTAATTTGAGCAGTGATGGTTTTTCCAGAAATATTTATACTACGATTTAAAAAAGGAATACTGTCTTTAACAATAGAAAAGTTTGTGCTATTAGCCCCCATTTGGATTATCATAACACTAGAAGAATCCTCTCCCAAAAGAGATCTAATTAAAGAAAATGTTTCCGTCTCTAAATTTGATAAATAAATTCCTGTTTGTTTAAAAACATCAATATACTTCTTAACTAACTTTTTAGGAGACCCTGTTAAGAAGATTTTAATGTTATTACTATTTTCACCTTCTTTATTTGGGATGATTTTCCAATCTAAAACCATTTCGCTCAATGGAAGGGGAACAACCTTTTTAGCTTCTTCCATAACCCTTTCATCTAGCCTTTTCTTGTCATAATTGTTTATGTTTATAACTGAAGAAAAAACCGAAAAACTAGACAAAGAGACCGTTGCCTTATTAGTCTTTATACCTAACTCCTTTTTCATTTTCATAATAGATCTCGCTAAGTGATCAACATCACTAGACTGAGAAAATCTAAAATTAGGAATACTGTCAGCTAGGCCATAATTTGATAAAATAATTTTCTTACCTTTTTTGGTTAGCTCTACCATCTTCAAAGAAGAATCACCGATATCAATTCCTAAGTATTTATTATCAGCCGAAGAAAATAATCCCATAGTTTTTCGTTTTAAAATTTTAAAAAAATAATAATTAAAAGATTGAAGACTTTATTAAAATATGTTATAATTTGACCAGAAATAATTTATTTATTTCCTAGTATAATTATAACATAAAAACAAAAAAATGGAAAAGGGTAAAATAAAAAAAATAATTCTAGTTCTAATATTTTTAACCTTCGTTGTTCTGATGGCTATCTTCATCTGGAATACCTTCTTTAAATCTCAAATTATTACTCAAAAACCAACTGATGTTGTTCTTGACCCAGTAACGGGGCTACCCATATCTCCGGAAGGGCCCGGACAAGTTGTGGACCCTTCAGGGCCTGGTTTTATTGAAGATTATGAGGATGAAGATGATACTCAAACTGTTCCTATTAGTCCTCAAATAACAGGAGAAGTTAGCCCTACTGCCGATGGAGGAGTTACTAAAACCACTACCATAGTCCAGTCTCCCAGCCTAAAACCAACTCTCAGTCGCGATGGAGGATCAGTCCAATTCTACAACCAATCAGATGGTAAATTTTATATTGTTAATGAATCGGGAGATTTAATTGCGTTAAGCAATAAAGTTTTCCACAACGTATCAAATGTTGAATGGGCTCCAAACAAGACCAAAGCTGTCATTGAATACCCAGACGGCAATAAAATTGTTTATGACTTTACTACCGAAAAACAAGTAACCCTGCCCAAGCACTGGGAAGATTTTTCCTTCTCACCTGATAGCACTAAATTAGTCAATAAAAGCCTAGGGATAGACCCGGACAATCGCTGGTTAATCGTTAGTAATAGCGACGGTTCTCAAAGTCGGGCCCTGGAGTTTATCGGCACTAACGATGACACAGTAATACCATCTTGGTCCCCCAACAATCAATATGTCGGAATGTACACCAAGGGCGTAGACTTTATTCGCAATGAAGTTTTCTTTATTGGACAAAACAAGGAAAACTTCAAGTCGGCCACTGTCGAAGGCTGGGGATTTGAAAGCAAATGGTCAGAAAGTGGCGATAGATTATTATACAGTGTTTATTCCCCCAACGACGATTTGAAACCAAAATTATGGATAGTAAATTCCTCGCCTGAAAGTATCGGCGTAAACCGAACTAACCTACAATTAGAAACTTGGGCAGAAAAATGCTCTTTTGCTGATAACACTACCGTCTACTGTGCTGTACCTAACGAGCTGCCTGAAGGAGCTGGTCTCTATCCGCAATTAGCCGCTGATTCTTACGATAATCTATACCGCATTGATACCAGAAGTGGACAAAAAGAATTAATAGCCACGCCGGACTTAGCCTATAATATTTCTGGAATAATAATAAGCCAGGATCAAAAAACCATCTTTTTCACCGATAACACTACTGGACAGATTCACAAAATTGATCTTCGCTAATAAGGCTGTTTATAAAAATTTCTCAACATAGATCTAAAAACTAAATAAATGATTAAAAAAGCAATTCAGTTTTGGCTGGATTTTTTATTTCCCAAAAATTGTTTAGTTTGCCAAGATGAAGGTCAATACCTATGTTCCAAATGTTTACGCAACCTAAAATCTAAGGACCCACACTGCCCTAATTGCTCTGTTCCCAGTAAATTGGGTGAATTTTGTTCTAAATGTAAAGATAAATTCACTTTAAAGGGGGTATTAATAGCTGGAGATTTTTCTGATAAAAATTTGGCTAATTTAATAAAGGCCTATAAATATAATTTTATTAAGGACCTAGGTGAGCCTCTGGGATTATTCTTAGTTAATTTTTTAAAAAATAATATTGGAGTTAATCCCCTCTTACAGAAATCTTCTTCAGATTTAAATTTGGAATTGAGTTCGGATTTAAGTTTGGATTTGAAAAATTATTTATTAATTCCTGTTCCCCTATCCAAAAAACGTCTTCGTTGGCGAGGCTTTAATCAAAGTCAAATTTTAGCCGAAAAAATTGCTCAAGATCTTTGCTTGGATATTTGTCAGGACTTAATTCGTAGTAAGCATAAAATTGCTCAGGCCAAGTTAAATAAAAAAGCCCGGCAAAAAAATCTGGCGGGATGCTTTAAGTGGCAGGGAGAAAATTTAAGAGGACAAAATATTATTATTGTGGATGATGTTTGTACGACTGGCTCTACCTTGGAAGAAATTGCTAAAGAGTTAAGGCAAGCTGGGGCGGGTGAAATCTGGGGATTGGTTTTGGCTCAGGGGTGAAATAAAAATATAATTAAAATAAACTTGAATGCGATCCTATTCTAAGGAGATTAATAGTTTTTTCTTTTTTATCTTTTTTGTATATAAGTAAAACGTCAGGCTTGATATGGCACTCAAAACATCCCTTAAACTCTCCTTTCAATTGATGATTTTTGTTTTTGACCGGTAATTTTTGTTCAGAAATTAAAATATCTAAAACATTCTCTAATTCTAAAAGAAGGTCTTTGTTTTTAGTCAAAGACTTTAGGTCTCTTTTAAAATGACTAGAATATTTTAGGTCCAACATAATATCTATTTAAAAAAATTATTTCTTTAAAGCATCTTTAAGTAGAGCTGAGCCAGATTTAAAAGACTTGGGACTATTTTTAGTCTCAATAATTCCTTCTCGTATCTTCTCAGCATTACGTAGAGTTAGACCATTTTCATCTCGGAGCTCAAAAGGAATATTTTTGGAGTTAATAATTTGACGGAAAAATAATTTAACTGCCGAGCTCATATCCATACCTAAATTATCTAGAATAATTTTTGTCTCTTTTTTGGTTTTAGCATCGATACGGATTTGTAGTTGTTGATTGTTTTTAGTGCTCATATTGTTTTTATTGATTAATTTTAATCTATAAATATTGTATATCATTTTTATTTATTTGTCAATACAAAAAACGACCTACGCAAACCATTGACTTTTTATATAAAATATGCTATAATACGACCATGTTCCTTAAAAAGTCTTTTAATTGGGTTAATTATTGATTTTTCCTATTTTAGGTGAAATGAATAATTAACCTAATTTCAAACAAACAAAGACGAAAAAATGAAAAAACTTTCTTTTACAGAATTCCAAGATAAAGCCAGAGAGCTTTATGGGGATAATAACCATTACCCCGGAGAAAAGAGTCCTCTTGATTTTCTTTATTCAGTGGGGTGGGATATGACTGCTGGACCAGCTTTTGCAGAAAAAAAGGTCGCCGAAATCAACACGTCACTTAGTGATAATAGTTGCTTTGGCCGAACCTTAAGGGCGGTTGTTCTTCTGGAAAAATATTTCCCACGGGAAAAGGTTTTCTATGGAGAGGTCCAGGAGGATCTACTGCGAAATATCCTCATGAACGAGGCAAGTCCCCGAAAATGGGAAGACGTTAGCTTTATACAGGAAATTATCCAGTATGAGGCTCCTCATGCAGTAGTGGTATTTGAAGACGGATCGCAATTTGATCCCCTATTCAAATATGTTTCCCCGCTACCAAGCAAACTGAAACACCCTCGTGTTTCCAGTTACGAGCCCTGGGGAGCACTTTATGCCTCTTACCTGGTGAGCCACGGCCACCTAATTCATGAGAGAACCGGGAGGGCTGATATCTATTTGGAGATTTTGCAAGAAGCCCAAGCCTGCTGCCCCGAAATGATGATGATCGAGGAAAATATGTCTTCGGTTCTCCTCCTGCTAGGAAGAGACAAAGAAGCTATTGAATTGGCAAAAAGTATTTTAGGGAAACGCAAAGATGTTAATTCGTATTTCTTCTTATGGTTTCTGACTAAAAAAGAAGAGTATAAAGAATACATCATAAAAGAGTACGACCAAAAAATGTTCGAATTACTAACCAAAAATACACAAGATGAGATTCGAAGAATTATCACCAGCTATGCAGGCCGCGTATAATGCCCTGCCAACCCCGGAAGAAAAAAAGGCTTTTCTGGAGGAGATCTCCATGACTCGCAAGAATATGATGCGAGGAGCTGTGAGTGCTGTTATAGCACGAAACCAATCCCATGGCCTGGGAGAGGAAATCAGGGAAGTTGTAAAAGAAAAAGACCCGGAGAAATAGGGTCAAAAAAAGTACAAACCAAACCCCAGTCCACAAGGACCGGGGTTTTTAATATTACCCAATAATTAAATAATAATTATTTCTGTGCTAACCAAACCACAAAATGTTTTTCTGACTTTAAGTTCAATCTTTTAAACTTAAAACCAACCTCCCTTAAAAGATTTTCTAATTCGCTTTCCGTAAGGTCATAAACCTTATTAAATACAGTTGAATTATCACCCTGTTCATCTCTTAGAATAATTGAAGCATATCTGTACCTCTTATCAGGATTCCTTTCAACATAAAAAACAACGTCTTTTGTCTTCTTTTCCTTTTCTATGTTTAATTTAGCAACTATTTTTTCAGAAGGAACCTCGGAGTCTTTGTATTTATCTAAATATAAATACCCTCCTGGTTTTAAAACTTTATAATATTTTACCAAGGTCTCTTTCATTTTACTAAGCGTCTCCTTTTTGTCTATATTCTTATTTTCTAATAATCCACCATTAGCAAATATAAAAGAGTTACCACGATTATAAACAAAATCAAACTCCCCTTCTTTAAAGTTCTTATCAATATCCAGCCAAGAACATTTTTTAACTTCATGCTTTAAGCCCAGGGACTTCATATCTTCCAAAAATGGCTTTACATTTTCATCACTTATATCCATAGTTGAAACATCATATCCACTCTCAATAAGTTCTCTAGTAAAGAATCCTGGCCCGACACAGGTATCAAGAATCTTTGAGTCTTTTTTTATTTTAATATTCTGAAATAAATTAACCATATCTTGGAAATAATCATCTATATCATATAAAAGATTATATTCGACCAATTTCCATAACTCCGCAAAATTGGGATTATTTGGCGTCTTAATTTCAAGTAATTTTCCTTTGTTAGACAAATAAGTTCCGTCAGTTCCTAGGGCTAAAGATTTCTCTGAATCTGGTCCAAACTGAAAATTAAAGTACTTAAAAGATCCTGGATCATTTTCTCTTAAAAAAAGTTTAATATAAAGCTCGGCCCCGCTAATAACCGCTTTATTGCACATCTCTGGGGTCAACATAACAAAGATTTTTTCCTTGGCGCTAGATTTAGAACCCTTAACAAAATTACTTAAATATTTCCAATTGAGATATCCGGGACTACCAAAAATTTCAGCTATCAACTGAGCAATTTCAACTATACAAAATCTTCCCCCTGTCTTAGAATTAAAAGTGTTAAAGCGACAAGTTTTTATATTCTGATTATCTAAAATCTTTATACCGACATCAATTTTATCACCCTCCCCGGAGTAATCGATCATTCCAGAAAAATATTCTTTATTTTTATCAATAAATTTTTTAAATCTTCCTCTCAATAATGACTCCCTAGTATAATATTTGTCGTCAAACTTTAAAATATTATCCAATGACAAAGAATACTTATTCAAAATCGCAGAATAACAATCTGGAATTTTTTTATTATCGAATCTAGACAAAAATTCTTCTCTATACTCCTCAGCCGTCTTATTATTTTTATTAGCTTCCGAGTTCTTAAGCTCATTTATACCCGTGGTGTCGTTGGCGACAATTAAAATCTTAGCTTTAATTCCCGATTCTTTTAACTCACTAATTATTTGACATCCAAGATCGAATGTAAAAAGAGGAAAGCTAGTCATACCAAACTCATCCAATAATCCATGCAAGTGTTCTGGTAATAACTCCCTGATACTAGGATAAAAAGAATTTGACCTTAAATCTGGTATTGCTAAAAAATGACCTGCCTGAATAATAACCTCTGCCTTGCTATTCTCATTTATAGACTTCTTAATTAAATTAATAATACTTGAAGATTTTTGAACCGGTAATAAACTCCGATAATAAGGAATATCTCTAATTTCTTCTAAATTTTTATTTTTAATTAAACCTCTCTTTTTATCTAAATAGAATCTAAGTTCTTGGATAAATTTCTCAACATCATCCTCATCATTGTAACACCCCAGACTAACTCTAATAGTTTCTGCCCCTATTTCATCAGACAAAGGAAAAGCACAATGAGATCCGTATCTAATACAAATCCTTCTCCTATTAAAATGTTCTCCAATATTTTTAACCGCCTCATTTTCAATAGAAAAGGAAACTAAACCAACTTTATAATTCAAGTCTTTGGGCCCATAAACAATAACTCCTTCTATCTCATTTAATTTTTCAATAATTAATTTTAAAAGCTCTAATTCATGCTTTCTTATCTCGCTATAAGATATTGAACGAATAAAATTAATCGCCTCTGACAAAGCTATTATATTGGAGACGTTTGGAGTTCCCCCGTCCAAACCAATCAATCCTGGTAATAAATCTAAAACAAGTCTATCCCCCTTTTTATTTTTGACCACAGAGGCGTCACTAACTACTCCCCCACCAAGATTAACCATCTCCATTAAAGGCCAAAACTTCTTAGAAGCAAATAAAACCCCAACTCCATCGGGGCCATACATTTTATGCGAAGAAAAAGCACAAAAATCACATTTTATTTTTTTGACATCAACTGGAATATGGGAAATTGAATTAGCCGCGTCAATGATATATATAATATCTTTATTAAATTTCTTGATAATACTGCCAATTTTTTCAACCGGATTAATTCCACCCAAAACATTAGATGAGTGTTGAAGCGAAACGATTTTTGTTTTAGAAGAAATTTTACTTTTTAAATCACTAACATCAACTATCCCATCTTTTAGGCCAACAAATCTAAAAATAGCCCCCTTGTCTATCATCTTTCTATAGGGAAGCATATTAGAGTGATGTTCTGCTATTGATAAAATTATTTCATCGCCCTTTTTAATTTGCTTTAAAATAGAATCAACAAAAATATTTATAGAATCAGTGGTATTTTTAGTAAAAACAATTTCAGATTTGTTGCAGTTTATAAATCTAGCTACGTTCTCTCTTGCTAAATCAATTTTTTCTTCATTTTTAGAGGCTATTATATGAGAACTTCTATTAGGGTTTCCTTTGTTTTCCAAACCAGAATGAGCAACATTAATAACCTGAGCTGGGGTCTGAGTAGTCGCAGCGCTATCTAAATAAACTAAAGAATTGTTTCTGAAAAATGGAAATTTTGATTTTAAATTCATATTAATTTTAATTATCAATATAATAAAAACACAGAAAGAGTAGGGAGGGGTGGATTCGAACACGCCGACCCACGATATGTAAAATCGTCGCTCTACCTGGCTGAACTACCTCCCTTAAAATTTATTTTTGTGCCAACCAAACAACGAAATGCTTTTCTTCTTCAAGCTTTATTTTTTTAATCTCACTAAAACCAACTTTTTTTAATAAGTCAGATAGCTCATCTTCACTTAAATCATAAGCAACCGAGCTCAAGAAATTTTCTGAATAATCATTATCCCTCAAGGTTAAGCTAGCAGAACGAATTCCTTCTTGAGGTTTTCTTTCAACGTTAAAAATTAAATCCTTTTTAATCCCCTCATCTTTTATATTTAAGCGAGCAGCCGTTTTACTATCTGGAATTTCTGAATCTCTAAATTTATCCACATATAAATATCCGCCTGGCTTTAATAAATTATAATAAACCTTTAAAGTTTTTTCTAGTATTTTTAATGTTTTATTTTTATCTACTTTCACATGCTCATCCCATCCCCCATTAGCATAAATAATAGTATTACCACGATTAAAGATCATATCGAAGGATTGATCTGGAAAATGTTTACCCAGCTCTAACCAAGAAGACCGCACAACATCATGTTTAATTCCTAACTCCTTCAATCTATTCTCAAAAGGAATAATTGTTTCCAAACTTATATCAGCTGTTCTTAAATTATATTTCTTTTGTAATAATTCGGTAGAAAGAAATCCTGGACCAACACAAGTATCCAAAATTTTTGATTCCTTATTAATTCCAATCTCGCCAAAAATCTTTTCTACTTCTTCAGCATAAGCATTGCTATCATACAATAAATTATATTCTGTTAATCTCCATAACTCTGCTGGATTTGGATACTTATCTATATTTATTTCTTCAATAGAGTCTTTATCGGAAATATATCTCATTTCTAAACCAACGGCTAAACTTCTCTGACTATTTGGCCCCAAAGGAATATTAAAAAATTTAAAAGAACCCAAGCCCTGCTCCTGCAAGAAAATTTTGGTATAAAGCTCCCCTGCTCTAGTAACCGCATTATCACACATCGCCGGAGTAAAGGCGATCAACATCTTATGCTTGAAATCAAATTTTGGTTTTATAACCTTGGTATTTAAATATTTAAAAGCAACATCCTTGGCCTTACCAAAAAGCTCGGCTATAAATTCTGCTACTTCTACAATGCAAAACTTACCCCCAGTTTTAGAATTAAAGGTTTGAAAATTACAGGTCTTAATTTGCTGATTATCCAAAACATTGATAGATAAATCAATATTTTCATCATCACCAACATAATCAATGATCCCAGAAAAATAATCCTTATTCTTACTAATAAAATTTTTGAAGTTGGCTCGCAAAATTGTTTCTCGCATAAAATAATCCGAACCACTTTTCAAAATATCTTTTTTGCTTAAATTATATTTTTTGGCAATACTTAAATATTCATCTGGAATCCCCTCTTTACCAGCAAATTGCTCTAATAATTCCTGACGATAATCATCGGCTGTTTTACCAGCCTTATTAGCTGAAGATAGGCGCAATTCATTGATACCAGTAGTGTCATTGGCTATTATTACCAACTTAGCCGTTACTCCATCCTTTTTTAAATCAGCCACTGTTTTACAAGCCAATTCCCAAGTATATAAAGGAAAACTAGTCATGCCAAACTCCTCCAAGAGGCCATGTAGGCGCTCTGGTAGCATAGTTTTAATACTGGGCCAAAACTTATTTTCCTGCATATCAGGCACTGCCAAAAAATGCCCACCCATGACAGCCACGGCCGTTTCTCTAGGGCTATAAATAGCAGATCTCACCTTATTAACAATAGCTTGAATATTATTAACAATTACTGTATTTTTGTAATAAATTTTGCTACGCAAAGCATCTAGGTTGGGATTAACTTTTAATCCTTTTTTTCTATCAAAAAAAGACCTCATCTCACCCAAGAGGTGGTCAACATCTTCTTTTTCATTATATACACCAAAACTAATACGCAAACTTTCTTGTCCTAGTTTTTCCGTCAAAGGAAAGGCACAATGTGAACCATAACGAACACAAATTTTCTGCTTAGCTAAGTGATCACCCAACTCCTTGACGCTAAAATTTTCCAAACCAAAAGATAATAATCCAATCTTATCATCAATATTCTTTGGTCCAAAAATTTTTATTTCTTCAAACTCCTTCAAGCCCGCTATCAAATATTGCAATAATTCCATTTCATGATTTCTGATCTCCTCTAAACCAATGGAGCGAAGAAAATTTATAGCCTTAGACAAACCAACAATATTGGAAGTGTTGGGTGTTCCACCCTCTAAAGTAGCTAAAGATTGATGATACTCAGGGGAAACAACATCATAATCTTTACCAAAACTAATGGCGACATTTTTAACTGTTCCGCCTCCAGCCTGAGTCGGTAATAATTTATGATGAATATTTTCGTTAATATACAAAATACCAACGCCATCCGGTCCATAAGCCTTATGACTAGAGAAAGTATAGAAATCAGCTAAAATATCTTTAACATTGACTGGCAAATGAGCAATAGCCTGAGTTCCGTCAATAATATAGAAAATGTTAGAATTAAATTTTTTAATAATCTTTCCGATTTCGGCGACGTTATTGATATTCCCTAAAACATTAGAACAATGATTTAGGGCTACTAAGCGGGTTTTGGAGTTTAATATTTTCTTAAAACTAGAGATGTCGATAAGGCCATCCTTAATATCCACAATTCTAATCCTAGCTCCCTTTTTTACTAATTTTAAATAAGGTAGCATATTGGAATTATGTTCAGAGATAGAGAGAATTATTTCATCGCCTGATTCAATTAAATGAGAAATGGAATCAACTGCTAAATTGGTTGCTCCAGTAGCATTGCCAGAAAAGGCAATTTCCGAATTACTAGCACCAATAAATCTTCCAATATTTTCCCGAGCTTCTTCCAAGAGATCCTCATTACGCGAGGCAACAGCATGAGAGCTACGACTAGGATTGCCTCGGTAATTCAAAATTCTATCAACCGACTGAACAACCAAATCGGGCACCTGCGTAGTAGCCGAGCTATCTAAGTAATTTAAGTTGAATTGACGAAAAAAATGAAATCTAGACCTAATTTCCATAGATATGACGATAAATTATTGATACTTATACTATAACATAATTATAGTATAATAAAAATAATTAGAAAAGAGGGGCTAAAAAAAAAGATGGAAGGATTAAATGGGTAATAAAAAAACCCCTAAGTAAAACCTAGGGGGGTAAATTATTAAGACTTCTCTCCAAGATTCATAGACGCTTATAAACGTCCATTAATCTTTGTAGGAATAAGCCCTTGTTATCAAGAGCCTGCAGTCTTTCAAAAAGACTGCCACCTTTTTTCAGGCAATCCAGGGCCATGTAAGAGGCCTTGATGACCTCATCGCTACCGGAAATTGTTACAATTCCTGGATCGCCATTAGCATAGACTGCTGGACGGGCCACTGGTTTGAGGGTTTTTTGGTGTATTGCAGCACCAATGTCGCTGTTACCAGCGATAGCAAGCAGAAATCTTTCTTCCCTGCTTAACTCTCGTTGGGAAATTTCCCTAATCTGAGAGTAATACGAAAAATTGGCTGGCAACGACAGCCACTTACCGAGGTTTCGATAAGGAGCATCCACTGTTTCAACTGCCTCGACCCTTAATCTCGGAAAAACCTCAGAGAAAGACAAAAAGTTTTTCTCCAAACCTCTCTCCTTGATTTCCCCCAGAAATCTTCTCCAGAACTCTCCTCCCAACAGGGAGCCTACATAAGGAGCTTCCAAGTCCAGCGGGAGGATAACCACCCCCTCTACTGACTCGACCCTGTCAACTAACGCCTTCAGGTTGGTCCGACCTTCAGAGTTTAGCTGGTCGGGTAACCTTTGCGCCAGGAAAAAAGCGTCCAGTATCGGTTTATAGGCCGACTCCTTCATCACCAGTCCAATCTTTCCCCGATATTTAATCGCGGGAGAGCTTATGGGTGCTTTATTCTCCCATGAAACTTCCCCGTTCATATCGGAATAATAATGGGTCTGGGAATCCAGGACCCAAAAATTATCCTGAGGAGATGTCGGAGTGCAAAACTCCGGATAGAAGATTTGGTTAATTCCCGGAGGAATCAAACGACCTGAAAGATGCTGCCACTCCAAGTATTTCTCAGAAAGAAATACTGGAAGCATTTGGGTAAAGAGACCACTCGTGAAATCCAGATTGGGATAATTAACAAAATCATCCAACCAAGGATACATCAGGAAATCAATCCCATGAGAATTAATCGTCATGGGTATGCCTGACTCAGCAAGCTGACCCAATGATAATCGCTCCTCATAAAGACGAGCGAACCCTTCGGGCAATACATTGCCATGAAAGGAGTTTATACTCGCAACTAGCAATATTCCATTTTCCATTACAAAAAAATTTTAAGGTTCATATTGTTTTTCTCTCTCTTTTTTGGATAATAATTCCAAATTAAAACAACCATATATTATATCATATATATGTAAAAGTGTCAATAGAAGTAACTATTATAATAATTCAGGGATGTTTGATGCCCCAGATCTTATAACTAAAGTTAAAATCATTTAAACAGTGGATGTAACGCTATCTTCCGACAAAACCTCTCTTAATTCATCGAATAAAACCCCCTTCTTGTTATCATCCAAAATATTAGCTGAGTTCAATTTATTGGCTAAAGTTTTTATATCAGCAAAATCATCGTGATTATGATAGAAATCAGGATTATTTTCTGCCCAGAAAACACCTTCTTCTACTAATATTTCCAAGTATCTTTCTTCCAAGTTATCATAAAGACCCAAAGAGCCACCTAAATCACTGTAAGCAATATTTTCTAAAGCCAAACGCAATATTTTTCTATCAACAACATCTTTAATAGCATCGGTCTCTACCGAGGAATTATCTGCAAATCTATCTTTAATTATATTTTCTGATAATTTGTTTATCTTCTTACTAACTTCGGGTGAATTTAAATTAAAATTATTGTCTTTAATAGCAACTAAGACAGGATTTAATTTATTAGAAATTAAACCATCCAATTCCCTATTTAACTTGCCTAAAATGTCTCGGTCTAATTCGGAGCTAAAAGACTCCTTAATTGTTTGTTCAAAGCTGTTCATAGATTTTTAGATTAATTATATGCACATATATTATATAATTTTTTATTGATTTTGTAAATTTTGCTAATTCAAAAAAGAGCCCCGTTAAGAGACTCTTTTGATAGTATTGATCATGAAATTGGATAAAACTTATCTCACCCCTCCTCTAAAATTATTTTTATTATTCTGATTTTTAACCAAAGATTCACTTCCTCTATTTTCAATTCTTAATTTATGAGCTTCGACAAATTCAGAAAAATTTTCCTCGTTCACCTGAGATATCATTGGACAGTTTTTGTCTTTAGCAAATTCTAACCAGGCGTTATAATCACCTGACTCTAGAATACTCATCATCTCTGCTTGTCTAGCTCTGTTTTCAGCTCTTCTAGTCTCTCTTTCTGAAATTCTAGAATCAATATCAACAGAGGAATGATTAAAACCCTCTAAAGATGACTGACGATATTGAGCAGAGTTTTTATTATTCTCTGGCCAAGAAAAAGCTTCGCTGGCAGCCATAGTTATCAATGGTACAAAAATCATTACTGCTAAGGCTGGGAAAATTAACTTTTTGTAATTTTTCTTCATTTTTTTTAAATATTAATTATTAATGGGGACGTCCTCCTCTGCCTATTAATACGTAAAAGAAAAAAAAGTCTTCACTTTTTATTTAAAAGGACAATCGCTTTTAAATTGGCAATCATTAGTCATATTATTCCTAAGCTCTATTCTAGGACCAAAGGATGGATCATCAACCTGCCTCCTAATTCCAGGTCTATCAAAAAAATCATTAGCTAGGTTCATCGGCATAACCACCGAAGCCTGAAAATCGTCATTAGATTTTTTTTCACCGAAGCATCTAACAACTAAGCCCTCGCCCAACCTTAAAGCATGTTTAGAGTTAAAAATATCATAAGAAACCAACCATTCCCTGGAATCTTTATCAACTAAAAAGAAATTTTTATCATCACCCATCTCAGAAACAACTCCGGCCAGCCTTCCTTTTTCTGGCTCTGACCAAAACTCAAGCTGAGGATTGATGATGCGACTATAAACTCCGGGGTTAATATTTTTCCCTAAAAGATTGTCGATCTTCTTACCAAAACCAAGCATATAAAAACTAGATCCTAGAGCGATACTAGAAATAAGACCAATAATTAATATAAAAAACGGAGAGCACTTATAAGCTCGTTTTGTTTTTTTTAAATTTAAATAAAACAAGAATATAAATAAAGCCAAGAAAATAAGCCAAAAAATAGGAATAAAAACCAAGAAAACTTCCAAGAAAGAAGCCCCAAATCTATCGGAAAAGATGTTCTCCCCTGAATTAAAAAGATAAATAATCAAAGAGAAGGACAGTGCTCCAAAAAGTAAAGAAAACACCCCTATTATCCATAGAAAGTAATTTTTAAAAACAAACTTCCAGCGAGGTCTAGGTTTTATTTTGTCTTTCTCTATTTTAGAGATTATTTTTTCAGTAAATTTTTTCTCTATCATAAATTTAAAATTAATTATATAACTCTTGATACTTTTCCTTAAACTCTTTTTTAGCCTTATTTAGCATTGAGGCTACTGTACCGGATGGTTTTTTTATAATATCAGATATTTCATTATAGTCTTTCTCTTCAAAAAATTTTAAAATTAAGACCTCTCTCCACTTGTCCTTTAACTTGTTTAAAACTAGAAAAATTTGCTGATTTAATATTTTTATATCCAACTCTTTTTCGATATCAAAGTCAAAGGCAAGTTTTTCAATTAATGTTTCGTCAATTTTAATGGAATTTCCTTCGGGTCTAACTTTTATCTTACGATGATTACTGATAACCTGATTTCTAGCTATAGAATAAATCCAAGAAGAAAATTTTAAATCATCGTCAAAGCTATTTAAATTTAAATAAACTTTCAAAAAAACATCCTGCAATACATCTTGAGCATCTTCTTCTGATAAATTTGACATTTTACGGATAAAATTCAAAATCCTATTCTTATACCTATCTACAAGAATTGAAAAGGCCAAATGGCTTTCTAAGCTCACAACAACTAATTGCTCGTCGCTTAAACTATTTTTTTTCTCTAAAATATTCATTAATAATTTTTATATAAATATATTAACCAATTTAAATAAATTCAGCAATTGCTGAATTATTAATGTATTTAAAATTATCTATTTATTAGTACGCAAAATTTAAAAAAGACTTCAAAATATGTTCCTTTTTTCATTAACGGAGGCTAGGATATGCAGATCACCCAGGTCATTCGATAAAAATATCTTAAATCCCAAAAAATAAAATTATAAAATAAGAATTAATCAATTTTTTAAAAATTTTTAAACATGACAACAAAATCATCCGCTGGGAAATATCCTTGTTTTTTATAAAATTTCAACAAACGCTCATCGTTTTTAACCCAAAGCATAGAAGACCTAACCCCTAAAGAATCTAGATAATTATGGGCATACAACATTAGATCCCTCCCAATTCCCGAGCCTTGGAAAGATGGGTCTACCACAATTTCCTCCAGAACAGCCTGAAAGCCATCGCTCCAAGAAGAGATATTTAAAAAAATAAAAGCAACAACCTCATACTCTTCGTTAATGACAACAAAACTGTTTTCTCTGAAGTTTTTATATTTATTATTTATATACTCCAATGCTGTGTTTTTATTAAAAGCTTCATTATAAGGATCCCTACTATAAGCTCTCTCTAAGATTTCAGAGCAAATTTTTAAATCATCTTTAATAATTTTTCTAATTTTCATACTTTTTATAATTATCTTTTTATTAACAGCTTTTTAATTTTTCCTGGTGAAAATATTTCTACAATCTTTTTAAGAATGTTTTTTGCATTTTTAGACTGATCACTTGAATAATTACAAATAAAAATATCTATAGAAACATACTCGTCCTCTGGCCAAGTGTGTACTGTTATATGAGACTCCGCCAGGGAAACTACGGCCGTAAAGCTCTCCACGCCTGAAAAAAAATAATAAAAATTTCCTAACTCATGAAGATTGTTATCTGATATTATCTGCGAAAAGATCATTTTTATTTGTTTTTTGCTTTTACCTTTAAAAAAAGAAAAATCACATTTATAAAAATCAGCGATTATATGTAGCCCGTGTCTTTTTATTAATTTCATAAATAATGTTTATAAATTTTATCATTGTTAACAAATTTTTTAATTTTATTTAAATTTGGCTTAATAGTTCTAAATACATATAAAGACGAGGAAGAACTATACTTAATAATATTGCTCGATATACCATTTTTTTTAAAAAAACTATTTGCTCTATTATATTCATTATACTTAAGTGGTAATTTATACTGACTAAAATTATCTATTGTTTTATACAAATAAACATCAGACTCCAATAGAATCTTTTTAATTTTATATATATTTTTGCCAATCATTGCGGGATTCAAAATTACATAGAATTCCTTTACATCATCGTCCTCTGATAATAATGACAACCCCCTATATATAAAAGACAGGGATCCATGCAAAGTGTACGGGGGGTCTGTTATAAAAGTTTTAACACGTGGAATATTAATTTTTTTAAAATCATTATCATTGGTTAAGTCTACTTTGTAGACCTCCGTATTTCCACTATCTTTAAGTCGCTTAATAATTCTATTATCTTTTTCCAAAACGATAGGATAAAAATTATAAAAATCTCTAAATAATGGACTAATAAAATCGTCCTCACCAATAATAGCAAACCTAAAATACTCCACAAAGGGATAATTATCAGTTATCAGCCTTGCCCTCCTTAACCTTGATTCATCATCACAAGGAAACTGATTATATTTAACATTTGGAATAAAATTATTTTTTTTATAACTAAGATCAGACCGTTTATCAAAAAAATTTAAATTCTTTATTAACCCTTTTTTATTTACTGAAATCACACCGTTTAATATAGCGACTTCTATGACTGGCGCTAAATTATCAAAGTCGGCATTGCTAACTTTAACAAATTCATCTATATTTTTTGCTTTTATTAAAAAATGAATTAAACGTGAAAAATCAATAATACAAAAAATATTATTTTTTTTCCAGCTATTAAAATTTTTGTTTTTAAATGATAGATTTAAAGGGCACGAGTCAATATATTTAAAATACATTTCTTTCAAACGATAATCGTAATGCAATGATTCTAAAGGCTCAATCACCTCAGACAAATCAATATCAGTTTTAAAGGTTTTAAATACATGACACCAATAATCGTTATTATTTATAAGCTCTTTGAAGTATCTTTTTAAATTAGAGGTATTATTACTCCTATTTTTCTTATGAGACACATGGGCCACAATTAAGTCTCCAAGAAACTTATATCTACTACCAGATTTAAATAATCTATACATTAAACAATCATCTGAAAGATCAAGTTTTTCATAAAGAGGAAAGCCACCGACCTTTAAAAATAAATCTTTTTTACAAAAACCGAAATTTGCAATAAAAGTATGCCCCTGAATTTCATAAAAAATATCTCCATCCTTATCCCCCTTAAAACTCTGCGGAATACTACCACTATTTTTTATTAATAAATCATATCTTCCTTCCAATGCTTCTGAAAGTACTTTTTTAGAGTTTCTTTGGAACCAACCCGGCCTTGTCCATAATCTCTTCGCTCCATAGCCAAAATCATAAAACTTTGAAAAATTAATAATTGAAGAGAAGAAACTGTTATCGAGCATAACAGTATCATCCTCTGTGAAAACAAGAATATCTCCTCGGGCTGATTTCGCACCAAAATTTCTAGCAAAATTTATATTTATTGGTTTTTTCTTATTCACTATCTTTATTTGCACCGGAAACTTTCTTTTATTATTTAAATCGCTACAATATTTTTTTATTTTCTTAATTTTTTCAACACTTTTAAAATTGCTATTGTCCACCACTATAAGCTCAAAACTTTCTAAATCCTGTTTTAAAATTGAACTTAAACAATGATAAACGCTATTCCCCTTACCTCTCTCTGAATCACAGGCAATAACTATGCAAGATAATTTTATCATATTTTTACTTATTATTAAATAAAAATTTTTTAGAGTTATCTGAGGCTATTGTTCTTCTCATTTCTTTATTAAGTGAATATAAAAAATCAATCTCATCCTTCAGAGAATAGCTCGCTCTATCCTTATTACTGATCTTGAATTTTCCAAAAGGCTCATCGCTTCCCCATAAAATAAATTTTTTATAATCATTAAACAATTTAATTATAACCTCCTCCGGATTTTTATAATTCAGATCGAGCACTCCTTTGGGCTTAACCTTATTGACATATTCGCATAAACTTAAAAAGGGAGAAATGTCAGTGAAAACGTTATCATTCTTATATTCTTTCATTCTTTCAAAAAACTCCCTAGAAAAAGTCATTAAATGTGCTATGCAAAAATTTATATCCTTATTTTTATCTGCGTATTTAAAAATATTTTTACAATCTTCTACATTGTTAAAGTCGCCAGAATGGATAATCATTGGTAATTTAAATTCTCGGCAAAAAGAAATTATCTCAGAATTAAAAAACAAATCTTCAATGCCACAATTAGTATCTAAGGTGTGAAATTTTAATCCAAAAATCTTATTATTTTTTAACAAACTAAATAATCCTTCTAATTGTTCAGAAACTCTTATTTTAGGATTAATGCATAAAAATGGTAATATTTTACCATGTTTATCATACCTTTCCACGGCCTTGATCAGCTCTTCGTTCTCAATTTTGTAGGGGTACTGAGAGTTTTTACTATCAACCTCTGACCCATCATAATTAAAATATACCGTTCCAGGCATAGGAAAGTTAACAATCTTATCTATTCTATCACCGTACTGATCTAATAACTCTGGTATGGATGTCTTTTTCAGATTTTCTATTTTTTCATTGAAAATGTTATTTTTTTGATTTCCGGAGTGAGAATGAATGTCGTAAAGTTCAAAGCTCATATTATTTAAAATATTTAACTATTTTATCAAAATTAAATAGATTACCGTCAGGATAAAAATAATTCTTAGGATACGTCCTCAAAAATAAATCTATTAATTTAATAGCGTCATTAATTGAGGAATACAAATATTTTTTATCAAAAAACTCCGGGTAACAACATCTTTTTGGCAGTACGGGAATAGCCCCACACTGGATAGATTTAAAAATTGAATACCCAAAACCTTCTTGCTCAGCAGCGCTAAAAACTATTCGTGCTGATTTCAGTGTTTTAATATGCTGATTTGCATTTTCCATCTTCAATATCTTAACATTAGCCATTTTCTTTAATTCAAGAAAAATCTTTTTCAAATCATCCGGCAAATCATCAACGACCCTCTTATTTAAGCCAGTGACAACAAAATTAACATGTCTCATCTCTCTCGCTATAATTAATAAATCTTTAACACCCTTGTCGTGGGAAAATCTATGCGGAAAAATAACATCTATTTTTTTATTTTTTAGTTTCGGGGTTAAATCACTATTTAGCCCCCATGGACAAATCTTTACCTTTTTTTTATATTTTATATCCAAATTTCTAATAAAAAATTTAGAGGGGGAAACAACTAGGTCGAAAATATCAAGCCATCCTTTTTCAAAATTATTTAACCACCTGTACTCACCGTACAAATCGCCGTCAACAAAAGATCCACCGTGTATCAATCCTAACTTAAAAACTGAAATTCCCTTTCTCTTTAAATAAAATTCCAAGAGATCAAGTCCTGGAAAGAAAAAATCTACCAATAACAACTTATCTCCATCTTTAAGATTATTTTTCAAAAAAATTATTTTACTAATACTATTTTTTATATAATCATCTGGATTCTCGAGACCAAAAGAATTGAGATCTCCATAGGAAAGTGGCATTAACTTAAATTTTACATCAAACTTTTTAGCAGAATCCAAAATTCCGATGACCATATCATTAAAACAAGATCCTTTATATAAAATTGGCGATATTAAATAATTCATATTTTATTAAAAATATAACATAAACTAGTAGAAAAAACAATAAGGGAATTAAAAAATAGAACCCCTTAAAGGTTCGAGTTTTCAATAATCTTAGCGCCTCAGAAGTCTCAACAGAATTAAGCTAATTTAGATTTCCCAATACTAAATTGTCTTGGCGGAGAGAGTGAGATTCGTTCACGGTCGCTAAGCCTCGTTCTCTCACTACGCTCAATCACTCGCAGAGCTCGTTCATTCGCGGAGAGAGTGGGATTCGGCCACACGTCGCTAAGTCTCGCTTGTCGCGTAAAAGCGCTTCGCGCTCACGCGACTGCGCTCACTAAGCGCTCTGGCCTGGCCTCGGCGGTGCACTTCGTGCACATCGCCTCCGGCTTTCGAATCCCACTTTCTTAGCTTCAACAAACAAAAAACCCGAAGCAGTTCGGGTTTTTTGTTTGGCGGGCTAGCAGAGTTAAGTACCACCATATAGCAATATTATAAGGCTTTTTT
>CAYPAP010000001.1:219181-431656 GCA_964408775.1 uncultured Gammaproteobacteria bacterium | reverse complement strand
GGGAATCGAACCCCTGTTGCCAGGATGAAAACCTGGTGTCCTAACCACTAGACGAAGGGGCCATCTTAATAAAACACTTTTAGCCCTTCACTAAAAGTGTTTTTATTTTATATTTATTTTCAATAATTGTCAATACAAAACACCTTGCTCAAAAACAAAACTTCAGCTAAACTATAACTATGTATATATTAGGACTAGAAAGTAGTTGCGACGAAAGCGCTGCTTCAATTATAAAATTTAATAAAAAAGGCGAATTTCAGGTTTTAGCCGATGTTATTTCATCTCAAATCGCTATTCACCAAAAATATGGAGGAGTAGTTCCAGAAATTGCTGCTCGCGAACATGTTTTAACCATACTCCCGACTATAGACACTTGTCTTAAAAAGGCTAAAATTAAACCAGAAAAACTAACCGCCATTGCTCTAACTTCTGGACCAGGACTAATCACTTCGCTAATATCAGCCAGCGAAACTGCCAAGGCCCTGGCTTTGGCTTGGAAAAAACCAATTATTCCTATTAACCATATCGAAGGACATGTTTACTCAGCCTTTATTGAAAATCAAAAAAAGATAAAATTTCCGGCTCTAATTTTAACTGTCTCTGGCGGACACAATATTCTAGCCTTAATGGAAAAAAATTTAAAATACAAAATAATTGGACAAACCTTAGACGACGCTGCTGGTGAAGCTTTCGACAAAGCTGCTAAAATGATGGGTCTAGGTTATCCAGGCGGACCCATCATTTCCCAAATGGCCGAAAAATATTTGAAAGAAAATGATAATCCCGAAGAAATAGACCTACCTCGGCCAATGATAGGGTCTCCTAATTTTAATTTTTCTTTTTCCGGGTTAAAAACAGCTTTGCTTTACAAATTAAAAAAAGATAAAAATTGGAGAAAAAAAATTCCTCAATATTGCTATTCTCTTCAAAAAGCAATTATTGACACTTTAATATTCAAAACTATTAAGGCCGTAAAAAAACATCGGATTAAAACCATAATTTTAGTAGGAGGAGTTTCGGCTAATACAGAATTAAAAAAAGAATTCGATAAAAAAGTTAAACAAGAATTCAAAGATATTAATTTTATTTTTCCATCCCTAAAATATACCGGAGACAACGCCACCATGATAGCCTTGGCCGGAATTTATCACTTTTTATATAATAAAAAAAATATAAAAAATTATAAAAAGATAAAAATTAGCTCCAATTTAAACTTATCTTAAAAAACAAAAAACCCTATAAACAAAGGGCTTTATCACTAAAATGTCAAATTACTAATCACTATTGACATTTTTTTATTTATATGCTATAATATATAGTTATGTTTTGAGAATTTAAAAACCGATTTAAGCGGGCCAGGCACGACAAGCATGGGATTTTCTTTCAGGGTTTGGAGGCTACGGCTTCGAAGTTGCTAAAAGAAATTTTCTTGCCTATCCCGCTTAAGTCGGTTTTATTTAAAAGCCACCAAATTTGGTGGCTTTTATATTTTTTAATTATCTATATTTTCATTGTCTCCGTCTTCAGCATTTAACTCATTTTCATCTTCATTTTCCTCCCCACTTGAATCATCTTCTTGTTCTGGCTCCACTCCCACCAAACAAACTTCCCTCCAAGGAATATATTTAGAATAAAATCTATTCTCAACCTTGTTTTCGTTCTCTAACCCGGCATTATAAATAACCGTATAATCAAAATAAGCTTCAGCACCAGAATGAGCACTCTCGGTGCATTTTTTTTCTCCCGGGGCTAAATCAGTTGTTTCAATAATTTGGGTTGGACCAGGCTTAACAATATTATAAATAACCGGATAAGTGGTAGTGGCAATTCTGCCATCTGACTCTCCCCAAAAATCAAAATAAATATCATTATAGCCCTCAAAGCGAGCTTGAATTAAAACATTCCCTCCGGTGTCGTTTTTAAATCTTAAGTCGGGATGAGGACTATAAATAGTAGCATCAGTTCCAGCTGGCTCATAATATGAAACCCGATAAGAATGATTACGTCTTTCGGTTATTGGCAAACCAACGGCCAAGGCACTTCTAAACATAGTAGTAGCTATCTGACAAAGACCCCCTCCATATTCGGGAATAGTTTTATTTCCCTTAATCACTAATTCCGGCAAATAGCCAGTGGCCGCATTAATATCACCCAGAGCTTGAACTAAAGAAAATTCTTCATCTGGTTTTATTATTAAACCATGTAGCTTGTTAGCTCCCACTTTAATATTATGTCTTCTATTATTGGGAGAACCGGCAAAACTAGAATGACCACTTCCGATAATTTCTTTAATGCCTAAATCATTAAAATTACTAATATCTTCGACTGGATCAATATCTACTACCAAATTAACACTTTCCAAATCTCTTTTTTCAAAAGAATCTAAAATATTTAAAAAACTTTCTTCATAATTTAATTTACGACCGTCCTCACCTGACTCGAAAGAAACAACCTTTTCTCCACTAAATTCAAACTTCGGTAAAATTGGCTCTCTACTGATTTCTGGATTAATTTTTTCATCAAAAAACCTATAAACCTCATCTTGGTCTAGAGACACCTTAGCTGAGGCAACTTTTTCATTTAAAAAATGGGGCTTAAGATATAGCCAAGAAGCCATTTCTAAAAAATCAACCTCAAAAACCTTATCACCCGCCTCATAAGACAGTTCAAAAGGAGCTAGGTCTAATAGATTATGTGCCTCGAATTCCAGACCCTCAACATCCTTCATTTTTACAACTGGGCGATCCTCTATTAAATTTAAATTAATATCTCTATTATTTAAAAATTTAATATTATTTTTAAAATCATCTAGAAACTTATCATAATCAATTTTAAATCCTTGACTCTCTGGTTCAATATAGAATAGAGACCTATTACTGCTGTCGAGTAATAGCTCTTTATTAAAAACTAACCTGGCATTTTGAGCTGGGTTTTCTAAATCAGAGAAATTTTCCTTTAAAACCTTAGACAGCAAATCTCTGTCAATAGAAAATTCTAAATCAATCTGCTCTCTAACAAAAAATAGTTTTAATTTAGTAAAATAGTCCTGGAAACTTCCTCCTCGAGAAATAGAATAAGCTTTTTTTACAGTGCCATCAACATCAAAAGCTACAACCTGAGAAGCCAGGTCCGGATCAAAAGAGGAAACCAGATTATACCAAAAAATCTCGCGATCATTTAGCGTAATTTTAAAACCAGTTTTATCAAATTCCTCGACTCTCTCCCTGATAACTGCTTCGGCTTCAAACGGTGTTAAACCAGACAAACCAATGTCATTGATATAAATATTTTGATAAATCTGACCAGAAAAATATTTTTCCAAAAACAAAATTGTTCCTGATAAAAAAACAAGCAAGAGCAAAAATATGCCCAAGCTCCAAATTAAAGAGTTTTTTAAGTTATTGTTCATATATTAATATAAAATATAGATAGAAAGTTAATCTAATATTTCATTGAGAACATCCTTGGCTATTTGATTTCTTTTGGTTTTATCAGCATCATCTAAAGACACTAAAAAAAATATTTTGGATCCAATAATAGAGCCCTCGGGCAAAGCATCAACCGGCCAAGAAATATTTAAGGCACCATCTTCCGACTTTAAAAAAGCTAAATCAGACTCAATTTTTTGTAAAACAAAAACTCTCTTCATAAAAATTAAGATTTAATTTTTATTTTTATTTTTTGGTTCTTATAAATTTTCTCCAAGGAAATGGTTAGAACACCATTTTCTAAAACTGCCTCCATTTTTTTATTATCAACCTCTTCCGGTAAGATTAGGGTTCGAGAAAAAGAACCCCAATAACACTCTTGTAATAAGCACTCAGACTCATTTATTAGGGTGTCGGGTTCTCTTTTCCCTTTTATTGTTAATATATCCTTATTTAGGGATATAAACAAGTTCTCGGGTTTTACTCCAGAAATAGTTGACTTAATAATCATTTGGTCGGAGGTTTGATAAACATCGACCAATAATTGTCCTTCGGGCAATTCCTCTTCTAACCAATCAAAAGACTTAGGATCGTCCTGCGATTGAGGAGAAATTTTATAAGAATCTACTTTGTTTTTTTTGAATAAATTCATATGTGGGCATAGATGGATTTGAACCATCGACCCCCGCCTTATAAGGGCGGTGCTCTAACCCCTGAGCCATATGCCCGATACTTAGGTGGGTATATCCCGACTCGAACGGGAGACCTCTACGATGTCAACGTAGCGCTCTAACCAACTGAGCTATACACCCAGAAGAAAAACATTAAAAACCACAAATTGCCATTTAAATTGAAATGGCTATTAAAATATTAGCACTATTAAAATATTTTTTCAAGGCGATTTTTGATATTAGAGATAACCTCTTTTTCCACTTCTTTAATAGGTCGACTAACTAGTGCCTGCGCTATTTTCTTTGTACCCTCGGGATTTAAGTTCTTTATTAGATCTATAGAATTAATATTTTTTACTGAATAAATCATAACGTTAGTTTTAAAAATACCACCCGAAACGTCGCTATGAACAACCACAGTTTTATCAAAAAAATCTGGTTTATCTTCTTTTTTAACATAATGGTCATCTATAACAGATAGCTCCGTTAAAGAATAAAAAACGATTATAACCTTGGCTGTTGGAATGCTAATTATTAATTCATCAATAACGTCTTGTAAATTTTCTTCCCCTGACTCAGAAACCTGAAAGTCATTCTTAAATAGGGTGGCCCAAATTATATCCCCTCCCTCGTTGGATGAAAGATTGTTTAAAACTCGCCCCCATAATTTCAGAGTGTTTAAGCTTCTAGATCTATATAAATTAGATACTATTTCTTCACGACGACCACCCATTTGAATTAAAGACGAGGTAACACTAAGGGCCTTGGGTGTTAAATTAGAGGTCTTAAAACTTTTAGTCTTAAAAATTATCCCGGCTAAAAGACATGTAGCAATATCTTCGTCTAATAAATCTTTCTTATAATCATTCATTAAACCAAAGATAATTTCAGTAGCCGAAACAGCGTTAAGGTCAATAATATTTAGTTGCCCAAATTCTTCATTTTCGGGACTATGATCTATATTAATTATTGGGGTCTTATAAAAAAAATCTATGTTCTCATCATAAATACGACCCAAAGACTCTAAGTCTCGACAATCAACGGTGATTATTAAATCATATTTAAAACCGGTCATAGCCGACTTAATATCATCGTTAGTAAAAAGACCTTCCTTGGGGGAAATTATAAAGTTTAAATAATTGTTTTCAATAGTATATTTTATCTGGCTAACTTTGGCATTTTTCAGGTCAACTGAGACAACAAACTTCATTAAATTTTCTAAAGAGCTTTTTATATCGGAAAATGACGGCAGAAATTTAAAAGATTCCGCTGGAATTCTGAAATTACCCGAATTTTTCATCTTCTCTGCCCCAACTTCAACATTTTTCCCTATTTTTTTCAAATATAAGTATAAAGCCAAAGAACTGGAGATGGCGTCACCATTCCAGTCTACTGGAAAAGTTATTAAAATGTTATTTGACTTCTCAATCAAATTAAAAAATTGCTGACTTAAATTCATTTTCTTGCCTTAAATTATAGCTAAACTTTAATTATTAATTGTATAGCTATTTTACAAAATAGTCAACCCGGTAAATAATTGACCTCCTATATTAATTTTGTTAATATAATGCTATAATTTATAAGTAAAAAGCTAATTTCGAATATGAAAAAAGAGATGGAAAAAACCTACAATCCGGCTCTCTGGGAAGATAAAATTTATCAAAAATGGGAAAAATCGGGCTACTTTAATCCCGATAATTTAGATTTGCCCGAAAATGCCCCTAATTATACCATGGTTTTGCCTCCCCCCAACATAACCGCCAAACTTCATATTGGTCATTCTTCAGTAATAGCCATTGAAGATCTTTTTATCAGATTCCATCGCTTACGTGGTTATAGAACTTTATGGATTCCAGGCACTGACCATGCTGCCATTGCCACGCAAAATGCGGTTGAGAAAAAAATATTAGCCGAAGAAAAAAAAACTCGTCATGATCTAGGAAAAGAAAAATTTTTGGAAAAAGTTTGGGAATTTTTACACGAAACTCAAACCACTATATTAAAACAAACCAAAAAAATGGGAGCTTCACTTGATTGGAGTCGCACTGCTTTTACTCTAGACGATGCCAGAAAAAAAGCCGTCAATCAAATGTTTTCCGACATGTACAACGAAGGTATCATTTACCGTGGAGAAAGGGTTGTTAATTGGTGCCCCCGTTGTAAATCCACTTTAGCCGATGATGAAATTGAATATCAAGAACAAAAAACCTATTTTTATACTTTTAAATATGATTCCGACTTCCCTATAACCATTTCTACTACTAGACCAGAAACAAAATTGGGAGATACTGCCGTGGCCGTTAATCCTAAAGACGATAGATATAAAAAATATCTTGGGCAAGAAATATCAGCTAATTTCTGTGGTCAAAAACTAGCTTTAAAAATAATAGCCGATCCCAACGTTGATATGGAATTCGGTACTGGAGCGCTAGGGGTTACGCCAGCTCACTCCATGATAGATTCACAAATGGCTATTAAAAATAATTTGAAAATCATTAAGGTGATAGATGAAGATGGAAATATAAAAGATGGTTTTGGAAAATTTTCTGGCCAAAAAGCTGTTTCCGCCAGAAAAATGATAATTGAGGAATTGAAAGAAAATAATTTAATTTCAAAAGAGGAAGAAATCGATAATAACTTATCAAATTGTTATCGCTGTGGAACGGCCATCGAACCACTTCCATCTAAGCAATGGTTCGTTAATGTTGATAAAAAAATTGCTCGATTAGGAGACAAATCTTTAAAAGAAAGAGCTCTAGAAGCTGGAGAAAAAAATGAAATTGAATTTATCCCTGAAAGATTTAATAAGAGATATACTGATTGGATGAAAAATTTACATGATTGGTGTATTAGTCGTCAAATTTGGTTTGGTCATGAAATTCCTGTTTGGTATAGAGGAGACGAAATACATGTTGGTAAAAAACCAATTGACGAAAATGGCTGGGAGCAAGATCCCGACACTCTAGACACTTGGTTTTCATCTGGTATGTGGACATTTTCTACTCTAGGTTGGCCAGAAAATTTTGTCGATGGAAAAAAAGTTGGAGACCTGGCCAAATATCACCCCACTCAAATACTAGAGACTGGCTATGAAATTATTACTTTGTGGGCGTCTCGCATGATTATGATGTCTTTTTTTGCCTTAAATGAAATTCCTTTTAAAAAAGTTTACTTGAACGGAATGGTTTTAGATAAGGATGGCAAAAAAATGAGTAAGTCGAAAGGAAATGGCGTTGACCCCATAGAAATGATTGAAAAATTTGGCACTGACTCTTTGCGCTTATCATTACTTCTAGGAAATACTCCAGGAAATGACTTGCGCATGAGCGAGGAGAAGATAGCTGGTTACAGAAATTTTGTTAATAAGCTTTGGAATATTAGTCGCTTCATAATTTCTAACGCCAACGACTTGTCTGACGATTTTGATTTAGAAAACCTAAGCCTAGCCGATAAATGGATATTAAATAAATTAAATAATACTATTAAAAAAACAACACAAGACTTGGCTGATTATAAGTTTTCTTTAAGCGGAGAAGAATTAAGAGAATTTACCTGGAATGACTTAGCTGACTGGTATTTAGAGGCCAAAAAATTTGAAGAAGGGCCTAACAAAAATAAAATACTAGTTTTTATTTTAAAAAACATCCTAAAACTATGGCACCCATTCATCCCCTTCTTGACCGAAGTTGTTTGGCAGGAATTAGGAGAAAAAAAGTTATTATTAATAAGTTCTTGGCCCGAGGCTAAAGACTTTGACTTTTCTTCAGAGGAAAAAGATTTTTCTTTAATTCAGGAAATTATCTCTTCGATTAGAAATGCTAGATCTGAAAATAAAATAGACCCCAAACAAAAAATAAAAGCCTTAATATTTAATCCTGAAAAACAAGAATTATTAGAAAGACAATCTCACCTTCTAAAAAGCCTAAAAACTGGAATAGAAGAAATTAGCTTTACTAATAATAGATCAGATATAGAAACAGAAAATACTATACTAATAACAGTTTCGGGGATTGAAATTTACTTATTAGGAGCAATAGACGAAGAAAAAGAAAAAGCTCGACGAGAAAAGGAGGCTGCTAATTTAGAAAAAATGATAAAAACCATAGAAGAAAAACTAAAAAATCAAGATTTTGTTGAAAAAGCTCCGGCTGACTTAGTGGCGAAAGAAAAGGAAAGATTGAATAATTATAAAATAGAATTAAATAAATTAAAAAAATAAATTTATGACCTTAAAAAAATATTTACTTAGCTTCAGCGCCATTGTTCTGCTAACTTGGGGAATTTTTATTTTCTTAGCCGTGATGATAGATCCAGAAACCAGTAATTGGATAAGTTTTATTCTTTTTTATTTTTCTCTATTTTTAGCTCTGGGTGGAACTATAAATATTTTTGGATTATTACTTAGACGTCGACTACTAAAAAATAGCTTGAATTTTCACCTAGCCAAATCTTCCTTTCGTCAATCATTTTTATTCTCCTTTTTACTGGTATCTGTCTTATTCATGTTGGCAGAAAATCTTTTTTCTTGGTTAAATATTTTAATCTTAATTATAATATTATCAATAATTGAATATGCTTTAATTAGTGATTCTAAATAAAACATCATAACTATATGAAAGACAAACTAATAAAAATAAAAAGCGAGGTTCTAGAAAAAATATCTCAAATCAAAAATTCCGAGGACCTAAAAAATATAGAGGATAAGTATCTAGGAAAAAAGGGGGAACTAAACCTGTTAATGAAAAATATTAAAGACCTTGGGGTTGAGCTAAAAAAAGAAATGGGCTTCTTATCTAATTCTGTTAGAGAAGAATTGAACAGTAAAATAATTGAAGTTAAAAAAAATATTAATTCTAATCAGAAAAAAACAACCGACACTGACCCGACTTTGCCGGGAGAAAGATCTAGCACCGGCCATATTCATCCCATTACTTTGGTTTTACAAGAAATTGAGGATCTTTTTTCCTCTATGGGCTTTATGATTTTAGATGGGCCTGAGCTAGAAAGTGACTACTATAATTTTACTGCCTTAAATTTCCCTAAACATCACCCTGCCAGAGAAATGCAGGATACTTTTTTTATTGATAAAAAAAATAAAGAAGGAGAAAACGACCTAGTAATGCGTACCCACACCTCCCCCATGCAAATAAGAGCCATGGAGAAATACGGCGCTCCACTTAGAGCCATTATTCCTGGAAAATGTTTTCGTAATGAGGCTACGGATGCTCGACATGAACACACTTTCTATCACGTTGAGGGATTAATGATTGATGAAAATATTAATTTTGCTAATTTAAAAGGAGTTTTGGAGGTGGTTGGTAAAAAATTATACGGAGCCAACACTGAATTACGTATGCGCCCCAAACATTATCCCTTTGTTGAGCCAGGAAGCAACGGAGAATATACTTGCTTTTTATGCCAGGGTAAAGGCTGTCGAGTTTGTAAATATAGTGGTTGGCTAGAAATACTAGGCTGTGGAATGATACATCCCGAAGTTCTTAAAAAGGGTGGAATAGACCCAGAAAAATACTCTGGTTTTGCCTTTGGTTTTGGTCTAGACCGACTGGCTATGTTGAAATATAACATTGATGACATCCGGCTATTTAATAGCGGAGACTTACAATTCTTAAATCAATTTTCTAATTAAAATAAAAATATGCTTATATCATTAAATTGGCTAAAAGAATTTATTAGCCTCTCAAATATTAGTCCCGAAGAAATAAAGGACAAATTGACTGCTCATACCGTTGAAATAGAAGGAATAGTCAACCAAAAAGATCAGTTTAAAAACGTAGTTATCGCTGAAATAACAGAAATTAAAAAACACCCTCAAGCCGACAAACTACAAATCGCTATAGTTAAAACTGATTCAGAAGACAATATCAAGGTTGTTTGCGGAGCTCCTAATATCGCCGTAGGGCAATTAGTTCCTCTAGCTAAAATTGGAGCTATTTTACCAAATGGACTAGAAATTAAAAAAGCTGAAATCCGAGGAGAAGAGTCCAACGGCATGTTGTGCGCCGAAGATGAGCTGGGATTAGGAAATAACCACGACGGTATTATGATCTTAGATAAAAAGGCCAAGCTAGGACAAAACATTGCTGAATATTTAGATTTAAACGAAACTATTTTAGAAGTAGATAATAAATCAATATCTAATCGCCCAGACTTATGGGGTCATTATGGAATAGCTCGAGAACTTAGCGTTATTTTTAATAAAAAATTAAAAGAATATAGTCCTAACGAAATAAAAATAAAGAAAAATAAATCCGAAAAGGAAAAAGAAAATATTCAGGTTGATGTTAAGGTTAAAAATCTTTGTAAAAAATATTTAGCCTTAAAAATAGAAAATATTAAAGTAGAGGAATCTCCTGATTGGTTAAAAAATAAATTAAGCGCCATTGGAGTTAAGCCAATAAATAACATTGTAGATGCCACAAATTATGTTATGTTTGAAAGCGGACAACCTCTACATGCCTTTGACGCTAAGAATATTAAAAAAATAATTGTCAGAAAGGCCGAAAAAAATGAAACCTTAAAGACCCTCGATGATCAAGAAAAGAAATTAATAGAAGACGATTTATTAATTACTAGCGACAAAGAAATTATTGCTATCGCCGGAGTTATTGGCGGAAAAAATAGTCAAATCAATAACACTAGCACCTCCATTATCATAGAATCAGCTAATTTTGACGCTGTTTCTGTTAGGAAAACTGCGCAAAGACTGTTAAGCAGAACTGACGCTGCTATGCGCTTTGAAAAAGGACTTGATCCCAACCTATGTCAACCAGCATTAAATCGAGTAGTAGAAATTATTAAAAAAATCCAACCTAAAATAGCCCTGGATTACAAAATAATAGATGAAAATAATTTTAAAAATGAAGAAAAAATAATATCTTTAAATTTGATCTGGGCAGAAAAAGTAATTGGTCAAAAAATTGATGATAAAAAAATAATAAATATACTAGAAAGCCTTGGTCTAATAATTAAAAACGCCAAGGACTCAGAAAATATTGAGGTGAGTGTTCCAACCTGGCGACAAAAAGATCTCCAAATAAAAGAGGACTTAATAGAAGAAATTATTAGGGTTTATGGATACAATAATATTAATATTATAATGCCAAAAAGCCCCATTAATCCTCCAGAAAAAGACAAGGAATTAGAATTAATAAGAAGAATAAAAAAAGTTCTGTCATTAAGCTATAAAATGAACGAAGCTTATAATTATTCTTTTGTTAATGAAGAGCAATTATTAAAATTAAATTTAGAACCAAAGGGTTATATTAAATTAGCCAATCCCCTGTCATCTCAGCACACTCTTTTACGTCAAACACTAACTACCAATTTGCTAACTAACATTAAAACCAACCAAGCTAAATATGACCCGATAGCCTTATTTGAAATTGGTAATATTTTCTTGAATGTCGCCGGTGGACCAAATAAAGATAATGAAAAAACAGAGAGCCTTCCCTATCAAGAAAAAAGATTAGGCTTAATTATTGCCCAGAACAAAGGAGAGACTTTTAATTCTCTAAAAAACATTATCTTTAATGCCTTAAATGAAATTAACCCGGGCTCAGAAGTTGAATTTTTGCCAACAGAAACTATTATTGAGTGGTCCGACAAAGAAGAAAAATGTTTAATATTTTTAAATCAAAAAGAGATTGGATTTTTGGCTAAAATTGATTCTGAAATTTTAAGTAAAAATGGAATTAAAAAGGAGGTTTCCTCCCTGGAAATAATTTTAAAAAACTTAATAATAGCCGCTTCTAGCCACAAAGAACAAGAATATCAGGCTATTGTTAAATTCCCTCCAACTAAAAGAGACCTGGCCTTTGTAATTGACAAGAAAATATTCTATAATGATATTAGAAGAGAAATTAAAGATTTTCATCCCCTAATAAAAGAAGTTGAGCTATTTGATGTTTATTCTGGCAAAAATTTAGAAGATAATAAGAAAAGCTTGGCCTTTCATGTATCATATCAATCCGAAGAAAAAACTTTAACCAGCCAAGAAATTGACGAGGTTCAAGAAAAACTAGTTAAAAATTTACAAGAAAAATTTTCGGCTCACTTGCGCGACTTTTAATTAACTAAATATAAAATTATGCTAGAAACAAGTAAGGATATTTTAAATATATCCATCGCTACAGCTGTAGTAGTTTTGGTTATTTTTCTTTGTTGGGCTATTTATTATTTAATAGCCAACCTAAGAAGAATTAATCGAATTAGCAAGCAGGTAGAAAGAGGTGTTATTAAAGTCGAGGATTTAATAGATTTATTAAAAGGTAAAATCAAGCAAAGCAGTTCCTATCTTTTTGTTTTAGGGCGCTTAGCCGAAAAAGCCATTGAGCATTTTATAAATCGCAAGCCTAAGGATAACCAAGAAGAAAAAGAAGAAAAAGAAGAAAAAAGAAGTAAAGAGAAAAGAAACAGAAGAAGTAAAAAAGATTAAAAATGAAAAAAATGAAAAAAATAATTCTTACCGGTGATAGACCTACCGGGCAATTACATATAGGCCATTTATTTGGTTCATTATTGAATCGAGTTAAGCTGCAAAAAGAATACGAAACTTACGTAATGATTGCTGATGTCCAAGCTTTAACCGATAATTTTTCTAATCCCGACAAAGTGAGGGGAAATGTGCGGGAGGTAGCTATGGATAATTTGGCTGTCGGTCTTGATCCTAAAATTTCTACTCTATTTATTCAATCTTTAATTCCAGAAATTGCTGAATTGACGGTTTTTTATTCTAATTTAGTAACTATTTCTCGTCTTCAAAGAAACCCAACCGTTAAGACTGAAATTAGCCAAAAATCAGAGTTATTCAAAAATAGCGTAACTTTTGGCTTCTTGGGTTATCCGGTCAGTCAGGCGGCTGATATTACTGCTTTTGAGGCTGATTTAGTACCAGTCGGCGAAGATCAGTTACCAATGGTAGAACAAACTAGAGAGATTGTTAAAAAGTTTAATAATATTTATGGTCCTATTTTAAGGATGCCCGAGGCTATGGTTAGCTCTTTTGGGCGGGTCAAGGGTCTTGATGGGGGCACTAAAATGAGCAAAAGCCTAAATAATGCTATTTATATTGCTGATTCGCCAGAAATAATTGAGGCTAAAATTAAAAAGGCTTTAACTGATCCTAAAAAAATTAAAATAGATGACAAGGGGCGACCTGAAATTTGTAATGTTTTTTCTTATCATCAAATTTTTAGTTTGAATAATTTGGATAATATTAAGAGGGAATGTGAAAGTGGTGCTCGTGGTTGTGTCCAATGTAAAAAGGAGTTAACGGAAAATATTGTTATTTTTTTAAGGCCAATTCAGGAAAAAAGAAAGTATTATGAAGCTAGGCCGAAGTTGGTTGACAAGATATTGAAGGATGGAACTAAGAGGGCTAGAGCTAAGGCCAGTGAGACTTTGAGGAAGGTTAAGAAAGGGATGCGGTTAGATTATTTTAGCTAGGAAATAGATTATAAAAAAGTTTTAATACCGGGGAAATAAAAAGAACAGATTTGGAAATCTGTTCTTTTTACATGCACAACAATAGCTTTATAATAATTATTTTAAAAAGATTAATATTTTTCAAAAGAATAGGACAATCTAACTCAATATTTTATTTTCTACCCTTAACATAAAAATTTTGTGTTTTATAATATTCTACTGATTTTTCTGATTTACCAATATAAGCCTCTAAAAAACTTGGATACTTCTCAAGACACTCGTCATAAGACAGCTCTTCTGCCCCCATACTCTTTAAAACTCTGGCCAAGACAGGATTATCTGTTTTCATTATTAATTGTGCCTTTGTTTTTTCAAAATGCTCTTTTATTTTTTGAAAAAGAAGTAACATATTCTTTTTAGATTCAACAGAAGAGTTTTTAAAATCTAAAATTGACAAACCACCCAATCTATATATTTGTTCGTCTTCATTCGCATCATTTATTAAAGGCATTTTATACCCTGATGCTAAAATTTTATCATCTTGCTTCACAAAAAAATAATTCCCTTGTTTTAGCAAATCTTCTATTTGTTCTGTTGTTAACTCAGTAACATGCTCTGAACATTGTTTTTGTTGTTTTTGAATTAATTCAACAATGTTATTATCGGGTTGATTAGCGACAGAAAATTGTTCTATTTTTTCTTTCATATTTGTGAAAAACTTAATAATTAATAATTTTATAAGGAATTTCTTTCATATCGGATGTAGTAAACATTTTTTACTCCTTAGTGTAATTGAACGTTTTTTATTTTTTTGTTAGCACCAACACTTCTTGATTCATAGTTTCGCTTTTTTGGTTTTCTTGCGGAACAAAATCCTTCCAATCTCCGAGAAAAATATATGCTATTTCCGATAATGTCAGAGATATACGAAATTTTTCTGGAACGAAGTGTAGGAAAAATTTGGGTGAGCGGCGAACCGAGCAAATTTCCTCATAAACCCTGCTACATTCACCGTAGGGCTAAAATTTAGTGCAACGTGCCGAAGGAAAATTTCAGAGTTTGAGTCGTGGAATTTATTTATTAATTACAAAACTTTTACCTTTTTTATCATTTCGATTCCAAATATTTTTTCAATTTAGAAAATGGCTTAACTTTCAAATATGTTTTTTGGTTCCCCTCTTCGTCAAGTGATGCTCTTGTAATAGTATAACCCTCTGGAATAAAGATTTTATCCCATCCATAACCATTATTTCCTGAAGGCTTTTCAGCGATTTCACCACCCAGACTACCTTCAAACAATTCTAAATCTTCGCCATCAAAATAACCAAAAACACACCTTGCTGTAGCCTTTCTTGTTAATCCGCCGCCAATCATTGAGCAGATTGTTTCAAATGGAACTTTTTCTACAAAGAATTTTATAAAAGGACCTGGCAAGCCACCAAGAGCTTCAAACTCCAAAGAAACATCTTCTACAATTACAGGTCTTTGTATTAAATCGTATGCTTGCTTGACTTTATGCTCAACGATCTCATTTAGATCGGTAGATTGAATCTCGTCCAAATCAAGCTTTACATGATCTACTGGATATCCTAAATATTTGGATAAGTAATCTGCCTTGCTTTGATTTCCGGTTATAAAAGTTACATTTGTCATATTAAATTGGTAAAAAATTAAAATTTAAAAGTTTTACTATTGTTTTGCCACGACTCAAATTAAATATAACGTTAGGGATATGAGAAGTTTTCTGGAACGAAGTGAAAGAAAATTTGGGAAAATGCCGAGCTGAGTGATTTTCCTTTTATCCCTTGTTAAGTGGCCCGAACTGAACGTAGTGGAGTGAGAACGCAGCGTGGTGCGGAGTAAAACGGAGCAAGTTAAAAACCAGCCCGTTAATCATTCTCAGAGCCAGCATGTCCACCTTTTTCAATTCTCTTCTTGTATTTTTTTATAACTTTATCAAGTGAATCAAGCATATCAACATCATAGTAATTGGCAACAGTTATTAAAGAATAAAAAGCGTCTCCAATTTCTGTTCTTATTTCTTCTCTAAACTTTGGTTCTTTTGTGCCATATTGGGACATTTTATTGATTTCTTTTGCTACTTCTCCAATTTCATCTACTAAATCTAGCATCCTATTTTCAACAGGATTGTTCATGGCACTATCATCCATAAACTTTTTCACATTTTTTTGAAATTCGTTTGGCATAACTTATTTAATTATTAAGTTTATAAAAATCTATCGTTCTTAGGACTGGTTTTTAATTTCATTTAACGTTTCAGCATATCTGATGTTTGCCATAGCGTAGCGGAGGTAAATATAGATGGAAGTTTTTGTGTAAAATATACAACCAAATGTACACTCTTATTATAATATAATAAAAGATCTATAGCTTTTCAATTATTATCATTACTGCTGAAATAATTATGATGATTATAAATAATAATAATACTGTCAGAAAAAAAATTGCATCAAATTTTCTAGATGTAATATTCGGAACCTTCAGTCCTAGCAGTCTAAAAGGCAAACTACTTAGACTTTTACTTTCTTTTTCTTCTGTTATTCTGTCCCAGATTTGTTTTGGCGTATAATAATCCTTATTTTTTACAACCTCATACATTGCATATGCCAAACCACAGATACATATAAATATTACGAGATAAAAAATAACTTCAATAGCCATAAATTTTTTATTATTTCATTTAACGTTTGCGGATATGAGAAGTTGCGAACGAAGTGAGCAATTTGGGTGAGCCCCGAGCCGATGGGCGAACCTCATATCCGCTGTTATACGCCCCGACGACTGAAAGGAGGAGAGCGCAGCGTGGCACGGAGCGTAGCGGAGTGAGTTCAAAAAATATTTTTCGTTTTTACTCATTATGACAGGCTCTCCTAAATTATTATAAATTTGATTTTTTCCGTTTTGAAAAATGAAAGAGGGGTTAGGGGTGAATTTCATTTTTTAAAACTCATTATTAAAATCTTACATTGTGTCATATGGTATAGGTTGAGTGCCATCAATATCTTTAAAGTCATACTCTTTCGCCAATTCGGCAGCGGCTAAGATACTACCTGTTTTTGACATTATATTTTTATCAGAAGCCAAATTGACTATTGCTCTTCCAACGAATTGCGAAGATTCTTTTTTTGGGTTAGGTTTCTTTTTATTGTCGTCAATATATCCTGGATATAATGAAACGCAAGCAATATTGTGTGGTTTAAGTTCGACTGCCATATCCATAGACATTTTATTAACAGCCGCCTTTGCAATGCCATAAATTACATTTCCATAATATTTGCGACTGGCGTAAAAAGAAATATTTACAATCAATCCTTGTTTTTGTTTAATCATCATTTCGGAAGCAAAAACGTTTGCGACAAAATTTGAACGAACACCAACATTGTTCATTTCATCCCATAATTCCAAGGGTTGTTTCCAAAAAAATTCTTTCCACTTAAAACCTTTATATTTTGTTCTGTTGCGTAAACGATTATAACCACCCCAAGCATTGTTAACCAAGATATCCAGTTTTCCTTCTTTTTCTTTGATAAGTTCAAATATCTTTTTTACTTCATCGTCATTTTCATGATTGCATACTAAGGCAATACCTTTTCCACCAGCAGTTGTAATTCCTTTAACATCTTTGTCGGTAATACTTCTTCCGGTTACATAGACAGTAGCACCTGCTTCGCCTAAGCCTATAGCGATTCCTTTCCCAACATTGCGGGTTCCACCAGTCACAAGTGCAATTTTTCCTTCAAGTGGTTTCATATTATTCTCCATAATAAATTAAAAGTTATTTGTATTATATAAGTTTTGTTATGTTTTTCAATTTATAAATAAATTGTTTTCGCAACGAAGTGGAGAAAATACCATATTGTCCCCCTCATTAAATAAAGAAAAAATCAAATTTATTCCTCTTTGAAAGCCTATCATTCCTTATTCTCCGTTAGAAAAATATTTTTTGAATTGCGTATAACTGGTTATTATGCGAACTTATTGCTAAAAAAAGTAAAAATCTGCATATTATACGAACAAAAAGAAATTATTCCTTCTTTATAAATCTACTTATACTAAAAATATCCACTAAAATCAATTTTAGCCCCCACCCACACTTCTCGTTAAAATACCGCTAAACATCCTCATGCTTTCCGCCTCTAAATATTAATTTTAGTTGTCCGATTTTTTCGGACAACTCAATATTGCTCTCATTTTTTAATCTCTTCTCAATATCACTCCAATATTTTTCAGGTCTTTTAATTCCTGTCAAAACCTCAATAACATCAATAACCGGAAATCACTATTCATTTTTTAAATTAATTTAAATCGCTTTCGCAACCCCGCCATTCGACGAGATGAGCTCCGCGAAAAAACACCTTATTATTTTTATTTTGGCAATTCCAGCTTCTTTGTTTCATCGCTTGTTAGAAGCGATCTCATCTGGATAATCGCAGTGCCGTTCAATTTTACAATTCGATCTTGTTGAGAAAGTCCTTCACGAATCAATAATGCGTTTATACTTTCAAGATTAGACAAAACCACCAACTGTTCAATTGAGGCATGATCCCTAATATTTCCTTTTAGTTTTGAATTTTGGTCTGGCCACATCTTTGCAGTTACTCCAAACAGTGCAACATTAAGTAAGTCAGCTTCGTTGGCATATTCCATGGCAATCTGCTCCTTGGTCAATTTGAGCGGAATTAATTTCTCTTTTATGGCATCAGTATGAATCTTATAATTGATTTTCGCCAGTGTTCTTTGAAGATTCCATTCTAATTTCAAGCGGCTATTTTCGTCTTGTTTAAGTCGTTGAAATTCAACCAATAAATATAGTTTAAATTCCGCGCTCACCCAAGAGGCGAATTCAAATGCAATGTCTTTATGCGCAAAAGTACCGCCTCCGTATCTTCCGGATTTTGAAATTAAACCAATGGCGCGAGTTTTTTCTATCCATTTTTGTGGTGGCAACACAAAAGAATTAACACCGGCCTCATTTTTAAACTGGTCAAATTCGACCAGTTTAAAAGCTGGATTATGTAGTTTTTCCCATAGTCCCAAAAAGTCAATCGTCCCGCGATTTCTCATCCAATTTTTTACAACATCGGCTGGAAAGGCAGAATTTTTGTGGCGGGCTATATCAGTCAAAGAAATATAATCAATATTATTATTGATAAAAGCAATAATTTCAATACCTTCAACTTTTATTTTTTGTTTCTTTGCCATGAATATTAAATTTAATTTGGATTTATTTATATTTTACCACAATTAGCTATGGTCTTTTCTATCCATTCTTTTGCGCTTATTTTATAGTTATTCAAGCCCGCCCTACTTTTAATTACGGCAAATTCGCCATAATTAAAGTTTGGATTATAAATTTCCTTCCAAAAGCACACCACTTTTATTTTTAAAGTCCCTAAATTCAGTTACTTTAAAATTTTCCTTAAAATTTCAACCCTACACACACTCCTTATTTGAACACTTTGGACCGTTCTTGTCCTCGATCATCAGGGCCTCGCATTTCTTGCATTTCTCCCCCGTTGGCTTAGCGAAATAAGCATTTTTGCAATTAGGGTAAGCACTACAGGCATAAAAAACCCCTCGCTTAGAAAACTTTTTTACAATCTTCCCCTCACCACAAGCTGGACAAGGCACCTCTTTTTCAGCCTCACCATTTTTATCAATATTTTTTAAGTTCTTACATTTAGGATAAGCACTACAACCCAAGAAAGGGCCAAATTTACCATTGCGAACTATCATTTCAGCCCCGCACTTCTCACATTTTTCCCCCTTGTACTTCTCTTTAATATCTTTCATCTCCTGACTCTCCTCTTTGGGTGTTCCACCACCGGCTCCACCCATAGATTTAATATTACGACACTCTGGAAAAGCACTACAAGCCAAAAATTTGCCATAACGACCAGTTTTCACAACCATTTTAGCACCACATTTATCACAAACCTCATTACTCTCCTCTTCGGGAGCAAAACTTTTTTTATCTAATTCCATATATTTTTCTTCTAAATTTTTATTAAACGGATCCCAGAAATTTTTAATTACTGGTTGCCATTCTTTTTTACCAAAAGCAATTTGATCCAAATCGTCTTCCATCTCAGCTGTAAATTTGTAATCAATAATTTGTTTAAAATGTTCCACTAATAAATCAACTACAATAAAAGCAATGTCAGTCGGAAATAATCTTTTTTTCTCATCCCGATTAACATAATTCCTATCAATAATAGTAGAAATTGTCGGAGCATAAGTAGAAGGACGGCCAATACCATGTTTTTCCAATTCCTTAACCAAGGTAGCATCAGAATAGCGAGCTGGAGCCTGAGTGAAATGTTGCTCTGATAGCATTTTTATTAAATCTAATTTATCTGGGATTTTTAATTCTGGCAATTCATTTTCACTAATCTTTTCTGGATAAATTTTTAAATAACCATCAAATTTAATGGTCTGCCCACTAGCTCTAAATAAGCATTCCTTTTCCTCTCCAGCTAAAACATCAACCAAAACCGTATCCATAACAGCCTCCTTCATCTGAGAAGCGATAGTTCTTTGCCAAATTAGTTGATAAAGACGATATTGATTTTTATCCAATTTACCAGCTATTTTCTCGGGATCGTTGTAGGCGATTGTTGGTCTAATGGCCTCATGAGCTTCTTGAGCATTTTTACTCCTACCCTTAAAAACTCGCCCACCGGCAACCAAATATTTTTCTCCCACTTCTTTCTTAATATATTCTTCGGCCTCGTCTCTAAACTTCTTGGCTAGGTTAACTGAATCCGTTCTCATATAGGTAATATAGCCCATTTCATATAATTTCTGAGCAACCATCATGGTTTGCTTAGCACTAAAACCCATGCGACGATTAGCGGCCTGTTGCAAAGTTGATGTTATAAAAGGAGCCTGAGGATTTTTTTTGCTTTCCTTGGCTTCAATACTGGAAACCTCCCAAACACCTTTTTCTAAAGAACTTAAAACCTTTTTAGTATCCTCTTCTTTTTTAAAATAAAATTTATCTAAAGATTTATTATTTATCTTCAATAATCGAGCCTCAAATTCATTTTTATCTTTAGCTAAAACAGCGTTAATATCCCAATACTCCTGAGGAACAAAAGCCTTGATTTCCCTTTCCTTCTCAACTATCAATCTAACGGCTACGCTTTGAACACGACCAGCTGAAAGACCCTTAGCCACCTTCTTCCATAAAAAGGGTGATAATTTATACCCCACCAAGCGGTCCAAAACACGTCGAGCCTGCTGAGCATCCACCATTTCCTGATCAATCTCCCTAGGATTCTCCAAGGCCTCTAAAATAGCGCTTTTGGTAATTTCATGAAAAGCAATTCTTTTAGATTTTTCCTTGTCCAAAGATAATGCTGAAAATAAATGCCAGGCGATAGCCTCTCCCTCGCGGTCTTCGTCGGGAGCCAATATAACCAAATCAGCTGACTGAGCTAATTTCTTTAATTCCGACACCTTTTTCTTGGCCTTGGTTGGTATAACATATTTTGGAGCAAAATTATTCTCCAAATCAACCCCTAGTTCACTTTTAGGCAAATCACGAATATGACCAAAAGACGATTCTACTTTATAATTTTTGTCCAAAAACTTGGCAATAGTCTTAGCCTTAGTCGGAGACTCTACTATTATTAAATTCATAGTTTATTTATTATTAATTACAATATTATCAATATAATCAATGTTTTTACTTTTTATAAAACAATTATAATATTAAAACCAAAAAAACACAAATTAAGCTATTTTATAGTTTTTCCCTCCAATATCAACAATAACCCCCTTAATCTCTAAAACCGCCAAAACTGAGCTAATTTCCTTAATATTAAAGGGTAAAATTTGAAGCAATTCATCAATATGGCTAGTATTTTCCCCTAAAATACCCAAAACCTTCTCCTCTAATTCGTTCTCACCCTTATAAACAACCTTACTTGGTCTATTGCCGGGAAGGGGTAAAATATTAAAAAAATCTAATATTTCTTCCGGAAACAAAATAACGCCCGCCCCGCTTTTTATTAAGTTATTATTACCAGAAAAGTTGTCGTCATAAATACTGCCGGGGAAGGTAAAAACCTCTCGCCCTTCATCTAAGGCATATTTCGCCGTTATAAGAGAGCCCGACTTCTTACTGGCCTCCACCACCAAAGTGGCCCGAGAAAGTCCAGCTATAATTCTATTTCTTTTAGGAAAGTTAAATGATATTGGCTCAGTCCCTAGAGGAAATTCTGATAAAACCAGCCCGCTCTTTTCAATAATTTCTTGAGCTAAGACCCTATTACTACGCGGATAAATACTACAATAATCCAAACCCGAGCCCAAAACCGCAATAGTTTTGCCATTATTTTCTAAAGATTCTTGATGGGACAACGAATCAATACCAATAGCCAGACCACTAATAATACTAATACCAACCTGAGGTAAAACTGAAACAAATTCCCTGACAATCCTCTCCCCATATGGTGTAAATTTTCTTGAACCCACTACTGATAAAGAACTATTCCAATTAATGTCCAAACTACCTCGATAATAAAAAATGGGCGGAGGACTATAAATATTAGCTAATAATTCTGGATAATCAACATCACCCCAAAGACAAATATTAATATTTTCAGTTTCTATTTTTTTAAAAGTCTGCTCAAAATTAAAACTTTTCCTAGCTACAATAAAATCAAAGACCACCTCTCTTTTTAAGCCAGCCTCTAGTAAATCTCTGGAATTAGCATAAAAAGCTTTTTCTAGAGTACTAAATTTTTTAATTAATCTCTTATAGCGCTCCAAGGTAAAATTAATCAAATAATTAAAGGCTACAAAAAACATTTTGTCTTCATTTTGATTCATTCAAAAATTATATTAATTACTTAATTAAAAAAAATTAAACTAATCATAAATAAGAGATAAAATGTTAAAAAACAAGATTTATTCAATAAAAACAGCCATTTTATTAGGTTTTACTATACTAAACTTCCCTTGAAAACAAAAAAAAGAGAATTTGCGATTCTCTTTTTTTGTTGCTTGAGATTAAGAAATAAATATTATAAGATTATATTTCAATTTTTCGAAAAATATTTTCCAAATTATCCAACTCATCTCTAGAAAAAGTCTGTAAAACAAACTTTTCTCCGGGAACATTATTCTTAAATTCATTTTTAATCCCTAAACGAATTCTTTTAAAGTTTTTAGTTTTTAGATGCTTAATAATTGACTCTACACCATTATGACCGGCGCTACCAGCATTTATGGATTGTTTGAAATTACCAAAATCAATATCTAAATCGTCATGAATAATGGTCAATGTCCCGCTTAAATCAATGTCCTTTTTAGCAAATAGACCTAATTTTTTGGGTAGCATCTTGTAGTAATCCATAAAGGCTCTAACTGTCATGCCAGAATTATTCATGAATGTTTGAGGTTTAATAAGAGTTCTTTCTCCCTGCTCTAATATAAAGGCATTAAACTTTTTTTCTATTTTCCAATCAGCTCTTTCTCCGGCTAAAAAATCTAAAAACATAAAACCAACATTATGCCGAGTTTTTTGATATTTTTCACCAGGATTTCCTAGTCCAACAATAATTTTCATATAATACTAAATATTCCCACGTAAAAACTCTTGTTATGCTTCGCATAAATCGAGTTGAACCACGTGCCGCAAGGCTATACGTAGCACGTGGCACGTAAAAATCTTAATGATCTTAATGATCCTACTTATATATTTCCCTCTTCTTCTTACCCTTATAACCAGTTCCAGCTGGAATCAAACATCCAATAATAACATTTTCCTTTAACCCCTCTAGATAATCAATTTTTCCACTTAAAGCAGCGTCAATCAATACTCTTGGAGTTTCTTGGAAGGAGGCGGCTGATAAAAAGCTATCAGTAGTTAAAGATGTCTTGGTTATACCTAATAACAATCTTTCAGATTTAGCCTTAGATTTGGTTTCTTTATTAGCCTGCTCTAGAACTTCCTCTTCAATTGTTTCACCAGGCAATAAATCTGTTTCTCCTGAAGCAGAGATTAAATAACGAGAGAACATCTGCCGAGCAATGATTTCGATATGCTTATCACTTAAAGGTTGTCCCTGCGAAGAATAAACATATTGAATTTCTCTAATAATATATTTTTGAGTTTCTAAGCGACCTCTCAGTCTATACAGCTCTTTTAAATCAAAGCTTCCCTCGGTTAACCGATCTCCTGGTTTAACAATATCGCCATCTTTAACCCAAATCATAACCCCCTTAGGAATAGTAAACTCTTGAGTCTTTTCTATTTCAGTGGCGACATCAATTGATTTATCATTAATTTTAACAATCCCCGGAACACTTGCCTTAACACTTTTATCTAAAATAGAATATAACTCTGTTCCTTTAGAAACATTATCACCATCCTTAACTTTTATCTTTGGCTCTAATTCTTTTTTAGGAAATTTCTTCCCTGATAATTTTATCTCATTTACCGTCTCTCTAAAATAATACTTATCAAGAGATTCCCCTCTGTGGATTATTTTTAAGAGTTTCTCTTGTGGGTTGCTAACAAAAATATCTTTGCCATCTTTATCCTTGATAATTTTTTGGCCTAACTCAATTTTTATTTTACCATCAACTTCAGACATTAAGGCTTTTTTCTTAGGGCTTCTATTTTCAAAAATCTCTTCTACCCTAGGAAGACCCTGAGTAATATCTTCAGAACTAGCTACTCCTCCAGTATGGAAGGTTCTCATGGTAAGCTGAGTTCCAGGTTCACCAATAGACTGGGCAGCGATAATCCCAACGGTTGTTCCTAATTTAACTTCATTATTATAGGCTAAATCAATTCCATAACATTTAGCGCAAACACCTTTATGTAATTTACAGCTAAGAACCGACCTAATAACAACCGAATCTACGTCCTTATCTTTAACTTTTTTAATGAAACCTTCGGTTAAAAGACCGCCCTTTTCTAGCAGAACCTTACCTTTCTTATCAACTAGGTCCTGCGCTAAATATCTTCCAGTAATTTTTCTAAAGAAATCATCATTCTCTTTTTCAACTTCTTCTCTAGTGATTAATAATCCCTCCTTATCCTTACAATCGTCCTCTGTTATAATAACATCCTGTGCTACGTCAACCAATCTTCTAGTTAAGTATCCAGCTCCAGCGGTACGGAGAGCTGTATCGGATAAACCTTTTCTGGTAGCATGAGTAGCGATAAAGTACTCCAAAACAGAGAACCCTTTTTTCAAATTACCCTTGATAGGCAATTCAATAATTGCGCCAGAAGGAGAAGTTACTAAACCTTTCATACCAATAATTTGAACTGGCTGAGCCCAAGAACCTCTAGCACCAGAATCAATCATAGAATAAACTGGTAAAGAATTTTTTAAACTCTCTTTACAAATATCAGCAATTTTTTCTTTGGTTGTAGTCCAGGTTTCAATAACTTTACTATATCTCTCACTATCAGTTAAAAGACCCTCTTCAAACTGTTCTTTTATTTGATCTACCTGGTCGTTAGCGTCTTCAATCAACTTATCTTTTTCTGGTAACTCCGGCAAATCTCCAAAACCCCAAGACAAACCACTTTTAGTAATAAATTCAAAACTAAGATTTTTTAGATCATCTATGAATTTAACGGTTCTATCTTCGCCATAAGTGTTTAAACAGTCTTTAATTATATTTTTTATTTTACTCTTACCTAAAATATCATTTATAAATCCAAGCTTACTTGGAACAACTCTATTGAAAATAACTCTTCCGATAGTTGTTCTTAAAAGCTCTTTCCCGATTCTAATTCTAATAACCTCATGTAACTCAATTAAGTCATTTTCAAAGGCCAGTAATGCCTCCGAATAATCAGAGAAATGTTTTAACTCCTCGTCTTTTAAATCAGAGTCGTTTTGCAAAGTAATATAATAAGCTCCCCAAACAATATCCTGATTAGGCGCTACTATTGGCTCTCCTGTTGCTGGTTTTAATAGATTATGAGAAGAAAGCATAATATCACGAGCCTCAGCCACAGCCTCCTTGGTTAAAGGAACATGAACGGCCATTTGGTCTCCATCGAAGTCAGCATTAAAAGCAGTACAGACTAAGGGATGGATATGGATAGCCTTACCCTCTATTAACACTGGTTTAAAGGCCTGAATTCCCAAGCGATGTAAGGTGGGAGCGCGATTTAAAAGTACATAGGCATTATCAACTATTACTTGCAAAATATCCCAAACCTCATCATGCCCAGCCTCAATATAACGAGAAGCGCTTCTAACATTATGTACTGTTTCTCTTTTGATCAACTCGGCAATAATAAAAGGTTTAAATAATTCTAGCGCCATAATTTTAGGTAAACCACATTGATCTAAATTTAACTTAGGGTTAACCACAATTACGCTACGACCAGAATAATCTACTCTCTTACCAAGTAAGTTTTGACGGAAACGACCTTGCTTTCCCTTTAAAGAATCTGCTAAGGATTTTAATTGTCTTTTTTGCCCAGTAGAGGCAACCACCATTTTACTGTTTCGGGCTGAATTATCTATTAAAGAGTCAACCGCTTCTTGCAACATTCTTTTTTCATTGCGACAAATAACTTCGGGAGCATTTAACTCTATTAACTGTCTTAAGCGATTATTACGATTAATAACTCGACGATAAAGATCGTTCAAATCAGACGAAGCAAAACGTCCTCCATCTAAGGCAACCATAGGCCTTAAGTCTGGAGGAATAACTGGAACGACGTCTAATATCATCCATTCTGGCCTAATATTATTCTTCTTTAAATTTTTCAACAACTTTAATCTTTTAATAATCTTGTCTTTTTTGGTCTCAATAACAGTTTCCAATTTTTCTTCTAGCTTAACAATGGTTTTTTCTAAATTTATTCTTTTTAAAAGATTCTGAATAGCGATTGCTCCGATCCCAGCTTCGAATAAATGACCAAATTTTAAACTCAAATTTTGATACTCTTGTTCAGACAAAATTAATAAAGGTTTTAAATCTTTTAATTCTTTCTTAACTACATCAAAGTCAGCGTCTAGCTTAGCTATTTTTTCTTCCTTTTCCTTATTTGCGGTATCTATTTTTTCATTAATAATTTTATCAACATCGTCCTTGCCTCCCTCTTTTTTTAACTCTGCTTTTTCAGTTTTAATTTCTTCTATTTTTTTCTGACCTTCTGATTCAATACTTTTTCTCTTGCTCTTGTATTCCTTTTTAATAATTTCCAGGGTTTCATTTTTTAGCTTTTCATCAACATCAGTAACTACAAAATTGGCAAAGTAAATTACTTTTTCTAGAGACTGAATGCTAAGATTTAGTAATAATCCGATTTTAGAAGATAGTCCTTTCAAAAACCAAATATGAGAACAGGGGACCTGTAGCTTGATATGGCCCATTCTTTCTCGACGAACTATACTTCTAGTAATTTCTACTCCGCACTTATCGCAAACAATGCCTTTGTACCTGATTTTTTTATACTTACCGCAAGAACATTCCCAGTCTTTAACTGGCCCAAAAATTTTCTCACAAAAAAGCCCGTCCTTTTCTGGTTTTTGAGTTCTGTAGTTAATGGTTTCTGGTCTCACAACCTCTCCATTGGACCAAGATAAGATATCGGAAGGAGAGGCCAGTGTTAGCTTAATAGCGTCAAAGTCGCTTGTTTTTATAGGATTTAGCATATATTTTTTATATTTAATTAATTTAATTAATTTAATTGTTTTAATCCTCTTTTATCGGCAAGCTGTCGTCATAAATAGTTTTATCTGCCTGATTTATTTTTTCAATTTCTTCGGGTTTTTTAACTTCTTCTACCTCAGCCTCAATCTCCTCATCGTCTGAGACATCCTCCTTACCTCCCAACAAGTCAACATTTAGACCTAGACCTTTCAACTCTCTAATTAAAACATTAAAGGATTCAGGAACATTTAATTTCTGGATTTCTTCTCCTTTAATGATAGACTCATAAGCCTTGCTTCTTCCCGGAACATCATCAGATTTAATGGTTAAAACCTCCTGTAAAGTATGAGCGGCTCCATAACCCTCTAAAGCCCAAACTTCCATTTCTCCAAATCTTTGTCCACCAAATTGAGCTTTTCCACCTAAAGGCTGCTGAGTAATTAAAGAGTAAGGACCAATAGATCTTTGGTGAATTTTATCTTCAACCATGTGGTTTAATTTTAGAACATATTTATAACCGACTGTGACCTTATTTCTATATTTTTCTCCAGTCTTTCCGTCATACAAAGAAACCTTACCGTCTTCAGAAAATCCTGCCTTTTTTAATTCCTCCCTGATATGGTCCTCGGTAATTCCATTTAAAGCTGGGGTCGCTACTTTATAACCTAATTTTTGAGCAGCTAGGCCCATATGAGTTTCTAATAATTGACCGAAGTTCATACGAGAAATAATTCCTAAAGGTGATAAAATAACGTCAATTGGTGTACCATCCTCCATATAAGGCATATCCTCAACCGGAACAACTTTAGAAATAACTCCTTTATTACCATGACGACCAGACATTTTGTCTCCAACCTGAATTTTTCTTAGGTTGGCCACAGACACCTGGACTGACTTCAAAACTCCTGCCTCTAATCTATCACCATCTTCTCGAGAAAATATTTTAATATCAATTACTTTACCATGTTCTCCGTGCTCTAAATATAAAGATGAATCTCTAACGTCTTTTGCCTTGTCACCAAAAATAGCTCTTAATAATCTTTCTTCAGCACTTAATTTAGTTTCTCCCTTAGGAGTAATTTTTCCAACCAAAATATCACCGCTAGAAATTTCGGCTCCAATTCTGATGATTCCGTCCTCATCTAAATTTTTTAGTTTTTCTTCTGAAATATTTGGAATATCGTTAGTGATAACCTCTGGTCCTAACTTAGTATCACGAACATCAATAGTATAATTTTCAATCTGAATAGAAGAGTATACATCTTCTTTAACCAATCTCTCTGAAATAATAACCGCGTCTTCATAGTTATAACCCTCCCAGGTCATAAAAGCTACTAACACATTTTTGCCTAAAGCTAACTCGCCATTGGCGATAGCTGGACCATCGGTTAAAACTTGTCCTTTTTTGACTTTGTCTCCCAAATTAACAATTGGTTTTTGATTTATACAAGTTAAAAAGTTTGATCTTAAAAACTTTGTTAAACTATATTTTTTAGTCTTACCTTTACTGTTGGTTATTTCTATAGTTAGAGCATCGGCCTTGGTAACCAAGCCCTCCTCTTCAGCAATTATCACGTGCCCTGAATCTCTAGCAGCAATAACTTCCATGCCAGTCCCAACAATTGGGGACTCGGTTTTAACAAGAGGAACAGCCTGACGTTGCATGTTTGTTCCCATCAAAGATCTCTGTCCATCGTTGTGTTCCATAAAAGGAATAAGGGATGTGGCAATAGAGATAATTTGATTAGACGCTACTCCGACAAAATCAATTTCGTCAACATCGACTGTCTCTGGTTTTCCTCCACGTCGAGCTGGGTATTTTTCTACTAAAAACTTCTTATTATTATCCAAAGGAATGGTAGCATCGGCTACAACATATTTTTCTTCTTCAAAGGCATCTAAATAGACAACCTCATCGCTCACTACATTTTTTCCTTTTTCTTTTATAACCTTTCTATAGGGGGCTTCTAAAAACCCATAACTATTTAAACGAGCATAACTAGATAAATGACCAACTAAACCAATGTTTGGTCCCTCTGGTGTAGCAATAGGACAAATTCTTCCGTAGTGAGTTGTGTGCACATCACGAACATCAAAGCCAGCTCTTTCTCTAGTTAAACCACCAGGACCCATAGCTGATAATCTTCGCTTATGTTCTAGCTCGGCCAACGGATTAGTCTGATCCATGAACTGTGAAAGCTGAGAAGACATGAAGAATTCTCTAACAATGGCAATAACCGGACGAGAATTTATAAGTTTGTTGGGTGCTAAGGTATTAATATCGGCCACACTCATTTTATCTTTAATAATTCTTTCCATACGAGCCAAACCTACTCTCAATCTATTTTGTACCAATCCTCCAATGGCTCTAACTCGACGATTTCCTAAGTGATCAATATCATCTTCTAGCTCCTTAGTAATATTCAATCTAATAACCTCTTTGACAATATTTACTAAATCTTCAGGGCGCAATATTCTGGTCTCTTTGTTGATTGGAAGATTTTCGCTAAATCTTCTATTCAATTTATATCTTCCCACTCTACCAAAGTCGTATCTATCAAAACGAAAAAACATATTTTCAATCATCTGCTTAACGTTTTTGTCGTCGGCCATATCACCTGGTCTAATTCTTCTATAAACCTCTTGCAATCCTTCAGCTTGATTCTTAGCCAAATCTTTTTTAATAGTAGCTTCAATATAACCAACCTCTTCTTCGCTTTTAACCAAATCAACATCTTTAAATAATTTTACTAACTCCTCATCACTCTCGTGACCAAAAGCTCTAAGCAACGAAGTTACTGCGACTTTTCTCTTTCTGTCTATTCTCACCCACATCACCTTATTAACATCGGTTTCTATTTCTAACCAAGCTCCGCGATTTGGGATAATCTTTGCTCCGTAATATTTTTTTCCTCTAATATATTCAGAAGTAAACATTACTCCAGCACTTCTGATCAACTGAGAAATAACAACCCTTTCGATACCATTAACAATAAAGGTTCCATTATCTGTCATTAAAGGGAAATCTCCTAGATAAACCTCCTGCGAAACCTCTTGAGATGTTCTTTTATTTTTTAAGGTGGCCTTAATCCTTAACGGTGCTTCATAGGTAATATTTTTTTCACGGCTCTCTACCTCATCAAACTTAGGCTTATCTAAATAATATTCGCCGAAATAAAGCTCTAATTCTCGATTATTAAAATCAACTATAGGAGAGATTTCGTCAAACAATTCAGCCAAGCCTTCTTTTAAAAACCAACTATAAGAATCTTTCTGTAATTTAATAAGGTCCGGCACGGGCATCGCCTCAATAAAATTGCTGAAATATTTACGATCACTTTTTTTAGTATTAGTTTTTGTAATAGGCATAAAGTTTTTAAAAACAAGATAGTCTTGCTTATATAAATTAGTATATAAATTTTTAATAAAACATTTTTGAAAAGACAAAAAAGCCAGCAACAAAAAAAATCCAACACCACGCTTGGCTTGGTCATTAAGCTTTTAGAAGTTTATTTAATATAAATAGACACTTTTATATTAATAAATATTAAGATTTTGTGTTTCTATAATATAACATTAAATAAAAAATGTCAATCCACAGGTTATCCCTGTTTTATCAACAGAAAAAGTGGGGCCTATTTATAGGCAATATAGTCACTTTATGTACTTGTTTTTATTAATAAGATGCTCCTGATAAGTCTCACTAAATACAGTCTCTCCTGTTTCAGTATTCGTTAAAAAATAGTTATAATTGTTGTTTTCTGGGTATATTGCGGCCTCTATTGCCTTGATCCCAGGATTGGAAATAGGAGCAGGAGGCAAATCCCTATTTATATAAGTATTAAAGGGAGAAGGAACCCTAGTATCTTCATAGGAGTATTGAATCTTATTAACCCCTAGAACATAAGCCAAAGTAGCACAAGATTCTAGCGCTTGCCTGTTTTTAATTCTGTTCCAAAAAATACCAGAAACCATTTTCATATCGTTTTGGTTTTGAACTTCTTTTTCTATAATTGAGGCCATAACAATAATCTCATGAATAGTTTTGCCTTGAGAAAGGATGTCGGCCCTCATTTTTTCAGTTAACTTTTTATCAAAATTAGATAATATTCTCTTAATAATATCATCCTCGTCTACGTCATTAAAAAAACGATAGGTATCCGGAAATAGATAACCCTCTAAGCCATAGTGACCTGGTTTATCTTTAAGAAAAGAAAATTCCTTTGAGTAATCTTTGGGATAATCCCTTCCAACACTTCTATAATCTAATAAGGGTTCTCCAACTAAGGCCAAAAATTGCTCCGCATCTATTAGCCCCTTTTCTTCTAGGACTCTAACATAATCTTTGGTGTTCCAGCCTTCAATAAAGGTTACCTGCTCTTCTGGTTTTAAAAAGACCCATGGTGTCAGTTCAGATACAATCTGCTTTATATTCATTTTAGGACTCAGGATATATGTGCCTTCCTTAAAAGAGGCTTGTTGATTAGAAATCCTGGTGTATAATTTAAAAAAGAAAACAGAATTAATCAAATTTTGCTCTTTTAAATTCTCTGCTATAACTGTAACCCCCTGACCTTTTTCAATAATAAAATCCTGGTCGCCCTCACCACCGACAGAAGAATTAATAGAAGTAAAATAAACAATAAAAACGATTATAAGAATCGCTATTATTGCTAAAAAGATATTTTTAATCATACGCAAACTTTATTTTTTATTTTTTTCTTTCTTGGCCGCGTTAGCGATCATTTCCGAGCTGGCCCTAATTTTTTTACCCAAGCCATCAACTATTTTAATATTTAACTTTTGGCAAATTTCACTCTCAGGAATATTAGCCGAATCTTTTCTTCTATCGCCACCATTAGCAAAAATATTAGGTTTAACCTTGGCTAAAGTTTTAATAATGGGCACCTCACCATTTTCCCATTTATAATTATCTATAGACAAGACAACCTCATCCACCCATTTAATAGCTTTAATTATCTTTACTCTATCTTTTTCGTCCATAAAAGAAACCCGGCCCTTTAACTTTACTTGCTTGTCATTATTAACAATAACAACTAGGTAATCTCCTAGTTTTTTGGCCTTTTCAATCATTTCTAAGTGCCCAACATGCAAGGGGTTGAAATATCCGCTAACAGCTACAATAGTTTTTTTTGCTTTACTCATATAGAAAATAAAAATTATATATTTGCATTATAACATATTTTCCAAAAAGAAAAAACCTGGTTTTATTGGCCAGATTTTTTCTTTTTTTAATAAAAAGTTTTAATACTATTTACATCATCCCCATTCCTGGCATTCCTCCGCCCATATTAGGCATAGCCCCGCCAGAACAGCTTCCGCAAGAGTCCTTATCTTCTGGTTTGTCGGCAATAACAGTCTCAACTGTCAGAAACATAATAGCAGCTGAAGCCGCATTCTCTAGAGCACTACGAACAACCTTGGTTGGATCAATTATACCAGAGGATACCATATCTTCAAATTTATCATTGGCGGCATTATATCCAATAGATGTGTTTCCCTTTTTGTGCTCAGAAATAATGTTAAATAAAACCAAGGAGCCATCTTTACCGGCATTTTGAGCAATTTGTTTAATTGGTTCTAATATTGCTCCATCAATAATGGCTGTTCCTGGGTTTTTTGATTTATTATCAATTTCCGAAAAAGCCTCTCCGGCCAATGCTAGCGCTAGTCCTCCACCTGGAACAACCCCCTCTTCTTGGGCAGCTCGAGTGGCATTTAAAGCGTCTTCAATTCTGTCTTTTTTTTCTTTCATTTCGGTTTCAGTAGCAGCTCCAACTTTTAAGACCGCCACTCCACCTGTTAATTTAGCTAATCTTTCTTGAAATTTTTCTTTATCAAAATCACTATCACTTAATTCCATTTCTTTACTAATCTGAGCAACTCTATTCTTAATATCTTTTTCATCGCCCTTTCCGTCAACAATAGTGGTGTTGTCTTTAGAGGCAATAACTTTTCTAGCTTGACCCAAATCTTGTAACTCAACATTTTCTAATTTCAAACCAATTTCCTCTGAAATAACTTTAGTTCCAGTTAAAACCGCGATGTCTTCTAACATAGCCTTACGTCGGTCACCAAATCCAGGGGCCTTGATTCCTAGAACATTGAAAGTACCACGAAGCTTATTCAAAACAAAAGTAGTCAAAGCCTCTCCTTCAATTTCGTCAGCGATAATAACCATATCTTTTTTTCCAGACTGAATTACTTTTTCTAATAATGGTAAAACCTCCTGAATGGAAGAAATCTTTTTATCGGTAATTAAAATATATGGTTCACTAAATTCAGCTTTCATAGTATCGGAATTAGTAATCATATATGGGGAAACATAGCCCTTATCAAACTGCATACCTTCCACCACCTCTACTTCTAAACCAAAAGATTGTCCTTCTTCTACGGTTACAACACCGTTCTTTCCGACCTTGTCCATAGCCTCAGCAATTTTTTCGCCAATTTCCTTGTCATTGGCAGAAATTGAAGCTACTTGAGCCAGTTCTTCTTTGGTGTTAATAGTTTTGCTCATTTCTTTCATTTTTTTAACCATAGAATTAACTTTCTTTTCCATGCCCTCTCTAATTTCAATAGGAGAAACTCCAGCGGAAACTAATTTCAAACCCTCCTTAATCATGGCTTGGGCTAATACAGTAGCTGTAGTTGTTCCATCTCCGGCCATATCATTAGCTTTGGAGGCTACCTCCTTAATCATTTCAGCTCCTATGTTTTCAATTTTGTTTTCTAATTCTATTTCTTTGGCCACAGTTACTCCGTCTTTAGTGATAATTGGAGCGCCGTAAGATTTTTCAATAACCACGTTCCGCCCCTTGGGACCTAGGGTCACTTTAACAGCGTCGGCTAATTTATCGACGCCTCTTTTTAAAGCATTTCGCGCTTCTTCATTATAAATAATTTGTTTAGCCATATTTTTTTATTTTTAATTATAAATGTTATTCAATGATCGCCAAAATATCATTCTCATTAATCACTAAATATTCCTCTCCATCGATTTTAATATCATCGGGGGAATATTTTTTAAAGACAACTTTGTCTCCAATTTTTACAGTCATCTCGACTCTTTGGCCAGTATCAGTTAATTTACCGGGCCCAATAGCAATAACTTCACCCTGTTCTGGTTTTTCTTTATCCATAGTATCTGGTAAAACTATACCAGATTTTGTGACCTCTTCCTTGGTTGAGGCCCTAACAATTACATTGTTGTTTAGTGGTTTTAATTTCATAAAATAAATATTATTGAAATATTAACTTTTATAACCTTATTTTGCGCACATTCGAAGAGGAATATAAAAGTTCAATAGGTCAATAATTTTAAATAATAATTTTTTTATTAGCACTCTTAATAAGCGAGTGCTAAAAACATTTTAGCATAAATAGGAATAGTGTCAAGAACAAAAAATAATTATTTTAAAATTTAAAAAAGCCCCTGTTTAAAAACAGGGGCAAAGAGTTAAAGCACAGAGTTTCAAGGATTAAGAAACCACTGAGCGGGAACGCAAAAAGACATGAGAACAGACAGGATCGTCCCAAGAGACGCGGAGCTTGCCATCGCTGGAAAGCCAGTGGACGAAGGGAACATAGCCATCAGAATTACGCGAACCGCTACAAAGAGTCCAGTTGCTGATGTCCAGATGCTTTTTGGTTCTGTCAAAATATAGAACCTCTAACAGCAATCTTTCCAGCAGAGTAATTCCCTCATGGCTCATGGTCTTCAGCTGGTTAGCTGAAAGGTTTTTGAATTCCTCGTCAGCTTCAACATTTTTGTTGAACAGAACGATGTAATCGCCGTTTTCGGCGGTTCTGTCGTTGTGAACAACAGAAGCATCCAGATCTTCTTCATACAAAGAGACCTTAAACCTCTTCTTCATACCAACTACAACCTGATTCATTGTCAGCCCTTGGGCCACGATAACAGCAAAGTGTTTACGGGGGTCGTAATTTTCCGGAACCTGCAGGTCAGAAAAATCTTTCTGCAGTCCGAACCATCTTTTATAGAGCCCCTGCCAAGTGGCTTTAATCTGGCGACTGTTTTTGTTGTCGTCAAATTTCTTGGCAAACATTTCTCCAACCCAATCATATATCGGGTCCGGATTATGAATCAGCTCATCAACCTGTTCGGTTGATGGATTAGCCTTGTTAAAGGCCAATAAACAAATTCGCAAAAACTCCATCCCTTGTTTGAAGTTCGCTGAAACCTGAGAACTCTTGTTTCCCATGTTCTTAGTGCCCGCTACTTTACTCACGGGTCTTTTTGGGTTAATAATAAAAGAGCTATTATATTTACACTCTTAGCATATTTAATATTTTTTGTCAATATAGCATTTTTTTATAATATATACTATTATACTTTATAGATAAAATAAATTGGTCCGATGGTGAAGTGGTTTAACACTGCGGTTTGCAAAACCGCCACTCGTGGGTTCGAATCCCACTCGGACCTCTGGAAAAACCAATCCAAACTGCTTTGGGTTGGTTTTTTTTATAAGACAAGAGAGTGGGATTCGAAAGCCGGAGGCGATGTGCGGAACGAAGTGACGCACCGCCAAGGCCAGGCCAGAGCGCCTTAGCGAGCGAAGACTGCAAAGCAGGCAAGCGAGGCTTAGCGACGTGTGGCCGAATCCCACTCGGACCTCTGAAACATAAGAAGCTAACCTGCGTTAGCTTCTTATGTTTTATACGACGAAAAAGGGGTATTCGACAATAATTACCGCCCCTTTAAACTGCGCCACTTTTTGGCCGATCTGGTTCTGGCTAATTCCTTTTCTAACATCGCTGATAAATTAGCAAACTCTACCGAATCAATGCTTCGTAAATTTTTGAGAGATTCTTCGGCTCTTTTTCTGGCTTCTTCGGCTCTTTCTAGATCAATTTCCTCGGCTCGTTCAGCGGTATCAGCTAAAATAATAATTTTATTTAATAACACTTCAACAAAACCACCAGAGACTGAAACAATTTCAATATTCCCATCCATTTTTTTCAACTCCAAAACCCCTGGCTTTAAAACCGAAACCAGAGGAGAATGTTTGGGCAAAATTGTTATTTCGCCCTCGACAGTTGGAACAGTCACTTGAAGTATTTCCTCTTTCAAAACAACTCTTTCTGGAGTGGCTATTTCAAATTTAATTCTTTTTTTATCTGGCATAATTTATTTTTTAGCGACTTCGTCGATTGTACCTTTCATATAAAAATCTCCTTCGCTCTTGTCATCGTGTTTTCCTTCTAATATTTCTTTAAACCCCTTAATAGTATCAGCTAACTTTACGTATTTCCCAGAAACCCCAGTAAAAGTTTCGGCTACACTAAAAGGTTGTGATAAAAATCTTTGAATTTTACGAGCCCGAGAAACGGTAATTTTATCTTCGTCTGATAATTCTTCCATACCCAAAATAGCAATAATATCTTGCAAGTCTTTGTACCTCTGCAAAACTCTTTGGACTCCTAACGCTACATCATAATGTTCCTGACCAACAATTTTTGGATCTAAAATAATAGAGAACGAATCTAGGGGGTCTACCGCTGGATAAATACCAAGTTCTGACAAAGAGCGAGACAACACTACGGTTGAGTCCAGATGGCCAAAAGTTGTGGCTGGAGCTGGGTCGGTTAAGTCATCGGCCGGAACATAAACTGCTTGAATTGAAGTAATTGATCCCTTGTTAGTGGAAGTAATCCTCTCCTGTAATTCCCCCATCTCTGTTGCCAAAGTCGGCTGATAACCCACCGCGCTAGGCATACGTCCAAGCAAAGTTGACACCTCAGAACCGGCCTGTGTAAAGCGAAAAATATTGTCCACAAAAAACAACACATCTTGGTTTTTTTCATCACGAAAATATTCAGCAATAGATAAACCACTTAATGCGACTCTAGCACGAGCCCCTGGTGGTTCATTCATCTGACCAAAAACCATAGATAATTTATCTAAAATTCCAGCATCTTTCATTTCATTATACAAATCATTTCCTTCACGAGTTCTTTCTCCAACACCAGCAAAAACTGAATAACCTCCATGGGCCTTGGCGATATTATTAATAAATTCTTGGATAACAACTGTTTTTCCTACACCGGCTCCACCAAATAGACCAACCTTTCCTCCCTTGGCGATTGGACAAATTAAATCAACAACCTTAATCCCGGTTTCCAAAATTTCTGTTTTAGTTGATTGGTCAACAAAGTCGGGTGCTTGACGATGAATTTCATATCTTTTTGTTCCAATTAATTCTTTTTCACCATCAACGGCCTCCCCTAAAACATTAAATATTCTTCCCAAAGTTTCCTCTCCAACCGGGACTGTGATTCCTTCTCCAGTATTAATAACTTCGTCACCCCTCTTTAAGCCGTCAGTTGATCCCATGGAAATAGCCCTAACAACATTAAAGCCTAGGTGCTGTTGAGTTTCCAAAATCAACTTACCATTATCAGTATTGACCTCTAAGGCATTATAAATTTCGGGCACATCTTCAGCAAAGTAAACGTCTACTACCGCTCCGATAACTTGTCTGATTGTACCAATTTTTTTATTATCTGTTTTCATATTTTTTATTTAATTTATTTTAAAATTAATAATAATCCTAATAATATTATGCCTTTAAGGCATTGGCTCCGGCACTAATCTCCGCAATCTCAGAAGTGATAGCCGCCTGTCTAGCCTTGTTATAAAACAAAGTTAATTCTTTTACCAAGTCATTGGCTGCTTCAGTGGCCTGATGCATGGCCGCCATTCTAACACTATGTTCTGAGGCATTTGATTCTAATAAGGCCTGAAATAATTGTACCTCAATTAATCTTGGCAACATCTGATTTAAAACCTCTTCCGTTCCTGGTTCATAAGTAAAAATAAATTTATGTCCATTATCTTTTAAATACTTAGCCTCTTTCTCGGCAATATAGGCCTTATCAGTCCCGACTCTATCGTCCTTCCCGACAACACCCAAATATTCATCTTCAGCCTCAATATTAACTGGTAAAATTTGTTTAATGCGAGGAACTTGTTTAGAGGCACTAACAAAATCTGTATAAGCAACAAAAATTTTATCATACTTCCCGGACAAAAAATCATTGATTAAAAGACGAGCCATTGGTATTACCTCTGTTATCTGAGAAGCGTGGTCAACTTTACTGAATTCTGCTGCTACATTGTATTTATAGCGACTATTAACAGCCAGCCCCTTTTTACCAATAAGAATAAAATCAGTGTCAACATTGCCATGCTTTTTAATAGAGTTAACCGCCTTGTTAATAACATTAGTGTTAAAGCTTCCGCAAAGACCGCGGTTAGAACTAATTAAGACCATGGCTATCTTTTTATTCTCGGGCCTCACATTTAATAAAGGGTGTAGATTTTTTCCGGAATCTGAGGCTGCGGCAATATTTAAAATAGTAACCCAGGCCAAATTAGCATAAGTTCTGGTCCTTAAAACAGCCTCTACCGATTTTCTCATCTTAGCTGCGGCCACCATCTCCATGGCCCTGGTTATTTTCTTGGTATTATTAACTGATTTTATTCGTCTTTGTATTTCTTTGGTTTTTGCCATAAAAAATTAATCTTAAAAAATTTTTAAACCCATTTCTACTTATCCTCTTCTATTAAATAATCCAAAGTGTCTTTATAATCATTTACAACCTTATTTATTTTAGCCTCATCCCTCTCTTCTAAGACTTTTACTTCTTTAATGTTTTTTAAAACATCACCAGCGTTGTCTCTGACATATTCAATCATACCAGCTTCGAACTCTCTAATCTTGTCTACCGGTATATTATCCATCAATCCTGAAATTAATGAGAAAAATATTATTACTTGCTCGGCCACATCAACCGGCTCATACTGCCCCTGTTTTAAAATTTCCATCAAACGCTTTCCTCTCTCTAGCTTTTTTCTAGTTTCATCATCAAGATCAGAGCCAAACTGCGCGAAAGCAGCTAACTCGCGATACTGAGCGGCCTCCAGTCTCATTTTTCCAGCCACTTTTTTCATGGCCTTAATCTGAGCACTACTACCAACACGAGACACTGACAATCCGGCGTTAATCGCTGGACGATTTCCTTGATAAAACAAATCTGGCTCTAAATAAATTTGACCATCAGTAATAGAAATAACATTAGTAGGAATATAAGCGGAAACATCTCCAGCCTGGGTCTCAATAATTGGCAAAGCTGTAATTGATCCGCCACCAAAATCTTTGTTTAATTTACAAGCCCTTTCTAATAAACGAGAATGTAAATAAAAAACATCCCCTGGGTAAGCTTCGCGTCCCGGCGGTCTTTTTAATAATAGCGAAATTTCACGATAAGCCACCGCATGCTTGGATAAATCATCGTAAATAATTAAAACATCTTCACCTTTATCTAAAAAATATTCAGCCATGGCGCAACCAGCATAAGGAGAAATATATAATAAAGAAGATGGATCACTGGCCCCAGCTAACACAACGGTGGTATATTCCATAGCGCCAGCTTCTTCCAACTTAGCCACTATCCCAGCAACCTTGGATTCTTTTTGTCCGATAGCGACATAAATACACTTCATGTTTTGTCCCTTCTGATTAATAATTGTATCAATAGCAATAGCTGTTTTACCAATTTGACGATCACCAATAATTAGCTCTCGTTGACCTCTGCCAACTGGAATCATAGCATCAACCGCTTTAATACCTGTTTGAACTGGCTCATTAACTGATTCGCGAGTAATAACACCGGGGGCAATCTTTTCAATTGGATAAAACTTCTCAGCCTTAATTGCCTCTTTCCCGTCAATCGGAGCGCCAAGAGGATTTAAAACTCTACCAATAATCTCATCGCCGACTGGGACCTCTAAAATTCTTTTCAAAGCGATAACCTCATCCCCCTCCTTAATTCCACTGTGATCCCCCAAAATAACAACACCGACACTGTCCTCTTCTAAATTTAAGACCACTCCATAAATCTGCCCTGAATCAGTTTTAAATTCAAGCATTTCCGACATCATAGCCTCAGACAAACCAGATACCCTAGCGATACCGTCACTAACTTCAATTACTTTACCAAAATTTTCCTCCTTAACCTCAGATTTGAAATCAGAAATTCTCTGTCTAATTTGCTCAACTATAAAATCTTTTGAATTTTTTTCCATATTTTTATTTTTATTGAATTAAATTATTTTTAAATGTTTTAATTTTATTTTTAACACTAGCATCAATAATTTTATCTTCATATTTCATAATAAATCCACCCAGTATCTTCTCATCGATCCTCTCAACTATTTGTATTTTTTCAACATCAGATATTTTTTTTAAATAATTTATCAAAGATTCCCTGGTACTGTCATTAATTTTTCTAGCGGTGCTGACCTCTGCCTCTACTAAAGAGCTTTCTTTTTTCCATAAACTAGAAAAATATTTAATTATCTTTTCTATCTGCGATAAACTATTATCATTTTTTAAAATTTCAACAAATTTAGAGAGTATTGGTAAAGATTCTTCTTCACTTTTACCATAAATCTCTGCAAAAAGAGCCTTGGAATATTGTTTAGCACTTATTTTCATAATAAAATATTAATTAAATTTTATTTTAAAAATCCTTAGTCACTAGTTCTGCAAAGATTTTTTTATAATATCCATATCCTTTTCTGTCGTCATTTTTTCTTCAATGACTTTTTCTACGGCCAAAACAACCAACTCTGACAAATTGTTTTTCATTTCCTTAAAAGCCTCTATTTTTTCTTGATTAAACTTTTCTCTCTCTTTACTTAAAATAATTGAGGCCTCTTCTTGGGCTATTTTAACAAGCTCAACTCCTTTTTTTTCAGCATTTTCCTTAGCTCCATTAATAATTTCTAGCGCCTCTTTTTTAGCCTGTACAATAACCTCTTTTTCTTTTTCGGCAATTTCAGCCAACTTAGTTACAGCTAATTCTGAATTTTTAACCCCATCTTCAATCTTTTTGCGCCTATCTTCTAAAAACTTTAAAATTGGATTATAAGCAAAGCGCCATAAAACAAAAACCAAGACAGCAAAATTAATAAATTGGGCTAATAATATTTTCCCATTTATACCTAGAGCATTAAATAATTCCATATATTTTAAATAAATTTTTTAAATAATTGTTGGGGTCTTTTTAAAAACCCCAAAGATCATTCAAAAAACTATCCGAACAATATAATCATAGATACAACCAGGGCGTAAATAGCAGTTGATTCGGTTACTGCCATTGAAACAAACATCAAAGGCGCAATCTTACCACTAGCCTCTGGGTTTCTACCGACAGCCTCAAGAGCTTTCGAGGCGGCGATACCTTCACCAAGACCAGGACCAATAGCCCCTAAACCGATGGCTATTCCGGCTGCAATGTACTTTGCTGCTTCTACTTCCATAATTTTTTTTATTTACTAAATAATTTACAAAATATTTAGTAAAATATTGATTAATTTTTATTAACTACAAAACTTAAATTTTTATTATTTTTAAAGCTCAAATTTTGATTATTTTTTAGAAGTAAATAATACTTAAGACTAAAAAAATGCCAAAATTTAAGCTCTAAGCCTCTATCTCTGAAACCACGGAGATAAAAACAAGAGTTAACATAGCGAAAACAAAAGCCTGAACCACAGCAGTAAGTAAGCCTAAAAACATAAAAGGCAGGGGAATAAAGAAGGGGGCTAAAAACAACATCACCATACCAAGAATCTCTCCAGCAAAAACATTCCCAAATAAACGAAAAGACAAGGAAACAATTTTAGCAATCTCACCGACTAATTCCATAATTCCTAAAAAAAACTTTAAGGGACTGCGGAAATTTATAAATCTTCCTAAATATCTAAAAGGACCACTAATATAAATTGCTACAATTTGCGTTGTAATAACCGCAACCAAAGTCATCACTAAAACTAAACCGTAATCAGACATTACTGCTCGGAAAATAGCTAAGGGCCCCTCACCTCTATCAATTGTAAATGCCGCTTGACCAGGAATATATACTGCTAAATTAGCGACAACCACAAAAATAAACATTGTGGTAACCAAAGGAAATATTCTTCGAGCTTTTTTTCCTGGACCAATAACTGATTCGATAAAAGAATAAGAACCCTCCATTAATACCTCTATTATATTCTGTAAACCAGAAGGTCTGTCCTTCATTTTTTGTCCAACATAAACAAAAATAACTATTAAAAAAATAGTTACTATTAACGACCAAAAAAAGGTGTTGCTAACTGGGAAATTCCCAATATAAAAAAGTATGTCAGGTGATAAAGATATTTTAAGTTCCATATTTAATTCTTTGAATTTAAATCTAAATCCGAATCTAACTTTGGTTTTTCCTTTGAGGCCGGGTTATTTACTGGCCAAACTTCATTATAATCATCGTCCAAATCATCATACCCCCCCACACCTGAAGATTCTTTTGCCTCATCTTTTTTGGGTGGGGAATTTTTTTCTATCTCTAAATTAATTTGTTTTATTTTTTTAAACATTAAAACATTCGAAACTCCGTAGGCTACAAAAACTGATAGCAACAAAAAAATATGGGTGTTAAGCAATTTATCCGCAACATACCCAATCCCACCAATAACCAAAAGTGGCCCCAGTATAGAATACCCGATATACATAAACATGGCTCGAGCTATCTCCTTGTTTTGCCCAAATTTTTTAAACATACTCTAAAATTTATTTTTTAAAAGACAAAAACGAGCACTTCCGAATGCTTTTGTTTATTGTTTTTATTATTAAGCATTAAAATTAAAAAGTCAAGGGTAGTTTTTCCCCTATTTTTTCATTTTATTTCTCAAAAAAGCAGGAACATCTAGATCATCATCCTTCTCCTCTAAAGAGGCCTTGTTTTTGTTTCTTAAAAAGGCCGGTGTATCCAAGTCATCATCCAAAGAATCGTTAGAAGATTCTCTTGTCTTTTCTTTATTAAATATATTTTTAGAGGTGAAATTAAAAATCGATTTGCGACCATCCTTGTCTTCTAGCTGTTCTTCCATTTTCTTTTTCTCTTCAGGTTTCTTGTCTAAACTGTCCATCATACTATAATCTTTCTTGGTAAAGCCAAAATAATCACTATCTATTTTTCTTTCATTATCTTTATCTTTTTTGGCTATTGTTCGAGAATTTTTATCACTAAAACCAGTAGCAATCACCGTTACTTTGATTTCGTCCCCTAGGCTCTCATCAATTACTGCTCCAAAGATTATTTTAGCATCCTTGTCAGCCAAAGAGTTTATCATTTTGGCGGCATCGCTAACATCGGTCATGCTTAAATCATTGCCTCCGGTTATAGTAAATACTATGCCCTTAGCCCCGTCAATTGAGGTCTCTAATAATGCTGAATTAATAGCAGATTTTACTGCCTCTATCGCCTTATTTTCTCCTGAGGCCTGACCAACACCCATTAAAGCAGAGCCAGTGTCTGCCATAATAGTGCGGACATCGGCAAAATCAGCATTAACAATACCCGGAACAGTAATAATTTCTGAAATTCCCTGAACTCCCTGGCGTAAAACGTTATCAGCCATCTTGAAAGAGTCTATAAAGGTTGTTCTTTTATCAATTATTTCTAATAACTTTTCATTAGAAACAACTATAATAGTGTCTACCTTTTCTGACAATGAATTATAGCTATCGTCGGCGACTTTTTGGCGTACACCTCCTTCAAAGAAGAAAGGTTTAGTAACAACTGCAATGGTTAACGCCCCTAGATCTTTGGCTATTTCAGCAATGATAGGAGAGGCACCGCTACCTGTTCCTCCACCCAATCCACAGGTTATAAAAACCATATCAGCCCCTTTTAACATTTCTCTAATTTCGTTTTGTGATTCTTCGGCAGCTTTTCTACCAATTTCAGGATCCATGCCAGCTCCCAACCCCCTGGTTATTGTCTTTCCAATATTTAATTTATAACTAGCCCTACTACTTTGTAGAGCCTGGACATCGGTATTAATAGCAATGAATTCAACTCCTCGAATCCCTGCTTCAATCATGCGATTAACAGCGTTCCCTCCGCCTCCTCCAACTCCCACAACCTTAATCTTCGCAGAGGTTTCAATGTTTGGTTTAATTTCCGGCATAATATTTTAATTAAATTTATTATTTTGGCATTATTTTTTTAAAAAATCCCTGTGCTTTATTAAAAGCATCTTTAAAATTATCTTTAATAAAATTATTTCCTCGATGACCAGAATCACTGTAAGCACCAAGGACAGCCAAAGAAAGGGCAGTTAAAAAATCTAAACGACCAGCCTTGTCTACTTCTATTTTAATATACTTAGGCTCCAAAAAGGCAATTGGCAGTGATAGCGTTTTTTTAGCTGTTTTAGAAATATTTTTTAATAAAGATCCGCCACCACTCAAAAATACTCCTACTGGCAAAATTTTAGAACGATTTATCTTTTTAAGCTCATCATCCACCATTTTGAATATTTCTTCAACCCTAGCCTCAATGATTTCTGATAAATACTTTTTAGAAACAGTCTCATCCTCGTCTTCTATTCTCTCTTCCTTTAATAACCCCTCTATATTAATACCTTCTTTATTATCAACTGAAGAAGAATCTGAGTCGCCAAACTCTAATTTTATTTTTTCTGCTAAGGTTATGGGGCATTTTAATCCCAGGGCAATATCTGCTGTAATGTATTCTGAGCCAATTGGAAGAGTGTTAAAGTGTAGTAAAACACCATCTTCATAAACAGCCAAGGAGGTGGTAGTGGCTCCAATATCAACAACAGCTACTCCTAATTCTATCTCCTTGCTGGTTAAAAATAGTTCTGCCATAGTAATGCTAGGAAAAGAAATATCATCTATTCCCAGCCCCACCCTTTGCACTACTTTAACTAAATTATTCATTTGGCTGGTTAAAACCATAGAAACCAAAACCTCTACTTCCAGACGAATTCCTCGCATTCCAATAGGGTCCTTAACGTCTTCATTATTATCAATATTATATTTAACAGGGAAAGTTTTAAAAATTTCGTAATTATTGGGTACCGGAAATGACTTGGCTGAATCAATGGCCCGATCAATATCGTTTTGATCAATTTCTCCGTCATTTTTACTAATAATCGCTACCCCTTTTACTCTCTCGTATTTTATCTTAGAATGATTAAAAGAGAGCCATACCGAGCTAATAGGAACCCCCACCAACCTCTCTGCCTTTTCTAGGCAAGCTGAAAGAGAAGATACTGCATCTTCGATACTATTTATAACACCATTTTTTCCAACTCCAGCGCTAGGGTGAGAAACTGCGCCAATTATATGGATGCTTTCTTCATTAAAATCAACCTTTTTCTGCGCAATCACCAGCTTTATAGCACTTGACCCAATATCAAGACCAACAATGATATCGTTTTTCATATTAAAAAAATTATTTATTTTATATTATCTATTATACTAAAATTTTTAAATATTAGCAATGATAGCAATATCGGCAATTTATCAGAAAATGAGCCCTAAATACCAATTAACGATGCTTTCTCCAAAAAACAATATAATCAAAGCCGAAGTTGACAAAAATATCCCCAAAGGCAACTTAGACCCCATTTTTTTTAAACCCAACAAAAGCAAAATAGTAGCAACAACTCCTCCAATTATATAGGTTAAAAAAATTAAAGCAATAATTTGACTAAGCACCGGGAAGGCTATTCCCAAGAATCCTCCCAACCAAATATCACCCTCTCCTATACCCCTTCCCCTAGTAATGATATATTGCAAAGCAAAAAAACCAGCGCCTATTAACATTGAAAAAAATATTTGATATATAGAAAAACCTAAAAATAAATTCAAGACCAGCGCAAGTAAACCACCAACTAACAATACTTGTACTGGAATTAAAAACCAACGCCAATCAAAAACAAAGACTATTATTAAAATTAAAATTAAAATTAAGTTTAATAATAATTTAATAATGGAAAAATCGTTTATAAAGTTAAAATAAAAAGCCAAGAAAAACAATAAACCAGTAATAATCTCAACTAGAGGGTACTGCCAGGATATTTTTTTATTACAAAAACGACACTTTTTCTTCAAAACAAAAAAACTAACAACAGGTATGTTATCAAACCATTTTATTTCTTTTTTACACTTAGGACAATAAGACCTGCCTAAAACTGTCTCCCCCTTATAAAGGCGCCAAATTAAGCAATTTAAAAAACTACCAAAAATTAACCCAAGAAAAAAAATAAAAATTGAAATTACAAAAAAGAAATCCAAAGAAGGCATAATTTTTTAATTATTAATAAGACTATCGACCAAAGACATTTCTAAAATAATTTTATCCCTATAAAGCCTTAGGGCTTTTGCGTTTATTTCACTACTCAAGCTCTCTTCCGGAGGAAGGAGCTCTAGAGCTATTTCTAAATTATTCTTAGCTAAAGGAAAATTCTCTCTCATTATTTCCATTTTAGCTTTATTGAAATAAAAATCTGGATACTTAGACGAATCCCATAATAAATCTCTAAACAAATTGTCTGATTCTGTAAAATTACCTAAAATTGCCAATGCCTGAGCCCTGGCTAATCGATAAGAAAAAGAATTATTATTTTTTTCCTTCTCTAATTCTAGGAAGACAAGACCGACCTCTTCTTTCGCTATATGACGAGAGGTCTCATCTGGAAAATTATTAAAATTACCAAAAACCGTGCCTATAAATTGATAATAATATTCTTGATAAACCGGAGCCTCTTCTCTCAAATAAGAGAAGGTCACCACAGAAGCCGGGACTTCTTGGACCAAGAAGAATTGCTTAAACTTTAAGAAATAATAATCAGCATTAAAGTTTCTAACCTCCCTCCAAAAACCAAAGGAACAAAGTAATAAAACTATAAAAACTAAAATCTTTTTTAAAATAATATCTTTTTTTGTGTGCTCATAAGAAGCATAAGCCTCTGAAACAAAATTAAGAGATATTAATAAAGAAATTACCATCCAAAAATAAATACTAGTAACCACAACTGAGAAGTTAAATAAAAGGGAAACTAGATAGGCCGTCAGGGACCAAAATATTGCCAAAGAGAGAATTGTATTTTTATCCTCCCTAATATTGTTTATCGCTAATTTAAAAGAAAAATAATAAAACCACAGATAAAAAAACAAACCAATCAGTCCAATTGTTAAAACAATATCTAAAAATAGATTATGAGCTCTATCAAAAACAACGTTAACCTTATTATCAACGGCCCAATCAACTTTATAATTTTTCCATAGAGCATCTTTTTGATTTTCTAGTCCGTATCCCCAATCTCGGTCATCCAAAATATTAAGGGAGGCTGACCAAATATATGATCTAACGGACGTGCTTCCGCTAGAAAAATTGAAAGAATCCTGAAATCTCTTGCTGGCAAAATTATTACCAAAAATCAAAACTAATAAAATGATAATTATTAAAGCCAAGCCTGAAAAAAATATCTTTTTATTTTTTCTATAATAAAACAAGGCTAAAATTAAAAATGAAGCTGCCAGCAATCCAACCCAAGCCCCCCTACTACCAGAAAAAATAATGGCGATAAATTGTATGAAAAACAAAGAGATATAAGCAGCTCTTAAATATACTTTTTTACTTGAGGCGGCCAGACATAACGAAAAAGGAAGTGTTAACAATAGAAATGACCCTAAAAAATTAGGCTGCCCCAGAGTCGACATCGCTCGTCGAGTTTCCCTAACCGGCTCATCCCAAACAATAAAATCCCAGCCCAAGAACTGAAAAACAGCATAAAGCGAAACTAAAAAAGAAGAGAGGACCGAAGTAATTAATAAATTTTTTATCTTCTTGCTTTTATTTTTAGAAATAACCAAATTTAAAGTCAAAATGATAAAAAACAGAAAAAAATAAAATTCACTCATCCAACCAACCTGGCGCTCAAGACTGCCATAAAAGGATAGGCGTGGATCAACTGACCATAAAACAGTAATTAGGGAAAAAACTAATATAAAAAAGGGAATGTAAAAATACTTACCAAAAACCCTGGCGAACAGCTTTTTAAAATTATAATAAAAGGCGAATCTAATAACAGAAAAAAATATCAGAAAAAACAAAATCATCTTAAAAAGGGTCATTTTCTGAAAATCAAAAGGATGGGCTGAGGATATAAAAACCCCAAAATATATAGGAATTAAAAAAATAATACCCAAATAAAGAGACTCTATTAAAAAATCCAAGGATTTATCAAGCTTTAAGCTTTTCATAATGTTTATTGAAATTTATCTACAATAATAATTATAGCACAAAAAAAACTAAAAAAAAATCGCACTAGATAGCACGATTTTTAAAATAACTAGAAATCTACTTTCTCTTTCTATCAAACCAAACCAGAACAGGACTAGCAACAAATATAGAGCTATAGGTTCCAATAAATATTCCAATTGCTAAAGCCAAAACAAACTCCCTGATGGATCCTCCGCCGAAAATAATAATAGCCAATAAAACTAAAAGGGTGGTGAATGAAGTGTTAAGAGATCTAACCAAGGTTTGGTTAACGCTTTTGTTAATAGTGTTGGTAAAATTTTCAACACTCCTAGGTAGGTTCTCTCTAATCCTATCAAAAACGATAATAGTATCATTAACACTATAACCCAAAACTGTTAAAAGAGCTGCTATAAAAGGTGTGTTAATTTCCACATTATAAAATTTGCCTAAAACTGCAAAAACACCCAAAACTATTAAAACATCGTGGAATAAGGCAACGATTGATGCGATCCCGTATTTCCAGGAAGAAACTGGTTTAGAAACCTTTCTAAAAACCAAGGAAATATAAAGTATAATAATAATTAAAACTAAAAAGATGGTATTAAAAGATTTGTTTCTCAACTCTTGTCCAATAGATGGTCCAACTGAATCGAATCGAATCTCCTCTACTAAGGACGATTCGCTTGCGCCCACTGAATCGCTATTACTAGAGTCAACAACGACATCAACTTCACCATCGGAACCAACAACAACGTCTGATGTGTTTATATCTCCTCCTCCTGTCTCTTCTGACTCATCTTGAGGAGAAATGCTTTCAGCTAAAGAGATCATTCTTTCCATTATCTGAGAGTGTATTTTAGGATCGTCATCTTTAAAGCGCAAAATTATAGAATCTCCCTCGGCTGGTTGAATAATTAGGCTGCTTAGTTCTAAATCACTTAAACTATCTCTAGCCTCAATAGCACTGGGAGCTTTCTCGGTAAAGCGAAGCTCCAGTAAGCTTCCTCCAGTAAAGTCTATGCCAAAATTAAGTCCCCAGGAAAAAAGCGCGACGATAGAAAGGGAGACCAAAACACCAGATATTGCTAACCAAATTTTTCTATTACCTATAATATTAAACTTAAACATATTTTTGCCTTAATTATTTTATTATTTTAATTAGAATCTTCTACTTTTCTTTTAACACCTAAAAGAAATCGAGAGTTTTCCATTTTTTTATTTAAAAATAAATTTAAAAAATTTCTAGTAATAACGACGGCGCTAAACATAGAAACTGAAACCCCAATAAATAGAGTTGTCCCGAATCCCTTTAAAGCTCCCGTTCCAAAACTCATAAGCACTAGGCATATTAATAGAGTAGAAATATTTCCGTCTCTAATAGATGGCCATGCTCGACGAATCCCCTCGTCAATAGCGTCCCGTAGAGTTCTGCCTGTTTTTAACTCCTCTTTTATTCTTTCAAAAATCAAAATATTAGCATCAACCGCCATACCAATAGATAATATAAAGCCAGCTATCCCTGCTAAGGTTAGAGTAATGGAATTTAGACCATAAACCATTAATATAATCGCTATAGCGACAAATAAAGCGGTCATAGCAACATCTAATAATTTTAATTCATCAAATGTTATTAAAATCAAAGCCACAAAAAACAACCCAATAATTAGAGCTATTGAAATTGGCAGAGCTTTAAATATAGCCAAAACAACAGTGCCATAAATTAATAAAGAGAAAACTGCGGTTAATCCAAAGAGTCGATAAAACAAAATCATAAATAAAGCAACCAATATTAAACCAATAATTCCTGCCTCTAAACTATCAATCACAGACTGATGTCCTAGGCTTGCTCCTACAGTTTTTTGATTAATTAGATCAATTGGAACTGGCAAAGCACCAGCTTTTAATCTTTGTACTAATTCCTTGGCCTCAGTAATACTAAAGTTTCCGCTAATAACAGCTTTCCCTCCAGAAATTTTTTCGTTGACTGTCGGGACGCTGATAGGATAATCGTCTAGATAAATAGCCACTGGTTTGCCTATATTTCTTTCTGTAATCTCAGCGAAAAGCTCGGCTCCCTCACTATCAAACTCTAAGGAAACCTCCGGCCTGTTATCATTAGGATTAAATTCAATAACTGCCCTTTTTAAATTTTTACCGGTCAATTCAGTTATTTTCCAATTATCAGTAACTCCCAATAAATCTTCCTGAGTCATTTTTTGTAGAAAAACCTCTCTGACTTTATACTCAGCTGAAGAACCAGAATCTTCTTCAACGAAAAGACCAGAGTCAGACTTCTTGTCTTCTAGTTTTAAAATAGAATAATCTAAATCAGTTTCAATAATTTCTGTAAATTGACCCACCTCTAAATCTTTAACCAAGCTATAGATATAATTATTAGATTCTGAACTTACCCAGCCCAAATCACCATCATTTTCCGCTCCAATAGAATTATCTCCAGAAGACAAACTTTTAGGATCATTATAATTTTTAGCTAGAGTAGCAAAATCTGCTCCAGATTTTAACTCTTGGTGTATTTCTTGAATCCTTGATTGTAGGCCATTATTATATTCTTCCATCATTAGAAGATCTTCATCAGAAAGGTTGCTCACATCTGAATCTTGTTCCTTAAATTCTAGACGAGGGGTTTCTCCAATTTCCTTAATAGCATCGTCGACGCTTTTAACTCCAGCCAGCTCTACAATAACTCGGTAATCGCCGTCTATTGTTTTATTAACCTGGATAACTGGTTCGCTTACACCAAAAGAGTTGACCCTTCTCTCAATAACCTCTTTAACTCCTTCCAACAAGTCATCTCTATCGGAATCTGGAATTTGAGAAACATCCGCTTGATAGACCAACTGAGCTCCCCCTTGTAAATCTAGTCCTAACCTAAAAGGAGTTTCTTTTATTTTCGGTAAAACAACAACGTCGTTAGTTTTGGCTGATAACCAAGAGCTAAAGTTATTATAATAATTATCACCCGTTTTTATTAAAACAACTAAAAACAAAGCTATAATTAAGGAAAAAATTAAACGATTGTTTTTCTTGTTAGAAAAATTTGATTTTGCTGTAGACATAAAAATTTTAATATTTTATATAAATTATAATCTCAACTAATCTTAAAACAATTTTATATAAAAATCAAGTAAAAAGCGGTTGATTTTTATACAAAAATGTGATATAATGGATATTATTAAAATTAACTAATATTATCATACTAAAAAATAGCGTACTTTAAATAATATATTTTAAAGAAACGCTATATAATTAAGTAATAATACTAAAAAATATGCCTATAATACCTACAGTAATAGAAAAAAGTGGCCAAGGTGAAAGAGTTTATGATATCTACTCCCGTCTCTTAAAGGACAGAATTGTCTTTTTAGGAGAGCCTATAAACGATCATACTGCCAATATCATTATTGCTCAATTATTATTTTTAGAAGCAGAAGACAAAAACAAAGACATCAAGTTTTATATTAACTCCCCCGGAGGGTCAGTGGTTTCTGGCCTAGCTATTTATGATACCATGCAATATATAAAGTGTGATGTTTCTACTATTTGTGTGGGATTAGCCGCTTCTATGGCCTCCACCCTTTTAGCTTCTGGAGCCCCTGGAAAAAGATTAGCTCTACCAAACAGTGAAATAATGATACACCAGGTCATGGGTGGTTTCGAAGGGCAGGCGAGTGATATAAAAATACACGCCGAGCATATTCTAAAAATAAAAGATAAAATGAACAAAATATTAGCTAAGCATTCCGGAAGAAAACTTGCTGATATTGAAAAAGATAGTGATAGAGACTACTTTATGAGCGCCGAAGAGGCAAAGAAATACGGAATTATAGACAAAATAATTACTAAATAAATTGATTTTCTATATTTAAAAAGGAGCCATTATCTCGACTCCTTTTTTATTTTTTAAATAATTATTTTAATCACTTAGCTCGGCTAAAAAAGAATTGACTATCATTTTGAAAATATTTATATAAATTAAGGGTTGATTTTCTGGAGAGCTGTATAAAATAGTGTAGATATTATCCTCTACTCCATCTGACAAATAAAGTGCTAGCCCATCTTCGCTATAAACACCTGTCCAACCATTTTTTTCAACAAGATAAGATGGCTCTACTGTCTTAAAAAATCTAGAAGTGTACCAACTTTCAATGTCCACTTGCGGATCACTCTTTTCTACTAAAATTTGTATAAAAGAGCTTTCATTGATTGAAAAAATAATTGAAGATTCATCACTTAAGACACTTTTTTCCCAAGAGACTGGATGAAAAATTGAATAATTGAAGGGCTCGTTTTTATACATAGCGATATTTTCATTTTCACTTAAAAGACCGTCGCCAACAGGATTATATAGATTTAAAATTTCTGTTGAATCATCATAACCATCTCCATCGGAGTCTGATCTAGAAAAATCTGTTCCCAAAATAATCTCCTCATCATCGCTTAGGCCGTCCTCGTCACTATCGACAAAACTTTCGATAATATCATTAATGTCGTCAATGTCATTTTCGAGAGTGTCTTCATCGTCGATGCTTCCCTCATCTTCTTCCGGGATTAAATCTTCTTCTAAAGCAGGGTCTTCTTCCGGGAAAACATCTTCTTCCGGAGGAGTATCGGTTTCTATATTATTTAAAGGAGGGGTCGGCGTTGAGGATGGGGATGGGGATGGAGTAACTTGAGTTTCCTGAGGAACTTTATTATTAAACTTAAAAAGTCCAGCTAAAGAAAAATCTGGGTTACCGATATAAGAAAATATTAAGTAGCCCAAAAATAAAACAACAACCACTCCTAGAGATACTATTAAAACTCCAATCTTTTTATTATCCCACGAAGAATTAGTAGAAGATTTTTTGGAATCATTATCACCTTTGTTTGAGGTATTATTGTCCAATTCAAAACGGCCAACCTTATAACCTTTTGGCATCTTATGAATATCAAAAGACGGTTCCTCCTCTAAAGAGATTGGTTTATTTTGTTCTTTTAAATTTTCTTTTTTCATTTTTTATTTTTACTGAATAATTAAATCACATTTTTCCACAAGTTCAGGAAATGTTTCAACAAAAGACTCAGAGTCAATAAAAAGGCTGATATCAATGGCTCCGTCTCCCAATGGATTATAACAAGAAAATATTTCTTGCCCATCAAAATAAGCGTCTCCATCAGTATCTGAATTTAAGGGGTCGGTACCAATAATAAAAAGCTCCTCATAATCGCTCAATTCATCGCTGTCAGTGTCTGAAACAAAAGGGTCTGTGAAGTGAACATACATTTCATCGTAGTCGCTTATGCCATCTTTGTCAGTGTCAATATTTTTTAGTATTTCCAAATCTTCCTCCTCTTCTTCTATTATCTCAATAACAGGCTCGTCTTCTACTTCGACCGGAAGATTATCCTCTTCTGTTTTTTCAGCCACGGGAGTATTTGACTCTACATTTCCAAGTAAATTTTCCGCGCTATTATTAGGATTTAGATTATTATTTAAAGCTCGGGGGGCTAAAATTTTAGCATAAACAAAATAAGCAATTATTCCAATAATGACCAAAATTATAATAACTATGAAAAGTTTTTTTAAAGTTTTTTTAGGACCACTATCATCGTCGGAAAAATCAGAAAAATCCTCTCCTGACTTTTTATCAATCCTCTCTCCCTGAATATCTGGTTTTGACATTAGAGGCTGACCAGCGGAGGGTGTGCCTGGTCTTTCAAGAGAAGCTTCTGGCTTAACTGAAGACAAATCGTCTGATTTATCAGTTTCAGCAAAAATATCATCAATATTATTTTCTTCTTTTTTTAAATTTTCAAACATAATTTTTATTTTTAATACTTAATAGAAATGAATGAACTAAACTAATAAAAATAATAAATTGTAAGCTTAGATTTTTATACTAAAATTATAACATACTAGAAATAAAAAGCAAAAAATTTTACTTACTAAATAGAAGCTCCCGTTGTGCTTGCTCGTTGTGGAGATCCACTTGCTTGAACACAAATATTTTGTGAGGAGCAAGTATGGTCCGTCGGGCAATCTGAATTTTCTAAACATTGCTTGGAATCTTTAATACAGCGGACTGAATAGCCGTTACTTTTAGAGCTGGAAACTCTGGCTATTTCCTTTTTGCTACTACCTTTTTCTATATGTCTTGAATAAGCGTTGTTGTTGTTTGCATAAGTAGAGGTTCGAAAATTAGCGTATTGATCAAAAGGAGTTTTAAAGGGTATTACACTGTTGCTATAATCTAAATAATTTATTAATAAAGCTTTAAAATTAGATAAACCAGATGATTTTAAAGCCTCTCCAGCAGGAGAACAGGACCAAGCGTTTGCTGAGATAACTCCACTAGTGTTAATTGTCCCTGCCCTAGTAGAGGTACAATTTACATCCGTTAAGCCATTCTCTAGGGCATACCAATCGCTATCAGTTGGGACTCTCCAGCCGGGGGGACAAATTCCCTCCAGATCGTAACCTGTACAATCACCAGTCGAACTGTTCAGACAACTTTTCTCGATATCCATAGTTTCAGTAAAATTATAAAGACCACCATAAATATCACAATTTATAGAGTCATTATCGTAACAATATTTCTCTGTTAATTCATTATTGAAATTGTTAGTAGTAGTTGTCGCTGGGACCTGGGTGCCTAGATTTAAGTTGTCCTGCAGCCAACATTGGTTTCCTATTAGAACCGTTCGATAATAACCAGAGTGATTTCTGGCTGTGCCAGAGTAATTCCAAGGACCCCCAGGATGTTGAACGGTATAATTACCGCAATCAGAGGTAACATTTAATGTAAAACGACTGACTGAGTTTACTGAGTTATATGTTGTATGAGTAGCCTCGACTTCTGTCTCGTGCGAACCCAGCTCTAATAAATACCCTTTTATCGTGTCATCTGAAGTGTCTAAAACCAATCCCTTTGGCAGCGAAGTGGTGGTAGTAGAAAAAGTTATGGTGCTACTGGAATAATTATCTGTTTTTAATGGGCATTCGTAATAATCTCCCAAGTTAACCACTTTAAGACAATTGTTAAAGTTTATGATAGGAGGATTCGCAGTAATTTCTATTTTTACAATCATAGAGGTTGTCCCATTATATTCATCAACCGCTGTAATTTTATAATAATGATCTCCTGTGGTTAACGATCCCGAGGATGTGAATGTGGAATTACTAGACATTCTTAGCTCATATTTTCCGGTGGCGATTTTGACCAAACAAGCTTCAAAGGGACCGCCTATACTTAATTCAGAGCAAGAGCTGCCTATTTGTTGTGGAATAGTAAAAGTAGCAGGAGAAGAAGAACAATTACCCGAAGAATCGGATTTGCAAACTGTTATTGGATCTAAGGCATTTTCTGAATTAATATTGATAACATTTAAAAAATCTGCTCCATAACTGATGTTATGAGTAGCATTTCCTCCGATAATTTGTGGTCCTGTATTGGTTATGTTTATAGTCAAGGTTTCGGTGCTGGAAGATCCTAAAGAATCCGTAAGAGTTAAAGAAAAAGAATAGGTTCCAGAGTCTCCAGCATTGCTAGCATATATCATTTTTTGGTTAGGATTATTAGTATTTAAAAGTTGGAGAACACCTGACCAACCAGTAAAAGTTGTGCTGAAGCTATGATTCCAAGTAAAGGGATGCCCCTCGGGATCAATTGCCCTAACAAAACCCCTAAATTCTTGGCCACTCTGACCTGTTAAAACACTTTCGGAAATATAGGGAGCATTATTTACATTATTTCCTATTAGACCAATATTCCCAACAGCAGAAGCCATTGAACAACTATTGCTATTTAAAGCTCCATCTGTTATTTGATACCCGGTTGTTTCCATGGTGGCACACAACTTATAGTCTGAACCATTGGGGTTGGTGGTATAAGCCATCGCATAACTGTCAGCCGGTAACATAAAATTAGAATGGTTAATATTGTTACTGCTAGTGGCAAAAACGTTATCAACTGCGTTCCAACAGGTGTCTAAGTTAAATTTTTTATCTAAGTCAGCGCAAGAGCCTAATTTGTTTATTGGATCCAGAGCACTGCTAACCCCAACTTGACTTAAAAAAGAATTTTGCCAGCTAGGCCAAGTAGAAACAGCCACGTGAGATAAATAGGTGCCTGCCCCTAAAATAGGGTAGTTTCCATTTCTTTGATTATATTCTGCTAATTTTTCCTTAATGGTCATGATTTTTTCTAAACGATCTAGATCGCGAATAATTTTTGCTTTTAGGCCATCGCAAAACAAATCCCCCGGACAATCTGAGTCTATAATACAACTAGGGGTTTCTACTCCTGTGGCGCTATCATCAAAAAGACACTTATTAAGTTGCACCCCTCCTGAAGTTGTTTGGCAATAATAACCTGCTGGACAATCAGAGTCCTCATAACAACTTTTCTTTGATATTTTGCAATCACCGATAGCCAGTGATGAGCTTAGGTTAGTATTAAATTTCCAATTTTCTAATATCCGACCAAAAATATCAACGGTTTGGAAATCAGCTGCTTGATTATATGATATTAAATAAATATTAGTATAAAAGTCACTACTGTTAATATTAGTAGCAGAAACGTAAACTGTTCGGCCATCACGTACCGCCTTATAGCCATCTACCAATAAAGATTGCGGAGAGCCAGTAAACCCCTGAGACTGATACCACCTCTGGGCACTAAAGTGATTGGGGTTTGGTATTACTCTAATAGCAATGGCATCGGAAAGTGGTTGATCCGCTGAGACATTGGTATGTTTAAAAAATAAAAAACCAAAAATTAGAGTCAACAAAAAAACATTGGCTAAAATTAATTTTTTTAGAGTAATATTTTTAACTTTCATTTTTTTACTTTTATTTTATACAAAATAAATCTGATTTAATCTCTGAAAAAATATGTTTCTTTTAAGAAACTGCTTAAACACAAACCACCGGGGCAATCGGTGTTTGCAGAACAAGACTTAAAGGGGTTATTACTACAAACTTTAATTGAACTTCCGCCCTTAAATATCGCATCCGGATCAAGCCCTGGAAGATCGTCTCCTATTCCATCAGAGCCGTGATCTCGACAATAATAAAGCTCATAGTTGAATGAACTGGTGCCGGATGGTTGATTATCGTCTGTCCAAGGATGCCATAAACCATTACCATCAAATTCGGGCCAAGGATTACGACAGATTAAGACATGGGCATTGGCTGTGCCAGTAGTACTATCTCCAACAGAGGTTATATTGGTAGAAGTGGCCATTATAACTTTAGCTTTAATATCAGAATTACCTTCGGCGACCCCATCATTAACACGAACCAATCTTCTATCACTACTATCAGACCAGCCCGAAGGATTTGAAGCAAAACTAAATTTATCAGTCTTAACAATTTCCCACTCCCAGGTCCAATCATAATTATCAGTCGGTGTTATTGGTTGGCTATCGCTAGAATAAGCTTGCGCTGTATATTGAGTATCCCTATCACGGACCGAATTGAATGTTGGGTGAGCGGGATCAGTATCATTTTCATTGATATCATTTTCTGTGGTTTGGAACAAATATGATTCTGGGGAAACCTTGACATAATTAACCTCACAAATTCCTTGACCAGTAGTATTTACACTTAAGGTGGTAAAGTCCCAGATGTATGAGTTTTCATAAAAGAGCTCGTCCTCTCCAAAGTTAATAGAGGTACTATTGGACTCCGTCCAACTGTTACCGTTATAATACCCTGGACCATTCATGCCAACCCCGGAAAAAGCTCTAACACCACTAGAGCTGTCCAAGTCTTCATCTCCTTTTACAACTACGAAATATGTAGTACTTGGCTCTAATAATTTATTGGGTTTAAAATAGACTGTAGTTTTATTGTCATTACTAGTGTCATGCTCAAAATCAACTAAGCCAAAAACCGCACAATAAGTTTTGCTATCACTAGGAGCAGCGACAGCGGTTCTACCAGTTATTTTAGCAATATAGTTAATTGATTTTTGGAAAATATTTTTTATTCTAGCAAAAATATTTTTATTGGGCTGGTAAATTTCATCTGCTAAACTAATTTGATAAGTCCCCGACGGACATGGCCCACTATCTCTTTCTTCTAATAATAAAATATTACCTTCTAGAGTTAGTGGGTCCATTCTTTGATCAAAGTTTATTTCTATTAAAGCATTGCGACAAGTATTATTACTGGTGTGTTCTGGAGAAACGCTTAGTTCGGCAACCTTGCTCGTGTCTGTTGCTATTTTAGGTCTGGCTTTACAGCAAGAGTCAAACCCACAACCAACCTGGGTAGGATCTACTCCGTCAGGAGAACATTCCTGATCAGAAGAACAGCCACAACATAAACCACGAGAAGAGCCGGTACACATTCCTTTATCTGCTACGCAAGTTAAGTTTGAATTTATAGCACTACATTGGTCAGGGGGGGATAATGGGTCGCAACAGCAAGTTCCGCAAGTACTAGGAGGGCTTGTGTTATTTCCTTCGTTTCCGTTTTCTAACAAACAGGTAAGATTATTGCACAAATTAAAAGAACAAACATTATTTTCATTTGGATAAACATAACAAGACCGACCAAAGCCTGAAGAGGTTTCGGCACAGTCTCTATCACAGACACTTTGGTTTAAGTATTGAGTTGTGCTAGTTCCTTTTGAACAGGCTTCGTTAGGAGTTACGCAATTAAAGTAGGTGCATAGCCCATAATTTGGATCTGAGTGATTTTCGGAATATTTATCCCCACCCGAACATTCATTAGTAGTAGAATTCCAACAACAACTGTCCTTCTCCTTACAAACCTCTTCATTTTCAATTCCAGCACAATTTTCGCGACAAGAGGTGTCACAAGTGCCAGTGTTGGGATATTGTCCATCTGTATCGGGTATAGAATTACATAGTGTCGGATCAGTACTATCACAATTATAATATGGGCAATAACCAATATCACTGCTGCTAGCTCCCCACACTGTATCATCGCTAATTCCTCCGCGACAAAGACCAGCGCCATCATTAGCCTGCTCATCCCAACAACATGTGGACGGATGCGCTGTACAAGCGTCCACCCCTAAAGAAGTACAATCCAAACAAACACCTTTTTCATATTGGGCACTTACTTCGCAGTATTGCCCGGAAACGGTAGCACAATTACAAGCCAAGTCTCTGGTGGCGGTATCTGTTCCGGCTGAAGCACAGCCAGAGCATAAACCAAAGTCTGCATTTGTAGCGCCAGCTACAGCACTCACTCCGCAAGAAGAATCACAGGTTAAAGGATAACAACAAGCCGGGTTTCCTGGACCTGGGTTTAGGTTTTCACTTTTTTCACAACAACATTGGCAAGAAGAGATATCTGGTTTTACACATTTATTATTATTATCACAAGTAGCATTTCCTGGACAAACTTTAGGAGAAGCACAAAATCCAATTTCATCCCCCGAATTCTCGCTCTGGCAAGTAGCGCCAGCTGGGCACAAGGAGCAAGTACTTGAGGCGACTCCAAACTCAGCGTTAATGCACTTATTATTTGTACCGGGAACTAAACTCCACAGCACTCCATCGATGGTTGGACAAAGAGTGTCAACTGTTATTTCAAAATATTGTCTTTCGTCATTTGCCGTATTTGGTATTCTATAGTTTTTACAAATAGCTGTCTTGGTGGTTGTCCCGTATCCCAAATTATATTCTACTTTTTTTCCAAGGGAACACTCAACGCTTGAACCACTTAGAACACATTTGTCTATACTAGAATCATAGGAACAGCTATTTGGGGTTGCACAAAAATCAAAATTACTACAATCACTTTTACAATCAGCGACCTCTATAAATCGGTCGGTAGCATTATAAGGAGAACAAAGTCCAGGCATGTTTGGACAAGTCCAGTTATCTGTCGGACAGAAATTATAACTAGCACAACTGTATATATCATCTGGATCGTCTGGTGGTGTAGTAGTACTAAAGCCAGTGGTAAAGCCCCATTGGAAGAATGAGCTATCTGGTGTGTCCGAAAAACAAGCACTTAAATTAGTAACACAAGCCCCAGCAAATGATGTCCCAGGAAGACAGCAATACTCAGATCCACAATCACTGTTAGAACTACAAGAAGCAACAGAAAAATTCAGGCTATTGCTGGAAGTAGCGTCCCTTTTAACAACCACTGGACCCGTAATAGCATCATCTGAAACCGTGGTTAATATCTTATCAGCCCCATCTTCTTCACTAACAGCGCTAGTGGCGCTGGTCTTATTAATATTAAAAACAACGCTAGGGTTAGAACCAAAATATTCACCCCATAAATAAACAGGGGAATTTTGTGGTCCAGATTTAGGGCTAATTTTACACAAACCAGGAGCCAAGGTTAGCTGTGTATTTACATTAAAATAATCGTTTGTGGTTACTGGCTCATTATCTTTAGTATATAAAGACAATTTATAGTTGCCTTTGATAATATTATCTGGAACTTTAAATACTATTTGAGTATCAGACCAAGTTGAATGAGAACAAACTGCAGGGAAATCAAAACTAGCATCATAATCAGATGCCTCTGTTTCAAACTTAATCATACTGTCCCCCTTAAAGTCATTAAATCCGATGCCAAACATGGTTACATATTGTCCTTTATTTCCTTCTTTAGGAGTAAAATCAGAAATAGAAGGACCCTGAGGAGCCTCGGCTTCTTTGTCAAAGTCTAAAAAATTACTAAAAATTGGAATACTATTATATGTTTTTTGCACAAAAGTGCTGGTCTTACCGGCAGAAAGATTGGGAACATGCGCCACACCCGAGGTATTACTATTAAAAACCTGAGGAGCATAGGCCAAAACATTATTAATATTATTTCCAAAATAAGCTTGGCCATTTAATAAATTTATTCCAGAATAATTTATTGATTCATTTAACTTAGCCGAAGCTTTATTAATATTACATATTCCGGGACGAGAAATATCGTTCCATTTTACTAAACTTAATTGAGTGTTGTCGCTACTATTATAAGAATCTCCGTTCTTGGTTATAACTTCAACCCTTAAATCATCCCCTGAGTTAAAAGGAGTTGTGGTTGGAAGAGCTACAGTGATACTGGTGTTGGTCCAGGAATTTGAGCAATTATTATTAACCACACTAGGATCCAAGGCAATAGTTGATGTTCCGCTTTCTGATATAAAAGAAACCGTAGAGCTGCCAGAAGAATAATCATTAAAATTATATCCCAAGATAGTAAAAAAATTGCCAGCAGAAGCATTGGGGGTGGTAAAATTACAAGTATTACCCGAGCCACAATCCGAATCCTTGGAGCAAGGACTATCCACATTATTATTACAAAAACCACCTAAAGGACTAAACCCAGTAATAACAGGACTACCAACACACTCGCAAGAATTTGGGTCGCAAGTTAATCCATGGTTTGGATTACAAGTTGGGTTGTTGGCTGTACATGTTCCACCATCAGAACAGGGGTCTCCTAATTCTGAGTAATTATTACTAGCAGAAACCTCACAAGTACAACTGGTAGCGTCACAAAAAAGATTGGGGTTAGAGCAATCAGCATTATCTGGGCTACAGGTATTATTAATAATATCACCGCAAGAATCTCCCTCTCCTGGATATTTACATTCACAATCATCGCAGATAAGGCCTGAATTACAGATTGTTACTGAACTACAAACGGAAAGAGCTTCATTAGGATCATAACAACTAGATCCGGGACCACCAGGATTACAATCGCTTCCCAAACAAGAACCCCACTCACCATTTAAACAAGTAGAAACCCCATTACATCCACATGCTCTAACATCATTATCCACGCAAGCAACATTAACAACTCCGGTAGCACCACCTAATTGACTTAAAACAAATGAGGCTATTCCCCAAGAAGCTAAAATAATAACCAGGCCAATAACCCCAGCTTTTAAAATTCCCTTAGCTCTATTGACTTTTTCTTCATTTCCATCGGAAGTCATCCAAACAAAACCTCCATAAATAACAATAACTACCGCTATTATAGCCAAAAGACCTAGCGCTACATTTATTATTTGGGCAGCCATACTTCTAGGGTCAGTTCCCTCAAGATTAATTTCTCCTTCAACAAGATCTGTTCCAAAAACATCCCCGGCGAAGACCGAGGAAGTAAATAAAAAAACAGAACCTAGAAGCAAAGAAATAAAAAAAACTACAAAAAACCGCTGAAATTTATTTTTTTTATTAAACATAAAAGCCCAAAAAAATAATTGTTTTATTATTATAATTTTAACACAATTTTATTTATAAGTAAATATTAAAGACCTGGCTCTTCCGTCTTTTCCGGCACAAGTCCCTGGGCTCCTTCTTTTGTTCTTTTAAAAATATTTTTTAGGTTTTCCTTTTTAGTCGAAACTTCTTTTAGATTTTCTGAAAAAGCACTAATACTAGAAAAAACCTTAGAAACATAGGGAATATCTTTTAAGCTTCTCTTTTCCTCATTAAACCACAAAAAAGAAAAGGTTATTAAGACGAAAAATATTATTACTAAAATAATTGTTTCCACAAAACCTTTCATAAAAATATTTTAAATTATAAAAATCACCTAAACTTCATCAAAAATATTATTTTCAGCCAAATCTTGAGCTACCTTTAACTCTTCGGGGCTATTTATCCCCACGGCCTCTTGAGCCTCTATGGTTGAAGAATTTATTTCAATACCCTGCTCGAAAGCCATTTTTATTAAATCAGTTAAATAATATTCTTTATTGTTATTTTCATTTTTTATTTTAGCAATATTTTCTAGCAACCAGTTTTTATTAAAACAAAAAATTGCCGGGTTAACTTCTTTTACCTCTTTTATCTCATCGGAAGCATCCTTAAATTCGATAATCTTTTCAATCTTATTATTACTTCTTAATATACGACCCCAATAATAAAAATTCTTTCGCCATTCTGAAAAATCACTTACTTCAGCTGTCATCATGGAAACCTCGCTCTTATGGCTTTCCAGCAGTCTTTCTATAGATTTTGGCGTAATAAAAGGATGGTCGCCGTATAGAACCATTATATTTTTTACTTCTTCGGGAATTAGCGATCTAGCACTAGCGACAGCGTGCCCGGTCCCCAATTGCTCAGCCTGCAGGGCAAAGCTAAGTTTATATTTTCTTAGATTGTCAGCTATTATTTCCTTATTATCAGGAGAAACAACTAAAACTGGTTCCGGATCCACCCCCAATCTCATAACAGAATTTATTAAATATTCAATCATCGGCTTGCCATTTATAGGTGACAAAACCTTGGGTAAATCAGATTTCATGCGACTGCCCTTGCCAGCGGCCAAAACTATAATCTTGGTCATAAATTATTTTAATTAATATTATTAATAAAATCAGAAATTTCCTTGAACTTTTTTTGAGCTTCTTTATGGGTTGGAGCCTCGCAATAGATTCTAATTATAGGCTCGGTATTAGAAAGACGCAAAATCACCCAAGCTCTCTCTTTCTTAAAATTAATCTTCAAACCATCAATTTTAATTATCTCTAGAGCTTTGTATCTTTTTTCTATCTTATCAAATATCTTCCTGGTGTCAACTTTAGAGCTTAATTTAATTTTTTCTTTTACCATAAAATATCCGGGTAATTCCTTTCTGATTTCTGATGCTTTTTTTCTCTCGGAAGATAAAAAACTTAAAATTAAAGCTATGCCGACCAAGGCATCTCGACCATAATGAAAGCAAGGATAAATAATTCCACCGCTGCCCTCTCCAGAAATAGCAGCTTTAACTTTCTTGGTTTTTTCAACTACATTGGCCTCACCGACTTTAGAAAAAAAATATTTCCCTTGGTATTTTTCTGCCAAATCTTTAAGGGCTAAAGATGAAGACAAATTGGAAACTGCATTTTTTTTAAATTTATTTTGAAAAATTTTGTAATTTTTAAAAATATAATCAGCCGCTGCCACCAAAGTATACTCCTCTCCCCAAAAATTTCCTTGCTCATCTACAATTGCCAAACGATCAACGTCAGGGTCAACAGCCAAACCAATATCTGCCCCCAATTTTTTAACGGCCAAACTTAATTGCCGTAAATTTTTATCAATTGGCTCAGGATTGTGATTAAAATCTCCATCGACCTCTTGATTTATAATTATAATATTTTTTACTCCTAATTTTTTCAAAAGATTTTTCCCAACGATTGCTCCGACTGAATTAATTCCGTCTAGAACAACCTTAAAATCAGCCCTCTCAATCGCCTTCTTATTTATCAGCGGTAATTTTAAAATTTTATCTATATGAACATCGTCATAAGAAAAATTTTCTTGATATTTTCCTAAGTCACTTACCTCAACAAAAGAAAAATTTTTTTTCTCGGCTAAAGATAATATTTTTTTGCCGTCTTTTTCATTTAAAAACTCTCCTTTATTATTTAAAAATTTTAGAGCATTCCATTCCTTGGGGTTATGTGAGGCGGAAATGATAATACCTCCATCAGTCTTTTCATTTATAACAGCGATTTCAACTGTCGGAGTGCTGGCCAAATTAATATTTAAAACATCAATACCTAAAGATATTAAACTTTGTGTGGCTAAACTCAAAAACATCTCGCCACTAATGCGCCCATCTCTCCCTAAAACTATTTTTGTTTTTCTTCCTTTATTTTTCCTTTTTAAACTCTCCCCAAAAGCCAAAACAAAGTTAATAAAATTTAATGGGTTCAAATTACTGTCTCCTGACCCTACCGTTCCCCTTATTCCTGAAATAGAAGTTATTAAAGCCATATTTTTAAATTAATATTTCTTCTTGCCGTAAACACCAAATAATAAATCTAGGTCTTTTTTGGATTCAAATAATAAATTGCTATTAAAATTTACTGCTCCTTCTAAAAATTTCTTAGCCAATTTATTTTGTTTATTTGTAAAATGACAATCATTAAACATCTCCACTAAAGCCGACATATCCTTAATGAAACAATGTCCTCCAGCCCCCCTACCAGCTTGTTTTTTTTCATCTTGGTGTTTTATTTTTAGATGACTGTGTCCAATTCTAGAATCATAACCAACCATTTTAGCAACCTGGTCATAATTAATTTTATTAGCCTGAGCTAGATTAAAAATAGCATTAGCGAAAACAACTTTTAACATTAAAAAAGAGTTTCCCATATATTTAGTTAATTCTGCTTCTCTGCAGGGCACTATAAAGTTGTGGCCGGCCTTTGGTAAAATATCTAAAACAGCCTGAGCCATTTTTTTTGATTTACTAGTATACCCCACTATATTTCTTTCCGGAAAACGAGCGTCATTTTTGGCATTTTTTTCTGTTAAAAACTCTGGTGAATGTATAATATATTTTTTAGGATATAATTTTTGTAATTTTTCAGTTGTTCCAATTTTTATAGTTGATTTTATAACTGCTGTTTTACCATCCCCTACCAATCCTATAACTTCTGTTAGAATGCTATCGTCAAAACCCTTCGGAGTACTGGGAGTAGGAACGGCAATAAAGACAAAATCGCAATCAGCTATTAACTTTTTATTTTTTGAAAAATTATTAAGGTCGTATCTAATTATACTATATCCTCTTTCCAAAAAATCGTCTGCCATATTTTTGCCAATGAACCCTTGGCCTATAAAACCAATCAATAATTTTTTCTTACTCATATTTATACAATTATTTTTATTTTTTTAATATTAGATAATAATTAAAATCATCCTCTAAAAACTTCTCTATTTTAAAGCTACTTTTTTTTATTTCTTTCTCTAAGCTTTTCTTAGAAAAAGCATGATAATAGCGGGGGGGTTGGAATTTTTTAGGAGAACCTTTCCAGGGGAAAATTAAATCAGCCCAGTCCATAATCTTTCCTTGAAACAAATTATTGAAAAAAGTTTTAAAAGCTAATTTATAAAAATCTTTTCTATTTCTAAGCTTCCAAACACTGAAAACAAAACTTCCTTCTGGGTTTAGATTTTTATAAACTTCTTGTAAAAAATTTAAGCGCAATTTTTTTCCAGGAATGTGATGAAAAACTGCCCAAGAAAAAATAAAATTAAAATTATTCTCTTTTAATTCATCTAATTTTATTATATCAAATTTTTTAAAATTGGTCTTATATTCTTCTTCGGCTAGGGCAATTAATTTTGCGCTATTATCTAGCCCCAAGTAATTTCCTTTCCCGCCCAGAACCTCAAAAAAACAACCATTACCGCAGCCCAAATCTAAAACGCTGTCCTCTGGTTTTATGTCCAAGTCTCCAACAATTTTATAAACCATCGGCTTCATTGGTTTTTTTCTGGTCTCAGAAAAATCTGAAGCTATTTTTTCATAACCCCCTTCAACTATATCTAATAAATATTTTTTGGCTTTTTTGTTCATTTTTTTAAATTTTTAAACTAAGTTAAATACTCTCGTTGACGAAAATTTTTGGCGGGTTCTTCATAGTCATTATTATCATCGGAAAAACCTCTCAAACACTGGTCACATTTACCACAATTTTTAACATCCTGCTCACCAAAGTAACGTAAGATATAAGCCTGACGGCAACCAGAAAAATAAGCATAATTTTCCATTTCGTTTAAACGCCTTTCAGCATTTTTTAGCTTTTCTTCTAGAGCTTTAAAATCTAATTTCAAATCTTCCGGGGCAACCCTTTTTAAAATCCTAATTTCAGTCCCTCTAAAGGGAGGTCGATATTCTACTAAATCTTTTTCGGCTAAATTTTTTATTAGTCTTAAAATAGAGTCTTTTTTAATATTAATAATACTAGCGACATCATCAAAATTAAATTCCGATCCCTTTTCTAGCTCATCCTTAAATTTATCATACAACTTATTAAGAGCCTCTATCTGCACCTTGGCCCGAGAGCTAAGGGCTGATAATAAAGAATTAAAATCGCTTTTAATTTTAAGAAAGGCTTGGCCATTTTTGTCATTGGGACGAGATAAATAACCCTCTTTTTCTAGAATTTTTAAAGCTGTTCCAATGGCCATTTCTGGAACGTTGAGAGAAAGCTCTTTGGCTAATTCAGCATAGGTTATTAAAATTGATTTGCCGGCGTCACTAATTTCGTCTAATCCCAAATCATCTTCTTTTTCTAATAATTTTTCATAAATATTAATAATTATTTCTGGTTCAGGATTGTCGCCTTTAATAAAAAATTCGCGTAAGTATCTATCACTGGGGGAATACAAAAGCAAACATAGACTAGGAAGTCCGTCGCGACCGGCTCGACCAGCTTCTTGATAATAGGCCTCAACAGTTCCGGGGATATCATGATGAATAACAAAACGAATATCTTTTTTATTTATTCCCATACCAAAAGCATTGGTCGCCACTACCACCTGAGCTTGGCCAGACATAAAACTATTTTGTACCCACTCTCGACTGTCACTATCCATTCCCGCATGATAAGCCACTGCTTCAATTCCATTTTCTAAAAGTTTTTCTAAGATCTCATCAGCCTTGGCTCTGGTTCCGACGTACACGATTCCAGAGCCACCCCCTGAGCCAGAAATAGCGTCTAAAATAAAGTCTGCTTTACGGCTGGAAGAACAGTGTATAACCCCAAACTGAATATTTTTTCTAGCAAAACCAGTAACAATTACCTCGGGGTTTTTTAGACTTAATTGTTTAACTATATCGTGTCGGACCTCAATTGTTGCTGTAGCTGTCAAAGCCACCACGGTTGGATTTTTTAAAAATTCTATAGTATTTTTTAGTCTTAAATAACTGGGACGAAAATCATGACCCCATTGACTAATACAATGAGCTTCATCAATAGCAAAAAGTGATATTTTTAGTTGGCTAAGTGCCTCTAAAAAAGGCTGACTATAGAATCTTTCGGGTGCCACATAAACTATTTTATAAAAACCATTTTTTACCTGCTCTAAACGCTGTGTAGTTTCTGACAACGAAATAGAGGAGTTAATAAAAGTAGCCGGAATCCCTAGTTCTGTTAGGGAATCGACCTGGTCTTTCATCAGCGCAATAAGGGGAGAAACCACAATAGTAACTCCATCCAAAACCAAAGCTGATAATTGAAAAATCAAAGACTTACCACCTCCAGTTGGCATTATAACAACGGTATCTTTACCAGATAAAATATTATCAATAGCCACCTCCTGTCCCAAGCGAAAATCAGAAAAATTATAATATTTTTTTAATAACCCTTGAATTTTTTCTTTTTTTATATTAATGTTATTTAAGTTGTTCATTGTTTTAAAAATTTAAAAAGGAGGAGCCATGAAAAAAAGTGATCAGGCCCGTAAATCGGGTTCTAGCGATTCCCAAATTAACCCCATAGTTGTAAACATTATAACAGCAATTGTAGTGTTTGCCCTACTTGTATTCACCCTCTTTATAATAAAAAGCGCTGGCTAAAAGTGTGTCTGCGCAAAAAACAAAAATGCAAAAGAGCTCAGGCTCTTTTTTTATTTTAAATAAAGTTTGGTTTTTAAAATAGCGTTTAACCCCTAGGTAAGTAGGCTTGTAAAACATTTTTTAATAAACAGGCGACTGTCACTGGCCCTATACCCCCAGGAACTGGAGTAAGATACCCCGCCAGTTTTTCAGTGTCAGATCTTTTTATATCTCCCAAAACCTTATCACCAACCTTAGTAATACCAACATCAATTAAGATCATATCGTCCTTTAAAAAGTTTTTGTCAATTATTTCTGGTTTGCCCATGGCCGTAATAAGGATGTCATTAGACCTAACCCTTTTATATAAATCTTGCTTTCTTTGCTCGTTGTTACCGCCTAAAACTTTCTCCAGCTCGTCACTTTTTATAAAATCAAATTCCAGCCCTTTACTAAGAAAAAATTCTTTCATTTCGTTTTTAAAAATTTCTGAATTGCAGAAGAGGAAAGATTTTTTATTTTTTAAATTAACTTTACAATTTTTTAAACTATACTCAGTGGCCAAAATAACAGGGGATAACAAAAACTTATTTTTACTTTTACAAAAACCATCCACATCTTTTTCGGGGTTAATCATTTTTAAAATTTTATCGGTATTAAATTTCTTTGGCAGTGGTAGTTGGACCAAAATTCCATCTATCATTGTATCTTGATTCAGAAATTTTATAGTATTAATAATATTGTCCTCACCATCATCTTCTTCTATTAAATATAAACTAGTATCAACACCAACTTCTTTGGCTGATTTTTCTTTTAAGTTTACATATATTTTAGAATCTTCCCTCTCGCCAGCTAAAATAATTGCTAGAGAAGGTCGGCGCCGCTCTTTTTGTACTAAGTCAAAAACATTTTTAGCGATATCATCTTTAATTTTTTCGGCAATTTTTTTGCCATCAATTATTTTCATTTTTTTATTTATTTTTACTTTTTTATTTTTACTAATTAAAAACCTTGCTTCTATTTTTTATAAATAGGAAATTTTTGACACAAGACTTGAACCTGTTTTTTTATTTCTTCTAATTTTTTATCATCTTCTTTATTTTTTATAGCCTCATCTATTAGTTCCACTAAAAGCACAACCTCTTCTTCTTTAAATCCTCTGGTAGTAATGGCTGGGGTTCCAATTCTAATCCCCGAGGGGCGCATTGGTGGGGCGGGGTCATTAGGAATAGTAGAGCGCGAAACAGAAATTCCAACTTTTTCTAAAGCTTGTTCCGTCTCTAACCCGGAAATATTTTTATTTTGCAAATCTATGACCATTAAATGATTGTCGGTCCCATCAGAAATAATTTTATAATCTTTTTTAATAAATTCCTCGGCCATTTTTTGAGCGTTTTTTATAACCTGCTGACAGTAGGTTTTGAATTCTGGCTCCAAGGCTTCTTTGAAGGACACGGCCTTAGCAGCAGTAATGTGATCGTGTGGTCCGCCTTGCATACCTGGAAAAACCGCCCTATCAACTTGCTTGGCAAATTTTTCTTTACATAAAATGAAGGCTCCGCGGGGTCCACGTAAAGTTTTATGGGTGGTACTAGAAATAACATCAAAATATGGCACCGGACTATCTATTACTTTTCCGGCAATTAAACCAGCAATATGGGCAATATCGGCGAAAGTATAAGCCCCAACTTCGTCAGCGATTTCTTTGAATTTTTTCCAATCCATATTTCTGGAATAAGCGCTAAAGCCAGCTACTATCATTTTTGGTTTTTCTTGCTTGGCGATTTCTCTCACTTTTTCCATGTCTATGAAACCATTTTCTTCTACTTCATATTGAACAAAATTATATAAGCGACCAGAAAAATTTACTCCATGACCGTGTGATAAATGCCCGCCGTGATCCAATTTTAAGCCCAAAACCTTGTCTCCAGGTTCTAAAAAAGCCATATAAACCGAAGCGTTAGCGGGGGAGCCCGAAAGCGGCTGAACGTTGGCGTGTTCGGCTCCAAAAAGTTGCTTTAATCTTTCTATGGCTAAGGTTTCCACCTCGTCGATAACCGAATTTCCGCCATAATATCTTTTACCGGCATAACCTTCACTGTATTTATTATTCAAAACCGAAGCCATGGCCTCTAAAACGGCCGGCGAAGCATAGTTTTCGGAGGCAATTAGCTCGATTTCGTTTTCTTGTCTCTCTTCTTCTTTCTCTATTAGTTTATACAAAAACTCATCGCTAGATGATAAATTGTTATTAAAATTCATATCAATAAATTATTAAAAATAAATTAAAAATTAACCTAAATTAAGGGCTAACAACAATCTTATTGTAAAGCAAAAAAAGCTTTGTGTCAAAAAGCTTTTTGTTAGAGAAAAAATTTTAAAAAAATTGAATTAATCCTTAAGACACCGCACAGGAAAACCATTAGCTCGGAGGCTACTACTCACGTAAGCATTACTACTATGAAAGTAAAGGAAGCGCGAATTCGCACCATCTACGGAACTTGCCCAATAGCCGCCGAGAGAGCCAACATTGTATAGAGAACCATTGTCGTGGATGCGGGCGCCGGCTAATGTTAGTTTTAAAGGTGAAACAAAGGCTCCGACTGAATTATTTGAGCTCAAACTTGTTCTTTCGGCTTCCCACTCTGCTTCGGTTAGTATTCTCCAGCCATTTGGGCAAGGGTTATTAACTCCATCTACTCCTTGCCATAAATTAGCGCTTTGGGGACTTCGCCAATCATAAGGAGAATTTGGAGCAAGTATAAAGCTAGCATGTCCAGGGATGTCGGTGGTGGCTAATGTTGCTGATGTAGCTGGAGCTGGATTTCTAACTTGATGCCCATCATCTAATCTGCCCCATTGGAATAGGTCACCATAAGCGGCGGCATCAGTGGAGGATATGGCTACTTGCGTAGCTCCGAGATTGCGGTCTAACCAACAAGTGCTATTTTATCCAGCTACAGTTCCGTAGGTTGCAGGAGTTCCGTTGTATGTAAAAGTCACTGTATATTCTCCGCACCAAGGAATATAGACCACCCCTGAAGGACTGGCCTCTTTTAATCCAGCTGACAAATTGGATACAGCCCCGCCTGTACAAAAACCAATAGCATAAGTTAAGCCGTCAGCAGAGGTATAAGTATAAGTATTATCACTTTCTTCACAGTCTCCGTCTGCTGGAGTAGGAGCTGTCGGGACCACTACCATATATGTTACTCCTCCGGTGGCTATAGTGCTATCTATTTCTCCAGTTAGTGGATATACTCCGGTGTCATTATGATATAGCTCTAATGCTGTTTGCATTTGTCTAACATCGGCTATTCTTTTAGCGTCTCGGGCATTCTTTCTGGCATTTTGTAGGGACACCACAGCTAGAGTAGCCAAAATACCAATTATGGCGATTACTACTAATAGTTCTATTAGAGTAAAGGCCGGTTTTTTGGTTTTCATAATTATATTATTAATTATTTTAATGGTATTACTATTATAGCAAAAAAAATTAAGGTCAAAATAGATGAGTTTTTAGTTTAACCAATTTTTTTAACCATATAAGTATTTTTTAGTTTATACCCCAGCTTCCGATAATAGCCTCGAACCCCGACGCCGGAGATAATGGCCAAGGAATTAATCTTTTCCTCCTTAGTAATTTTCTCCGCTTCTTGCATCAACCTTTTCCCTAAACCACTATGCTGAATTTTTTTACTTCCCCCCATCGGTACCAACTGACCATAAACATGAAGTTCTCTAATTATGGCTGGAAAAGTTTTATTGCCCTTTTCAATCCTTAAACGACAAAAGCCATACAAACTTTTTTTATCCTTACTATCAAAACTAATAAAATACTCATCTCCACCTGAGGCGCGATATTTTAAAATATTTAAACTCAAATCTCTTTTATTAATCACTCCGCCCTTAATCTCTCGACAACGAATACAATTACACTTCACGCCCTTGTCTTTCATCACTTGTCGTAAATTAGTAATTTTATTTCCAGCCTCAATTGACTCTCCCGGAATATCGCGAATTAAACGAATAATTCTAGTATAAATTGGCGTGTTTTTTTTACATTCAATAATAATTTCCTCCAATTCTTTATCAGAATAAGGTTTATATTTCCCTTGCTTCCACCATTTATAAAGCAAGCTATCTTTGACTACTGTAGTGGGATAAAATTTAATTTGATCGGGTTGAAAATCTTTATTGTTATATATTTTTTTATACATCTCCACATCTTTTTTAGGATTAGATCCAGGTAGGGCTGGCATAAAATGATAAGTAACCTTAAAACCAAATTGTTTTAATTTTTTGGTTGTCTCTATAATTTTATCAACGCCATGACCCCTCTTATTTAGCTTCAAAATATCGTCATCAACAGCCTGAACACCAATTTCTACTCGAGTACAGCCCAATTCTCGCATTTGCCACAATTCTTTCTCATCTATATAGTCAGGTCTAGTTTCTAAAGTTAAACCAATAATTCCATATTTAGATTTTTCGTTTTTCTTTTGCTCTTGTAATAAAAATTTTTTTAAATCTTTTAGGGATAATTTTTCAGAATAAATATTTTTAGAAAATTCCTTGGTCTTTACAATCTTTTCACTTTTAGTAATAATAATTTTTTCTTTTATTTTTTGATAATCATTGACGGCCTTAAAACAATTTAAAATATACCAATATTTATACTTATCAGGTAAATAACTCCAAGTTCCGCCAATTACAATTAACTCAATTTTATTAGGTTCGTGTCCGTTATTCTCTAGGGCGCGCAAGCGAAATATTGTTTGTAGATAAGGATTAAATTCTAAGCGCAAGGCTCGCATCACGGCGGGTTCATTGGGCAAATAACTAACCGGGACGTCGGTTCTTTTGGGGCAATAAGCACACTCTCCCGGGCAGGGATAGGGCTTTGTTAAAACGGCTACTGGAGCAATGCCTGATAAAGTCCTAATGGCTCGCTTTTTCAAAAGAGAAAGAAAAAAATTATGATATTTTTCCAACCATTTATCATTAACTTTCTTTTCATTTATTAACAAAAAATATTCTCGCAAAATATCCGAGTTCAATAACAAAGAAAACCCATACTTCTTAGATAAATCACGCTTAAAAACACCTAGGTCGGCATCATTTTTAATTTTTTTGATATTTTCTATAATATCTAGAGTTGCTTGTCTCATACTTTTGCGCTATAATAAAGATGATTTAATATTAATTATATTAATTATAACTTAAAAAACTAATCAAGTATAGTCGCCTTAAATTTTTCAATAAAAAATTATTTAAAAATACTGGGGCTTAAAATTTATGAAAAAAATCTATTTTTTATTAATTCTACCTTTATTCTTTTTAATTCCATTAGCTTCTCAGGCCTATGTTATAAAATCCAATGATTTTATCTATGTCGGAAAAGACGAAATAGTTGAAGGAAATCTATATTTCCAAGCCAAAAGTGTGACCATAGAAGGTCAGGTTTTGGGAGACGTAATCGGTATTAGCTCCAACCTACAAATAAACGGCCATGTTAAAGGGGATGTTATCGCCGCCTCCCAAAATATAAACATAGCTGGAAAAGTCGACGGAAATTTGCGAGTGCTTTCAAACGCCATAAATATCTCTGGAAATATCGGAAAAAATATAAATTTTGCCGGAGAGTCTTTTATTTTATCTGAGAAAGCAAGCGCCGGACAAGATGTTTTATTACTTGGTATTAATTCCGAGATAAATGGCCTTGTAAAAGGAAACCTTCATGGGATTTCTGGTAATACGTTAATCAGAGGCGAAGTAGAAAAAAACGTTAACCTCAAAATAGACCGAATTAAAAAAAATAATTACTTTAATATTTTAAAAATAGAAGAATCAGCTATTATCGGAGGGTCTCTCAGCTACCAAGGAAACAAAGACGCTAATATCGAGACAGAGAATATTGCTGGAGAAATAACAAAAAAAGATCCTCAAAAAAAGTCCCACAAAATTCCAGGCTCTGCCAAATTTTTCTACTCTATAATATCAGTTTTTCTAACCTTCTTGGTTTTAAACATTTTATTTAAAAAACAAATAGAAAAATTAAAAGAATTTTCCTTGAAAAAAAATTATAAAGCTATTGGTCCCGGATCTATAATATTATTTCTAACGCCAATCGCTGTTATACTCGCTATAATAACCGTATTCGGAATACCACTAGCCCTGATAGCCTTCTCTTTGTGGTTAATGCTAATATTTTTTAGTAAAATAATAGTAGCCTTGGCGCTGGGAGATTATATTTTTAAACTAGGGAAAAAAGAAAAAGTTTCCTGGTATCTAAAGGCTTTCTCGGGCATCGTTTTAGCTTGGTTACTTTTCTCTCTTCCTTATATCGGCTGGCTATTTTCTCTTGTCGCCACACTTGTGGGAATGGGAGTATTTTATTATTTAATTAAAAATAAAAAACATGACAAGCAATCCATCAATCTTTAAAGCTTACGACATTAGAGGTGTTTACAAAAAAGATTTAGACGAAGAAACCGCCTATCAATTAGGTCTGGCCTATATTGAGCTCCGAAAAAAGGACACTAAAAACAAAAACAAAAAGTTTAAAATAGTAGTGGCCTCTGATATGCGAATATCCTCTCCCTCTTTAAAAAAGAGCTTAATTAAAGGCCTACTGGATGCCGGAGCAGATGTGATTGATATTGGTTTAACCGCTACTCCAACTTTTTATTTTGCTGTTGCTAAATATAAATATGACGGGGGTATTATGGTTAGTGCCTCACACAATCCCAAGGAATGGAATGGTTTTAAATTAACCAGAGAGAAAGCTATTCCTATAAGTGGAAATACTGGGATAGAATTTTTAAAAGAAAAAGTGATAAGTAGAAATTTAATTCCCAGCGATAAAAAAGGAAAAATAATTAAAAAGAAAAACATTTTACAAGATCAAATTAAATACGATCTAAAATATGGTGATATTAAAAAAATAAAACCACTAAAAATAGTGGTTGACCCGGCTAACGCTGTCGGGGGTTTATTCATAAATGAACTATTTAAACACCTCCCTGGAAAATTAATCAAAATTAATTTTAAATTAGATGGAAATTTTCCAGCTCATGAAGCCGACCCCTTAAAAGAAGAAAATCTAGAACAAATAAAAAAAGAAGTCTTAAAGAAAAAGGCTGACTTTGGCATAACCACCGATGGTGATGGCGATAGGGTTTTCTTTATTGATGATCGAGGAGAATTAATTGACCAATCTATTATCAGGGGATTACTATCAAAGCTCTTTTTACAAAAAAACCCTGGAGTTAAAATCGGCTTTGATGTTCGTCCTGGAAAAATAACCGAAGACTTGATTTTAGAAAATGGGGGAAAGCCAGTGAAAACAAGGGTTGGCCATTCTCTGATAAAAGAACAAATGCTCAAAGAAAATATTTATTTTTCCGGAGAATCTTCTGGACATTTCTTTTTAAATATGGAAATTGGCTGTTTTGAAGTACCAAACATTGTTATATTAAAACTACTAAGAGAGTTTTCTTCTAGCAATCTAAAAATATCCGAACAAATATCTCCTTACAAAAAATATTTTCACTCTGGAGAAATAAACAAAGAAGTAAACAACAAAGAAAAGGTTTTTCAAGCCTTAGAAAAAAAATACAAAAACGGAAAAATAAATAAGCTGGATGGTACTACCGTCTCTTTTAAAGATTTTTGGTTTAATGTTCGTGGATCAAACACAGAAAATAAGATGCGATTGAACCTAGAGGCTGTTGATAAAAAAATTATGGAAGAAAAAAGAGATGAAATTTTAAAAATAATTACTAGTTAAAATAAATAAAAAATAGTTGTTTAAAAAATAATTCAGAAAATGGACACTCTATTGAATCTTTTAGCACTGCTTTCTATTGGCCTAGGCATGGGACTGGCCATCATCACTCTATGGAGAATCGCTAGGAAATTATTCTCCACTAAATCAAAGTCGGAGCCCGATGACGTTATAATAACGGCATTACTAAGTGCTTTAGCCGCCCACTTTGTCTTCCACATAAACGGCCCAATTGTGCACCATCTAATTATAGCTATCGGAGCTATAATCGCCTCGGTCGTGTTCCTAAAAATAACAAAAACTATTTTTAGGAAAAAAACGGGCTATTAAGTCCGTTTTTTATTCGTGTTCGCCAAAATTATATTTAACAATTTTCTTCTTTATTGGACCAAAAAGCAAGACGTAGGCAGTAGAATAGAGCAATTTAAAAAATAATCTCCAGCGGCCTTCCTTCTCAAAGCGACGAATAGAAAAAAATATATATTCTCCCTTAATAAGTCTGAAGCGACTTATTTTTGAAATTTTTTCACAATAAATCTGATCTTCACCAATAAAAATACTTTCATCAAAACCTCCTATCTTTTCATGTAACTCTTTTTTTACAATAATTGCAGCTCCAACTGCCAAGGGCTTTATATACTGAGCTAAAAAAGAAAAGCCATTATAAAAACAATAGTAAAATAAATAAAAAAAATGCTGTGATTTAAATCTTAAGTAGAAACCAGCAATTCCCAACTCTCTTTTAGAAAAATCTTTTATTGTTTTTTCTAAAAAAAACTTATTATTAAACAATGTATCAGCGTCTAAGAACAAAAGCCACTTTCCGCGGGCGACCTTAACGCCGTTGTTTCTTTGAATTGAGGGATGTCTTTTATCTTTATCACCGATTACAACCTTGCATCCATATCTCTTGGCGATGTCTACCGTGCCATCACCTGAAAATCCATCAGAGACAATAATTTCATAATCAGAAAAAGTTTGCTTTTTGATATCCTCCAATAATTTTGGTAAATATTTTTCTTCGTTTAAAGTTGGTATTATTATTGATAGCATGAATTATAAATTAAGGAAATAAAGTTTTGGCGAAATTCCAGTAATCAGAATTTTCTCCCATTTTGTGTTTAAAATACCACCACTCAGCTCCCCAGAAATAGACCTCTTTAAATCCGGTGTTTATAGCAAATTGAGTATTGGCTCTAAACTGTTCTAAATTAAATGATTTTTGATACGTTGTATCATAAACATTAAAAATATCCTCTTTAGGAATCCAAGGCTCGGCCTGTAATTCTATTATTACCGCTCTATCCAGGTTTAGTCCTGCCAGCCTAGTTTTAAGGCGATAAAAACTGCTTGGATATGGATATTTAACATAGCCCATAAAGGGATTATGAACAACCCGATACATTGTTGTGCCAAAAATATCTGCTATTTTAACTTCCTTTTTCCAAAAACTAAGCTCGCCCGTGGCTGAAATCATAACGGGTCTCTTGTCTAATTTTTTCACCAGCTCTAATTCTTTCTTCAAAAAATTATAATCACTCTTAGGACAAACCCCAAAAGAATCTAATAATGGCTCGTTCTCTAATTGCCAATAAATAATAGACGGGCTATCTTTAAAATTTTCAACAACAGCGCCCAGCATTACCAAAACTTTTTCCTGAAGGCTATTGGTCTCTAAATTACTAGCCCAGTCCGGAAAATGACACTCTGGCCAACGAGCCACTCTCATGCCAAAATTTAATACAATTTTTACATCTCTTTTTTCAGCCTCTTCTATTAAAAAATCATAATCACTAAAATTAAAAACCCCAGGCTCTTCTTCTATCTCATCCCAATAAACCGGTATTCTAATTTTTTTAACGCCTAATTCATCCAACATAGCAATATAAGTCTCTTTCCAATCTAAGCCAATGCTTTCAGCATATTTTTTAGAATAAGTTATACCAAATAATCCAGGTTCATGTTCTAAATTTATATCTTTAGGATAATGCTTGGCAATTTTAAAAACATAAACCAGGGCCAAGAGAATAATTATTATTGCTATTATCCAAAAAGTCATTTTTTTTATTTTTTTCATAATAATTAATATTTTAAACAGCTATAAAATACAAGCCGACAGCCACTAATAATATTGCTGCAATCTTTTTTATTAAAACCTTTTTAGAGATATCTTCTTTTAAAATTCTTGGGAAGAAAACCGAAAACAATATTCCTAGCACCAAAAGAAAAGCATACTGGACCCCCTGCAAGGCATTAATAATTGCTACAGGGCCTAAATAAACGGCATAGTTTTGTAACAAAAAAGCCCCTGATCCTAATAACTGATTAACAGCGACAAAGCCCTTCCCTATTTTAACCTTTTTATTAGGCTTTTCTTTAAAACTTTTAACTATATCTTTTCTATCCTTTTTATCTATTAAAAATAATAACACCACCAATAAACTTCCACCTCTAATCCAAATAAAAGAACTAAGAAACTCCTGATGATTATAGGCATACTTGGTGGTTATAAAAAACAAAGCATACAAAAAAGCCGACACTATAGCTAGAAAAATCCAGCGCTTATTATACCCTCCATAAAAAACTGAAAAAAGTCTCCGGAAAAATGTAGACCACTTTTTTCGACGACTATTAATAAAAGAAATTAATGTCATTCCAGCAACTAAAAACAAAATTCCTATCCATTGACGACCGCTAAAACTTTCTAAAAAAAAGAAAACGGAAAATATAATTGTGAATATTGGAACAATACTCCCTATCACTACTACCACTCGAGAAGCTTCACCTATTTTTAAAGACTCATACATCGTCCATAAAGCAAAAACAAAAAATGCCCCTGAAATAATGTTTACTAAAAATAAAAATAATCCCGGCCAAGTGAGAAACCAAGGGGCTAATAAAAATACTATAGCGCTTAAAGAGCCGACAATAAAAGTGTAGGCCTTGGCGCTTTTTATTAGCTTATCAACAACAAATTTGTCCCCCAAATTAACAACAGCTAACATTAAATAAGAGACAACTGTAAAAAATAGCCAACCCATAAAGTTTATTTTATTTTAATATTTCTCTGCCTAAGGGCTTCATACACTATAATACCAACACTGACAGAAACATTCAAGGAATCAACTCCATCTATCATCGGTATTTTTATTTTAGTAAATTTTCCATTTAACCATTTATTACTCAAGCCAAAAGCCTCTGTCCCAAATATGATAGCCCCTCCTTTTTTAAAATCAACTTCTAAATAATTCTTAGCATTTTTAATGGCCGTTAAAAAAACAGGAATATTTTTTTCTTTTAAATATTTTTTAGTTTCTTCAACAGAGGCTAACACTAAGGGAACAGAAAAAATAAAACCAGTACTAGAGCGGATAACATTGGGACTATAAAAATCTGTTTTTTGATCATTTAATATAACCAAATCAACGCCAGAAGCATAGGCCGTTCTAATTATCCCCCCTAAATTTCCTGGCTTTTCAACAGACTCTAAAACTAAAACAAGAGGATTGTTTTTTAATTTAAAATCTTCCAATTTTTTTTCTTTATATCGGAAAACTGCCAAAAATCCATCTGGAGTTTTTTTGTAAGAAATTTTTTCAAATACTTTTTTAGAAAGAACATAGGCCTCCTTGGATAAAAAAACCATATTCTTGGCCTCTGGCCCTTTTTTGTTTTTTTCTACCAACTCAGAACAATAAAAAAATTCTAAAATTTCCCAATCAACCTTAAGTGCCTCCTCTATTTCTCGCAAGCCATCAACAATTATAACTCCCTCATCCTGTCTTTCGGACCCATCTTTTAATAACTTGGCTATTTTTTTTATTTTAGGGTTGCTGGGACTATTTATTTCTAATGGCTCTTTTCTTCTTTCAAATTTTTTTGGCATATTTTTAATTAATTTTATTTTTCTTATAAAAAAATCCCCAAGTAGCAATAAATGTAGCTATCGGGACAGATAATATTATCCCTAAACTGCCACTAAGGGCTCTAACTATTTCCGTGCTTATAGCTTCATTATTTATAATTTGCTCAAAACTATTAAAGGGATTGTCGGGGCTGACAAAAAGCAAAAGAAGCGGTAAAGAAGCTCCCGCGTAAGCCAAAAACAAAGTATTGGTCATTGAGCTAATGTGAGAAATCCCTATTTTATAAGATTTCTTAAAGACCTCTTGCCACCTTTGTTGAGGATTGGCTGACATTATTTGCTCGACTGATGCTACTTGCGATATAATAACATCATCTAAAACGCCCAAGGCCCCAATAATCATACCCGCTAAAAGCATTCCTTTTAAATTTATAGTTTGTTGACCAATATTTACTAATATAAAAATATCCTCACTAAAAGCCCCTGTTAATCTAGTTAAATATATAAATAAATAAGAAATTCCAATAACCAGCAACAAGCTAATAAAAGTGGACACCACGGCTAAATGTGATCTCAAGTTAAAGCCCTCTGTTAAATATATGATAAAAAATAAAATAAAAATTGACCCTATAAAGCTAATCAAAATTGGACTAGCTCCGGCCATGATTTGAGGAACAATAAAAAATATTATTACTAAAAATGTTAAAAAAAGTGAAAAAATAGAACGAAAACCCTTCCAACGACCAACAATAATTAAAAAAATCAAAAATAGAGCTAAAACAATAATTAAGCCAGTGCTTCTAATGTGGTCAATAATATAATAGGAGAAAGGGTTATCAGAAAGGCTTTCGTTGGCAACAACCAAAACTCTATCTCCGACACTATATGTTTTTCCTCCAATAATTTCTATATCACCAATTCCATAAAAAACAAATTCCTCGCCCTCAAACTCTCCTTCAAGCCCTTTTAGTCGAACATTTTGTTGCAAAAATTTTTCTCCCTTATTAGATTCCTTTTCTATTTCTTCTACAATCTCTAACACCTTGGCCTTAAAAATTATTTCCTTGCTTGAGAGATTCTCTAGGCCATCCGTCTCCGCCGCACCAAGGGTTAAAGGAAATAGAAATAAAAACAAAACAATAAATATTTTCTTTATCATAAATTATTACTATATAAATATTCTTATAAAATTATTATACAAGAAAAGTGACAAAAAGACCATCCTTGAGACAAGTTGCTAAAAAAGAAGGCTTTTGATAAAATAGAGCTATAAATAAAATAAAATTAATATTATATGAACTCATCTTTTAAGAGAAAAAGTGCCGGAACAAGCTATTACCGGCCTAAAACCATAAAAACAGTCAACGGCCCCAGATTTTCCAATAAACCCACCAAAAAAACAAACAATAGAAAAAGCAGTCTGTGGGATAAAATAAAAAGAATGATTTTAAGTCGCAAATTTTTAAATTGTGCTTTTATTTTTGTTTTTATTATTATTTTAATTACTTTTATTTTTATCTCTATTATTTCGAGGGATCTACCCAGCCCCGATCAACTAATAGAAAGAGAGATTGCTCAAAGTACTGTTATTTATGATCGTAATGGAGAAAATATTCTATATGAGTTCCACGGCGAAGAAAAAAGAACTCTAATAAATCTAGACGAAATACCTGATCACGCAAAACAGGCCACTATTGCTATTGAAGACAAAAATTTTTATAAACACAAAGGCTTCAGCGTCTGGGCTATGGCCAGAACCCTCGTCACCAACATTATTTATAACCGCCGAGCTGGCGGATCAACCTTAACCCAACAATTTGTTAAGAATGCCTTACTTTCTTCTGAAAAAAAATATTCCAGAAAAATAAAAGAAATATTGATTGCCCAAAAAATGGAGAAAAAATTTACTAAAGACGAAATTCTGCAAATGTACTTGAACGAAATTCCTTATGGATCAAACGCTTATGGGATTGAAGCTGCTAGCCAAAAATATTTCGGAAAATCAGCTAGGGATTTGGTTTTAGCTGAAAGCGCTATTTTAGCAGCCCTTCCTCAAGCCCCAAGTCGATATTCTCCTTATGGAGCCAATAAAGATTTATTATTGGGACGTCAACAATATATATTAAAATTAATGGAAGAACAGGGATATATAAGCTCGGAAGAAAAGGAAAGAGCTCAAGAATATGAAATAACCTTTAAAAGACCCGAGACAAACATAACGGCCCCTCACTTTATTATGTATATAAGAGAAATTCTGTCAGAAAAATATGGAGAAAAAATGTTAGAACAAGGAGGGCTGAAAATTTATACCACCATAGACATAGAAAAACAAAAGTTTGCCGAAGAAGCTATCAAAAACAGAGTTGAGGAAAATTCTTCTAAATTTAACGCTAGCAATGCATCCTTGGTTGCCATAGATCCAAAAAATGGACAAATATTAGCTATGGTGGGATCAAAAGATTATTTCAACGACGATATTGACGGCCAAGTAAATATTGCCATACGAGACAGACAGCCGGGTTCATCCTTGAAACCCCTGGTTTATGCATCACTTTTTACTAAGGGGTATAATCCCAATACATTATTATATGATGTTGTAACTAATTTTTCTGCTTCAGGAAAACCATATGAACCTAGAAACTATAACAACCAAGAGTTAGGGCCAGTGTCGATTAAAAGCGCTCTCGCTGGTTCATTAAATGTTCCGGCAGTAAAAGCTATTTATCTAGCCGGAGTAAATAATGTTGTAAAACTAGCGCAAGAGGCCGGATATAGTACCTTAAATGACCCCGACCGCTATGGGCTTTCTTTAGTTTTAGGAGGAGCCGAGGTAAAACTACTAGAACATGTTAACGCTTATAGTGTTTTTGCTCGCGAAGGGGAAATAAACGATATAACCGGAATATTAAAAATAGAAGATCACCAAGGAAATATTCTAGAAGAATATCAAGAAAACAAAAGAGTTGTACTGGAAACAAACGCTGCTAGAATGATAAATAATATTTTATCAGACAACAGCGCTCGTAGCTTTGTTTTTGGAGAAAGAAACAATTTAACATTAGGAGATAGAGTTGTTGCTGCCAAAACTGGAACAACCAATGATTTTAAAGATGCCTGGACAATCGGATATACCCCCTCTTTAATCGCTGGTGTTTGGGTTGGAAACAACGATAACAGCGAGATGGGAAGAGGGGCCGACGGTAGTGTTGTCGCCGCTCCAATATGGAATGAATTTATGAGAAAATCATTAGAAGGAAGCCCTTTGGAAACATTTAAAGAGCCTTTAATAGAAAAAACCGGCAAGGCTGTTATTGACGGCGATTTAATTGGCAAGGCTATTAAAATAAACAAAGAAACAGGCCAAATAGCGACTGAGACAACCCCCGATGATTTAATAGAAGAAATTTTTTTAACTGAACACCACTCTATATTATATTATATAGATAAAGACAACCCTCTAGGAGATATCCCAAAAAACCCAGAAAAAGACCCTCAATTTAATCTTTGGGAGAATAGGGTTTTAGAGTGGGCAAAAACGCAAGATGAAAACTATAATCCTGATTTATTAGAACAAGCTCAAGATATTTACAACCCCGAAAATGCACCCGTATTTGAAATAAGAAATATTGAAAATAATGACACAATTAGATCCGATGTTTTAATTATAGGTGTGGAAGCTAGCGCTCCCAGAGGAATATACAAGGTCGAGTACAGTTTGAATAATAATTTACTAGAAAGAAAAACATCCTACCCCTTTGATTTAAACAAAAACATTTCTTTTTTAAGTAACGGTTATTATAATTTAAAAGTAAAAGTCTGCGACGATGTTTTAAATTGCTCAGAAAAATCTATTGAGTTTAATTTATTATTGTCTGGAAGCAATAACTCCATGCCCGCGAACTTAAATCTAATTTATCCCACTAGCGGCTTGGCTCTAAGCTCTGTTGATTTTCCGTTAAATATAGAGATGGTTAGTACCAACCCTGAACAAATAATAAAAATAAACATCATGGCCCAAAAAGAAGATGAAGAGCCAATCTTAATAAAAACTATTGAACCAGTCTTAAATAGAACTATAGAAACCAGCTGGATAAACAAGCCAAAAAGTGGACCTTATAAAATATTTGGAGAATTTTACGACTGGAATGGGAAAGTTAAAAAAAGCAATCAAATAACCGTAAGCATTAATTAAATTTATATTAAAAAATCCTCAACAAAAAAGAGTTGTCCGTGAGAACAACTCTTTTTTTATTTTGAATATTTTTTAAAAACTAAATACAGGCTTCTCCTGTTATGATCCCGGCCGGAGTAGCACAGGCAGGTCCTTCGGTTGTTCCACTGGTTCCTCCTAAACAAAAATCTATAGTGTAAGAGGCATTGCTTGATTGAGTTTCATAATTATTTTGATAAGCATTGTTGCTCGCAGTACAACCAGTCCCATCATGCGGAGTAGGAGCTGTTGGAACAGTGGCCATATAAACAGAGCTACTAGTAGCAATTTGTCCAGCAGTAAAAGTAGCTGGATATTCTTGCCAGTCATTAAAATACAATTCTAGGGCTGTTTGCATTTGTCTAACATCGGCAACTCTTTTAGCATCTCTAGCATTTTTTCTGGCATTTTGCAGGGAGACAACCGCAAGAGTAGCTAATATTCCGATGATAGCAATAACTACCAATAACTCAATTAAAGTGAAGCCTGTTTTTTTGTTTTTCATAGTTTTTTTAATTTTAAAATTTAAAATTTATTTATTATTTATATTTTAACAAAAATACAAAAATAGTGCAACTGTTTTTTTAACATTATTACATAATTCTAACTCTTTCAATTTCGTTTACCTTATCTTTAAGAATTATATTTTCAATATTATAGGTTCCCATTTTTGGTGCATTCATAAAACCGCTCACAGCAGCCTCTGCTAGCCAGCCTGATTGCAAGAAGTCAAACAGCCACTCGTCAACATATTTTGGGTTTTTACTATCAACTCCAGCACCAATTCCTAAAAGCCAACGGCGATTATAGTGTTCCTGGGACCCAACAGGCTCTGCCATTATAATAGGAATACCCAGTCCGCTATAAAAACTAAGCTCTGAGGGCTTGGTCCATAAAATATCTGTATTTCTTAAAACTTGATTAAACTTTTTAAAATATTCTATCTTGTCGGCGTCATAAATAATTTTAACATTTTCATTTTTATGCAAAAAATTGTCTTTTAAAACTTTATCAAAAAAATCATAAACCTCTTTTCTGGATCCTGCCACTAGATTTAGCCTTACATGGCCCTCTTCTATCTTGCTTTTTAAACTCTCTAAAATTACCTTGCCTAAATCTTTTTGAGCGCCAGCTCCGCCAACAGCAAAGGTCAGGGTTAGTGGTCTACCTGGCTCTCCAATTTCATCCTTAGAGCAAATATAACTTTCAATTAGTTTTTCATATTTTTTTCTATAAGCTTTTTTGGGGTCAAGGACAGCCAATCTTTTAATTAGATCTCCTTTTAATATTTCCTGGCTTTCTCCAATATTCTCTTTTGGTAAAGGAAACCCCGTCACATAAATATTTTCTTTTTTTACACCATATAAAAGTAATCTCTCTTTAACTCTTTGATTCGGGGCCAAGTAAATCGTATTACTTTTTTGAGGCTCAACTGGAGCCCAAGCTCGAGAAATATCCGCATCACATATTATGCAATAAACCTTCCCTTTATAATTATAGTATTCCGCGAAGTAAACAGCCACAAAGAAAGTTGTTAAAATTGGTAAGGGGTCTTTGTTTAGCTCTTCTATTAGGTTTCTGCCTAAGCCGTTTTTAACCTTTTTAAAAAAAACCTTTTGCTGAATATTTGTTTTAGACAAATCTCTACGAGGATAAAAGGAGTCTATTTTTTGAAAGTGATCCATCAAAGCAAAAACTTTGTCACCTAGTAATGGGACTTTTTTAAAGCGGGAAATGAATTCATAATTTTTTCTATCTCTTTCCCAAATTTTCTTTTCTGATAAGCTGGCCCCCTTATAGTTGTTAGCTGTGATTATTCCCCCACAAGAAGACTTAATAAAGGGATAGGCCGCTCTTTGATGGCCATAGCCCATATCAACTGAAACTAAATGAAAACACCTATTTTTATTTTGATCCTTGCTTATTTCTTCTTTCATTTTTATTTAATTATTATAAAATTTTAACAAAATGTTAACATGTTATCCCCTTCTTTTTTTTGTCTAATATTAGCAAAATAAAGTAACAGGAAAACCTAGTTGTCCACAAATTCCTGGACAAAAAAACTATTTTTTTAAATGCTACTAAGGTGGATAATTTATAGGCCTGATGGCCATTAAAAAAGAACTATACGAACATTAAAAAGTCTATATTGCTAGCGCAATTTATTTTGTGGACCTTAAGGGACTCGAACCCTTGACCTCTTGCATGCCATGCAAGCACTCTAACCAGCTGAGCTAAAGGCCCAAAATTGGCTTAAAAAAATAAGCCAATAAAAATTATTGTTCTAATAGCACGCCAATAATATACATGATTGTTTTCCAAGAATAAGTAAAGGCAATTAAAAAGCCTAAAACGAAGCCGACAACTAGGGAAACAAAATCACTGCCGACTCTAATACCTTTTTTTTTCATAGAGATGAAAATTAATTTTAATATTAAAATATAATAATTAAATTATACTATATTTTTTCTAAAAAAACAAATAAAGTGTCCCCACTACGAATCGAACGTAGATCTAGAACTTAGGAGGTTCTTGTTTTATCCATTAAACTATGGGGACAGAAAGGCGTTATTTAAAATATAGATTAAATTTAATAAAAAAACAAGAGAGATTAAAACAAAAAGAAACTTTAGTAAGGCAAAATATTCTAAAAACAAAAAATGGTGGTTAAAAAAATTTTGACAAAAAACAAATATTAGCCTAAAATTAAAGTATAAAAACTACTATCTAAAAAATTAATAATAATTTAAAATGCCCTCCGGGGAAATTAATTAAAAAAATATGTTTAAAAAAGAACAAAACCTAAACAATCTAAATGAGGCCGAAACAATTATCGGCGAATCAGTCCAAGTTAAGGGGAATTTTGAAAGTAACGGCAATATAATAATAAATGGCCTGTTAGACGGTGAAATAAAAACCAAGGGGGCAATTCTAGTTGGGGACAAATCAAAAATAAATGCCAATATTAAGGCTGGAGAAATGGCCGTCAAAGGAGAGATCAACGGAAACCTTTCTGTAAAGGGCTATTTATCTATTAGTAATTCAGCCAAGGTTTTAGGTGATATTGATTGTGCCCAAATATCAATTGAAAAAGGAGCGGAAATTAATGGAAAAGTTGTTATTAATAATAAAAATAAGAACGAAAAAGCGGATATAAATAAAAAAGAGGAGGAAAATCAAAAAGAAGAGGAAAAATTATAAACACAAACGATTATCATCATAAAATATGAACATATTTGTTTACGATGATTTTTTAGATAAATACAAGAAAACCGTAAGAACAATTGAAGAAAGTCTTAATAAATTGAATCTTCAAGGGAAGATTATTTATCTAAAAAACATTAAAAACCCAAAAGAGGCCCTGCAAAAAGAAATAAATAACGGGGCTAAAACCATTATTTCGGTTGGCAATAATAAAACGGCAAATCTTATTATAAATATTTTAGCTAATTTTAGCGAAAAAGTACCATTAGCGCTAATTCCTGTCGGGAACGAAAATTCTATTGCCAGCTCTCTAGGTATCCCTAACGAAAAAGAGGCTTGTTTTATTTTATCAAGTCGCCGAATTGAAAAAATAAATTTAGCGGAAGCTAATGATGTTTTATTTATAAATAACTTTTTTATAAAGGGTAAAGATACATCAATTAAAATAAACGACTCATACACCATCTCTCCTCAAAAAAATGGAGATCTTTTTGTTTATAACCTTCCTCCAGCTAAAAAAATATTTGAAAACATTAAAATAGACCCTCAAGATAAAATTTTAAACCTATATATACAAATTGGATCAAAAAATAAAACACACCTCTTAGTAAAAAAGGCTGAAATTCTAAATGAAAAGGAAAAAGGACTTATAGATGAGCTAATAGAGGTGAGTTTGCCGGTAAAAATAGAACCATCTGAGAAAACAATAGACCTAATAGTAGGGAAAGAACGGCTTTTTTAAAAAACTATTTGAGAGACCATTGTTGCTTAAGCCATCAAGACAAAATTATAAATGTTCTACGTAGAACATTCTGGAATTGTTTTTTATAACAATAAATAGATTTATATATCTACATCATTAGTAGATTAAAAAATATTAATAAAAACTAATTCTATGTTTAAATTTAAGGTCAAGAGATCTTATAAGCCAGCCTTTACTCTAATTGAACTATTAGTAGTAATCGCCATAATTGGTATTTTGGCTACTCTAGCTGTGGTGTCCCTACAAAATGCTAGAAAAAATGCTCGAGACGCTAAAAGAATAGCTGATGTTAGACAAATGCAAACAGCATTAGAACTGTATTATAATGATACCGGAGCATATCCGCTAACTGGAGAAATAGATAGTACTATAGCCACGGGAGGATCAACCTATATGGCCACTGTCCCAACAGCGCCTACTCCAGCAGACGGAGACTGTGAGGAAAGTGATAACACTTACACCTATACATCTGCTGACGGATCGACCTATACCATAGATTTTTGTACAGGAGGTGCTATAGCTAGCCTGTCAGCTGGATTAAAAGAGGCCAGCCCTTCAGGGGTGGTCCACGTTCCTAGGTGCGGAGAATACACGGTGACTTTCACATACAACGGATCTCCTGTAACCTACGGAACTGTATTAAATGCAACTACTACTGAATGTTGGTTAGACCGCAACCTCGGAGCCACGCAAGTAGCCATATCCTCCACTGATGCCGCCGCCTATGGTGACCTATTCCAATGGGGCAGATTAGATGATGGGCATCAAGTTAGAAGTCCAGCTCCAGCTACAACAGCAACATTGGCCACCACCGACACCCCAGGACATGCTAATTTTATAACTAACGGAAGTTCTCCTAATGACTGGCGTAGTCCGGAAAACAATAATCTATGGCAAGGAGCAAGTGGAGTTAATAACCCCTGTCCAAGTGACTGGAGAATACCAACCGAAGCAGAATGGGAAGCTGAAAGAGTAAGCTGGGGAACACACAACTCAGCCGGAGCCTTTGCCACACCTTTAAAACTTACATTAGCCGGCTACAGCCACCGACAGGTGGGCGTTCGCTACGATGTTGGTTCTAGCGGCCGCTATTGGGCGAGTTCCGTAGATGGCACGAATTCGCGCTACCTTTACTTCGATAGTAGTAATGCATACATGAACAGTTACGGCCGAGCTAATGGCTTGGCTGTGCGGTGCCTTTTAGACTAATTTAGGAAAAAACCTTCTATATATTTATATTTTGTCCCATTCTTATCTTTTTTCAAAACTCTTTAGCCTTCTATATATAGAAACCAAAATAAAAAGAATTCTCTTTCTTAAAATAAATTAAAAAATGTTCTACGTAGAACATTTTTTAATTATCACCCCCACATTATAAAAACCTTAAAAGCCTTAATCCCTCTAAACATGGTCTTTCTACATATCTTATTATATTCCCCCTTAAGACCTTTGTTCTTTTATGTGTACAAAGATAAAAATACAACGCATTTATTTTCTAAAATAAACAATAAATGTTCTACGTAGAACAAAAAAAAGACAACTTGATTCTATAAAAAATTAAACTGCCTCTCCTAATAAGCAAAAAAATTGTTCTACGTAGAACAATTTAGAAGTTCTTAAAAAGTGCACTGGTTACAAAACAGTGTACTTTTCTATTTATATTAAATTTATAATAACCCAAACAGACATTCTCCGTCCTTTAAGGCCGATGTATCTCTATCTCTCGGACCCCGTTTTTTCCTCCACAACCTTAACAATGTTTTCCTTTGATTCGCTTTTTTTTGATTTATGAAAAACAAGTTTCTGCTGAAAAACGGTAAATAAAGTAGTTAAAAACCAATAAAAAGTCAAACCCGCTGGGAAGCTTACGCCAATTAATACTGTAATCCCCGGCATAATATACATCATCTGTTTATTCATTATGGCCATCATGTTTTCGTCCTTAGATCCCTCTGTTTTAATTTCTGGCTTCTTAGACATCATCATTTTTCCTTGCCAGAATTGAGCAGCTCCAGCTAAAAGGGCTAAAACTATACTTCTCTCCGATAATTCAAAAAATCCCAAACTAACCGTATTTATAACTTCTGGATTGTTTACAAAAGGATATAATAAATCTAAGTGATTTTGAGCAAAACCGTCTTGAAAAACTTTGAAAATAGCAATAAAAAAAGGTAATTGAATTAATAACGGCAAACAAGAAGAAAAGGGATTAACCTTGTTTTCTTTATAAAGGGCCATTAAAGCTAGGCTCATCGCCTGTTTATCATTTTTAAACTTTTTCTTTAACTCATCTATCTTGGGCTGAAGATCTTGTAAGGCCTTTTGCGATTTAATAGATTTTTTTGATAAAGGCAATAAAATAACCTTAATAATTAACGTTAAAAATATAATCGCCACACCCAGGTCGCCGAAAGTATTATATAAAAAAACTAATAAGTTTAGAATTGGTTGATAAAAAATGGTTTCAAATAGTCCATTCATAGAATTAAAGATAATAAATTATTAATAAAAAATTACTTAACCGGATCGTGCCCGCCCTTATTAAAGGGGTTACACCTTAATATACGCCACATTGCCTTTAAACTCCCTATTAAAACGCCGTGCTTAGAGATAGCGTCTATTCCATACTGCGAGCAGGTGGGGGTAAAACGACAATAACCATGAGGAAAAAATCCTTTTAAAAGACCGTGGTCAGGTGAAAGGGTTTTTTGATAAACCTTAATAAGAGTGATAAAAATTTTCTTAAAAAATTGGCTTACAAAAAACCAAGCTCTAAAAAACATAAAAATTTTCATTAAGAATAAAGACTAATTTTTTTAAACGTTTTTTTCACTTCACTATTTATAAAAAAAAAGTCGGCCAACGAAATTTCTTTTTTTGCGATAATTAAACAATCAAATCCCGATTTTAAAAAGGGCTCTTCCTCTAAAATAACGGCCTTTATTCTTCTTTTAATTTTGTTTCTTTCTGACGCTTTTTTGCTAATATTAGCCGAAATTACAACACAATATCTATTAAATTCTAAGTTGTTTTTTAAAATTTTTACTCCCAATAAGCCAGAATAAAATGATTTTCCATTTTTAAAAACATTATCAATGTCCTTTTTCTTTCTTAGGCGCTTTTCTTTTTTAATCATTTTATTTTTTACAATTAAAAAAATATCTTATTTTGAAAATAAAAATAATTTTACTTGCTCAAAACCTTGCGCCCCTTATCTCGGCGCCTTTTCAAAACATCTTGTCCATCTTTTGTTTGCATTCTTTTCATAAAACCATGCTTTCTCTTGGCTCTCTTGGTATTTGGCTGAAACGTTCTCTTTGGCATATTTTTGTATTTTTAAAATAAAAAAATAATTAACAGCTAATTATTTTAAAATAATTAAATTTATAAAATCAAGCATATTATATTTTAATAAAAGCTTTTTGTCAAATTAAAAGAAACTTAAACATTGTCTTAAAAACACTCTGGGGCCATTTCTACAGGGAAGTTATTATTAACAATGGCTGGGCACTCAATTTGTCCCCCTCCAGACCAAATGATATCAAGGGAGTTATCAGCTTTTGCAAAAAATTTCCCCCGAAAAAGCTCTTCATTGTTATAGTTTTCTATAAAAAAAACTCCATTAATATGGCTGTCTGATTCTCTGGCAATAAAAACCTCAACTCCTTTATCAACTCCATATTTATCTGCCAGCAAACCTTTAATAATATTTTCTCTTTCTATAAATGTTGTTTCTTCTACAAAGCTTTTATTGATGATTTTTCCATTTTTATATACTTCATTGTCATCATTTCTACTAGTTATTATAGACAAAATTATTGCAGCCAAGACAATAACCATGGCCAGAAAGATAAAAAATATTTTTTTATTTCTACTCATACTTTTATTAATTAGAGGTTTGTAAAAAATGATTGATCTTTAACTTTTGTTTTTTTATTATACCACATTTTAAAAAAATATTCAAAGAAATTTTACTTTTTTATTTTTTGCGTTTATAATAACTACTATAATAATTTATATTATTTTTATGATAATTTCTATTGGTGGGACTCAAGGATCTGGAAAGAGTACTATAGCTAAAATGATTGCTGAGAAATTAAATTGGCCAAGATATTATATGGGAGAGATAAGACGAGAGGCTGCTAAAAAAATGGGATTAACCCTAGCCGAATATAATAAACTGGGAGAAAAAGACCCTTCAACCGACTTAGAGGTTGATAAGCTTCAAGAAGAGCTTGGAAAAACTAAAGATGATTTTATTATTGAGGGAAGGACTTCCTGGCACTTTATTCCTCACTCTTTAAAAATATATCTTGACGTCAAAGATGAGGTTGGAGCTCAAAGAATTTTTAAAAATTTAAAAACAAACTCTAAAAGAAATGAAGACAAAAATCTGGACACAGTTGAAGACGTTTTAAGAAGTACCCGGGCCAGACAAGAAAGTGATAATAAAAGATATAAAAAATATTTTAATATCAATGTTCACAATAAAAACAATTACGATTTTTATTTAGATACTAGCGATCTTAAAATAGAGGAGGTTTTTAATAAAACCTTCGAATTTATTGAAAAAAACCTGAAAAGGACATCTGTTGACAAAAGCTAAATAAAAATATAAGATATAAAAACAAGAAGAATCTTGTTTTTTAATTTTAAATAAATATAACACTAAAAATATGGCCGAAACAAAAAAAGAGGAGTTTGCCGAACTAAAGCCAGGTATGACTGTCCGGGTTTATCAAAAAATAAAAGAACTAAATGCTAAGGGAGAAGAGAAGGAAAGGGTTCAGTACTTTGAGGGTATTATTATTGCCAAAAAACACGGGAAAGAAACCGGAGGAACCATCACAATAAGAAAAATATCCGATGGAGTTGGAGTCGAAAAAATATTTCCATTAAATCTTCCAACAATAACAAAAATAGAAATAAAAAAACAAGCTGAGGTGCGACGAGCTAAGCTTTATTTTCTTAAAAGAGGTTATAAGAAGAAGTTAAAAGAAAAAGTTATTAAAAAATAAGGCTTGGGCGAGTGGTGAAACTGGCAGACACGCAAGCTTGAGGGGTTTGTGGGATAAAACCCGTGGAGGTTCGAGTCCTCTCTCGCCCACAAACAAATATAGGGCGCATAGCTCAGTTGGTTAGAGCACTTCGTTTACACCGAAGGGGTCCAGGGTTCGAGTCCTTGTGCGCCCACTGCATCCCGCCACAGCCACGGGTCGCTTACCAAAGATCATACAACCATGCGTGGATGAAAGCGGATAAAAAACAATTTCAATTATACGAAGTTGTTTTTTTTTATTACTGGTTTAATGTACAACCACCCAGTAACAACCACTTATTTTCCATCAAGGGGGCGCGACCATTTGAGCACTTTTCTATAATTATGTTATCCACACCTTATAAACAGTATTTGAACAAACCTTAAATTGTTTTATTCCTATTTTTCGACTATAATAAACTAAACAAGTTAATTCTCTAAAATAATTATTTTAAAAAACATATGACCAATGATCAAATTTGGCAAGCCGTATTAGGCGAACTAGAAATTGGAATTTCCAGGGTAAACTTTATTACTTGGTTTAAAAACACTTTTATTTATTGCCTAGAGGATAATAAGGTTATTATATCGGTGCCAAATGAATTCACTAAAAGATGGTTAGAGCAAAAATATTACAAGGCCATTAAATCTTCTATAGAAAAAATTGTTGAAAAAAAAATTACTGAAATAGAATTCAGTGTAAATCTAAAAAAAGAAGAAAGCAGCGAGAAGGATATAAGTAAAAAAAATGAAAAAAAAGAAGAACCAATAAAAGCCTGCTCACAAGAAAATAAAATAAACGTTAGCCGATTTGGTCTGAACCCAAAATATTCCTTTTCTACTTTTGTGGTGGGCAAGGCAACCGAGCTAGCCTACGCAGCTTGTCAGGCAATTGTTAGCAACCCGGGCAAGGCTTACAACCCTTTATTTATTTACGGGGGTGTAGGACTAGGAAAAACTCATTTGCTTCAAGCTATGGGAAACGAGCTAGTAAAAAACAACAAAAAAGTTTTATACACAACCAGTGAACAATTCACAAATAATTATATAGACTCTATAAGAGGAGGGCGAGCAAAAGAATTTAAAAATCTATATCGAAACGTTGATCTACTATTAGTAGATGATGTTCAGTTTATGGGGGGAAAAGACGGAACTCAAGAAGAGTTTTTTCACACCTTCAATGAATTACAGCAGGGAGATAAACAAATAGTATTATCTTCTGACAGGCCACCAAAGGCCATCCCAGCGATTGAAAAAAGGCTAATTTCTCGATTTGAGTCTGGCATGGTGGCAGACGTTGGAAGACCAGATATTGAAACAAAAATTGCTATATTAGAAAAGAAGGCTAAAGAAAAGAATTACATAATAGAAGATGAAGTTTTAAAATATATTGCTGAAAGTATCCAAAATAATATTAGAGAATTAGAGGGGGCTTTGAATAAAATTATTGCCTATCACGAATTTCATAATCTAAAACCAACATTAAAAATGGTAAAAACCATTTTAAATGATTTAACAAACAACAATCAAATAAAACCGATGAGCCCCAAAGACATAATAGAGAGCGTTGCCCAGTTTTATAATATAAGTGTAAAAGACCTAATGGGAGAAAAAAGAAAAAAAGAGTTAGTATTTCCCAGACAAATATCTATATTTTTAATGAGAGAAGAATTAAAAACGTCTTATCCCACAATAGGAGAAGCCCTAGGGGGAAGAGACCATACAACCGCCATCCACGCCTTTAATAAAATAAACAAAGAAAAAGACGAAAACGAAAAACTTGTTCAAGACATTCAGTCTATAAAACAGCTGTTATATGGCTCTTTATAGTTATAAAAAAAGAAAAAATAGTTGTTAATAAACGGTTGATATTAAGTTAATAAAAAATTTAAAATCTGTGCAAAAACTATTAATCGTTTTTTATAAAATGTGTATAAGTTTTAAAAACAAAAAGTTATTAACAAATCAAAAAGTTTTTACCGAAAATTTAAACATAGTTATAAACAGTCAAAAGGTCGACTTAATACAATAAAACAAAAGCCGAAGTAAAAAATAACAAACATATCCCCACCCCTTATTACTATTATTATTTAATATAATATAAAATAAATATAAAAGAAAAATATGAAATTTATAATTTTGAAAGAAAACTTAAAACAGGGCCTAGCCATAGTTTCACATTTAACAACTAAAAATATAAATTTACCGATACTAAATAATATTTTAATAAAAGCAAAAAAAGAAGGGATAGAACTAATTTCTACTAATCTAGAAATAAGCATAGAAAGCTCTTTAAGGGGAAAGGTTGAAAAAGAGGGAGAGTTTACGGTTGATGCCAGAATTATGAGTGATTATATAAATCTTTTATCTGAGGACAAGGTTGAAATAGAAAGGGTTGAAGATGATTTAAAGGTTGATTCTAAAAATCATAAAACAAGAATAAAGGGACAATCAGCCGAAGACTTTCCGGTTCTTCCAAAAATTGATCAAAAAAGTTTTTATTCTTTTGCAGTTGAGGATTTTAGGGAGGCCTTGTCTAGTACTGTTTTTTCTGTTTCTAGTAATGATGGTAGGGTTGAGTTGTCTGGGGTTTATTTCTCTTTTTTGTCAGGAGAGTTAACCCTGGTTGGAACAGATAGTTATCGCTTGGCTGAGAAAAAAATAAAAATTAAAAATAAAAATGAAGAAGAGTTTACTATTATTGTCCCTGCTAGAACAATTCAGGAGTTGGTTAGAATTTTGAATAACTTTAAGACCGAAGAACAGATTGAGGGAGAGGGGGAGGTTAATTTATATTTAAATAATAACCAAATATTTTTTTCAATTGGATCAACTAAAATTGGGTCTAGAATAATAGTTGGAAACTATCCGGACTATAAACAGATAATACCGAAAGAGGAAAAAACAAAAATCATTATTAATAAAAATATTTTTTCGCGAGCCATTAAAGCGGCTGGTCTTTTTTCTAAAACAGGAATAAATGATGTTAATTTGAATTTTATAAAAAATAAAATAATTATTTCATCTAGCTCTAGTCAGGCGGGAGAAAATTTTATTGAACTAGATGCGAATATTAAGGGGGGGGACAATGAGGTGTTTGTTAATTATAAATATTTATTAGAGGGGTTAAATAATATTAATTCAGAAAATATTGTATTGGGAGTTGTTGATAATAATACACCATGTGTTATCAGACCTGAAAAAGGAGATGACTTTTTGTATTTAGTTATGCCAATAAAACAATAATTATTATAAAAACTATTTTAAAATAATAAAAAAAGAAAAAGGCACAACCTTTCTCTTTTTTTGTCGGAGCGGGTAACGGGAATCGAACCCGTATCCTCAGCTTGGAAGGCTGATATAATAAACCATTATACGATACCCGCAATTTGCGGAACGGACGGGACTCGAACCCGCGACCTCCTGCGTGACAGGCAGGCGTTCTAACCAACTGAACTACCGCTCCAAAACTTAAAAACAAGGAAATAATAACAAATATTTTTAGTATTGTCAAAAGTCAAAAGATGTTATATAATATAGTACAATAAATTGATTCTATAGACAATCAATTGTTTTTTAATTATTTATATTAAAGATATGACTAAGGGGGTGGAAAAAATAAAAAATGATTTAATCAAAAAAAGAGAGGATTTAATTAAAGATCTTCAAGAGTTATCAAAAAAAGATGTGCATGAAACCGACAGCAGAACAGCATCTTTCCCTGAATATGGAGACAAAGCCGATGAAAATGCTCAAGAGATAAGCGAATATTCAACTGTAATAGTTGCCGAAAGGGTTTTAGAGAAATCAATTAATGAGATTGAGGCGACTCTAAAAAGAATAGAAAGCGGTGAGTACGGTGTTTGTCGATACTGTGGTGGAGAAATTGGAGAAAAAAGGCTAGAGGCACGTCCAACCGCCAACTCCTGTATTACTTGTAAAACAAAATTACAAGAAGGAGATGCTTAAAAATAGTAAAATTTTTTCTAAAAAAAACATAGTTATTATAATTTTTTTAACTATGTTTTTTGTTTTAGACCGGTATTTTAAATTTTTATCGATAAATCTAGAGGAAGATTTTTATCTATTAAAAGATGTTTTAAAATTTACTTTTTACCCTAATAAGTTTATTTCTTTTTCCATTCCTTTTAGTGGAGTAATTTTAAATTTATTAATATTTTTTTTAATAGTAATAGTTTTTCTGAATATTGTTTATTTGGCAAAAAAGGAGATTAAAATAGAAATCTTTTTTTGGCTGGCTATCTTCTTGGGTGCTGTTAGTAATTTTATTGATAGGATAAGGTTTTCTTTTGTTGTTGATTATATTGAGTTTTTTGGTTTGTCGGTTTTTAATCTAGCCGATGTTATGATTGTTGTCGGTTGTTTTTTTGTGATTTTATTAAATTTTAAAAGAAACAAAAAGTCTAATTAATAGTTATTTTTCTTTCATTTTGATTATTACTCTTGATATTTATTTTAATGTGTTTTTTGGGTAAATATTTTTTAATCTTTTCTCCCCACTCTATAATCATTACACTCTCTTTTTCTTTTAAGAAGTCAAAAAACCCAATGTTTTCTAATTCGTTGGTGTTTTTTAATCGATAGGCATCCATGTGTATTAATTTCTTTATTTCTTTAATATTTTTTTTGATTTGGTAGATATTGATGATTATAAAGGTGGGGCTATTTATATTTTTTTTTATTCCTAAGCCCTGAGCGATTCCCTGGCTTAAAATAGTTTTACCAGATCCCAGATCTCCGCTTAAACAAAAAACCTCTCCTCCGATACATTTTTCTCCGAGTTTTTTTCCAGTTTTTTTTGTTTCCGATTCGTTCTTGCTATATAAAATTTTCATAATAGGTTTTTTGTTTAAATATTTTTTTATAACATGTGATGTATGTTTATATTATATAACAATTTTAAGGAAAAACAAATTCTTGGTTTAATTTTTTAGATTGACTTTTAGTGCTTAGTTTGTTAAATTATTTTTATAAGGTCCCTGTAGTTCAATGGATAGAACATCAGCCTTCTAAGCTGAATATCTAGGTTCGATTCCTAGCGGGGACACAAAAAAGGATTATTAGGATTATTAAGATATTTAGGATTATATCTTTTGTTATAATTAATTTTAAAAATATGGAGGCCTTTTTATTAATAGTTATTTTAGTGGTTTTGTCTTTGGCACTAATATTCGTTACCACTCAAATGTATAATGTTGTTTTTAGAGGATTTGCTCCTTTTATTTCTACTAAATTTAGCGCTATTTTGGCGATTTTAAAAGAATTAAATTTAAGTGGAAAAGAGACTGTTTATGAATTAGGGGCGGGTAAGGCCGGTTTTTTAAGGGCAGTAGAACAAAAATTTAAAAATGAAAAATTGGTTGGAGTGGAATATTCTTGGTGGCCCTATGTTTTGGCTAAAATGCAAATTGTAATAACGGGTAGTAAGATTCAAATGATTAGAAAAAATATTTTTAAGATTAGTTTAAAGGAGGCGGACGTTATTTATTGTTTCTTAATCCCAGAGACCATGAAAAGGTTAAAAGAAAAGTTTAAAAAAGAGTGTCGCCCAGGAACATTGGTTGTTAGTTATAGATTTAGTATCGCGGGGCTTGACCCGGAAAGGGTTATTAAGGAGGGGCGAGATAATATATATTTTTACCGAATTTAATTTGTTTCGGTTTATGGTGGCTATAGTTTAGCGGCTAGAACACCGGGTTGTGGTCCCGGAAGTGAGGGTTCGATTCCCTCTAGCCACCCACTTGACAAAAGTATATCTATGTGATATGATTTTTTGTTACAAGTAGCCCTTTTACAAATAGGTTAAGATTGGGTTAATTATTAAGTTTATTATATTAGTAGGTTTAATAATTAATCTAATTTTTTAATTTTAAAAAAGGAGGAATAAAAATGAACTTAATTGCAGCAATGTACAGTCTTGAGGTTAATAATGTAAGATTTTTAAAACAAATTTATGTTCAACGCGTACCTTTAAAAGGCGAATACCTAAAGGTTAAAAATATTAACTTCGTTGTTGTAGAGGTGGAACAAGATATAGACGCTTACACAGAAAGAGACTATGAGGCTGGCTCTTCTTGCGAATCTGTCCGGGCAGTTATCAACAAAGATTGTTACGATGAAAGAGATTACGAAACAATTAAAAAATCTCTTATTGAAGCGCTTTGGCAAAAATATTAAGAAAAAAATAACCCCGTATCTCAAATAGGTGCGGTTTTTTTATTTCACTAAACTCAATATATTAGACTCTTTCTTTAATTTATTTAAACCAATCATCATCTCCGACCAATCAAAAGTTCTAAATACCTCACATAAGCCACCCTGCTGGGGAGACCTATTTAAAACTAATATAATAGGTCTTTTTGTATACCTAAAACTAACAAACAAAAGCGCTGACTTAGAAGCTATTGATTTTTAAAATAATCTATGTTAATTTATTAAATCACATTAACAATTTAATAATTAAAAAAGGAGGAGGTGAAATGATGGAAACTTTAATTATTTTAACGTTCACAATTATTTATTTGGGAGTTGGATTTCTTTCCTCTCTTGCGGTTGAAATTATGTATTTTATGGCAAGAGTTGAAGAGGTAAAGGCTAAAAATAAGCTATATGACAAGTATCCTCTACGGAGCTTAAAAAAAAGGCTTAAAGGCGTTATTTTATGGCCTTTTTATTTCAGAAGATATTTAGTAAGAGGTTTATATTGAAAATCTTCTATTTTAACATTTAATACCGCGCTTGAACAAGTGCGGTTTTTTATTTCACCCAATAATCAACCAGAAAAGTTTTCCAAGCCTCCCTCAGAAAAGTTTTCCAAGCCTCCCTGCTAGCCACCCCTAGAAGCAAATTAAAAATATCCCAATAAAATGGGGTATTTTTTTGTTAAAAATCGGTTACCCCTAGCGGGAAGACAAACTGCTTGACAAAATTATTTAAATATTATATACTATCGTGTTATATAGTTCATTAAGATATTCACCAAAAAAATAAATATCATGAAAACATTTTCAGTTATTTTGCTATCATTTTTGTTTGTATTGTTTAACTCTTGCGGTAATGATTCTAATTGGAGGGATATTATAATCCCTGCTGATCAAGAATTAGTATTTCTGGGACCTAGTGGAGCCGCTCACATGAAATCAATTGTTGTTATTACTAATGAGCGCGATACTCTGTTTGTTCAAAATAGAAACCTCGTTTTACGAATTTCTTATTTGAGATTAGCTTATCCAGAGAATAGTATTCGTATTAGTTATGTAGAAACGAAAAAGCATGATAAAAAAGTGCTTGATCCTAGATTTGTGTATCTGGAAGAATGAGAGGCAATAATTCAAACGTTTAGACCCGCAATAACATCGCGGGTCTTTTTTATATCAATTTACCAAATATTCCATCAGAAAAGTTTTCCAACTTTCCACACTAGCCACCTAGCTTGACAAAAATATATCTATGTGATATTCTTTTTTGTTACAGATAGCACTTTCACAAGAAGGTTAAAATTAGGTTAATTATTAATTCTATTATAATTAGTAGGCTTGATAATTAACCCAATTACTTAACCAAAAACCAAGGTAAAATGAAAAAATTGGTATTCACTTTGATTTTATTTGTTTTATGCAACCCCTTAAATCAAATTATGGCTCAAGAACGAGTCATCAGCCTAAGCAGGGAAATCATTTTGACAGTGGACTACAGCCAAAACCTGGAAGAAATGATTAAAACTAGTAATTACGAGTGGATCAGTTTTGATATCACAGAAGAAAAGTTTCCTTTTCCCGCTGAGCTCTTAGGCAAGCAAGTGACTGTATCGGCCAGGTTGTTTCACTTTAACCGAGAGGTCAGCAGTGAAGTTGTTTTAGATGAATTGGATAGTGCCGGTTATCGCCCTGCTCTTGTGTCAGAGCTTCTGGCCTTGGGAAACAACTATCCGGAGCTACAAAAACCTTCTTTTATTATTGCGCTGGGCTCCATGTGGTGTTGGTGGTCCCATAATGAAGAAGGATATGCTGAGGCGTATTGCCCAGTTCTCTCTATTAATTGTGAGGAGCGTCAACTTTATTTTCAGTGGTTCGATGCTATTCGAGCCCCTGATTCTTACTTCCTCGCTGTACGTAAATAATAATAATAAAAAGTCTACAATCCCGCTCTACAAATGTAGCGGGATTTTTTATTCAATACTCTTTACAAGCAATATTTTATATGATACGATGTTTTATTATCAAGAGGCCTTTAACAAAAAACAAGTATAGTTAACCCCATTGTCTAACCAAAAACCAAAAAAATGAAAAAACTGATGTTTTTCTTGTTTATTTTTTGGGCCACGATTTGTAGTGCCCATCCTCTTATGGGCGGCCAGGGTGCCCCACTCAACCCAGTGTTGAGCTCCTTCATTTTGGCCGCTCTGCTCATGGCGTCAAATTTGACGCTCAAGAAAAAAACAAAAAATATTTCCTTCTTTATGGCAGTTGTCTTGGTTTTTGCAACTGCTATTATGGCTTCTCAGTTTATTCTGTTAAGTCTGTTTTACAGCCTGCTCACACTTATAGCCCTGATTGTTTCAGTGCTTATAATGGTTTCGGGTTTTACCTGGAACAAAAAGAACTACAAAAAACTCTCAATAATATATTATTTTTTATTATTGATAATAATTATCTCATCTATTGTAGTATAAAAATGAATCCCGCATCAAAAAAGAAGCGGGATTTTTTATTTTATTACCAAAAAAAGCGAGCAACATTGCCCGCTTTTTATAGTTTTTTATTGAAAGCTTTATTTTTTAGAAACTCTTCCTAACATTGTTAGCCAATAAACAGCTGATAACCCAACAAGGGTGTAAACAACTCTAGAAATAACTGACATTTCTCCAAAAATTGTAGCGACTAAATCAAAGCTAAAAACTCCAACCAAGCCCCAATTTAAACCACCTACAATTATTAGAATCAAAGAAACAATTTCTAACACATTTAATTTTTTCATAGTTTTATGATTAATTATTAAATAAGAATAATTATATTATACACTAAGCCCCCCCATGGTGTCAATACCCCCCTGAGAAGGAGGATTATTTACTAGTTTCGAATTTTCTTCTAAAGCCCATTTTAGCATTAGATGGTCTTTTTTTAAGCTCTTCACAGAAAATAACAACACGATTTTTTTTATCAGCTATAAAATGAGCGGCAAAAAATTTCTTTGAATCCGAGATCTGTGGTTTTCCTTCGGTTTTTAAAACATATTTTATAACAGAATTATTTTTATTAGGGTAGTAGCTGACAATACCCTCTTTCAATTTCCCTTGCTTGTCTCTAAAGGGCTCTTTTGTCCACTCTATTTTTTCAGGCAAAACCCTTCTGTTAACTATTTGAGCGTATTTTACTGGCAGGGCCTCCTTAAATTCTGAGATCATTTCTAGCTCCCTTTCTCCTGTTAAAAACTTTTCTTTTGAAAGGTGCCTTTTAAACCACTTGTTAAAAAAGGCCTCCATAAAAACCTCTTCTTCTTTAGAAAATTCTGGCCTTTTATTTACCTCCCTCTTAAATTCTTCGTCTAACTCTTCTTTTATTTTAGATTTTATTTCTTCCACAATGTTAATTTCTTCAAATTCTTTTAAGGATTCTTCTTCCTCTAGTGTCTCGGCCATATTTTCGCTCTTTTTGGTTTTATATCTTGGTATTTCTCTCTGAGGATAATCTTTTTTGTTGATTGGGTCAAAATATTTCTTAGTTTCTTCTAAAATTGGCTCTCCTTTTTCGTTTAGGATAACCTCTCCTTCGGAGTCGAAAGAATAACCCATTATTTCTAGGTCCTCTTGAAGAAAGGGTTTTTCCAAGGATTCCTTAGACGGGCCATTGTAGATCTCTTCAAATTTAGGCATAAGTTTTTTTCTCCCAAAAAATAAAATATTTATTGGTGAGTAAATTATTAGTAATATTTAAGTTTAATAATTATTTGTGTGACTATAAAAATTTTCTCGGTGCTTGTTTCTGACTTCGTATAAAACATTTTTTACCTCATAGGGCTTGCGAATATGACTGATAACAGCCTCATATCCATCACTTCCAGCTGTGCTAATAGAAAGAGTCCCTGTTTTTATTATTCTATCCAAAAAGGACTGACCAACACTAATGTCTGTTATTCTATCATAATAAATTGTTTTAACCTTTGTTTCTATCCAGCCTCTTTTAACAATTATTCTTTTGTCAGTAAAAACAAACTCATTAGATATTTTTATATAAAAGCTGTTAAAAAATATTATAAAGGGGGTTACCACTAAAAAAAAGAATAAAACAACAGTTAAAACAATAGCGTCTATTGAAAATTCTTCGCTCAGGGAGCTATTTGCTGGCGAAAAAAGAAATAACAAGTAAATTATTGCGCAAGCAATCAAAAAAACAAAGAACCATTTTAACAATAAAGTGATTATTTTCAGTTTTATATATCTGTTACAAATTGAGAAGTATTTTTTTACTTCTTCGTCTTTGTGAATGGTTTTTTTTATAGATCGACTCATCATGCTTGTATTATAGCAAATTTTTAAAAATAATAAAATTATGTTAAAATCTAATAGATTTATTTAAGTTACTTTTATTATTTTATTTTATGACAAAATTAGAAAAAAAAGAAAGCTTTAATATAGCTTATCTCAGCATGGAGATAGCCTTGGAGAGTGATATCAAAACTTATTCAGGGGGGCTAGGTGTTTTAGCGGGGGACACTTTAAAATCAGCCGCTGACCTAAGGCTCCCAATGATAGGAATAACTCTTTTAAATGATCAGGGGTATTTTAAACAAAAAATTAATAAAAAGGGGGAGCAAGAAGAGAGGCTTTCTAATTATAATTTTTCTAAATTAAAAAAATTAAAAAATAGAGTAAAAATAAAGATTGGCAAGGATGTTGTTCGGGTGGGTGTGTGGCAATATTTAATAGATGCCAAAAACGGCTTTTTCGTCCCCGTATATCTTTTAGATACCAAAATTCCTGGGAATAAATCTAAGTTTAGCAATTTAACAGGTCAATTATACAGGTCAGACAAGGACTATCGTTTGATGCAGGAGATTATTTTAGGTAGGGCGGGGGTTAAAATGATCAAGTCTTTGGGGTATAAAAATATTAAAAAGTTTCATATTAATGAGGGCCATGGGGCTCTAGCTACGATCCAGCTCTTTCATGAATCTAAAAAAAGGAGTAATAGGGAAAAAATAAAAGAGGTCCGATCAAAGTGCGTTTTTACTACCCACACCCCTATACAGGCCGGACATGATGTTTTTCCAGCAGAATTTATGAAAAAATATCAGCAAGACTTCCCTTTTAAGTTGCCAGGTTTGGTAAGCAGGGGAGAAATTAATATGACTAGGGTTGCACTTCTTTTTAGTGAGTATGTTAATGGAGTGGCACTTAGTCATAGGGATGTTTCATCGAAGATGTTCCCTGATTATCCAATTCACTCTATTACTAACGGAGTCCACTCTCAAACCTGGACATCAGACGAGTTTAAGAAAATTTATGATAAATATATTCCTAATTGGAGAAACTCTAGTTTGTCATTAAGAAATGCTTTTAATATTCCTTTAACTGTTATTTGGCAAACTCATCAAAAATCCAAGAAAAAATTGATAGACTATATTTATAAAAAACAAAAAATAAAATTAGACTTAAATATTTTTACTATTGGCTTTGCTCGAAGATTTACTGGATATAAAAGATCAAACTTATTATTCTATGATATTAACAGACTTTTAAAAATTCATAAGAATGTTGGAAAAATTCAAATTGTGTATGCTGGAAAGGCTCACCCCGACGATGAAAATGGGAAGGAGATGATAAAAAGTATTAATGATATAGCAAAAAAATATAAGAAAGAAATAAAAATAGTATTTTTAGAGGGCTATGAAATGGACATTGCCAAGCTAATGGTTGCCGGGGTGGATGTTTGGCTTAACACGCCGCTACCTCCTAATGAAGCATCGGGCACTAGTGGAATGAAGGCAGCCCACAATGGTATTCCTCATTTTAGCACTCTAGATGGCTGGTGGATAGAGGGCTTGGTAAACAGAAAAACTGGTTGGGCCATTGGAGAGCGTCGTTCGGATTTTAAATTAAAAGACTTAGACCAAAAAGATGCCAAAAGTCTATATGATAAATTAGAAAAGAAGATAATCCCAAGATATTATAATATGCCACAAAATTGGCGCGAAACTATGCGATATACTATCTCGGTAAACGCCTCCTTTTTTAATACTGAAAGAATGTTACAACAATATATTCAAGAAGCTTATTTATAATAATTTTTTATGAAAGAAAAACTAAAAGGCAGTGGTGATTATATTATTGATTGGTACTCTTTAGAAATAAAAGATGTTTTTAAAAAACTAAATTCTTCAGAGAGTGGTTTGAGCTCGACTGAATGTGCTAAAAGACAAGAGGAATTTGGGTTAAATAAATTACCCGAACACAAAAAACCTAGTGTGGCGGTTATTTTTTTACATCAATTTTTAAGTCCGTTGATTTATATATTGCTTATCGCGGGGGGTATATCCCTGGCTTTACAGGAGTGGGTGGACGCCATTTTTATTTTTTCGGTTATTTTGCTTAATTCTATTTTAGGAACATGGCAGGAGAATAAAGCCGAAAAAAATGCAGCAGCCTTGCAAAATTTATTAAAAATAAAGGCTTATGTTAGGCGTCATGGGACTGAAAAAAGCATTAGTGCTGAAGATCTAGTTGTTGGGGATGTTGTTTTTTTAGAGTCCGGCGATAAAGTTCCAGCAGACATTCGATTGTTTGAGGTCAAAAATTTACGGATAGACCAGTCTTTTTTAACTGGTGAGTCAAAATTAGTTAATAAGGATATTTCTAAATTAAAGAAAGGCACATTGGTAAATAAAAGATCTAATATGGTTTTTGCTGGCTCTACCGTTGTTTCTGGTCGAGCCTGGGGGGCAGTTGTCGAAACCGGACTACAAACGGAGGTTGGTAAAATTGCTGACATCGTTACTTCTTCTCAAAAAACCAAGCCGCCTTTAATTCTTAGAATGGAAAAATTTAATAAAAGTATTTCTTTTATAATTCTAGCCTGCTGTTTTTTATTGGCTATCGTTGCTATGAGTCAGGGAATGATTTTTTTTGATGCCTTTTTCTTGGTGGTGGCCCTAGCAGTATCAGCTATCCCCGAGGGATTGCCAATAGCTTTAACAGTTGCCCTGTCCGTGGCAACCACCAGAATGTCTAAGAAGAATGTTATAGTTAGAAAACTAACTGCAGTTGAGGGTTTAGGGAGTTGCACTATGATAGCAAGTGATAAAACTGGGACCTTAACCGTTAATCAACAAACAGCTAAACTTCTTTATTTATCCTCAGGGAAGGAAGTCTTTTTCTCGGGCCAGGGCTATAATGGAAAGGGGGAAATTGAAAATAAAAGTAAATTAGATAAAAATGATTTTAACATTTTAGAAGAAACAATTAAAAGTGTTGTTCTGGCAAATGAGGGTAGGCTTTGGCGTTCAAAAAAATCCTGGCATCATCACGGAGACTCTATGGATGTGGCCTTTTTAGCTCTGCCCTACAAGACAGGCTTTTCGATTGATGACATAAATTCGTCTCACGAAGTTTTGCTAGAAATTCCCTATGAATCTGAAAGAAGATATTCGGCCAAAATTTATAGAGATATTTCAAGCGGCAAAATTAAAGTTTCTGTTAAGGGTTCAGTTGAAAAAATATTAGAATTTTCATCCTATATTAATGTTAATGGGCGTAAAACAAAAATAGATAAAAAGAAAATAAAAGAAAAGGGTGTGGATTTTGCAGCTCAGGGGTACAGAGTTTTGGCTGTGGCCGAGGGCGATTTTCCGGTTGAGGGAGAATTAAGCGCAGAAAATTTTAGTGATAGCAAAATTAAAGATTTAAACTTTCTTTCGCTGGCCTGTTTTGTTGATCCTTTGCGACAAGAGTCTAAGGATGCTGTTGATAAGTGTAAGCAGGCCGGGGTTGGAGTTATTATGATCACAGGAGATCATCCCGCAACTGCTTTGTTTATAGCCAAGGAACTAGGTATAGCCTATTCTAGTGATGATGTTATTACCGAGGAGAAGTTGGGTTCCTCTGAGGTGGAAATTACTCCAGAATTTTTAAATTTAGTTTCCGAAAAAAAAGTTTTTGCTGGAGTGTCTCCATTACAAAAATTAAAAATAGTAAAGGCCTTGGTTCAGTTGGGTCATTTTGTGGCGGTTACGGGAGACGGCGTTAATGATGCTCCGGCTTTGAAACAGGCAAATATTGGTGTTGCTATGGGATCAGGAACCGATGTAGCCAAAGAAACCTCTACTATGATAGTAAGTGACGATAATTTTTCATCAATAGTTAAGGGGATAGAAGAAGGGCGCCTAGCCTACAACAACGTCAGGAAGGTGGTTTATTTAGTTATTTCTTGTGGTGCAGCTGAGATACTTATTTTTGTATTAGCTATTTTTGCAGGCATGCCTCTACCCCTCTTTGCTGCTCAGTTACTGTGGTTGAACGTTGTGACCAACGGAATTCAGGATGTTTCCTTAGCCTTTGAGCCCGGAGAAAATGGCGTTATGGACAAACCCCCTCGCTCACCAAAAGAAGGCGTATTTAACAGGCTGATGATTCAGCAGGTTTTAGTTTCAGGGTTGTTAATGGGTGTGGTTGTTTTTGGTGTTTGGTGGTATTTAATAGATATTTTGCGGTGGGAGGAATCTGTTGCCAGAAATATAATTTTAATGCTGATGGTCTTGTTCCAAAACATCCACACCTTTAATTGTCGGTCTGAGAGTAAATCGGTTTTCAAAATGCCTTTAAGGAAAAACTTGGTTTTACTTTTTGGAGTTCTTGGGGCTCAGCTTCTTCACACTGCCTCAACCTATGTTCCTTTTATGCAAAACGTTCTAGGGGTTTCTCCTATAGGTATTAAGGATTGGATAATTTTATTTTTACTAGCGTCTTCGGTTCTTTGGGTTATGGAACTTTTTAAATTTATTAATTTTAAAAAGTATAAAAAAATAAAAAAAAATATTTAACTTATTTTTTAAAAAAAATTCAAAAAACTATTGTTGATTTATTTTTTTTGTGATATAATTTAGATAAGTTTTAATATAGGAATTGGTCGGTTCCTATTTCTAAGAATAAAATAACTTTTCACTATTATGAAAAAAGTTGCAAAAAAGAAACCAGTAGCTAAAAAGAAAGTAGCTAAAAAGGTTGTTGCTAAAAAACCGGTTGCTAAAAAGAAAGTAGCTAAGAAAAAAGTTACTAAAAAGGCTGTGGCCAAAAAACCAGCAGCTAAGAAAAAAGTAGCTAAGAAAAAAGTAGCTAAGAAAAAAGTAGCTAAGAAAAAAGTAGCTAAAAAGAAATAATTAGGTTTCTTTTTCTCTTCAAAAAGCACTAGATTTTATTTACTAGTGTTTTTTGTTTTTATTCACTTTGCCCTTTATAATAGGGGTGTTTTATTTATAATTGCTTAATAAATAAATATTTTGTATAATAAAAGCATTTCCAAGAGGACTTATTTTTAAAGATTTATTTTTTATTTTATGTATTTAGAAAAACTGGAAATTCAGGGATTCAAGTCTTTTGCTAATAAAAACAAATTAATATTTTCTGGAATTTTGTCAGACCAAAAAAAAGGAATAACAGTGGTTGTTGGCCCTAACGGTTCGGGGAAGTCTAACATAGCCGATTCTATTAGGTGGGTCTTGGGCGAGCAAAGCACCAAACTTCTTCGTAGTAAAAAAAGCGAAGATGTTATTTTTTCTGGATCTGACAAAAGGAACCGTCTTAACATGGCAGAGGTTTCTTTGTTTTTAAATAATGAGAATAATAATTTATTTAAAAAAACAACTGGGGAAAACGAAGACACTATTAAAGGTGGGGGTGAGGGCGACAATATCGATGCCCTTTTATTTTTGCCAGAAATTGTTTTAACCAGAAGAGTTTTTCGTGATGGCAATAGCGAATATTTAATTAATAACAGTAAGGTTCGTTTAAGCGACATCCAAATGTTTTTAGCTAAGGCAAATTTTGGGCAAAAAACATATAGTGTTATTGGTCAGGGGATGGTTGAAAATTTTTTAAATACTAGCCCAGCCGAACGCAAGTCTTTTTTTGATGAGGCCACCGGGGTAAAACAGTATCAAATAAAAAGAGACATCTCTTTAAATAAATTAGAAAATAGCCAGGAAAACCTAGCAAAAGTGGAGATGTTATTAAATGAAATAGAGCCACGCCTTAAAAGTCTTACGCGTCAGGTTGGTAAGCTAAGAAAAAGGCAGGCTCTTGAAGAGGATCTGTCCAAGAACCAATTAAATTATTATGGCCATCTATGGCTAGAGCTTAATAAAAAAATAAATGAAATTAGTCAGGTGATATTAGAGTCTGAAAAAAAGAAAGTAGAGTTAGAAGACTCTCTTAACGAGAGCAAGAAAAAGATGAATTTTTTTAACCAAGCCGAAACAATTGGGGAGGAATTTTATGAATTACAAAAAAGATTTCTTTTTTTACAATCAGAAAAAGACCGCTTACAAAAACAAGCCGAAAGGATAGATCTGTGGATAACTTTAGATAAAAAAAATAAAAATTCTGATAACGAGGATTTAAAATTATTAATTCAAGAAAAAAACGAAGTAGAAAATAGCATTCAGAAAAATTCAGAAGCTCTTAAGAAAACAGAAGATGAGTTCTCCAAAAAAGCAGAATTAGAAAAAGTCGAAGAAGAAATGGCTGTTTTAGAGAAAGAGTTATCTGAAAAAAATAAAGAATTATTAAAAATAGAGGCTTGGATGGAGATTAAACTAGAAAAACAAGGAAAGTTTGACTTGTCTTTTTTATTAAACCGCCAGTCTTCTTTAAAAAAAGAAGAAAAAGACTTAGAGATATTATTGAAAAAATTAGGAGAAAAAGAGAACAGCCTTTTAAATGAAAAAGACAAGATTCAAGGGGTGTTAGAAGAGTTGGACTTAAGGATTAGGGAGGCCGAGAGAGAACTTAGTCGGATAAATACAGAGGAAAGCCCCTCTAATATTAAGAAAATTCAAAAAGATCTAAAAAACTTGGCGGAAAAAATAGAGTCAGTTAAAGATTTAGATGACGTTTCTTTTGTAGGTAAAATTTTTCAGGATATAAAAAAAACAATCAAAGAGCTTTTAAATTTTTCTTCAGGAGAGAATTATACTTATAAAATTGATAGAATAAATAATAAAATTTCGGATTTAAAATTAGAAAAAGAAAAGTTGGCCTCCAGGGTCTATGAGGTACAAACAGGACATAGGGACGCTAGGTCTGATAAAGAAAGAACAGAAAGAGATTTGCAAAAAATAAAAAAAGAGTTGATTGATCTAATTGATAAAATTAAGCTGAATGAGAAGGATAGTGATTGGGACGAGAATGAAAAAATAAAAAGTGAACTAGAAGAAGAGACTAATAAGGTTTTATTAAAAATTAGAGATTTAAAACAGAAAAAAGATTCTTGGGTTAAGGAAAAAGATGATTGGCACAATAAAAGATCTCAGCACCAAGAAGCTCTGCAGAAAGAGCAAAACAGATTAAGTGAAATAAATAATAAAATAAGCTTAATAAAGGCAGACGGATTCAGACTTCAGTCAAGGCAAGAGGATTTATTAGAGGAAATTAAAGAAAACGTTTTTTCTCCTTCCGAAAATATAGAAAAAGACAACTTCTTTGACTTAGAATTAAAATTTTTAGACTCATATTCAAAGGAGTCCGAGGAGGAATTGTTTGTGCTGAAAGAGAAAATTGATAATTTTAATAAAGACCAAGAAAAAAAGAAAAAGGACTTGCTTGAGCTTCAAAGAAGTATAAATGAAACCGAAAACACTTTAAATCGGGTTAATTCTGATCTTAGCGGCCATAAAATAGATATAGCTAGGGAGGAGACTAGATTGGAAGATTTAGTCAAAAATGTCTTAGATGACAAAATAGAGTTAGAAAAAATAAAAAAACATCAGCCAGAAGAAGGTATTAATATATTAGTGGTTAAAGAAGATATTAACAAATTAAAAAATCAATTAGAGCAAATAGGAGGAATAGACCCCGAGGCAGAAAAAGAATATGAGGAGACTCAAAAAAGATATGATTTTTTGTTTGAGCAAACCGAGGATTTAAACAGAACAATAAAATCTTTAGAAAAAGTAATAATTGAGCTAGACACTGTGATTAAGGACAGATTTGATGTAGAATTTAAAATTATTTCAGAAAAATTTAATGAATACTTTAAAATTTTATTTAATGGAGGTAATGCCAAGATATTTCCGATTAAAGAAAACGACGGAACAGAGGGAGATTTAAAGGGGGCTGGAGAAGAGAGCGATTCTGTAAATAATAAAGACTCTCAATCATCTAAAAATATTAAACTTATTAAACATCTAAAGAAGCACAATGCCATTGGTTTTTCTGGAATTGATATTTCAGCCACTCCTCCCGGTAAAAAAATATCCTCGGTCAATATGCTCTCCGGAGGAGAAAGAGCTTTAACGGCGATTGCCTTAATTTGTGCTATTATTAGCGCCAACCCGTCTCCCTTTGTGGTTTTAGATGAGGTTGATGCTTCTTTAGACGAATCTAACTCCGAGAGATTGGCTAAAATTTTGGATGATTTGTCCAATAAGACTCAGTTTATAGTTGTTTCACACAACAGAGCCACAATGAAAAAGGCTAATATTTTATATGGTGTCACTATGCAAAATGATGGAATTAGTAAATTGCTGAGTGTTAAGCTGGAGGATGAAATTACTAACCAATAATTTTTTTTAAATTAAATAATTATAATATATAAACAAAAGAACTCGAATATTCGGGTTCTTTTATTTATTATTTAGGTTTATTTTATGAAAAAGTCATCGTATATTTTTTATAATAACGCTAATTAAAAATTTATTTCATAAACAATATGCCAGAAAAAATATTATCGGCTGGGCTGCTGGGTTTGAAGGCTCAGTTGGTAGAAGTCGAGGCTGATGTCGGGGGTGGTGAGTTGGGAAAATTTTCTATAGTTGGCTTGCCGGACAAGGCTATCTCAGAATCCAAGGAAAGAGTGCGTAGCGCTATTAATAGTATTGGGGCTAGTTTTCCAAAACGAAAAGTAGTAGTCAACTTAGCTCCGGCTGATTTCAAAAAACAAGGACCTAGTTATGATCTTCCTATAGCTATTAGCATATTGTCCATCCGTTATAATTTAAAGGAAGATTTTAAGAAATCTGCTTTTTTGGGAGAGCTGGCATTAAACGGAGATTTGCGTCCTATAAACGGAGTCCTGGCCATGGTTTCTTATTTAAAAAAAGAAAAGATAGAAAGGGTTTATTTGTCTAGTCAAAATTCTGTAGAAGCTAGCTTGGCTGGGGGTCTTAAAATTTTTCCAGTGAAAAATTTAAAAGAATTGTTTTTTCATTTATTAAAAAAAGATGAAATAATAGAGCAAAAGCAGATGAAAATTGATTTTTCTTCTCAGGACAGTGAATTCGATATGAAAAATATAAGGGGTCAGTCTCAGGCCAAAAGAGCGCTAGAAATATCTGCTGCCGGAGGGCATAATCTCTTATTATTTGGGCCTCCGGGATCCGGAAAAACAATTTTATCAAATTCATTGGTGTCTATATTGCCGAGGTTAACCTTAGATGAATCTTTGGATATTACAAAAATTTATAGTGTGGCTGGCCAGTTAAACAGAAAGGGCCTTATTTTCCAAAGGCCTTTTAGGTCTCCTCATCACACCTCTTCCCCGGTCTCTCTTTTGGGGGGAGGGCCTTATCCTCGTCCAGGCGAGATCTCTTTAGCCCATCGAGGGGTTCTTTTTTTAGATGAATTACCAGAATTTCCTAGAGTTGTTTTAGAAAACTTAAGACAACCCCTAGAAAATGGCTTTATAAATGTTTGTCGAACACTGGGGTCAGCAGTTTTTCCTGCGAGGTTTATTTTGGTAGCCGCGATGAATCCTTGTCCCTGTGGTTATTTAGGAGATGGCAACAGACCCTGTATTTGCTCTCCTGGTCAATTACTAAATTACAAAAAAAGAATATCAGGCCCCATTAGCGACAGAATAGACCTTTTTGTGGGGGTTCCTAAGGTTAGCTTCTCTAATTTAGCTAGCCTTAAAGAAGAAGAGTCTTCTTTAAGTATAAAAAAAAGAGTAGAATTAGCCAGGGATATTCAATTAAATAGATTTAAGGGCTGTAAAATTTTTACCAATAATGAAATGGGATCTAATCTTATAAAAAAATTTTGTCAGACAGATTTATTGATTGATAGATTATTGAAAGACGCGGTCGATAAATTAAACTTATCAGCTCGCTCTTATTTTAAGATTTTAAAAGTTGCTCGAACCATTGCTGATTTAAGCAGTTCTAATAATATTAGTTTTGATGACGTCGCCGAGGCCCTTCAGTATAAAACCCAATTTGATAAGTAGTCTCTTATTGGACATTTTTGTTGACTTTACTCTTATTAAACCATTTTTGTTTTTTTAGGAAAAATGCTATAATAAAAGTAGTTAAATTTAATATAATCTTATATGTCTAAAAAAATATTTTTTGTTTTTTTACTTTTTGTTTTATTGTTAACCGTTGGGGCTGGGTGTAAAAAGAAAACTATAGACAAGGCTACTGATCCAATAGTTTTAAATTATTGGAGAGTTTTTGACGGGCCAGATGATTTTGCTGAAATTATTAGAATGTATAATGAGCAACACCCCTATATAACAATAAATTATCGAAAACTTAGATACGAAGAATATGAAAGTGAGCTTTTAAATGCTTTTGCCGAGGATCGTGGTCCTGATATTTTTTCTATTCATAATACTTGGATGAAAAAATATGAAAGCAAAATTTCTCCTGCTCCAGAATTTACCAATATGGTTTTCCCCGTTGTTCAAGGTTCTATCAAAAAAGAAGTGGTGGCAGAATCCAGGAGTGTTCGCGGTCTAAACTTAAAGGAGCTTAAACAAAACTTTGTAGACGCCGTTTATTCGGATGTAGTTATAAATAATCAAATTTATGGACTTCCTTTGTCGGTTGATACTCTCGCTATGTATTATAACCAAGATTTATTTGATAGGGCTGGTATAGTAGATGTTCCTGGATATTGGAATAGAGATTTTCAGCAAACCGTTAAAGAGCTTACCAAGCTAGACCTGAAAGGGAATGTTATCCAGTCGGGCGTTGCTATGGGAGGAACCTCCAATATAGAGAGATATAGTGATATATTATCTGTATTAATGATGCAAAATGGCGCCACCATGTTAAACGATGCTGGTCAGGTTTTGTTTCATACAGTGCCCAGTAGCCTTAGGAGCTCTGATTATAATCCTGGATTGATGGCTCTTAGATTTTATACAGATTTTGCCAACCCTATCAAAGAGGTTTATTCTTGGAACAATGATCTTCCTAGTGCTTTAACCATGTTTACTTCTGGAAATCTGGCTATGATGTTTGGTTATTCTTACCATATGCCAATAATAAAAACCACTGCTCCTAAATTAAATTTTATGATTGCTCCTTTACCGCAAATAGAGGGATCTAATGTTTCTACTAACTTTGCTAATTATTGGGTTGAAGTGGTATCTCAAAAGAGCGAGCACAAAAATGAGGCCTGGAATTTTATTCAGTTTATGACTAGCGCTGAACGGGTTCCTTCTTACCTAAATAAAACTAAGAAGCCAACCGCTCTCAGGTCTTTAGTTCCATCTCAAAGAGAAGATTTGGAAATTGGGGTTTTTGTAGATCAGGTTCTTACAGCTAAAAGTTGGTATAGAGGTAAGGGACCAGTCTTAATGGAGAACTTTTTTTCTGAAATGATAGAGGCTGCCCTACAAGATACTGAAAATAAAATAATGGAAATCATGAATTTGTACGCTAGCAGAATTCAGCAAACTATTAGGTAATTAATTTTTAAAAATATGTTAAAATTTTTTAAAATAGCAACAATAGTTATTGTTTTTTCACTTCTTAGTTTTAGTTTTGTTTCTGCCAGTAATTCAATAGTCCCTCAAGGGTCTAAATATGAAAGCGGTAATTATGAGTTAGAGGACTTAGTCGGAGTGGGAATAAATGTGTCTAGTTTGATTTTAGGAATAGTCGGGTCTTTAGCGCTTTTAATGTTTGTTATTGGTGGGTTTTTAATGCTAATTTCAGCTGGAAACTCTGAAAAAGTCTCTAAGGCTAAAAATATTTTAATAGCAGCCGTTATTGGCTTAGCTCTTGTTTTTACTAGCTATATAATTATTAACTTTGTGATGGAGGCCTTTAACCTCAGTTGGGATGGAGATACTTCTGGTGTTGAATTAAAATAAAATCCAGGCTCCTCTATAAAAAATAAATTTATTTTCCTATGTCAGACTTTGTTAAAAGATCAGTTTCCTTAGAGCAAGATTCTATCGGTAGTTATATTAAAAAAATTAGAGAGCGTCGAGGTATTGACATCAACGAGGTGTCAAAAAAAACAGGAGTAAATGTTAAGTATTTAATTGCTATCGAAAATGGAAATTATAAAGATTTGCCCAGAGGAATTTATGGTAAGATATTTTTTAAAAAATACATAGATTTTTTGGGAATAAGGTATAAAAATATAGTCAATGATTTTGTTAAAGAGCAGAGTCGTGGCCAAAACCTTGAAAGCAATATTTTTTTCAATAAAATTGTTAGTTGGAAGAACTTATTATCTTTTCCTAAGATTTTACGTAATTTTTTAATAGCCTTACTCATAATAATTTGTTTTTTGTATCTATTTTTTTATTTCAGAGGAATTTTTTCTCCTCCGTTCTTAGATGTTTCATACCCTCCGGACAATCAAATTATTTCAGAATATTATATAAATGTAACCGGGAGCACTGAGCCAGAAAGCGAGGTTAAGATAAATGGCCAATTAATATTAATTGCTAGTGATGGAAATTTTTCAGAAAATGTTCGCCTTGGGTCCGGGGTTAATAATATAATAATTGAAGCTAAAAAGAAGTATAGCCGGGAAAAAGTAATCAATCGACAAATATTAGTAGAATAAAAATTAAATTAAAAATATGTTAACTTCAAAAAATAATTTACTCGATGTTGATTTTTTAATAGATAAAGTAATCAGTGCCGACAATGAAAAAATAGCCGATCTAGGATGTGGTTCTTTTGGCTATTTCGTTTTTTCTCTGGCCAAGAGAATTTCTCAACACGGCAAAGTTTATGCGGTGGATATTTTAAAGGGGAATCTAGAATCAATCAAAAGTATTGCTAAAACAGAGAACTTAAAGCAAGTAGAGGCTGTTTGGAGTAATTTAGAAATATATAAGGGCACAAAAATAGGCGACGAATCCTTGGACGGGGCCTTGCTAATTAATACCCTGCATCAGTCTCAAAAATATCTTGACATTTTAAAGGAATCAGTTAGAATGTTGAAATTAGGTGGTCGGATGTTAATAGTTGAGTGGAATGAGGGGGATTTTTCTTTCGCCCGCAACAATGAATTAAGAATTAAAAAAGAAGACTTAAAAAAAGAGGCCGAAAAACTAGGGCTAGAAATAATCGAAGATTTTCCGGCTGGCCATCATCATTATGGCCTATTATTGATTAAAAAATAATTAATTTTATAGTATGACTAATTTATTTACATTAAGTTATTGGTTCGAATCTCGTCCAGAAGTTTTTGTTCCTTTAGCTCGAAATTTATTCATAGCTTTCTTGGCTTTGCTTTTTGTGGCTGGTATTGTCTTTATGATTTATCGCAAAAAAACAGGCAAGAATAAGATTCTATTTAATAAATTATATGATTTTTGTTTTATTAATTTAGTTTTAGGGGTTGTATTATTGTTTTTTAATGGTCAACAAATTCAATTTTTTTCATCTCGCTTTTGGCTGCTTATTTGGTTGGCGATTATAATTGTCTGGTTATTAAATATTAGTAAAAAAATAAAAAAAATAATTTTTCATCGAGAAGAGCGACGCAAAGAAGAAGAGTTTAAAAAATATTTACCTTAAAAGTGAATGAATAATAGAAAGAGAGTCGGCCAAACCGGAGAGGATTTGGCCGAAAATTATTTAAGGGCCAATAACTATGAAATCATCGAGCGTAATTTTAGATTGGGTCACTTAGAGGTTGATATTATTGCGCGAGACAAGAAGGCAGGTGAATTAGTTTTTTTTGAAGTTAAAACTAGGGTGCAGAAGTTTAAAAAAGAGGAGGATGATAATTTTAAAAGCAGTCAAATAGAAAAAATAAAAAAAGCTATGGTTTTGTACGCCTCTATTAGAAAGATGGATCTGGAAAAAATAAGATTGGATTATATTTATATTGTTCTCAACGAAAAAATAGGTAAAGCTAGTTTAAAACACTATAAAGACGCCTTAAATTGATATATGGACTATTTAGATTTCAAAAAAATTGGTCTTGAATCAAACTTTTTTTGGTATAGGGCTAGAAGACGGCTTATTAAGATTATTTTAGAAAAATATAAAATTAGGGATAAAAAAATTCTAGAAATTGGCTGTGGGGCTGGGGGACAACTTCAGGTTTTATCTTCTTCAGGTAACGAGGTTTTTGGCTCAGATGTTAATAAAGATGCTCTGGACGAAGCCTCTAAGCTTGGTTTTAAGGTTTTTTATCAGGATGCCGAAAAAGAGCTAGAAGAATCTGAAAAATATGATGTTATTTGTGCTTTTGATGTTTTGGAACATATAAAAGATGATAACTTAGCTTTAAAGAATATTTATCGAGTTTTAAAAAAGGATGGTCTGTTTATTTTTTCTGTCCCCGCTTTTCAATTTTTGTATAGTGGACATGATGTCTATATGAAACATCACAGAAGATACTCGATGAGAGGTTTGCGTCAGAGACTTGTGGATAACGATTTTCAAATTACAAAAATTTTTTATTGGAATTTTTTTCTTTTTCCTGTGGTTTTTATTAATAGAATTATTTTTAAAAAAAAGACCATCAATTCTGATGTTCAAAAAATTTCTAAAGCATTAAATTTTGTTTTTTTTAGTATTCTCTATTTGGAGAATTTTTTAATAAAAAAAGGTCTAAGGTTTCCTTGCGGGGTTAGTATTTTTGGGGTGGCGAAGAAGAAAAATCTTTGTTAACATCGGTGTGTTTAATTCTTTTTCTTAGTTGAATTAGTTTTTTTATAAAAACTAAAGAGTCTCTAACTAGTTTTACCTTGCTTTTTCTTTTTTCGTAACGATTTTCCGACCAATTAACCGGAATTTCTTTTATTTTAAGGCCCAGTAATTGTCCCCAGAGGAGTAGCTCGGTGTCAAAAAACCATCCACGATCTTCGATATGGGGGCTTATTTTTGTCCAATCTTCTTTTTTTATGCCTTTAAAGCCACACTGCAGGTCGGAAAATTTGTGTTTTATGATTATTTTGGATAAGGAAATATATGTTCTTGAGCTTAGCTCTCTAATAAATGACCTTTCAGTTTTGGATATTTTTAATAAACGAGAACCAATAACAACATCATAGTTCTCTGTTAAAAAAGGGTTAATTAAATCATTGGTGTTTTCTATTGATACCGCCATATCAATGTCCATATAAATTAAAAAGTCAGCCTGACTTTGGTCGAAATAAGTTTTAATAGCATTTCCTCTACCTTTTTCTTTTATTATAAAGGCCCTTATTTCTGGGTTTTTTTGTTCTAGATCTAAAGCAATTTTTTCAGAACTATCACTAGAGCCGTTTATTATCAATATTATTCGCCAATCAAAATGGTAATTTTGGTCTTTTAGGTATTGAAGAAATTTTAAACAATTTTTTTGTAACAATTGTTCCTCATTGTAGCAAGGAAAAGTAAACTCGATTAACATAGACTTATCTTAAAATTAAATAATTAATAATTCCATAAAAAGTTGCCCCAAATATTACCAGCAGAGAAAAACGCTCTTTTTTTGAGGTGCTAGAAAATATTATTGAGAACAAGGCTATTAATAACGGGAAATACCATGGCATTAGCCAGGGGATTGATGTGAGATAAAAAAGCAATAGAACTAGGCCAAAATACCAAAAGAAAGAAAGATTGTTTTGACTGTTTTTTAAAACCTTCCTTTTCTTGATTATATCAAACAAAATTATTAAATAACAGAAAACAAAGATAACCCCTGCTATTGGTATAACAGACTCTAGTGGTAGATAGTTTTTTGTGAGCATAGAAATTAGTATCAGCAAAATTATTAATGGAGACGCAGTTATGCTTAACATGCTTAGCTGAGGCAGCGGAGCCCCAACAATGTCTATTATTTTTTTTGAAAAAGGAATATATGACAATATTAAGGTAATAGAAAATATTAAAAGCAAGTAAAAAATTAATAGTGCTTTTTTATCTGTTTTAATAAACGCTTTCAGAGCGAATATTGGTAAAAAGATAACGGATATAAATTTTGTCAGAAATGACAGTGTTAATAAGAAAAAAGAGGTTAAGTAGTTTTTTAAGTCGTGCCCTTTTTTACCTAGAAAGAACATAGCCAATACTATAAAGAATATAAATAAGACATCGTTGTGCCCGTTTATAGCAAATTCAAATAATATTAGTGGGTTAAGTGTGTATAGATAAAAGGCTTTTTTGTTTTTAGTTATTTTATAAATTAAGTATCCATTTAAAATATTAATTATTATAAAGAAAAATTTCAGGATAAATAAATTTAATACAATATTGTTTTTAAATAAGAAGGTAAAAAAGCTATTGATTATTGTAAAAATTGGCCCATATCTCGAGGTGTATTCCGACCAAATGTTGTTTAGACTGTTGAAGAAAACATCATGTTGAAAGCTGTAATAGCTAGTTAAATAAGGGTTTTCTTTGAAAATCGCCCAGACTCTTCCTTGGTAAATATAACCAAAAACATCTGATGAAGCAATAGGCCAAACTAACCATAAAAATAAGTTTATTATTACACTTACTATAAAAAGTTTTTTGAAGGAAATTTTTTGTATTTTTTTAAAAAATAATAGGTGGGTTAAAAACAAAATAATAAGATTTAGAATCACGGCCCAAAAAACAACATTCTCTCCTAGGGTCTGAGAGCTTTCTTGAAATATTATTATTCTAACTGGCTCTACTAAATAGAATAGAGATAAAAAAGAGAAATATATTAGTCCCAGTAAAATTAGATTTTTATTTTTGATGATAAGTGATGATAATTTTGTTTTCATAAACTTTGGCAAAATTAAATTTTTATTCTCGGTTGCTATAGATGACGATTTGATTATCATAATAAGTTTTCTTAATTCTATAGTTTTTGCTAATGTATTCTTCTAATACATTATTTCCTTGATGTTGAAAGTGTTCGCTGGTATTTTGGCTATAATTTAGTATTATACAGGAAGGTTGGTTTATTTTAATTTCTTCTAACGCTTTTTCAAATTGTTCTGTGGTAGAATATCCTTCAATTAACAATCCATAGGAGCTGGCATTTATTTTTTTCGTTTCAAAATAAATACCAGGGCAGAACGGTCCAACATAAATATATTTATCAGGACATTCTTCTCTTATAAATTCAATAAAATCTTTTGGGAAAAAATAGAATGGCTTGAAGTTTGTTATCGCTTCCCCCAAAGAATAAATGGCCATCCAAAATAGAAATATAATAGGGATTATTTTAGTCCAATTTTTTGAAGCTATAAACAAAAAAGGTGTTAGAGTTAGTAGGGGAAAAACTACTAATGAAATATGATAGAGATCTGCTAATGGGATTACAGATAGTAGTAAAAAAAATTGAGTAAAAAGGAGATAGTCGGTAATCTTGGATTTATTTTTTAATCTTATTGCATAATACGAAAAGAAAAGAGTGGCTATTATTAATAATAAAAACGAGGTTTTGTTTGCTTCCCAGTAATTTAAAGAGGGAAACTTTATTAGATTATAATAAAGTAATTCTATAGGCCAATTTATAAGAACTAAGGTTATTGGCAAGAGAGAAAAGACTACATATATAGAAATATTTTTATAATTTTTAAATTTATTTCTTATCATGTCCATTAGTAAAAATAAAAAAGTTGAACCCAAAAACAATAATCCTTTTTGTTGTAAGAAAACAACAGCCAATCCTCCGAGAAAACCGCCCCAGACAAAATATTTGCTCTTATTTGTTTTAAGTCCCAGGGCCAAAAAATAGCAAGACCAAATTATAAAAAAAATATTATATAAATTATGATTGATAATCGGATCACCGATAAAAATAATTATAAATAAAATTGGAATTATAAAATTCAAGAAAATATCTTTTTTTATTAAATTTAGAAGTTTAAAAATTCCAATAGAGCCACCCCATAGAACCAATATGCTTATTATACTGGCAACATAATAATGAGGTCCAAATATTTTAAAACCCCAAAAAACAAGATAAAAGCTCCCTGGACCTATTATTTCAAAAAAGTCAAAGTATAATTGATAGCCGTTAAAAAGATGCCAAGCTCCATTTAAAATTACTCCCTCGTCAGCGTTTAAATAATTTCTATAATGAAAAAATAAACAAAATAATAATAGCAATAAGTAATAGAAGGCAATAAAAAGATATGTTTTGTTGTTTTTTTTATTTTTGGTAATAGATGACACTAATTTCGTCTTCATAGATTTTATTAAAATTGTTATTGTCTAAATATTTTATTAGCTGGTTCTCTGTCTCTAGATAGTCATTTTTAAAGCCAAATATTTTTTTATCTAACCAGCGTTTTTTTATTTTTATTGGTTTGTCTAGTAAAAATAATTTAATCTGATATTCTTCAATTTTTTTAGTAACGATTTCCTCTTCTTCTGAAAAAAACAAAGCATATTCTTCTACAAAGCTGTGATTATTAATTTCTTTTTGGGGAAGGCGTCCGTCAATAAATAATTTTTTTTCTGGATATTCATGAATCAGATATCCTCCCCAGGCATAGTGATTAAAAATATTAGCTGAAAAATATTTTTCATGATTTTCTTTTAGAAAGTTAGTGGCGTCTCGGGGGTAGCTTTGATTAAAGTAATCAAAGGGATTATAAACAAAATTAATATTTATAGCTATTAACAAGGTAGTACAAGTAAAAACACTAATTAAAAATATTTTTAAAAACCAGTCTATAGTATTATTTGTTTTTTTTATTCCTTTCAATAATGTCTCTTTAAACTCATGATAAAAGAAGCTGGAAATAAATGGAAGTGATACTATAAAGAACAGAGGAAAGTGCCTTTTCGATTTTATGGCTAAAATTATAAAAAAAAGATTTAAAGCCAGCATCCAGGGGCTTAGAAAAACCTTTCCATGTTGATTATTTTTATAATTTTTATAAAAAAACACAGTAATTATCCAACCAGTTAAAACTAGTCCGATGTATACTATCTGTTCATACATCAGAGGCCAATAATACTGAGGTAGCCACTCAGATATTATTTTTAAATAGGCGGTATTTTTATAGGAAGATAAAAAGTCAAACAATTTTAAGCCATAAGGAGTTAGGGTGGTACTGGCAACAGCCAAAATAGAGAAAACAAAAAATATCCTTAAGTTTTTGTTGCCAAGGCGGCTCTCTAGATTGAAGAAAGATTCCAGGGTTCTTCCTAATTTTCTGTCTTTAAAATTATAGACAATTTTTTCAATTATTTTTACTCCTAAGTAAAAGAGTAATGTAAATATTCCTAATAAAAATCCAGCGTGTAAATTGGCCCATAAATAAAAGAGGGGGATCAACCATATTAATACTAAAAAATAACGATTATTTTTATTTAAAGCCCCCTTTTCGAAATTAAAAACAATTATTAATAATAAGAGGAGAAATAAAACACTTATTTCTTGTACTCTAACGCCAAAATGAGGTAGCATCGCCCTGAGACCTAAAGCCTCTATTATTAATATAATATAAATAGACCTCTCATCTTTTATTATCTTTTTACTAACAAAGCCATTTAATATTACTAAGGTTAATATAATAAGCAGGGCGAAAAATATGTTTATAAAAGGATAGCCCCAATTATCATAAGCTAAAAACAATAAGTAGTCTGATAGCCATTCGTGATTTATCCAGAAATTTTCTTCGGCTGGAAAAACATAGTTGTAATAATTTTCGTAAGGAACGGCTTTATTTAAATGAGCCTCTTCCCCGGCTTTTAAGTGCCAACCCAAATCAGGATCCAAGTATGAGAAGGAACTCTTTAGCAATAATAGAAAGAATATTAAATAGAAAAAGATAATTATAATGTTCTTGAATTTTATTCTCTTCATGGTAATTATTTTTAAATTATGTATTTATTATAACAGTAATTGTACTTTTTTGAAATATATGTTAGAATTATTGTGTGTTAAATATTGAATTAAGACTAATTTCTAATAGCAGTTTTTTAAAAGTAAAATTTTAAAGTATGAAAAAAAAAATAATCTCTTTGTTGGTATTCTTTTTGTTCTTAACCCCATTTTTAATTGCTTTTCCAGCTGAGGCTACGCCGTCCGATCCTTTTGGATTAAGGTATGTAAATGGCAATGGGGTAGCCGGAGAAGGCATAGTTTTAGGACAAAAAGATCCTCGTACTATGGTAGCCCAGATTATCAACGTTGTTTTAACGTTGCTTGGTATTATTGCTGTTGTTATTGTCCTTTTGGGTGGATTTAAATGGATGACCGCCGGGGGCAATGAAGACAAGGTGTCTGAGGCTAAAAAATTATTAGGAGCTGGCGTTATCGGTTTGGTTATAATTCTAGCTGCTTGGGGAATAACCTCGTTTGTTCTGAACGAACTAATGAACGCAACCGGAAACTAGCTTTTTTGGTTTGTTTTTATTGTTGTTTACTTTTTTTGTGTTATAATTTTAATATTATAATTTATTAAATTTAAAACTAGAAAGGTGGTGAATTATGAGAAAAAAAATAATTTCTTTGTTTATAGTTTCTTTGTTTTTAACTCCGTTTTTGATGGTATTGCCTGCTGGAGTAGAGGCAGCCGGAGATAATTTCGGTTATAATTATATTAATGGGGCCGCAGGAGGAGAAGAGATTGTCTTGGGACAAAAAGATCCTCGCACCATGATAGCCCAAATTATTAACGTAGTTCTAACTTTATTGGGAATCATCGCCGTTATTATCGTTCTTTTGGGTGGATTTAAATGGATGACCGCTGGAGGCAATGAAGAGAAAGTGGCCGAGGCCAAAAAATTATTAGGAGCCGGTGTTATCGGTTTGGTTATAATTCTAGCCGCCTGGGGAATAACTTCGTTTGTCTTAAATGAATTAATGGACGCTACTGGAAACTAGTGCTCACTTTTTATTAATGTTTTTATTGTCGTTTCCGTTCTTTTGTGTTATAATTTTAATATTATAATTTATTAAATTTAAAACTAGAAAGGTGGTGAATTATGAGAAAAAAAATAATTTCTTTGTTTATAGTTTCTTTGTTTTTAACTCCGTTTTTGATGGTATTGCCTGCTGGAGTAGAGGCAGCCGGAGATAATTTCGGTTATAATTATATTAATGGGGCCGCAGGAGGAGAAGAGATTGTCTTGGGACAAAAAGATCCTCGCACCATGATAGCCCAAATTATTAACGTAGTTCTAACTTTATTGGGAATCATCGCCGTTATTATCGTTCTTTTGGGTGGATTTAAATGGATGACCGCTGGAGGCAATGAAGAGAAAGTGGCCGAGGCCAAAAAATTATTAGGAGCCGGTGTTATCGGTTTGGTTATAATTCTAGCCGCCTGGGGAATCGCTTCATTTGTTCTAAACGAATTAATGTCTGCAACCGGAAACTAGTTCTTTGTGTTATTTCTAAAGTCGATTTTGGAAGTACGGTGCTTATTTTTAGAAATAAGCACCATCGTTGTGAGCGTTTTATTATTAAAGTGCCTACAACAATGGACGTATATTTTGCTATTAAAATATAAAATATGTTTAAATTAAATAAATTTATCATTTTTTTATTAGTGGTTTTTTTATTTTTTTCTTTTTTTGCTGTAGTCCAGGCTTCTTATGGTCTGGGGGAAACAGTTCAGGTGGGGGACTTGGGGGAGGCTTTTAGTGTTGAAGATGTTGATAACTCCAAAGGCTCCGGTAATTTTATTTCTAGTCGACTAGGTATATTAATAGGGGCCATTCTGTCTTTCATCGGGGTTATTTTTATGGCCTTAATAATCTATGGAGGTCTTACATGGATGCTGTCTCAAGGCAACGAACAACAGGTGGCAAAGGCACGTGGTCTCATTGTTCAGGCAATTGTTGGTTTAATCATAGTTCTAGCTGCTTATGCAATTACCGCCTTTATTGGAGAACAGTTAACCAGCTCCGATCCGGCAGGAACTGATGGTGGTGGAACATCAAAAAATATTTTAGAAAATATTAGTTTATACTGTTAAAATTTAATTTTCTATGAGTTTAAAAAAGATTAAAAATTATATTCTTATATTACCTTTAATCTTTTTTTTATTTTTCTCTTTAAATATAGGGGTTGGTAATGCCTTTTCTTTTCTAGAGAGCACTGGCGTAGAAACCACAGCCAAGGGGACAGGACATACTAGTCAAAAAATTTTTAATAGTGCCGGATCTCTGGATTCTGGGGCTGGTGTGATTGTCAATATAGTTTTGTCTCTCGTAGGAGTTCTTTTTATGATCATGTTAATATTAGGAGGGATTTTATGGATGACTGCTGGGGGCAATGAACAAAAACTAGAGAGAGCCAAGTCTACTATTACTAGGGCCATTATTGGCTTAGCTGTAGTCTTGTTAGCTTATGCCATTAGTATTTTATTGGTTACAGCTTTTTCAGATTCTTTGCAATAATTGTTTATATTAGATTGTTTTTATGAAAAAAAATAATTATTTTAAAACCATTCATTTTTTATTAATAATATTTTTGTTTTGCTTTTTATTTATTTCCAGTACTAAGGCTGCTAATCTTTCAGATGCCTTTGGATCTGGTGAAGACAAGGCCTTGGGTGCCGCCGCTTCTCAAATGGGTTATGATATCAGTGGAACCACTACTCCGGAAACAGTTGTGGGAACAGCAGTCCAGGTTGTCCTCTCTATTCTAGGTGTTCTTTTCATTATTTTAATGATTTATGGAGGAATTCAGTGGATGACTGCTAGCGGAAATGAAGAAAAGATAAGCAAGGCTCAAAGTATTATTAGAAGGGCGATAATAGGGTTAGTAATAGTCTTAACAGCCTATGCCATTTCTATTTTTGTAATAGGGGCGTTTATTAATCAGGCCTCCGGGGTTTAATTATTAGGATTTAATTTAAATAAATAATTTTTCTATGGTTAAAAAAAATATAAACTCATTTCTTTCAGCAATTTTCTTAGTTTTTTTATTGTGTTTACCCTTTTTAGTTTTTGCTGATGAAAGTGATTCTTCTGGTATTTTGGGTCGTTTAGAAAAAGTTGGCGAAAGCGGTGGTTATTCTTCTGCTGATGAAACTTCCTTGGCTAGTGGTCTGGGTTTAGTGGCTAATGTGGTTCTTTCTATTTTGGGTGTTCTTTTTATAATCTTGATAATCTTTGGTGGTGTTCAATGGATGACCGCTGGTGGCAATGAGGAAAAAGTTAAAAAAGCTCAGGAGAGAATTAAAAGCGCTATTATTGGATTAATTATAACGTTATCAGCCTATGCTATTTGGAGTTTGATAGATAGATATTTTATAAATAGAATACAACAATAATTATATGAAAAAACTTTTTAAAAATAAATTTGTAATAATAATTCTGTTAGCTGTTTTTTTTAGTTTCGGTTTTTCGGTTAATAATGTTTTGGCAGGTAACCCTGCGGAGGAGGTAGCCTCTTCTGGAGAGAGACAAATGGGCGCCTTTATATCTTCAGCTGGATTTTCTCAATCTGTTCAAGCAGAGGGAATTATTAGTGTTATTATTCTTACTCTTCTATCTCTTTTAGCTGTTATTTTTGTTATTTTGATGATATTTAGCGGTTATCAGTGGATGACTGCCGGCGGTAATGAAGAACAAGTTAAAAAAGCTCAGAGTAGAATTAAGAATGCGGTTATAGGGTTGATTATTGTGGTTTTAGCTTATGCAATTACAGCTTTTGTTTTCAGAAATTTACCTGGAGGATCTCAAACCACAACAACCCCTAATGTTGGTGGAACTCCTTAGGGTTTATAAATTTAATTTCTGTATTTTTAAAAAATCATCGGTTTAATGCGATGATTTTTTTGTTGTTTTTTTGTAAAAAGAAAAAAGGCACCTTTTGAGGGGTGCCTTGTTGTGCCTTGAGAGGTGGGCTTACCAGGAGCTTCCTCCATATAGGCCCCAGAAAACATTCTTTCCGTGGAAAGAGTGGGTTCGCTGGGGGGCTACTGTGAAGTTATGGATCGCAGGAGATCCATGTCCAACAATTTTAATGGTAGCCCTGTAGTTTCCTGGGAGTAAGTAGTCCGTGATGGACTGTTCTTTTCCCAGGAGGAATGTTCTTTTATAAACATTGCCGGGATTTGTCCCAACAATTTCCACTTCCAATTCGCGGAAGCGATATTTGTTTATAATCATTCCTTCCAGACCAACCTGGTTTCCTGTGGCTGGGGCATTTACCGTGGCGCTAGCACCTTTAGCCATCTGGCGGACCAGATAGGCGTTGGCATCAGCTATGGCTACGGTAGCGTAAGCCTCCGAACCTCTTCTTACAGAGGTAGAGTTGCCGCTGAAAGCCCCCTGGTCTCCTTGATAGGTGACCGTTGAGCCAAAACAATTTCTGTCAGCCGGAGCTGGTATGGGGTTTGGTGGTGCCACCGGTGTTTCCGAAGAAACCTCGGTGGTTCCTGTCACCTTCCCATCGCTACCATACGTAATATGACTACCTGCCTTCTTCTGGACAGAAGAAGTGGTCGGTGTGGCAGAGGTAGTGGTACTTGCGGAAGACTCTCTTCCCATGGCCGCTAAGATTAGCGGCTGGTAAAAGGAGTCAACTTTTGCCACCAGCTTTTCCCGTTCATCTGGGTCGACTTGGGTGCCCCTGGTAGCAGATTTTCTCAGGCTCTTATCGATGGCCTGAATTTCCTGAGTCCTCTTTTCGAGGAGGTCACTGGAGGTAATCTGCCCAAAAACGGTGGTTGCTATTGCAACCAAAATTACAAATAATACAACAAGTTTTTTCATGATATTGGTTTTTTTGGTTTGTTTTGATTTAATTATTGGTTAATGTTTACAAAAGTTCTATTTATAATAAAACCCTTATAAACATTAACCAAAATTATTGTCAAAGAACCACTATTCACATCTCAAGTACACAAGTGTATTATAGCATATTTCTTTTAAAAAGTCAATCCCTGGGGCTAGTCTTTTAAAAAACAAACAAAAAAGCCCATTTTTAGGGCTATTTTGTATATTTCTAATAATTATTTGGAATTTGACTTTTTTGTCCTTAAATTTTATTAGTCTTAAATTTGTATGGGGAGAGATGGAAAAAGGAAGGTTCCTAAAAGACCTTTGTTAACATAAAATGCTTTTTATTTTTCTTTTCTTTAGCATTAACCACTATTGTGGTTTTAATAATAGAGTCCGGTATTAGGGATATGCTATCTATCCCACATTCTACTAAGAATTCAGCGAAATCTGGGAAATCACTTGGGGCTTGCCCACAAATTCCAACTTTGGTTTTAGTTTTTTTGGCGACACTTATCAAATTTTTTATTAAAATTTTAACCGCCTCATTTTTTTCATCAGATTGACCAGCCACCTCTAACGTTCCACCCGAGTCTCTGTCAATTCCTAGGGTTAATTGTGTTAGGTCATTAGAGCCGATAGAGAAGCCATCAAAAATTTTAGCGAATTGTTCAGCTAGAATTATATTGGCTGGAATTTCAGCCATAACATAAACCTCTAATCCATTTTTTCCGCGCTTCAAGCCATTTTCTTCCATTATTTTTAAAACTTTTTTACCCTCCTCTATTGTTCGACAGAAGGGAATCATAATTTTAACATTAGTTAAACCAAATTCATCACGTACTTTTTTTAAGGCTTGGCACTCCAGCTTAAAAGCTGGTAAAAATTCCTTAGAATAATAACGGCTAGCCCCTCGCCATCCTATCATTGGGTTAGACTCTAGCGGTTCATAATCCTTACCTCCTAATAAATTGGCGTATTCGTTAGTTTTGAAATCTGATAAACGAACAATAACATCCTTCGGATAAAATCCAGCCGCTAACATCGCCACTCCTTCGGCTAATTTATCTACAAAAAACTGACTTTTGTTTTTATAGCCTTCGGTGATTTTATCAATTTTATTTTTTAAGACCTTATCCGTTAAATTGTTATAGTTTATTAAAGCTAGAGGGTGGACTTTGGCGTAGTTGTTGATAATAAATTCTAGGCGGGCCAATCCGACACCGTCATTAGGAATAAAGGAGTGCAAAAGAGCGGTGTCAGGCTCGGCGATATTCATCATTATTTTTGTTTTAGGTCGAGCTAGTTTTCCGATGTCAGTAGTTTCTATTTTAAAGGGTATTTTACCTTGATAAACAAATCCAACTTCACCTTCAGCGCAACTAACTGTAACATTCTCGCCACTTTTAATTTTTTTGCTAGCGTCGTTGGTTCCAACTACGCAAGGAATCCCCATTTCTCGAGAAATAATCGCGGCGTGGCAAGTTCGTCCTCCTTTGTCGGTGACAATAGCTGATGCGATTTTCATGATTGGCTCCCAGTCTGGGTCGGTCATATCAGTTAACAGAACTTGGCCAGCTTTAAATTTTTTAATATCCTTAACGCTCATAATTCTGTTTACCTGGCCACTTCCGATTTTATTGCCCACACTTTGACCGGTGCTAATAACTTTTCCACGTTTTCCTAATTTATATCTTTCTAGAATGTTTTGATTCTTAGCGCTTTCTACAGTTTCAGGACGAGCCTGCACGATGTATAATTTTTTATCTTTTCCGTCATAAGCCCATTCAATATCCATGGGCTTTTTGTAGTGCTTCTCAATAGCCATACCCCACTTAGCCAGGGTTAATACCTGCTCGTCGGTTATGGATTGTTTAGCTTGGTCATCTTTTTTAACAGGAATATCTTTGACTGGTTTTTTATGGTCTTTATTGTAGATCATTTTAATCTCTTTTTTACCAATAGCTCGATAAATTATTTTTTTAGTTGGTTTGAAAATGAAAAATTGGTCGGGGTTAACTTTTCCTTGCACGATATTTTCTCCTAGGCCATAAATAGAGTGAACCAAAACTACATCTTTAAAACCAGATTCGGTATCAATGGTAAACATTACACCAGAAGAGCCAAGATCAGAGCGACACATTTTTTGTACACCTACTGATAGGGCAATATTGAAGTGGTCGAAGCCTTTGTCGGTGCGATAAGAGATGGCGCGATTAGTAAAAAGAGAGGCAATACATTTTCTAACAGCTAAAAGCAAATCTTTTTCTCCGGTGATGTTTAGATAGGTTTCTTGTTGGCCGGCGAAAGAGGCATCTGGTAGATCTTCGGCCGTAGCTGAGGATCGGACGGCGACATCAACATTTGTTTTTTTGTAAAATTTGGATAGTTTTTTATAGGCTGAAACAATTTCTGCTTCTAAGTCTTTTGGTAGGGGGGTTTTTAAAATTGTTTGTCGCACCTTCTCTCCTCGAGTCATGAGGTTCTGCACGTTGTGGGTGCTAAGGTCTTTTAAAATTTCTCTAATTTCTTTTTTTAAGCCACTTTTTTCCATGAAATAATTGTAAGCAGAGGAGGTGGTGGCAAAACCGAAGGGGACATTAATTCCTTCTGGAGAAAGTTTTTGATACATTTCTCCTAGGGAGGCATTTTTACCTCCAACCACAGGGACATCCTTAATCCGAAGTTCGTCAAAGAATTTGATAAATTTTTTAGAAGACATAGATTTAAAATTTAAGATTATTTTTTTTATTTATAGAAGTATTATAACATATTTTTAAATTAAATGAAAAAACAGCGCCCCCTTGCCCTATTAAATATTTTATATTATTATAATAATACTTTCGCGGGCGTGGCGAAATTGGTATACGCACTTGCCTTAGGAGCAAGCGGAGCAATCCATGAGAGTTCGAGTCTCTCCGCCCGCACAGAGAAATAGGATTATTAGGATTATTAAGATTATTAAGATCTTTGGGATTTGTTATCATCGAGTTAATTAATAACAAATGATAAATATATTACACAATTTTGAACCCAGTTCAGTATTGATTTCTTGGGGCTTTCTAAAAATCTATTGGTATGGATTTTTTATTGTTTTAGGGATATTTTTAGCCTTTTCCTTAACCTTATTTTTAGCTAAAAAATATAAAATAGAAAAAGATACTGTTATTGACCTAGCTTTTTATCTAATTATTTTTGGAATTATTGGAGCCCGAATTTATGATATTTTTTTGGAGTGGCGCTATTATATCGAAAATCCTGTAGACGTTTTTAAAATTTGGCAGGGAGGACTGGCTATCCATGGAGGAATATTGGCCGGATTAATTACTTTATGGGTTTTTGTTAAAAAGGTTAAAATAAAATCTTTTGAAAACCTTAGTCAGTGGTCTAGATTCTTTAAATTGACAGCTATGATTGCTCCGGGCTTGGTACTGGCTCAGGCCATAGGGCGCTGGGGAAATTATTTTAACCAAGAACTCTTTGGTCGACCCACTGATTTACCCTGGGGCGTTTATATTAGTCCAATTAATCGGCCTTTAGAACACTTGGGCACATCTTTTTTCCATCCCACTTTTTTATACGAATCTCTAGGCAGTTTGATTGTTTTTATAATTTTAATTTCTCTTCATTTTTATTTCATTAAAAAAAATAAGGTTAGTTTTAAAAATGATTTTTTAATTACCGCCTTATATCTGTCTTTGTATTCTATTTTAAGATTTAGTTTGGAATTTATTCGAATTGATTTTGCTCCTGAAATTTTTGGTTTGCGCTTTCCTCAATTTATTAGTATAATTATAGTTGTGGTGTTAATATTTTTAACTCCTAAATTTTATTTTAAAAGTAATTCCAAAAAAAATGTATAGATTTGATCTTTTTTTTAGTAAAATTTATAAAAGCAGAAAGAACAAAAGTTTGTTTATTTTATATATAGCTGGAATATTTTTAGCCATCTCTAGTGCTTTGCCAGCTTATATTAATTCTAGTTTAATAGAAAACTCAGTCGCGGTAGAATATGTCGGACTGTTTTTTGTTGTGGCCAACTTGTTGACCTTTGTTTCAATGTTGTTCTTTCCTCAGACTATAAAAAGATTTGGCAACCTAGCCTCGGCCAAGGCTATGATATTTATAAACTTAGTATCTTTGTTTTTTTTAGCGATGAATCCCTCGGCTTTTTGGTTGTTTATTTTTTTTGTTTCCATGTGGGTTAGTTCTAATTTGATCTGGGTGAATATGGACATATTTGTAGAAAGCTTTACTAAAAATACAAATACAGGTAAAACCAGAGCTATTTATTTTACCTTTATGAACCTGGGTTGGATAGTTTCTCCCTTTTTAGCTTCTAGATTGGTGGTGGCCGACGATAGGTACGGTCCAGTTTATTTAGCATCGGCCTCTATTTTATTGGTTTTTTATGCCATCATAGTTTTTAATAGAAAAAAAGTTCATAGAAAAGTTCGTTTTGAGGCTTTAAAAATAAGAGAGACTATAAAAATTTTTTGGAAAGATTTAAATTTAAGGGGGATTTATTTTGTTTCTTTTTTCTTAAATTTATTTTTTAATTCAGCTGTAGTTTTTATACCTATCTATTTGCATACTAATTTGGGATTTGAGTGGAGCACTCTAGGAATAATGTTTTCTATCATGTTGATACCTTTTATTTTGATAGAAATTCCGGCTGGTATTATCGCCGACAAGTATTTAGGAGAGAAAGAAATGATGTTTGCTGGCCTTTTTATATTAATGAGTGCCTTGTTGATGTTCTTCTTCGTGAAATCAACCAATCCCTTTGTTTGGGGAGCAATTTTATTTTTTAGTCGTATTGGAGCGGCCTTGGTTGAGGAGATGCGAGAAGCTAGTTTCTTTAAGATTGTTGATGTTAAGCATGTCAGTCAAATCAATTTTTTAAGAACCTCTTATCCTTTGGGGTATTTAGTTGGGTCAGGTTTGGGAGTTTTGGTTCTTAGTTTTTTTCCAGTGCAATATCTGTTTTTATTTTTAGCTATTATCTTCTTATATAGTTTTTATTTTGTTTATATTATCAAGGATAGTAAATAAAAAAACCCGGATAACAGCTTAGTGCTATTTTCCGGGGTCGAAATTCTTAGTCGGTGTGTCGCTGAGCAATCAGCGTTTTTTTGTTTCACCAGTTCATTCAGTTTTTTCCCTAGCCACCGGTAGCGCAACCATCCTGTTGTGACTGCTGCGGCAAGGATACATAGCGCCACAAAAATTCGGGCACCAGCTGCCTGGTTATCAGGGCCGGACAAAGCGTTCAGTATAAAACCAATGGTAATTCCGCTGGCGACAAAGAGTAAAATCACGAGGTTTTCCCTGGTGGAGATCACTCTTTGGGCTCTTCTGTTAATTTTTTTCATCTCTTTTTTGTTTTTGGGGGTTTGTAATTCAATTTATTACCTAAAGCAATGAATTATGGGGAATGCCCCATTAACTTAGGTAATGAATCAAATTTAACCATTTTCAACGAACCACGGTAATATTATAACATACTTTCATATTTATGTCAATAGATAGTTTTTTTGTTAGTGGAGAGCAGGCGATTCGAACTAAGTGGATCGCTCCGATACTTTATTTTGTTTCATATTAGCCAATAAAATTAATTTTAATTGCTAAAAACTGAGTTATATTTTGATTCACCCTTGCAATTTCCTATATAATCTTATATATAAACTATATAAGATTATGTATAATAAATTCGACAACAGAATAAATAATTTGCCTCAGAATATTGTTGAATTAATCGATAAAATAGATTTGCTTAAAAGTAAATGGATAAATGGTGCTAAACTAGATCAACAAACTTTGAGTAATTTGAAAAAATCTATTTTAATTACTTCAACCGGTGCTTCAACCCGCATTGAGGGTTCACAGTTATCTGATAAAGATGTGGAGAGATTGATGCGGGGGCTATCTCTTCAAAAATTTAAAGACCGCGACAAACAAGAAGTGTGCGGATATTTTGATTTATTAAAAAATGTGTTTGAATCATATCAATCAATTCCCTTCGCTGAGAGAACTATTAAGTTTTTTCACCGTGAACTGTTAAAGTATTCCGAAAAAGATGAACTACATCGTGGTGAACATAAAAAAGATGAAAACAAAGTGGCGATGGTGTCACCAACTGGTAAACCGATAGAAATATTATTTGACACGACTGCTCCTTGGTTAACACCAAAAGAAGTGCAGGAATTAGTGGAGCGCACTCAGACAGTTTTTTTAGAAAAATCAGCTCATCCTTTAATTATCATCGGAAATTTTCTGGTAGAATTTTTGCATATTCACCCCTTTGCTGACGGTAACGGTCGTCTTTCTCGTATCTTAAGTAATCTTCTGATGTTGCAACACGGCTATGAATATATGCCTTACGTTTCACAGGAAAAATTAATTGAAGATAATAAACCTGAGTATTATATTGCCCTAAGAGCTAGTCAAAAGACTTTAAGAACTAATAAGGAAGACATTAGCGCTTGGCTAACTTTTTTCTTAAAGATTGTTTTAGAACAATCAGAACGTGCAATTGATATTATTTCTCATAAAGAAGCGTCAAAATTATTATCACCTCAGCAAGATATTGTTTGGACATACATTGATAAGCAAGACAAGGTAGTGACACCACTAGAAATTTCCCAAGCAACCAAAATTCCTAGGCCGACTATTAATCAAATCTTGAATAAATTATTACAGCTAAAGTGGATTGAGCGGATTGGTGTTGGTCGAACGACTAGATATAAGAAAAGATAAAACAAACCGGCTTTCGAATCTCTCCTTCTTAGTTTCAACAAACAAAAAACCCGAAGTATTTCAGGTTTTTTGTTTGGCGGAAAGGGAGGGGTTCGGCCACGCGTCGAAGGCTAAATGGGTTTTAAGCGACGCTCGGCAACCTCTCTAATAGTTAATATTATATTTTATTTAATTTTTTAATCTCATCTTCACTCAAGCGCTCCCATTCACCCTCTCTTAATGATCCTAGTCCAACACCAGCAAAATTTATTCTCTGGAGCCTTTCTATTCTTAAATTAAAGACTCTAAACATTTCTCTAATTTGTCTTTTTTTGCCCTCAGTTAAAACAATCTTTATTTCATTCTCCGACAAAAAAACAATATCCTTGACTCTAGCCAAGGTTTTTTCTTTTATATCGACACCTTTTTTAAATTTACTTTTCAGTTCTTCTATAAAATTATTGTTTTTTAAGTGAAAATCTTTCCTTAAAGTTACCAAATATGTTTTTTGATGCTCAAATTTAGGATGAGTTAGTTTATAGGTCAAGTCGCCGTCGTTTGTTAGAATTATTAAACCACAACTATCCTTGTCTAGTCGTCCGATAGAGAATAGTTTTTCTTCACTATCGACTAAGGAAAAAATATTTTTCTCTCCCTTAAAAAGTCTATTACTACAAACATAGCCCACCGGTTTATTTAACTTTATATAAATCTTTTTAATGTCAGTGTTTATTTTTTCGCCATTAACCTCTACTTCATCTTGAAGTTTAATTTTTTGGCCTAGCTCGGCTGTTTTTCCGTTTATCTTTACAAGTCCTTTTCTAATTAAGTCTTCTGTCTGACGTCGGGAGTAAGAGCTGTTGTCGGCGATAAATTTATTTAAATTTATTTTTTCCATACCCCCATTGATTTATTAGATATTTTTAAGATGGCCAGGATAGCTATAATTATCCAAAAAAGAGCTGACAGGTCATTTTTGAAATAGGGGACATCAACTATTCCGTGAATAACTATAACCAGCATCGAAGAGAATAGTGCCAGCCCCAAAAATTTGTTTTTGCTATTTTTTTGTTGATAATAATATTTGAGAGAAAGAAATAAAAACTTTAGTATTATAAAAACAAATAATAGCATACCGATAAAACCTAGCTCGGTCCAAAAGTTTAAAATAATATTATGCGGGTATAAGTAGATTTCCACTGGCTGCCATCTTTCAACTCGATATTTGTCATTAAAAATTACAATTTTTCTGGAAAAATCTGGATCAGCGTCTTTATTAAAAAATATTCCTTCTTGGTGATAGGGTAGTATTTTTTCTTGGTAATTATTAAGGCCAGCTCCCCATAAAAAATTATCTTTCAGCATTTTATTGGTTTCCTGCCATTGGGCTTGTCGAATTTGCCAAGAAAGGCTGGTGGATAACTTAAAATTAATCCAATCTTTTTGATAATGGAGCAGCGCTGGAACAATTATTATTAATAAGGCCAGGATTATTAATTTAGCCTTCTTTCTTATAACTATAAAAATAGAAATAAGCAGGGATAGGGCGATGGCGATTAATGCTCCCTTGGATTTAGCAAAATAAATAGCTAACACGCCAGAAGTGATTGCCGTAAAAAGTAATAATTGATTAAGAAAATTTAATAAAGAGCTTCTTTCTTTTAGACGCCAAAAAAATGTCCCAATCAACAAGGGGATTATGGGACCAATAAAAAGGGCCACGGCGTTAGGATAGCCAAAAACTGAAACAACACGGCGGTTTTCGGGATTGGCCCAAAACTCATTAAAAATAAATTGGCCAGTTATTTTTTGCCAAATAGCAATTAGAGAAATAAAGATAGTGGATATAGCCAATACGCCTATAATTTGCTTGATTCCTTTTTCTCCCCTAATGGTATTTAGAATTAAAATAAATAAAAATAATGGCTCTAGAAAGTAGGCCCTAAATATTCCTAAGGCTGGGAGGCTTAACCCTCCAACAAAGGTTGAGGCTAGAGCAATAACTAAAAGCAAAATTATTTCCCAGCCAAAGGGATAGGGTTGCTTGCTCCGACGGTCAGACTTTCTAAGTCTTAATAATTGCTTGTAATTTTTTAAAATCCAATTAGCGAATGTTATCAATAGAGATATTTCTAATAGGGTTACTGGCATGTCTAAAATAGAAAACCTTATTAAATAACTAGGTAGGGTTAATATTAAAAGTAAGACCGCCAACCTTAGATTTAGTTGGCCGACAACAGCAAATAGAGCTAAATAAATAATTATAAGTGTAGTCATATTTTTTTATATTTTTTTCAATTTTATTATAGCACTTTTATTTTTATTTTTATAGTCATTTTCCCAGGGATTAATAATTGTCATTTTTTAAAAATATTGTTATAATAAAGATAATAAAAAATCTAACTTTTTTAATTTTTAAAATTATGGAAAAGAAAAGAATAAAAAAAGTGGTAACTAAAAAGGCAAAGATTTCTCCAAGAAAAAAAACGGGAGGAAAATCTGCGGCGGTTACCAGCACCTCTAAAGTTTCTTCAAAAATAAAGAGGTCTAAAAGCAGAAAAAATTCTTCACCTGTTAAAATAACAGATGATTATTTCGAAAAAAGAACAGTGCACTCTTCTTTTAACTTTTTAGGATTTTTAAATGACTTTGCGCAAGCCCTAATAATTGCCGCAGTCATTATCCTATTAACAATTAGCTTTATTGTCGTCGGAGGACAGAAAAAAACCGACGAGCTTAGACGTGTAAGTGGCCAAAGTTATTTTAACTATTTAGATGATGTCAAAATAGTTAAAAAAGATAAAGGATTTTTTGGATCACTTTTGTTTTCTTCTGATGTTCAATCTGAATCTTCTGAGGGTGATCAAGCAGAAAGAGTTTTAGGCATGGGTATAGGCAGTGCTTACCCGGAGGTTGGTTCTCCCATGGACCCTAAAAATGATTCCATGATTTTACCCAGAGAAATAATAGAGTATAACTATATTTATGTCGGCGATGATTTTAATTTGCTGCCAGAAGAGGTTAGTGTTTATAGAAGGAGTAACGTTGATTTAAGTCGTCAATTTGCTGACATGTTTTCCGGTAAAAAAATATCCTTCTTTGATCTAAGAAATTTTAGTGATATTTCTGTTAATAATCTAACAATAAACGAAGACAGAGACTATGGTTATTCTATTTACCTTGGTTTAAAGGACGGCAATTTTTCTCTTTATAAAAATTGGGATAAGTGGCCAAGCATTGATAAGCTTTGTCGAGGGTATGACCAGGATTGTTATCAAAGTTATCGCTTAACAATCAATGACTTTTTAAGTGATGAAGAGATTGTTAATTTGTCCGATAATTTTTTGAGAGAATATGATATTCCTTTAGATAATTATGGCCCAGGAGAGGTGCGAAAATATTGGATGAGGGATTATGTTTTAAGTGAAGATAAAGCTTCTTTCTACTTTCCAGACTCTATCTCAGTCATATACCCTTTAAAAGTAGAGGGGGTAGATGTTTATGACGACTCGGGAGAAAAAACCGGTCTTTCGGTTGAAATTGATATGAGAGAAAAAAGGGTTTCCGGAGTCTACAATCTTTTCTATCAGCATTACGAAAGCGCCTATTATTCAACTGAAAGAGACAAGGAAAACATATTAGAAGTGGTAAAAAATGGAGGTTCTTATTTCTTGTATGATAATTATAGAGAAGATGTTGATATTAAGACAGTTGACATCCAAGTAGGAACTCCTAGTATTGGAATGGTTAGGACCTGGAATTACGATGAAACAACCATGAGAGGTCATGAGATTTATGTTCCTGCTTATGTTTTCCCGGTAATCTCAGAATCTGAGCCATCTTATTTCTATCGAAAAAACATTGTTGTCCCTGCGGTTAAAGATTTTTTCAATAATAACAATAGAATTTATCCCACGCCTTTAATGGGTGATGGTTCAGCAGAAGGGGGAGGTGTCCCCGGATCAACTGGCTCTTTGGAAATTATTAAGTATCAAGACGATATATAAGTTCCTTGGAACTCTTACATAAAAAAACATCACTTTTTGGAAGTGATGTTTTTTTATTTTAAACTAGTTTAAGCTCTTTCGGCGTACTCTCCGGTTTCGGTGTTAACTTTGATTATATCACCTTCATTAATAAAGAGAGGGGCGGTTATTTTTGCGCCAGTTTCAATTTCTATTTGCTTAGTAACATTGCCAGAGGAATTTCCCTTTACTCCAGGTGGAGAGCTGGTCACTTTAAAGTCCATTTTTACTGGTAAGGTTATGGAGACTGGATTTTCATTGAAATATAGAACATCAACGTCCGTCCCATCTTTTAGAAAGAATTGTTTATCTCCAATATTTTCTAATGTTAAAGAAAACTGTTCGAAGGAAGTGTTGTCCATAAAGTAAGCTTCGTTTTGGTCTTTGTACATGAAGTTAGCTTTTTTAGTTTCAGTTCTGGCCTCTTCGGCCTTATCATTTCCTTGATATGTTTTTTCTAAAACATTATTGTTGATTAAATTTTTCAATTTAACTTTTAAAACAGCGCCACCTCGTCCCATTTTATGATGATCAGTTTTGATAACTAAAAATGGCTCTGAGTTTACTTGTAAAACTTTTCCAGTTTTTATTTCATTAAAACTTAACATATTTTTTAAGTAAAATTATTAAGTAAAAATATTATTTGTGGGTGAAGCCTATCAGGGCCATTTTTCTGGCTCTTTTAATGGCAGTTGTTAGCTTTCTTTGATGCCAAGAGCAAACCCCTGTTCTTTTTTTGCCAATTATTTTCATGTAATAATTAACAAAACTATATAAGGTTTTAGGATCTTTGTAGTCGGGGTTAGTATTTTCACTACAAAATTGGCATTCTTTTTTCTTGTTTAATTTGTTTTTCATATTTTTTAACTTGAAATCTAAAAATTGTTTAAATTCTTAGAAGTTTTAATTTTATAGTTTAATTTTTTAGAAAGGAATATCTTCGACTTTGATTTCGTCATCACTATTGTTCTCGGGGATGCTTATTTCTTCGTCGCTTTTATTATTGGGCCCTCCGCTAGAACCTTTAGGGGTTAAAATAATCATATTATCAGCGATGATTTCAGTTCTTTGTCTTTTGTTTCCATCAGGAGATGTCCACTCACTAGTTTGAAGTCGCCCTTCGATATAGACTTTTATTCCCTTACTTAGGTATTGACCACAGATTTCACCCAATTTTCTCCAAGCAATAATATTGTGAAATTCTGTCTTGCTTTGTTGTTGACCATTTTGATCGTTCCAAACCAAGTTAGTTGCTACTGAGAAGGAGGCAACTGTTTGGCCGTTGGGGGTATTTCTGACCTCAGGGTCCCTGGTTAGGTTTCCTATAACCATAGCTTTGTTTAAAGAATACATATTTTTCTTATTAATTATAAGATCTTCTAAAATTAATATTATAGAAGGTTGTCGATGTTTAAAACATCATCTAGTTTCTCATCTAGAGTTTTTAGATCTATTTTTTTATCAGCTTCTTTTTTGGAAGTTGATTTTTTAGTTGTTTTTTTAATTTCTTCTTCTTTTTCTTTTTCAACCTTGGCTTTTTTGTCTTCAATTTTAGCTTTTATTTTTTGGTCTTTTTTGACTTGTTCTTCATTTTTAACATCTTTTTTAATAATTAAAAATCTTAGAACGTCGTTGTCTAATCTTAGTTTATTATTAACCTCAGCGATCAATGTCCTTTCTAGATCAAATTCATAAAGACCATAGTAGCCATAATATTCATGGTTAATAGGGTAGGCAAACTTTTTCTTTCCCCAGTAATTTTCTAAGGTAATTTTACCTTCTAGAGATTTTAATAGTTGGCCAACTTTTTGAAAAACGCCCTTAGCTTCGTCATCGGTGAATTTATTAGGCATTATAAAAAGCATTTCATAATGAATTAGGCCTGATGGTTTTGTTTTTGACATAAAAACTTTAACATTTATTACTTAAAATTAACTATTATTAAAGTTAAAAATTAAATAATATTTTTTTAATTAATAATTAAATAAAAAAACCCAAAAGTATTCTAAGAAATTATGGGTTTCCGTTTAGAATACCTTTAATCCTATTCTTTGATAGGATTGCCTTTTAGCGCAAAAAGCGTGGGAAAGGTAATTTATTTATTTTTTATTATCCTAACATAATATTTTTAAAAAATCAAGGATTTTTTAGCTATTGACAGGGTGATTTAAATATGATAAGGCGTCCAACATAATGGCACCCGACCTCTGTCTAAAAAAAATGGAATTGGGTGTCGGGGCCCAGTTCTTTAAATCAAAAAAAAAGAAGATGATGACGACAAAAAAGTTGATCACGTCAGATGACCCCAAGGGTCGTCAGGCTACGGATTTATTCCGTGGTGTTTACAACAAAGCGCAGCTCACAGAAGAGCAAGCGCAACGCCTAAATGAAAACAGAGGCGGTGAGTTCACAACAGAACTTCTGCAACTGATTCAAAAGCATTCGACTTCAAACCAGTATGCCAATGAGGTGGTAAGCTCAAGCTATGCCTACCCAAAGGAATACAAGATGAAACCGATCGAAGAACAGGTAAAATTCATTGCCGAAAAGTTCGGACTTGATCCGACACAAGCATTGGAGTTTAGCAAAGTGTTACCCGCATTACCTGAAGGTGCTGAAGGATGGTTCGCTATTCCAAAAGTATCATCGGTTGCAAAGAAACATTTTCCTGAGATTACCGATTCTGCTGAGCAGTATTGCGAAGCAGTAAAACTGGTACAAACGAAGTTAGCCGAAAGTCGTAGTTTTATAAACTACTACAACGGTGAAATTGTGCCGAGCAAATTGCGCCAGCATATTCGTACTGTTGGCTTCCTGGAACATCTGGAAGCCGAACAACGGGGTGATATTCTGATTATCGCAGCACAACACGGCATGCGTCACCGTGGCAAATCCGTTCGCAGAGCAAGGGAAACCTTCGCAAGCAACGAATTCGGCTTAGGAACATTTGCTCTTGGCTGTATGTCATTGGTTCACCCCGATCGTTACGTTTGTTGGGAGGAACTTGATGTCGATTGTGCAGGTGACGAATTTGCTCCTGATGCTGATGGCGTGTTCTCGGAGGCTCCGCTCTTCTACTCCAGCGATGGCGAGCTTGAGTTCGACGCGTGCGATGTGTTCTTTGCCAGCGCTAACTTTGGTTCAGTTTCGGCGTTTGCTTCGCAAAACTGATACTGGAAATTTGAACGTTTGAATTTTTTGTTCTCTTGATCCTTGTGTTCGAATTTTTTTGGGGATACCACTTATGGTGTCCCTTTTCTTTTTTAGAAAAAGATATTGTGGCGCCTATTGATTAATTTTGTCTTGGGCTGTTATAATGTAAACATATAATAATCTTAATTTCATGAAAAAATACTTTTTTGTCTTAGGCTCAAATAACGACTTGTCTCTAGCTGAAATAAAAGCCCTTTTTCCTAATAATACTTGGTATAAATATGGAACAGTGGCAATTTCTGAATTTCAAGCAGAGCTAAATATAGCTAATTTAATAAACTCCTTAGGGGGAATTATTAAAATTGGTGAAATTGTGAGCGAATTTAGCTTAGCTAATCGTCGAGCTCTTTCCGATGGTGTTAAAAATGAAATAATTTTAAGTGCCAAAAAAAATGAAGCCGAAGGAAAATTTAATTTTGGCTTTTCTTTTTATGAAGATAATAGAGTTCCAGGAGATTTTTTTAAATTAGGCTTAGCTGTTAAAAAAGACTTAAAAAGCATTGGGATTTCTAGTCGAATGGTTACTTCTAGAGAAAAAATTCTTTCTAGTGTTGTGGTGGAACAAAATAATTTAATCTCTAAAGGAGTGGAATTATGTTTAATAACCGATAAAAAAGGAGTTTTTGTAGGAAAAACTTTAGCGGTTCAACCTTTTAAGGCCTTGTCGAGTCGAGACTTCGGTCGTCCTCAAAGAGATGATCATTCCGGCATGATTCCACCAAAATTAGCTCAAATAATGATAAATTTAGCCCGCCGAGATGATAAAGATTATGATAAAAAAATATTATTAGATCCTTTCTGTGGTTCAGGTACAATTTTAACCGAAGCTTACCTGATGAATTTTAAAAAAATTATTGGTTCAGATTTATCAGACAAAGCTGTTTCAGATAGTATTAAAAATATCGATTGGATTATTGATTGGGCTAATAAAGGAGAGGGACAAGAAAAAGAAAAAAATATTTTTGAAGTTTTTCAATCTGATGTTTTAAATCTTGATGATAAAATAGAAGAAAGTTCTGTTGATTATATTGTTTGTGAGCCGTATTTAGGTCCGCAGAGGGGTTACAAGAAATTTGATGAGGTTGTTAGTGAATTAAACGAATTATATTCAAAAGCGATAACTGTTTTTTATAAAATTTTGAAAGCCAAGGGGAGAGTAGTGATGATTTGGCCCCAATTTAGAGCCGAGGGAAAAGTTTGGAAAATGAATCCTGAGGTGGGAGGCTTTAAAATTTCTTCATCTGTGGTTTATGGCCGAGACGAGCAAAAGGTTTGGCGCGAAATAGTTGTTTTAGAAAAATAATAATAAGCGGAGTGTAGTATAATGGTAGTACGCGTGCATGGGGTGCATGTAGCCCCGGTTCGATTCCGGGCATTCCGACATCCTGTATGAAAAAACTAATCATCGTCAACGATAAAATGCAAAAAAATTATCGTTATTATTTAACCGAGCCAATTGGGAAAAATTTTTCTCCCGATTTTAAACCAGAACTCAGCCCTCAAGAAATGCTAGAACTGGGAGTTTTTGGTGGAAAATATATGACCGATTGTCAAAAAGAATTTCCGGCTTCTTGGTTCAAAAAGGCCAAATTATCACCGCAAAAGCACGATGTTAAGCTAAATTATTTCCAGGTTGGAGCTAGTCAGTCTCTAAAAATTTGGCGAGAAAAAGGCTGGATACACAAAGATGATCCACGTGGTTGGTTTCAGTGGTATTGTCGTTATTATATGGGTCGGAGATTAGAACTTGAAGATAAAAGACAAATAAAAAGATGGCGGGCCATCAAAAGACATATCAGTGCTATTATAAATAATTGTCGTCGCGGAGATTTAAATTGCCGTCCTCGTCAAAGACAGGCAGTTTTACACTGGGCCTACGATAGTCGTAAATTTTAAAATTAATATAAATAATATGTGTGGCATTGTTTCATATATTGGTCCTTCAGCTGCTTACCCTATTTTGATAAAAGGGCTAAAGCGCTTAGAATACCGTGGTTATGATAGTGCCGGGATAGCCATAATCTCTGACACTTTGAACACCTATAAAACCAAAGGCAAGGTTATTGATTTAGAAAATAAAATTGAGGCAGAAAAAATGGATGTTAGTGGTAATATTGGGATAGCTCATACTCGCTGGGCAACACACGGCGAGCCAAATGATGTTAATGCTCATCCTCACGTTTCTCAGTCTGGTGACTTGGCCATTATTCATAACGGGATTATTGAAAACTACAGCTCCTTGAAAGAGGAGTTAATCTCCAGGGGATATAATTTTATCTCTCAAACAGACACCGAGGTCTTGGTTTATCTAATCGAAGATATTAAAAAAAATGAAAAAACTTCTACTGAAGAAGCGGTGCGATTAGCCTTAAATAATGTTATTGGTGCTTACGCTATTGTAGTCCTTGATAAAAATGAAGCGCATAAGTTGATTGCTGCTAGAAAAGGCAGTCCCTTAGTTATTGGAGTAGGGCATGAAAAGGGAGAGTATTTTTTAGCTAGCGACGCCACCCCCATAGCTGAATATACTCAAGATGTTGTTTATTTAAAAGATGGAGAAATGGCGATTATTAAAAACAATGATTTGCAAATTAAAACAATTCAGAACGTTTTAAAAAGTACTTACGTTGAAAAATTAGAATTAAACTTGGAGCAAATTGAAAAAGGTGGTTTTCCTCATTTTATGATTAAAGAAATTAATGAGCAAGCTAAATCAGTTTTTGATTCTATTAGAGGCAGAATAAATTTGAAAGATGTTAGTGTAGAAATGCGTAGTCTGCAAGATTATGCTGAAAAATTAAAATCAATAAAAAGACTAATAATGATTGGTTGCGGAACTAGTTGGCACGCCGGTTTGGTTGGACGTTATCTTTTTGAAGAAATCGCTCGCTTGCCAGTGGACGTTGAGTATGCTTCTGAGTTTCGCTATCGTAATCCAATAATTTATCCCGATGATTTAGTTGTTGCTATTTCTCAAAGCGGTGAAACAGCTGACACCTTGGCTGCGATGGATCTTGCTAAAGAAAAGGGGGCTACTATTTTTGGCTTGTGTAATGTTGTGGGGTCTTCTATCCCTAGAAATAGTCATACTGGAGCCTATACTCATGCTGGGCCAGAGATTGGTGTGGCCTCTACAAAGTCTTTTACGGCTCAAGTTTCAGTATTAGCCTTAATGGCCTTGGCAGTGGCCCAGGTTAGAGGCAGTTTGAGCAAAGAAAAAATGAGCATTTGGCTCAGCGAACTTGAAAATATACCTAAGTTAATAGAGAAAACCCTAAAAACTAATGATGTCGCTTATAAAATTGCGCAGCAATACAAAGATGTAAGTAATTGCTTATTCTTGGGGCGCGGAGTTAGTTTTCCGGTAGCGTTGGAGGGAGCTTTGAAGCTAAAAGAAATATCATATATTCATGCCGAGGGTTATCCTGCTGCAGAAATGAAGCACGGACCCATTGCCTTAATCGACGAAAACATGCCAGTGATTGTTATTGCTCCACATGATAATATTTATGAAAAAGTTATTAGTAATATTTGCGAAATCAAAGCTCGTAAAGGCAAGGTGATAGCCATTGTTAGTGAAGGAGATATTAAGATTAAAGAATTAGCAGATCATGTTATCGAGGTTCCTAATGTTGATGAGATGTTTAGTCCACTGTTAACAATTATTCCCTTACAGCTTTTAGCTTATCACATCGCTGTACTTCGTGGTTGTAACGTTGACCAACCAAGAAATTTAGCTAAGTCAGTAACCGTAGAATAGTTTTTAGAAAATGACTTCTGTAGTGGCTACTTTATTTTTAATTTTCTGTTTATTTAAAAAAAACAAAGAAAGCCTGCTTGTTTTATCAAGATTTTGGCAAACTCAGTATAACGAGTCTCCATTTACATGGAGTCGAGTAAAAACTATTAAAATAGAAAATCCATTTCATATATTTCCAAACGAATTTGCCTCAGCTTTTAATATTTATGATCACGACCATAAACAGGTAAAAGCCTAAAATGATTGTTCCAAAACTTGATAAAAAGCAGGTCTTCCTTCTTTTTGATTATAGCATATTTATATCAGTTTGCCAAAACATATTTTTTAAATTATAATAGTATTAAGCCAATTTAATTGGAATTTTTATTGTTTAAATATGATTGATTTTAAGAAAAAAATGGAAGAAGAATTGATGCGAAACATACAGAAAAAAGCCCCTCGTAAAAAGAGATTGGGCTTAAAAATAACCGGTTTTTTACTGGCTTTTTTCATTTTATTCACTGCCACTGCCCTTATTTCCGGTGACGCCTCAGAATCCTGGGCTGGAAAAGTGCCAATTCTCGGAAAATTAATAGGACTAGTAGATAGCTCTGATAAAAAATTAAAAGGAGAGCCTCAAGATAGAATAAATGTTTTACTTCTAGGAATGGGAGGAAAAAATCATGATGGTGGGTATCTGACAGACACTATTATATTGGCTAGTTTAAAGCCCTCTACTAAGGAAGTAGCTATGATGTCCATACCTCGAGACATGATGATTATGGTCGAAGGAATGGGCTGGCAAAAAATAAATGCCATCAACGCCTTAGCGGAGAGAAAAAAAACAGGTAGCGGAGGAGAAGCTGTTTCCCAGGCTGTTAGTGATATTTTAGATATCCCTATTCACTATTATTTTAGAATTGATTTTAGCGGTTTTATTAATATTATTGATCACTTGGGTGGTGTTGAGGTTTATGTTGAAAATACTTTATCAGATTATCGTTATCCAATCTCCGGAAGAGAGGATTATGAAGATTATTATGCTCGTTATGAACATTTACACATTGAAAAAGGTTGGCAAAAAATGGACGGAAGTTTATCCTTAAAATATGCTCGATCTCGTCATGCCTTGGGTGTTGAAGGTTCTGATTTCGCTCGCGCCAAGAGACAGCAAAAAATCATCCAAGCTGTTAAAGACAAGTTATTATCGACTGAAAATCTATTGCGCCCGTCTATGGTAGCCTCTATTATTTCAGAATTAAACGACAACTTACTTTTTAATTTAAAAGTTTGGGAGGGGTTGAAACTTTGGCAAATGTTTAAAGATGTTACTAGTGATGATATTTCTAATTATGTTTTAGATGATGGCCCTAGTGGGCTTTTGGTGCCAGGTCGCAGCGAAGCCGGAGCTTACATCCTAACCCCTAGAGGGGGAGACTATAGCGAAATTAGATATTTAGTAAATACTTTTTTCCCTGAAAAAACAAGCAAGACATCTTCAACCAAATCTCCTTCAATTGACGAAGTTGTTTTGGAAAATGTTCAGTCAGCTAAGCTAGAAATAAAAAATGGAACTTGGATAAATGGTTTGGCTAATCAAACAGCAATAGATTTAGATAAAAATAATTTTGAAATTCTTAGAATAAGTAACTCTAGCCAAAGAGACCTTAAAGAATCAGTTATATATGACCTTACCTATGGTGGCAAAAAAGATGCTTTAAAATACTTAAAAGATTTTTTACAGGCTGATGTTCAATTGAATTTGCCCGCTTGGTTGGCCGAAGAAATTAAAAATGAATCTGGGCCAGAAGAGCGAGAGGTCCCCGATTTCCTTATTATATTAGGAGAAAATGCTAGTAAGAATAAATTTTAAACAGTTATGATAAAAGACAACCTACCTTTAATAGTAATAATTGGTCGAACCAATGTTGGGAAATCGACTCTTTTTAATCGTTTGATAGAAAAAAATCAAGCTATAGTTTCGCCCGTCGAAAATACCACCAGGGATTTTAATTATAATATTTTAAATTGGCGAACAATAGACTTTCAGTTAATAGATACGGCGGGAGTTATAAAAATTGAGGGGCTGAAAAAGAAGATGGATCAAGAACTTGTTGGACTAGAAAAAGTAGAGCAAAAATCACAAAAGCAAGTTTATGAACTTATAAATAGAGCGGACTTGCTTTTTTTTGTAGTCGATAATAAGACGGGGTTGTTACCGGAAGATAAAGAAATGGTTAAGTTTATTAAAAAGAGAGATTATCAGAAAAAAACAATTCTAGTTGTTAATAAAGTTGATAATTTCAAGCAAAGATTAGATGCCAGTAGCTTTAATAAATTATCTTTGGGTGAGCCCGTAATGGTTTCCGCCACAACTGGGTCTGGCTTGGGAGACCTCTTGGATCTAGCTGTTTCATTCTTTGAAAAAAATAAAATTAAAAAGAAAAAAGAAGAGGCTAAGAATGAATTAGATAAAATTAATTTATGTATAATTGGTAAACCAAATGTTGGGAAATCCTCTCTTTTAAATTCACTTCTGGGTTACGAGCGAGTTATTGTTAGTGATATGCCTCACACTACCAGAGAACCACAAAATACCGAAATTATTTATAAAAATAAGGAAATAAATATTATTGATACAGCCGGAATTAGCCGAAAAGGTCAAAAAACTAAAGGGCTTGAGAAATATGGAATAATAAAATCAATGCAAACCCTGAGAAAGGCTGATATCGTTTTGTTGGTAGTAGATATAAATGAAGAGATAACCAAACAGGACTCTAAAATAATAGAAGAAATTGTAGACTTAGGAAAAAGTTTTATCGTTATTGCTAATAAGTGGGACTTGATTAAAGAGCGTGATACAAAAAAATGGACCCATCATATTAATATGCATTTCCCGTTTATTTTATGGGCGCCAATTTTATTTGTTTCGTCTTTAACCGGAGAAAAAACTAATAAGATCTTCGATTTGGTTTTAAAAATAGATGAATCTAGAAAAATGGAAATAAATGAAAACACATTAGATCGCTTTCTCTCTAAGATGATAAAAATTCACAAACCCTCTAAGGGCAAAGGTATCAAACATCCTCGTGTTTATAGCTTAAAACAGTTCTGGGTTAATCCGCCAAAATTTGAAATAAAGATTGGTTCGAAGGAGGATTTACATAAATCTTATCTTCGATTTTTAGAAAATAGAATTAGAGAGCATTTTGGATTTTTTGGGACACCAGTAAAGGTTACAGTTCGAAAAAATAAAAAAATTCACGGGAAGAAAGAGTAGCCCAGTAAAAATTTGTTGTTTTTTTGGCTTTGTGATATAATTTTTTAGGAATTTTAAAAGTATTTATAATTAATTTTAAGCTCTTTAATTTTTTTAAGGAGTGAAATAACTTATGTTTAAAAAAAGAATGTTAAAGAAGTCTATTTTCTTGGTAGCAATTCTTTCTCTGGTTTTTTTATCAGCCTGTGGGCTGAAAAAAGAAAAAGAATTAACGCCAGAAGAGGCTCAGGTTAAAGCAGAGCAATTTATTAATACTAACTTCATGGACCCAGCTTATCCGGTAAGCATTCAGAAAATTGAAAAGGATGCCCAAACTGGTCTTTATAAATTTTATATTGACTTAGGGGACGGTGAATTAGTAGAATCTTATATTAGTAGCGATGGTGAAGTTTTATTTCCTCAGGCATATAATATAAGCGAGTTAGAAGAGACCTTAAATGATAGTGAGGGCGAGTCTTTAGGCGAGCAAGAATTTATTGAAGACGCTGATGCTATTAATAACGATGATAATTCGCAAGTGCTAGAAGGATCTTTAGGGGATGAAAAAGTTTTAGTTTATTTTTTCTGGGGAGATGGCTGTCCTTACTGTGAAAGACAGAAAGAGGCTATGGATTCTTGGCTTAGTAAATACCCCAATATTGAAATAAAAGATTTTGAAACTTGGAATAACCCAGAAAATAGAGATTCTTTGGAAAGCCTAGCAGCTTCTTATGGAACCTCAGTTCAAGGTGTTCCTATGACTTTTATCGGGGATAAATATTGGGTTGGCTTTTCAGATGCTCTTGGCGCAGAAATGGAGGCTAAATTAAAAGAATGTTCTGAAAATTCTTGTGAGGATCCAGGAGAAAGATTCTAGATTTTACTAAAAAGCATATTGTAAATTTAAAAAACAGTCCCTCAGGGACTGTTTTTTTAAAAGAATATTCAATTAGGTTATTTGTATAAAAATTTGCCCGAAGATAAATATTAGATACATAAAAAGAATAGCAAACCCTTCTCGGCGGCTTAGAAGTCTGTCGCTGCGGTAGAAAAAGTATAAAAAAGAAAAGAATATTAAAACAAAAATAACTAAAAACAAATAAGAAGGTCCTATTTTTATTTCTATGTTTTTAATAAAACTTAAAATTCCTAACATCAAGACATTGCCCATAGCTGAGCCAATTAGGTTGCTAAAAGATAGTTCCCCGATCTTTCTTTTAAATGACCTAACGGCAATAATTAATTCTGGTAAATTTGTCCCTACTGAATAAAAGATTAAGCCTATAATAAAGGCAGATATGTTATAGTCTTTTAATATAAAAAGAGTAGTTTTAACTATTAATTCTGAAGACACTACCAAGCCGATCATTCCTATTATTATAAAAAAAATGTGGCGGTTAATATCTTTTTTATTTACTATTTTTATTTCAGGAGAGGTGTTTTTATTATTTTTTTTATATAAGTAATAAATAAGTGCGATGTAACCAGATATTAATATTAGACCATCAAAAAAATTTAATTCTCCTTTTAAGCTTAGGATTAAAGGGAGAAACAAGAATGATAGAATAATTAAAAAGGGCCATGATTTTTTTTCAGTGTGTATTTTTCGATTTAATATTATACTAATAGATAAAATCAATCCAAATAAAACAATAATTCCGCCCATTAAATTTCCAAAAGATATAATAGCTATGTCATTGACTATGGAGTTTATTCCAATGGCCATTTCTGGTAGGCCAGTCATTATTCCGAGTATCATACCCAGCACAAATATTTTTATACCTAGTTTCTCTCCTATCTTTCTTATGTTTAAAACAATTAAGTCAGCAAACTTGCTTAGAGCTAAAAATAAAATAAGCAGGCTTATTATGGCTATTATTTTCATAGAATTGGTTTAAGTTTTATTTGTTAATTTTTATTATTCTTTCTAGAATTATTATAGCAAACTTTTAAAAATAAAAAAGAGCTCCCGTCGGAAGTCTTTCTTTTTTGTGGACCCTAAGGGACTCTGTCACGGTCGCTAAGCCTCGTTCTTTCGCTACGCTCAATCACTCGCTAAGCGCCCCGACCCGGCCTCGCCCGTGCACTTCGTGCACATGACTCCGGCTTTCTCGTCCCTACGCAAGCCAAGCAGTTGGCTTGCTTAGGCTCCAAAAAAAAACTGCTAACGCAGCTTTTTTGTGGACCTAAGTTTACCAATTTGGAACCAGTTTATTAACGAATTAAAACAGCTATATATTATTACTAATGCAAATAGTACTTAAAATTTCTAATGCTTATATTAACTTTAAATTAATACTTTACTTTATTACAACCATAAATATATGGAAAACATAACTCAGCAACAACTAGAAGCTAATCGTAAAAATGCTCAATTAGGAGGAGTAAAAACAGAAGAGGGTAAGGAGGTTAGCAAGATGAACGCAATAAAACACGGAATTTTATCCAAGAATATTATACTTGATGATGAGGATAAGGAGTGTTTTGAAAATTTACAGGATGAAATTTATGAAGCTTTATCTCCGCAAGGATTTCTAGAAAAACTATTAGTCGATAGAATTGTTTCAAACTACTGGAGATTAAAACGCATCATAAATATAGAAAAAAGCTTAATAAGCTTAAAAAAAGAGCCAAACCATTTTGATAATAGGGGTTTGGGGTATGATAATCCTGAAGAAATGGTAAAGCATCAAAATAATATAAACATCATTGATAGTAATCAGATAGATAAGTTGTTAAGGTATGAAGTCTCTATTGAAAAAAGTATATATAAAGCCTTTAATATGTTGATGACTATTCAATCTAAAAATGGGTTCGTTTCGTAAAAATGCTTTTTAAAATATGCTTTACTTGTAAAGAAAAGTAAAGTATAATATTAGTAAATAAATGATTAATAAAATAAAAATTTAGATTAAATATTTTTAAATATGAGCCTAGAATATATTAAAAAGGAATTATTGAAATTTAGGGAAGAAAGAGATTGGTCTAAGTTTCACGACCCAAAAAATTTAGCCGAAGCAATATCGATAGAGGCGAGTGAACTTTTGGAGTTGTTTTTATGGAAAAACAAACAGCAGATAGAAGAAGAAATCAAAAATGACGAAGAGTTTAGACAAAAAATATCAGATGAATTAGCTGATGTTTTAACTTATTGCATCCAAATGACAAATACGCTAGATTTAGATGTTCAAAAAATAATTTTTGACAAATTAGACAAGGTGAAGAAAAAATATCCAGTAGAAAAGTCAAAGGGTAACGCTATAAAATATAATAAACTATGAATATATTATTACAATCTTGCTCGGGTAAGAGACCGATGGAACACTTCGAGGATACCGTAGTAAATGGCTTGCCATTAAGTTATTTGGATGGAAAGATTGATGAAAAAGAGTTTAATAAACTTAAAGAACTTAAAACAAGCATTGTTAAAGCCTGGGGCTTTGTTCCAAACACAAAAGTAAAAGAATGGGAAAAACTTAAAGAGGGTGACCTTGTTTTATTTTATGCAAACAAAGGATTTTTCTATTTAGCAACTGTTTATACAAAAATACATAATAAAGATATTGCTAATAGCCTTTGGGGGACTGATGATAAGGAAAGGACTTGGGAGTATATGTTTTTTATAAAAGATGGCAAATCTGTTCAATTAAAATTTACTCCTGAGATATTAATAAAAAATGATTTAACAAATTACGCTTCAAACTACATAGTGCAAGGAGCCTTACTTCTTGTAGGTGAAAACGCCAATGCTATGAAAAAGTATATTGAAGAAAACGAGGGTTCCAACTTTAATGAAGATAGTATAGAGCCAACTGAAGAAGAAGAAGTTTCTTTTTATAAAAAAATTAAAGAGCCGAATAATGTAGAAGAGGCGACCGCAGAGATAGCTCGTATCTCACAAGAAATAAAAGATGTTCCTGTAAAAGAAAAAATAAAAACGGCAAGAATGTTGGTGAGAAATCCTAAATTTGCTCGTTTGGTTAAAGAGAAAGTAAAATATGTATGTGAGATTTGTGGAGAAAATCCTTTTATACAGAAAAATGGATTACCTTACGCAGAGGCTCATCATAAAAGTGAACTTTCTAAAACCAAGATTGATAATCCTAATGATATGATTTGCGTGTGTGCAAATTGTCATAAGGTCATTCATTTTGGAACAACAGAAGAGTTCCAAAAAAGAATGAATAAGAAATAATTATGTCTAAGAAATCTACAGACTTTCATATTAAATCAAATGATTATTTTGGAACATTAGCTACAATTTTGACTTTAATAAATGAAAAACCTGAATATTTTGATGGAAAGCCCAGAGAGCTTAATAATGGATGTTTTAAAAGAATAATAAAAGATTTATTATATCTACAAAAAAACTTTAAGATAATCAAAAAATAAATATGAGTGGAAATAAAAAACAGTTTTATACCGCCCAGGAACTAGCTATAATGCTCGACTTTAACATAATGACCATTTATAGATATATTAAATCTGGAAAATTAAAGGCTTATAAATTTGGTAAAGAGTTTCGAATTGATAATTCCGATTTTTTATCCTTTCTAAAAAAGATAAGTACAAAATGAAATATGACACCGATAAAAAAGAAAAATGATAAAAATAAAAAATTTACTTTTATAGACCTCTTCGCTGGCATAGGGGGATTTCATATTGCACTCCAAGAGCTTAACGGTAAATGTGTATTTTCATCTGAAATCGACGTAGAGTGTGCGAAAACTTATGAAGCAAACTTCGGGGAGTATCCAAAAGGAGATATAACTAAAATTAAGCCAAGTAGTATACCAAAACACGATATATTGTGTGGAGGTTTTCCTTGTCAGCCATTTAGCATATCAGGAAGAATGAAAGGGTTTGAAGATACAAGGGGAACTTTATTTTTTAATATACTTGAAATAATAAAAGCAAAAAGCCCAAGCGTTGTATTCCTTGAAAATGTAAAACATCTTAAAGACCATAACAGCGGTAAAACTTTAAAAACTATCATACGTCATCTTGAGGAATTAGGATATAAAACAGAGTGGCATATATTAAATGCAAAAGATTTTGGTTTATCACAGAACAGAGAAAGGGTTATTATTGTAGGAAATAAGAAAAAAAAGTTTGATTTTTCAAAAATAGAAAAAATTGAGAATAAGACTATTAAAGACATTATGCAGACAGGGGTTGATTTTGAATATTTAAAACCAAGCGAATATACAATAATTCCTAAAGATAAATGGAAAAAACAAATTTCTGGCTTAATTTTTTGTGGTTATAGAAATAAATCTATAAGAATTAATGGAGCTAGACCCAATACTGAGCATTTATCAAGGGTTCACAAGCAACCAAACAGAATATATTATATTAATGGAACGCATCCGACAATACCGTCACAAGAAACATCTGGCAGATTTTGGATTTATGACGGTAAAAAAGTTAGAAAATTAACATTGACAGAATGCTACAGATTACAAGGTTTTCCAGATAATTTTAAAAAAATAAGTAAAAATGGCTCTTGTTATAACCAAATTGGCAATGCTGTAGCAATTCCAATGATAAAAAAAGTTGGAGAGCAAATAATCTCACAACTATTATAATTATATGAACCACAAAGAGACGCTATTAGAAGTCTACAAAAAATCATTCGATATATCTGATATAGATAATATACCAAAAAAAACTATGATTTTTTTGCAAAAAATTATAGACAATATGGACAGAAATAAAGGCGTTTATACCGTTCTTGTAACACTGATGGTACATAAACTCTTAGAACCAAAACAGGATATCCGATACTTTCAAGGTAAAATGAAAAATGGTTTTTCTGCAAGAACTGTTGACACTAAGTACATTACGCCAACACTAAAAGAATTAGGGCTGTTGTCTATGGCGGAAAGTGGATGGCTTACTAGAAGCTTAGAACAGCCTTACCCGTATACAATGGACTATAAGGGTGAGATTTCTGGCGCAGGAATGAAAGAGGCATTTTTAAGAATTGTAGATGCAATTCAAAATAATAATGTATTAACAGAAAATCTTTTAAGATTGGTATTAAATAGTGCCATTTTATTTAAAAAGAAAAATCACGTTGAAATCAAAAAAATGGATAACGGTGATGAAGTTTTAATCTCAGTGGTAACTGTAATTTTAGAACAACATTTTACGCATAAATATGGCACTCACGGTGGGTCAAAGCTTCCGGTTTTAGCTTTTTATGCTATTTATAAGGCCCTAATTAAAGAAGTTGGAAGATATAAAGATTGTACCCTTGCCCCTCTCGGTAGCCATACTGCATCAGACAGAACCTCAAAAAGCTCTGGTGATATTGAAATAATTAAAGGCGATAGAATATTTGAAGCAGTTGAGGTAAAGCTGGATAAGATGATTGATATAAATATAGCTAGAATTGCTTATGAGAAAATTGCCAGGTTCAATCCAGAGAGATATTATATTCTTTCACATATTGGAACGCAGGAAAGCGACCGAGAGGCGATTGATGAGTTAATTTTTGAAATTAAAGAAAATCACGGATGTCAGTTAATTGTTAATGGATTGCTATATACATTAAAGTATTATCTTCGTTTAATCTCAAATCCTAAGGAATTCTTCAATGAATATATAGAGCTAGTTGAAAAAGATGCTGAATTAAAAACGATACATAAAACTAAACTAAATGATTTAATAAAAGAGTATGATTTATAAATTATTATTTATTAATAATTAGCTAAATTTACTCAATTTATACTATTTCGTCACTTGACTTTTATTGGGTTAATGTTATAATTAAATTATACATATGTGTATAATTTTTTTATGACTAAAAATATCACTAAAAAAGAAATATTGCCCTGGGTTCAAGAGTTGGATGATAATTTTATGTCCCAGAGGGGTACGCTAAAAGTTAAACAGGCAAGGGCTTTATTAAATAAAAGGATGTTTAGAGTTGCAGATACATTTTTAACGTATAGGCAAATTAATTTTCTTGATGCCGACGGCTTGTTAGAAGAAAATAGAAAAGAAAAAAATAATTGGAGAAAATTTAGTATAAAAGAACTTGTTTATTTATCGTTAATAAAAGAGTTAAGGTTTTATGGGGTTGCTAATAAACAGCTAAAGGATTTAAATACAATTTTCTTTTCGGAAGGACGAACTCAACGTACAGAGGAAAATTTATTATCGGCCCTGAGAGGTAAAAAAATAGTTTTAGTGCTTAAGAATAAATGTGGTTTCTTTTTTTACAATCTTCCAAACTATGTTATTTTCCATCAAAGGGTTAAATCTCACATTAATATTAATTTAAATGAAATTGTATTTGAAATTTTAGATAAAATAGGAAGAAAAGGTATTGATTATAAGGATGAATTATATTTTATGACAAAAAGGGCTGATGCGACTAAAAAAGAGGAGAGCATTCTAAATTTTATTCGTGATAAAGGTTATAAATCAATTACTATTAAAAATAATAAAGATGAGGAGTATTTGGTTAAGGGGGAGAAAATAAAAGCTGTTGACGAAAAAGAATTATTGAAAATGATAAAAGAAAAAAAGTTTGCTGATATTAATATAGTTAAGAGAGACGGAAATATTGTTAACATAAAAGTTGAGGAAATTTTTAAAATTTAAAAACTTATTATTGAGCGAGAAAAAATTGCAGATAATTAGTTTTACTTAATAACAATTTTTTTGGTATCAAGGAGTACTTGGGCTAAAAGATAATTTTATCTTTGGTCTATATGTTGGATAATGAGATACTAAAAAAGTCATTAAAAAATAAATTTAAAAAGTTAAACATTGACGAAAATGAAGAGGATAATTTAGTGGCTGAGCTTAATTATCTGTCTAACTTTTTAATCGATATTTATTTAGCTAATAAAAATGTTTAATCATTTTAAAAAAAACTTAAAGAAGAATATTTCTCACCCAGAAGAAGGAGATGTATTATCTGAACAATTTGAATTAATTTCGGAAGCTTTGGTAATAATAAAAAAACAAATGGATGATATAGACCTCATAGGGAATAATATTAAAGAAAAAGATTTGGCTAATGAATTAATGTGGGCTGAGTTGTTAATTACGAAAAAGAACAGTTTAGATTTTTTTTATCAAGTAGCTGATTTTCTATTAAGGAAAGTTAAGACAGAAAAAAAAGAAGATTTGAAATTTTATCTTCCAAGCGTCAGAACGCTGTTTGATATATATGTAAAGTTATTATACTTAGCCAATCATAGTTTAGATGAGCAAATGCTTAATTGTGTTTATGAAAGACTTTATTATCTTAAGAAGCGACTAGCTCGACAAGAATTTGAAAAACAATATTTAAACTACAAACCCTATCTTGATGACAGGGGATACTCTATTCCTGATTACGATACCTTTTCACAGAAAAAAGTGAGAGGGTATCTTTTCCCAAAAGTTAAACAGATTATAGAAAATCGTACTTATTTAGATAAGTTTAAACCAGTTGGTTTTAATCAAGAAATTGATGTTGCTGATAAATTTTATCTAATTTATGGTAGTTTTTCGGAATATTCGCACGGCAATATTCTCAATAAATATTCTTTTGGTAATGAAGGTTTCTGGATTGTTAGAAATATATTATTTATATTACTTTTAACTACTTATTTGATTGATTGCGATATTCTTAAAAAGAAAAATACGGATGACATTAATGATTGGATTATAAAATTCACAAGTAAAGAAAAAAAATTTGCACTATTTTATGATAAAAAAAGAATTAAAAAAGACTAGTAGAGCTGTTATTTATTGCCGAGTTTCCACTAAGGAGCAGGTCGATGAGGGTAATAGCTTAAATACCCAAGAAAGGGTTTGTCTAGACTATGCTAACAAAAATGACTATGAGATAGCTAGTATTTTTGTTGAAGAAGGTGAAAGCGCAAAAACCGCTCTAAGACCAGAATTACAGAAAATGATGAAATACTGTACGCTTAACCGTAAAAGCATAGATACTTTGATTATTTACAAGATAGACAGGTTGTCTAGAAATACAGATGACTATTCTCAGCTCAGGGTATTTTTTAATAGTTTGGGCATAAAAATAGTTTCAACATCGGAAAGGTTTGAAAACAATTCAGTTGGCCGTTTTGTTGAAAATATGTTAGCTAATGTAGCTCAACTTGATAATGATGTTAGAGCTGAGAGATGTAGAGGGGGGATGATTGATGGTGTTAGAGCGGGGAGATATGTTTTTATAGCTCCAGTCGGATACAAGAATGGTGTTTTAAATGGTGAAAAAAATATAATTATTGATAAAGAAAAATCTCCTTTCGTAAAACGTATTTATGAATTACTAGCTACAGGTCTTTATTTACCAGAAGAAGTTCGTAAAATTATAACTGCAGAAGGAGCAATGCTCGGTTCGAATAAAAGAATAAGTAAACAGTATTTTCATAGAATTATAAGAAATAAGGTATACAAAGGAATTATAGATATAAATGGTTTTGATTTGGGGGAGGTAAAAGGCTCTTTTGAGCCAATCATTAGTGAAGAGCTTTTTGATAAAGTTCAGTTTGTTTTATGTAAAAATGGTAAAACTAAAGCAGGATACAATACAAATAACCCAGACTTTCCATTAAAGGGCCTTATAAGAAGCGACAAGGGCCACAAATTGGACGGTAGTTGGTCTAAAGGTAATGGTAGACAAAGATTGCCATATTACCGCTTTAGAGGGCTTAATGGTTATAATACAAAGAGGGATGTACTAGAAGACAAGTTTAAGGTTTATCTTAAAGACTTTGAATTTAAAAAAGATTTTATTGAATTACTCAAAGAAAGTCTGGTTGTAAATTGGGAACATCGCAATCAGTCCAATAAACAATTAAAAAGGCTGACAGAAAAGAAAATTTCAGAGCTTAAATTAAGACAGGAGTTAATTATCAATAAAAATTTAAAAGATATTATTGACGATGATTTAGCAAGAGAGCAATTATCTAAAATAAAGAATGAGATTTCTGGTTTAATGATAAAAATACAAGATTATGAGGGAACTGAGAATATTCAGGATGTTTTAGATTGCAGTCTTAACTTTATGCAGAATTTATCTAAAGAAATTGAAACGTTAAAAATCAAACAAAGACAGGATTTGCAATGGTTCCTATTTCCCGAAGGAATTCTATTTGATGGAAATAAATTACGAACCCAAAGAACCGCGCTAATTTTAGATACAAAAATGACTTCTCTAAGTGAGAAGTCATCTATGGTGGACCCTAAGGGACTCGAACCCTTGACCCCCTGCTTGCAAAGCAGGTGCTCTAGCCAACTGAGCTAAGGGCCCCACATAATAATATTGTTTTGATATATTAGTTCAATATTTTTTTAAAGTCAAGAAGTCTAGCCTCGTCTGGTCAGCGGAGAGAGGATGGTCTTTATAAAACCATCAAATGTTCCGGTAGTTATAAGTAGCCCAAAGAATATCACAATTAAGCCAATTAATTTATAGCCCAACCTAGAACCACCTTCTGTTCCTAGGTTTTTTTCGAACCAGGCTATTCTTCCAAAGTTTCGAAATAAATCTTCAGACCTCATAACTATCAGAGTCCCAATAGCTATTAGAATTAAACCTCCTATTATTCTCATATTTTTTTATTTTTTAAAATATAAAATATTTATTTATCTATATCTATTATAATAAATTTTTTTAAAAAAGAAAATATTAACGCAGATAATTTAAGGGGTTTTGTTTTACTCCGTTAACTATAACTTCGAAGTGGATATGAGGTCCAGTTGACCAACCAGTCGATCCCATGTCGGCAATAATATCACCACGATTAACCTTGGTCCCAGCAACAACGCGAAGTTTCGAGGCATGAGCATATAATGTTTTCATTCCTCCGCCATGGTTTATTATTACATTATAACCATATCCATTACTCCAACCAGACCTTTCGACTGTTCCAGCCTCAGAAGCATAAAGAGGGGTGCCCGTTTTATTGGCGACATCTAATCCTCGATGGCTCCATGAGTAGTATTGTGTAATTCTATTTCCAACTGTCGGCCAAAGAAGCTTGCCTCCAGTATAAGTTGGTTGTTGAGTGTTTGTTGATGGAGTTGTTTGAGTTATTGTTGTGCCAGAATAAGATCTGCTTACCACGGTACTTGTCTCTACTATTTTTTTACCCCCAGGGATAAACAATGTTTGAGCTATTTTTATTGGGTCATTTATGGTTATCCCATTTTTTTCTAATATTTCGTCAATTTCAACTGAATATTTTTTAGCGATAGAGCCGATATTTTCATTTCTAGATACGGTATGAACAACACCATCTTCTGGTAGTATAACCAATTTACTCCCCGGCTTGATAATGCTTCGTGCGGTCAATTTATTCTCCCATAATATAGTGTTAACACTTATGCCAAAGTTATTAGAAATACTGCTGACAGTGTCTCCAATCTGAACTATATATTCTACAGGCTCATTTCTTTCTTTTATACTTTCTCCTTCGGTATTAATTATACCCGTCCCAGAAAGAGTGTCTCCGTGATCAGAGAAGATAAAAACATTACTTTCCTCCGTAGAACCTTGTCCCGTTTGTATTTTAGGGGTTAAAACTCCAGCCTGACCTAGATATTTAGGTGAGCTGATAATTCCAGAGTTTTGATCGTCAATCGTCTCCACTATTAACTCCTCTGGTTCAAAGTCTTCAAAATCTGATTCAATATTTTGGGCTAAGGTTGTTTTATATATCTGATTTGAAAGGCTTTGGGCCTCGGTTTTTCTAATTTTATTACCTAATATTATAGCGACTGATAAAAGGATGATTATAAATATAGAAATATTTTTTTTAAAAAGGTATAGCCTAGAATTGTTTTTTTTATTAATTTCTTTTATTTTTTTGTAAATTAGGATATAATTGTAGTATAGCTTTACTAGTATTTTGAAAAATAAAAAACTAAGCACAGAAACAACAATATTCTTTGCTATTTTTAAAATAAAAGTTACTACTTTTTTTAATAAAAGTAGTAGTTTTATTAATAATATTAGTATTTTAGTTGATATTCTTTTAAGCCAAATATGTTTAAAATTAACTCTAAAAGCTTAGCATTTCTAAGTTTTTTAGTCAATTTAAAAAAATATGTATAAAATTGTTTTAATCCGTCATGGAGAAAGTGAGTGGAATAAAAAAGGGCTGTTTACCGGGTGGACTGATGTAGACTTAACTCCACTAGGACTCAAGCAGGCCAAAGAAGCTGGCCAAACTTTAAAAAAGAATAAATTTTCTTTTGATTTATGCTATACATCCTTTTTGAAGAGAGCCATTAGAACGTCAGATATTATTTTAGAAGAAATGGATTTAATGTGGATCCCAGTTGTTAAGGACTGGAGACTAAATGAAAGACATTATGGAGACTTGCAGGGCTTGAATAAAAAAGATACAGCTAAAAAAGTCGGAGAGGAGCAGGTTTTGTTGTGGCGTCGATCTTATGATGTTAGGCCCCCAGAAATTAAAAAAAGTAATCGCTATAATCAAATAGATGATGCTAAATATAGTTTTATAAAAAAACCAATTTTAGGGGAGTCTTTAGAGGATGTTGTTGCTCGAACTATGTCTTTCTGGAATAAGATGATTATTCCTAGAATAAAGCTGGGAGAAAAAATATTAATTTCTGCTAGTGGAAATAGTTTGCGAGCTATTATAAAAAAATTAAATAATATTTCAGAAGAAGATATTGTTGATCTTAATATCCCCTATGCTATTCCTATGGTTTACGAACTAGATAAAAATTTCAAAGTTATAAGATGGTATTATTTAGGTGATCAAAAAAAAATTAAAAAAATAGTTGAAGAAGTGAAGGATCAGGGGACAATTAAGTAATTTTAAATTATTAAAGTATAAAGTTATGAAAAATATAATAAGTTTGGATCAGGGAGTTGTTAATGCACTAGAGTTTTTTAGCAAAAACAAATTACCTAAATTAAAGTTAAATAATTTCAATTTTCCTATTGTGGTTGGCAGCGGGAATGCTTACAACACCGGCCATATTTTATTTTCTGGACGTAAGGCTATTATTGCTGATGAAAGTACTTTTAAAAAAATAATAGAAAGTTATAAGGATTTGATTAATAAAAAAATAATAAAAGAAGTTGTGGTTATTTCAGCTTCGGGTGAAAAAGATTCTATTTGGGAAATTAAATTAGCTCAGAAGTATAAGTTAAAAACAACTTTATTGACCTGCTCACCTAACTCAAGCGCTAGTAAAATAGCCGATAAGGTTATTGTTTATCCTAAAATTTCCGAGCCCTATACTTATAACATCTCTACTTACTTAGGGATGATTTTATCTGCCACCGGAGAAAACCCCAAAAGCATTTTAAAGTTTATTAAAAGCTTAAAATTAAAAACAAATTTTAAGGATTATAACTCCTATTCCTTTGTCTTGCCTGATGATTTTATCGCCATAACCCCAATGATAGATATTAAAAAAAGCGAGTTATTTGGTCCTAAATTATCCTTAAGAGCCTTTAGCTTTGGCCATGCTCGGCATGCTAAGTTTGTTATTAGGGATAAAAAAGAGCTAGTAATTACTTTGGGAAATGAAAAAAATATGTATTTTGGGGACCCTCAGAGTCGTTGGCAAATAAAGTTAACATCTAAGGTTGATTTTGCTTTTGTTTTATGTTTAACTTATTGTCTGGTTGGCAAAATACAAAAAAATAAGCCGCCCTATTTTAAAAACAATATCAAAAAATATTGCCAAGATTATGGTCCTAAGGCCTATGGCAGTAAGGGGAAGTTTGATTTAATAGTCCCCGGAAATTAATTAAAAATTAGTCTTTATATAAAGCAATAGGAATAAGATTTTTAAGATCTTAAGGATCCCAATGATCCCAATAATCTCAATTTTATGTCTGGACATTCTAAATGGGCAACAATTAAAAGAGCGAAGGCTGTAACAGATTCAAAAAGAGGAGCAATCTTTACTAAGCTAGGAAATATTATTACCATAGCAGCTCGAGAAAAAGGTGGCGATCCTAACGCCAACCCTTCTTTGCGCATGGCTATGGATAAAGCCAGGGCCGTTAATATGCCTAAAGATAACATCGAGAGGGCAATTAAGCGAGGAACGGGAGAGCTAGCGGGTGATGCGGTAGAAGAACTTTATTATGAGGGAATTTTACCAAATAATATCCAGTTTATTATTAAATGTTTAACAGATAATAAAAATAGAAGCGCTTCTATGGTTCGACATGCCTTGTCAAAGAGCGGTGGAAGCTTGGGATCGGTAATGTGGAACTTTGAACAAAAAGGAGTAGTGGTGATCACCAAAGAAGAGCTAAAAAACAAAAATATCAACATAGATGATTTTCAATTAGAATTGATAGATGCGGGAATAGATGATTTTAAATCCGAAGAAGAGCTCGTTTTAATCTACACCAGGGTAGAGGATCTACAAAAAATAAAAAATAATATAGAATCTAAGGGCCTGAACATAGAATCAGCCGAAATTGAGTATTTGCCAAAGGAAAAACAAGAAATTTCAGCCGAGCAACAAGAAAAGATAGCTAAGTTTACTGAAGAGCTGGACGATTTAGAGGATGTTAGTGATTATTACAGTAATTTAGTCGGATAAAAGTAGTTTTAAAATTTAAATTTGTAAGATCAGCCTATTCGTTTTACGTTTTTTAAAAAGTTATCCACAGGATAATTTTTTTTATTTACCCTTTTCTTAATTTTAGTTTATATTTTATTTAATTTTAGCCAATTTTTGCTTATTTGGCAGAAATCCAAAATTTTGCTATAATTCATAATAACAACATATAGTGGTTAAATAATATTTTACTATACTATATATTGTGTTTAGACTAAGTTTAAAAATTATTAAAAAAGCCAATGAAATGCCCAGTTTGCAACTTTGAAGACACTAAGGTAGTTGACTCTAGAATGTCTGGGGACGGACTTTTAATTAGACGTCGTCGGGAGTGTTTAAAATGTGAGTTTCGCTTTTCTACTCACGAGGAGATGGAGCTTTTAGATTTAGTAATATTAAAAAGAGATGGTCGTCGAGAAAATTATAATAGAGACAAATTATCTAGCGGCCTTAAAAAGGCTTTAGAAAAAAGGGACGTTGACGAGGAAAAATTCAAGAAGCTTATTTATTGCATAGAAAGAGATTTGCAGGTTTTAAATAAAAATGAAATTGATTCTAAGGATGTAGGAGATATCGTTATGAAAAATTTAAAAAAAATAGACAAAGTTGCCTATATTAGATACGCCTCAGTTTATCAATCATTTGAATGTGTAGAAGAATTTGCTGAAGAGTTAGAAAAATTATTAAAAAACAAGAAAAACAAAAAATAATTAATAATTAAAATTTAAATCTATGTCAGAAAGCATAACTAAAATTTTGAAACGCTCCGGTGATATTGCCGATTTTAAAATTGAGAAAATATTTAAGGCTATATTGGGCGCCATGAAGGCAGTTGACGAAGAAAATGAAGAGTTAGCCAAAAAATTGAGCGATCAAGTTTTAGATAAGCTTAGCAAAAAATTCCATCATAAAACGATTCCCGCTGTGGAGGAGGTCCAGGATGTGGTGGAGGAAACTTTAATTGAAAACAAATTAATTAAAGTAGCGAAGACATATATTTTATACAGAGACCAAAGGAGACAGGTTAGGGAGATAAACCAAAGTAACGAGGAAAAGTTAATGGAAGATTATTTGGGTAAGGCTGACTGGAGACTAAAAGAAAATAGTAATATGAGTTTTTCAGTCCAAGGCTTAAATAATTATATTGCTTCAGCAATTTCAGCTAAGTACTGGTTAAACAAACTATATCCAGAAAATATCAGAAAAGCTCATGTCGAAGGAGATTTTCATATTCATGACCTAGGTTTATTAGCCCCTTATTGTTGTGGTTGGGATTTAAAGGACTTATTACTCAAAGGCTTCGGTGGCGTTGATACTAAAATTCAGAGCAAACCACCAAAGCATTTTAGAAGTGCTTTAGGGCAAATTGTAAATTTTTTCTACACCATGCAAGGAGAAGCAGCTGGAGCTCAGGCTTTTTCTAATTTTGACACCTATTTAGCTCCGTTTATTCGATACGATGACTTGTCTTACAAGGAAATTAAACAAGCTCTTCAAGAATTTGTTTTTAATGTAAATGTTCCAACTCGAGTTGGCTTTCAAACACCATTTACCAACGTTACCCTAGATGTTACCCCCTCAAAACTAATGTCTCAAGAAAATGTTATTATTGGGGGAAAAATTATGGATGAAAAATATGGCGATTTTCAGATGGAAATGGATTTGTTCAACAAGGCTTTTTCTGAGGTTATGATAGAGGGCGATGCTACTGGAAGGGTTTTTGCCTTCCCTATACCAACATATAATATCGACAAAGAATTTGATTGGGATAGAGAGAGTTTGAGGCCAATGTGGGAGATGACTTCTAAATATGGTATTCCTTATTTCTCTAACTTTGTAAATTCAGACATGGATAGGGATGATGCCAGAAGTATGTGTTGTCGCCTAAGACTAGATAACCGTGAATTGCGAAAAAGAGGTGGCGGTTTATTTGGTGCTAATCCTTTAACCGGTAGCCTGGGGGTAGTCACTATGAATTTGGCTAGACTGGGTTATTTATCTAAAGATGAAAAAGAATTTAAGGAAAGATTATTAAAATTAATGAATCTGGCTAAGGAGAGCTTAGAAATAAAAAGAAAAGTAGTAGAAAAATTTACTGAAGAAGGGCTTTATCCCTATTCTAAGTTTTATCTAGAGACAATAAAAGACCAGTTTGGTTCTTATTGGAAGAATCATTTTAATACCATTGGTTTAAACGGAATGAATGAAGCCGCTTTAAATCTATTAGGAGAGGATATCTCTAGCGCTCGAGGCTATAAGTTTGCTTTAGAAATAATGGATTTCATGAGGGACCATATTTCTGGATTTCAAGAAGAAACTGGAGATTTATATAATCTCGAAGCTACTCCAGCTGAAGGTTGCACCTATCGTTTCGCTAAAAAAGATAAAGAAACTTACCCAGAAATTATTTGCGCTAACGATAAATTAGTTAGAGAGGATGGTGCCAACCCTTATTATACTAATTCTACTCATTTACCAGTTGGCTTCACAGATGATATTTTTACAGCCCTAGATCTTCAGGATGAGTTACAAACAAAATACACCGGAGGAACAGTTTTGCATGGATTTTTAGGAGAAAGAATTAGCGACCCTGAAATTACTAAAAAATTAGTAAAAACTATTGTAGAAAATTATCATTTACCATACTTTACTATAACACCAACCTTCTCTGTTTGCCCTATTCATGGTTATTTGGCGGGCGAGCACAAATATTGCCCTAAATGCGACGAAGAAAGAGAGCATATGGTACTCTCAGCCAGAGAGGCTAACCAGGGTGTCAGCGATAGTTCTTTATAGTTTTTCAAATTGATTTTTATAAATTTATATATTATAATAATTAAAAAACAGGCGCTATATTTTTAAATATATCCTGACGAAAAGAATATGAGTCCAATACAAACTAACAAGAGAACAGAGTGCATTGTTTATAGCCGAGTGGTTGGCTGGCTTACCCCTACTAAATGCTACAACAAGGGAAAGGTAGCTGAGTACAATGACCGCAAAACTTATAAAATTAACACCGAAAAGATTAGCGAATAATACTAAATTTTTTATTTCCGTTAGTTTTTGGTTTTTAAAAATGGTAATAGGAGGATGGGAGAAAATTAGCATGATTGATTTTCCAGGTAATATTGCAACAATTATTTTTACTAAAGCTTGTAATTTCCGTTGCCATTTTTGTTACAACCCCATGCTTGTCTTGGCCAATGGTGAAGGCGAGGGTAAATATGAAGAAAGTCATCCTTTGATTCCAGAGGATGACCTTTTTCTTTTTTTAGAAAGTCGTCACGGCAAGATCGATGGAGTTGTTATTTCTGGGGGGGAGCCGACCCTACAGCCAGACCTAAAGGACTTTATAATAAAAGTTAAAGATCTTGGATTTAAGGTTAAATTAGACACCAACGGAACAAACCCAGAAATGGTTAAAGACTTGGTTGAAAATAAATTATTGGATTATATTGCTATGGATGTTAAGGGACCCCTGGATAAGTACGAGGAAATTGTTAGTGTTAAAACAGATATAAAAAAAATAAGAGAATCAATTGATTTTTTATTAGAAGATAGAGTTGATTACGAGTTGAGAACAACCTTAGTTCCGGGCTTACATGAGATAAGTGATATTTTTGTAATGGCGGAGGAATTAATGGGGGTTAAAAAATGGTTTTTACAAAAATTTAAATCAGATACGGATTTGGTTAATAATGATTTTAAAGATAAAAAACCATTTTTAGATTTAGAGATTAAAGAGGCGGTTCTTAGAGTTAATGAAAAAATTCCTGGCTGTAAATTTAGGGAGTAGCACTGTAATTCGCCAATCTACGGTATATAGTATAGGGAGCGCCCTGCTTATAGAATAGACTAAAACTATCACTTTTTAGCACTCTTGACATAAGAGTGCTAATTTTATATAATAAGGTTGTTTTTATAACAACTTAAATTTTATGGATATTAGCGCTAGACAAGAACATATTTTAATAACGTTAATTAAGGAACACATAAAAACGGCTCAGCCGGTTAGTTCTGGCTTTTTAGTTGAGAAATACAAGCTTGATATTTCTTCTGCTACTGCCAGAAATGAGATGGCTGAATTAGAGGATAGGGGCTATATTTATCAGCCCCACACCTCAGCTGGACGAGTTCCGACTTCTAAGGCCTATGATTATTACGTAAAAAACTACATTATTGATCAAAAAGAGAAAAAACATTCTTTTAGTGCTCTAGACAAGTCTTTCTCTCAATCAGAAGAAGGTTTTAAAAAATCTGCCAAAGCCATGGCCGAGATATCTAAAAATGCTGTTTTCTGGGCTTTCCATAAAAATGACCTATATTATACCGGTATTTCTAATCTATTTATTCAGCCGGAGTTTCGTTCTAGTGAAATAATTTTTGATGTATCTATTATAATAGATAGAATGGAGGAAATAATTGCTGAAATTTTTGATGACTTAGATTTTGGAGAAAGTATTTTTATCGGTGAAAATAATCCTTTTGGAAATTTTTTGAGTACAACTTTATTAAAATATAGTAATAAAAATCAGAGTTCAGTGGTAGGAATATTGGGGCCACTAAGAAGCGATTATGAAAAAAACTTAGGATTAATCAGATTTTTAAAAAATAAATTAGAGAATAATTAAAATTTATGAGTAAAGAAAAAAAAGATTTCAAAAAGACAAAAAAAGATGAAAACAACCATGGTGATAACCAGGAACTCATTGAGAATTTAAAACAAGAGATCTCAGAATTAGACGGTAAATATAAAAGAGCTTTAGCAGATTATCAAAATTTGTTGAAAAATAGTGTTAATGAAAAATCAGAATTCTTAAAATATTCTTTAAAAGGGTTTCTTCTAGAAATTTTACCAGTTTATGAAAATTTAAAAATGTCTATTAAGACATTAAATAAGGAGGAAGAAAAAAGCCCTTGGGTAGAGGGGGTCAGACATGTTATTAAACAGTTTCAGGATATTTTTACCGCTAATGGTTTAAGAGAAATAAAGACTGTTGGAGAAAAATTTGATTATAACACCATGGAAGCAGTAGAGGGTGATGGCAATGATGTTGTGTCAGAGATTCGAACCGGGTATATTTTAAATGATAAAGTAATTATTCCCGCCAAGGTAGCTTTATCTACAAAAAATAAAAATAAAGACGAGTAAATGTTTTATTAATTTTTAATCTTTTTTCATCTACAACTGAAAAGTTGTTTTGATAAAAGATATTTAAAGATATGTCACTTGTAAAATGGAGCCCATTTTTAGGGGACAATTATTTTGATGAAATGGACAAAATGATGTCCGAGTTTTTACCAGCTGTTCGTAGCAACAATGGTTTTATGCCAGCTATTGATATGTACGAAGATGACGATAACGTGATCGTGGAAACTCAATTAGCCGGTATAGATCCAGAAAAAATTGATATTTCTATTGAAAATGATGTTTTGTGTATTAAGGGTGAGGGTGAGAAAAAAACTGAGGTAGAAGAAAAAAATTATTATCGCAAAGAGATTCGCCGAGGTGGTTTTTATCGCTCTATTCCTCTTCCAGCCAGGGTTTTAGGAGACCATGCTTCGGCTTTAGCAGATGGAGGAATTTTAAAAATATCCATTCCTAAAGCACCAGAATCTAAACCAAAATCAATTAAAATTAAAACTAACAAAAAATAAGATTTTCTAAAACAGAAACACATTCACTGTGTTTCTGACTTGGACAATTTTATTAAAATTAATTATAAAAATATTGAAATTTTCTGTATTAATTAAATCTTAAAAATTTCGGAAAATTTCAAAAACAAAAGATATGGGAAAAATATTAGGAATCGACTTGGGAACAACTAATTCAGCCATGGCTATTATTGAGGGTGGTCAACCTAAGATTTTAGAAAATGCTGAAGGTAATCGCACAACCCCCTCTATAGTGGCTATTTCTAAGAGTGGTGAGCGTCTAGTTGGTCAGTCAGCTAAAAGGCAGGCTGTTACTAACCCAGAAAACACTATTCACTCAGTTAAGCGTTTGATCGGTCGTAAGTTTGAGGACGCTGAAGTTAAAAAAGATCTAGAGATGGTCTCTTATAAAATGATTCAGTCAGGCGAGGGTGTTAAAGTTAAAATGGGGGACAAAGAATACACTCCACAGGAAATTTCGGCTATGGTTTTGGCGAAATTAAAAGCTGATGCTGAAAATAAGATTGGAGAAAAAATAACTGAGGCTATTATCACTGTTCCAGCCTATTTTGATGATGCTCAAAGACAGGCGACTAAGGACGCTGGGAAAATCGCAGGATTGGATGTCAAAAGAATTATAAATGAACCAACTGCCGCTGCCCTAGCTTATGGCTTTGATAAGAAAAAAGGTCAGCAAGTAGCTGTCTATGATTTAGGAGGGGGAACTTTTGACGTCTCTATTTTGGATATTTCAGAAGACACAGTAGAGGTAAAGGCTACCAATGGTGATACTCATTTAGGAGGAGAAGATTTTGACCAGGTTATTATTTCCTGGATCATTAATGAATTTAAAAAAGACCAGGGGATAGATTTATCTAAAGATTCTTTAGCCTTGCAGAGAATTAAAGAATCAGCTGAAAAAGCAAAAATAGAATTATCCACTTCTATGGAAACAGAAATTAATCAGCCGTTTATTAGTACTGATGAAAATGGTCCTAAGCATTTAGTAATGAAATTAACTAGGTCAAAATTAGAGGAATTAATTTCCGACTTAGTTGACAGAACTATAGAGCCCTGTAAGAAAGCCCTATCAGATGCTGGTTTAAGCACCTCTGAGATCGAAGAAGTTATTTTAGTTGGTGGAATGACTAGAATGCCGTTGGTGCAAAAAAAGGTTAAGGAATTTTTTGGCAAAGAGCCAAACTTGAGTGTTAACCCAGATGAAGTAGTGGCTATTGGTGCTGCTGTCCAGGCTGGAGTTTTGCAGGGGGACGTTAAAGATGTGTTGCTTTTAGATGTTACCCCTTTAACTTTGGGTATAGAAACATTGGGTGGAGTTGCTACTCCTTTAATTGATAGAAATACTACCATACCTCATTCTAAATCACAAATTTTTTCAACAGCTGCTGATAATCAGCCCAGCGTGGAAATTCATGTTTTACAAGGAGAAAGACCTATGGCTTCTGACAACAAGACTTTAGGGCGCTTTATTTTGGACGGTATCCCGCCAGCTCCTCGAGGTGTCCCTCAGGTTGAGGTTATTTTCGACATTGATGCTAACGGTATTTTAAATGTTACCGCTAAGGATAAGGCTACTAATAAAGAGCAGAAAATTACCATCACATCTTCTTCTGGTTTAAGTAAAGAAGAGATTGAAAAAATGCAAAAAGAAGCTGAAATTCATGCTGAAGAGGATAAAAAGAAAAAAGAAAACATTGAAATTAAAAATCAAGCTGATGCCGTTGTTTTCACTACAGAAAAATTATTAAAAGAGTCTGGTGAAAAAATGAAGGAAGAGGATAAAAAAGAATTAGAAGCTAAATTAGAGGAATTAAAGAAAATAAAAGACGGTGATCAGTATGATGACATGAAGAAAAAAATGGAAGAACTAAATGATATTGCTCAAAAGATTGGCGCAGCGATGTATCAAAATCAGGGACCTACTCCGGGTGATACAACTCAGGCTGGTCCAGAAGCAAGTTCAGAAGAAGGGGCTTCGAGTAAATCCGATGACAAAGAGTCAAAAAACTCGGATGATAATGTTGTTGAGGGAGAGGTTGAGGAAAAGTAATACTTTAAGATTAATAAAAAACTAATGTCTAATAAAGATTATTATAGCATCTTAGGCGTATCTAAGGGTGCTAGTCAAGCTGAAATTAAAACTGCCTTTAGAAAATTAGCTCATAAGCATCATCCCGACAAAGGGGGTGATGCTAATGAGTTTAAGAAGATTAATGAGGCTTATCAGGTTTTAGGAAATGAGCAAAAAAGAAAACAATATGATCAGTTCGGCTCCGGTTTTGAAAATATGAATGGGGCTGGTTTTGATTTTTCTGGATTTCAGGGTGGGGGCTTTTCGGGCGCAAATGTCAATTTCGAAGATTTAGGTGACTTGTTTGGTGGCTTCGGCGATATGTTTGGCTTTTCTCAAAATTCTTCTAGAGGTAGAAGTGCTTCAATGAGAGGAGATGATTTAGAAGCTATTTTAATTATTGATTTTAAGGAAGCCGTTTTTGGAGTAGAGAAAGAAATACTTGTAGATAAAAATATAAAATGTGAAAAATGTAATGGTAACGGAGCAGAGCCGGGTAGTAAAATTGAAACATGTCCTACCTGTAAGGGACGAGGGCGAGTTCTTAAAGTTCAAAGAACTATTTTTGGTGCTATGCAGGCAGAATCAATCTGTTCTGATTGTCAGGGCGAGGGAAAGACTTATTCCAAAAAATGCTCTAAATGCAAGGGACATGGTATTTATGAGGGTCAAGAAAAAATGAAGATAAAAATTCCAGCCGGCATTAATGAAGGAGAGGCGATTCGATTATCAGGCAAGGGGCATAGTGGTTTAAAGGGCTCAGGTTCTGGCGATTTAATTTTACGAATTAGGGTTAAGCCTAGTATTGAATTTAACAGAGCTGGATATGATATTTATACTAAGGAGAAGATTAATGTTAAGCAAGCGATCTTGGGCGATAAAATAAATATTAATACTGTTCATGGAGAGGTTGTTTTAAAAATTCCTGAAGGAACTCAATCTGGGACCAAGTTCAAAATAAAAGGCAAGGGAGTGCCAAAACTTAGAGGGACTGGTCAGGGAGATCATTTGGTTGAAGTTATTGTTGATATTCCTAAAAGTATTTCTAGAAAAGATAAAAAAATATTAGAAGAAATTAATTTTTAGTTTTATGTATATAGATACTCATTGCCATTTAAATTTCAAGGATTTTCAAGACGATTTTTTAGAAGTGACTAACAGATCTCTAGAAAACAATGTCTATATGATAGTTATAGGTTCAGAATTCAAGACCTCTGAGAGAGCTGTTTTTTTATCTGAAAAATTTGATAAAGGAGTTTATTCGGCTGTTGGACTGCATCCTATTCATTTGCAAGATTTTTTAATAAAAAATGATAATGAGAACGGAAAATATGAATTTAAAAGTCGTGGTGAAAAATTTGATTCCCAGAAATACCAAGGGCTAATTGATAAGAATAAAAAAATAGTAGCAGTGGGGGAAATTGGTTTAGATTATTATCATATTAATACTTCCTTGGGTCAAACAGAAAAAGAAATTAAAGATTTGCAGAAAGAAGTTTTTTTAGAACAATTGAATTTGGCAAAAAATAATAATTTACCAGTAATTATTCATTGTCGAGAGGCCCATGATGATTTGTATAAGATCTTAAAAGATTTTTCTGATAGAAATAATTTTTCTCAAGACTGGGGGGTGGTTCATTGTTTCTCGGGAGATTACGAAATGGCTAAAAAATATTTTTCCTTAGGATTAAAAATTTCTTTCACTGGTCTTATCACTTTTGTTAATGATTGGGATGAAGTTATAAAGAAATCTCCTATTGAAAAATTAATGATAGAGACCGACTCACCTTATTTATCACCGGTTCCTTATCGAGGGCAAAGAAATGAGCCTCTTTATGTTAAAAAAGTAGCTGAAAAAATTGCTAAAATTAAAGATATTCCTTTAGGGGAGGTGGAAGACCTTCTTTTTGATAATTCTTTGGATTTTTTTAGTAAAATCAAGGCTTAGTCTTGGTTTGATTTTTCTGCCTGTATTTGCTATAATTTTCTTAGTATAATTTATTTAATTTTTATGGAAAATGTATTAGAAGAAAAGAAAATAGAGGACAATGAAAAGAAAATAGAAGATAATAATGAGATTTTGATTAATTTAATGCAAGAAAATCTAAAAACCAATCAAGAGGTTTTGAGATTGAGCCGATATATTAAAAAATATATAGTTTGGCAAAAAATATTTTTTTGGGTTAAATTAGTCTTTATTTTAGTCCCATTAATTTTAGCTATAGTTTATTTACCACCGTTTTTAAAAGGAGCTTTTAGTTCTTTCCAGGATTTAACTGGATCTTTTGGAATTATTAATGAAAATGCCGATTTAATTGATAGTTATAAGAAATAATTTTATGAATAATGATAATGTAATTTTTTTCGCTCAAACCAACTTTCGCAATCAAATGCGTCGTTTTGGTATTAAAGTAGATGACAGAAGAAGGCACATGTATTTGATTGGTAAAACCGGTATGGGCAAATCTACTGTCTTGGAAAATATGATAATAGAAGACATTAGAGCCGGAAGGGGTGTTGCTGTAGTTGATCCTCATGGAGATTTAGCAGAAAAAATTATTCAATATGTTCCCAATAATAGGATAAATGATGTGGTTTATTTTAATCCGTCTGATATTGATTATCCTATAGCTTTTAATTTAGTTGAACAGGTTGAGCCCCATCTTCGACATTTGGTGGCCTCTGGTTTAATTGGTGTTTTCCAAAAGTTATGGGCTGATTCTTGGGGACCTCGCTTGGAGTATATTTTAAGAAATTCAATATTAGCTATTTTAGATTTCCCAGGGTCAACTCTTTTAGGTGTGGTTCGGATGCTTTCGGATAAGGAGTATCGTAAAAAAGTTGTTGCCAATATTAAGGACCCGGTAGTAAAATCTTTTTGGGAAAAAGAGTTTGCTGGCTATGCTGATAAATTTGCTTCTGAAGCGGTTTCTCCTATCCAAAATAAGGTTGGTCAGTTTTTGTCTAGTTCTTTTATGAGAAATATTGTTGGTCAAGTAAAATCATCTATTGATATGAGAGAAATAATGGATGAGGGAAAAATCTTGATCATGAATCTTAGTAAGGGAAGAATAGGAGAGGATAATTCAGCCTTATTAGGTGCTATGATGATTACCAAAATTCAATTAGCAGCTATGAGTAGAGTTGATATTGCTGAGGAAAAAAGAAGAGATTTTTATTTATACATTGATGAGTTTCAAAATTTTTCAACTGAAAGTTTCGCCAACATTTTATCAGAAGCCAGAAAATATCGTTTAAATTTAATCATGGCTCATCAATATATCGAGCAGTTAGACGAGAGAGTTAAGCCGGCTGTTTTTGGAAATGTAGGCACAATTATAGTTTTCCGAGTTGGAGCATCTGATGCCGAGGAGTTGGTTAAAGAATTTACCCCTGTTTTTACAGAAGAAGATATTGTAAATTTACCAAAGTATGAGATGTATTTAAAATTAATGATAGACGGAATTTCCTCTGATCCGTTTTCGGCCATTGGTCTCCCTCCTTTACCCTCAGAAGAAAGAACTAATAATACTGAAAAAGTGATTGCTTATTCTAGAGAAAAATATGCCACCAAGAAAAATATAGTAGAGGAAAAAATTGTTCGTTGGCATCAAGATGAGAAGGAAACAGAAAAAAAAGACACAGGTCAGGGCTCAAGTATTAAAAAAAGTAGGGAAGATGAAAACAGGGGATTCCCAGGAAAATGTTCTTCTTGTGGAGTGGATGTTTTTACCCCTTTTAAACCAGATGGAATTCGTCCAGTTTATTGTAAAAAATGTTTAAGTATTAACCCGGCTGAAAGAAAAAAGAAGCCAGAGATAAAGACGACTGTGAAAAAACAAGTGTCTAGTGATAAATACATTAAGACTGAAAAAAATATTCCAGAAAAAAGTAAATTGGAAAAAAATGACAGAAAAGAGGATGTAAAAGACGATGTTTTATCTATAACACTAGAAGAATTAAAAAAAACTCAACCCGTTAGCTTTTATGGACAGAAAAACAAAGTTAATGATAGTGATAAAAATAAAAATATAGCAGAAAAAGATTTAGAAGAAGGAGAGAATGTTGTTATAGAAAGTTAATAATTTTATGAATTATTTAAAAGTATCTAAAGCTACCGATCTTTTTGGTAGGGATAAAAAAATATATCGAGCCCTGGAAATTCTTCCTGGCTTTTTGTCTTTAGGGACCCTTCTAGGACTAATTATTTTGTCTTACTTTCTTCCGATTTGGGCGGCTTATTTTATTATTGCCTTTAATGTTTATTATTTACTGCTAGTTATTTTTTTAGCAATTTACTTGATTAATTCTTTTCATAAGCTTAAACATAATAAGAAAATTGATTGGTTTAAAAAATGTCAGGAATTACCGACAGAAAAAAATAATCTGCCTCAGGATTCTTTAGCTAGAAATGATTGGGGCTGGGAAGATGTTATTCATCTGGTTGTTCTTCCTACTTACAACGAAAGCCTGGAGGTCGTTAGAACTAGTTTTGATGCTTTGATTAATAATGGATATCCTAGTAAAAAAATGATGGTTATTCTGGCCATAGAAGAAAGGGCTGGTGAGTCAGCCAAGGAGAAGGCCAGAATAATAGAGTCCGAGTATGGTAGTTATTTTAGAAAACTTTTTATTTCTTTTCATCCAGATAACATCGAAGGAGAACTAAAAGGAAAGGGAGCAAACCAGGCTTACGCTACAAAATTATTTAAGCGCGAAGTAATAGATCAAGAAGGGATTGATTATGATAAAATTTTAGTTAGTGTTTTTGATATTGATACTGTAGCCACTAATAACTATTTTTATTGTTTAACTTATAAATTTTTAACCGTAGAAAATCCTTATAGGGCTAGTTATCAGCCTATTCCAGTTTATCATAATAATGTCTGGCGGGTTCCTTTTTTTGCTAGAATTGCCTCTGCTTCTAATACTTTTTGGCAAATGATGCAACAAATTCGACCTGAAAAGCTCGCCACCTATTCGTCTCACTCGATGACTTTTAGGGCCCTGGTTGATATTGATTTTTGGTCGCCCAATATGGTCAGTGAAGACTCTCGTATTTTTTGGCATTGTTTCTTGCACTATAACGGCGACTATCGAGTAGAGCCTCTTTATTTTCCAGTATCCATGGATGCTACTTGTGATGAAAATTTTTGGAAGACAGTTAAAAGCCTATATAAACAACAAAGACGTTGGGCCTGGGGCAGTGAAAATGTCCCATATTTAATTTTCAATTTTTTAAAAAGAAGAAAACAAATGAGAAAGAGAAAATCTATCAGGCATATTTGGATTCAAATTTATGGTTTCCATTCTTGGGCTACTACGGCCCTAATAATAGCTGTTATTGGATGGATGCCAATGCTTCTGGGTGGTAATCGTTTTAATGAAAATGTTATGGCTTTAAATCTTCCTTTCATAACTCAAACACTAATGACTATAGCCATGATTGGATTAATTATTTCGGCTGTCATATCATCTTTGCTTTTACCAAAAAAACCAAAAAATTATGGATTTTTTAAGAGCATTAGATTGGTAATAGAGTGGATATTTGTTCCGGTTTCTATTATCATATTCGGAGCCATCCCTTGTTTGGATGCTCAAATTAGGCTAATGTTCGGTCGTTACATGGGTTTTTGGGTGACACCAAAATCTAGATAATTTTTTAAATAAAAAATACTTTCTAAATTTTTTAAAAACTGCTAATATGTTATTACTATGTCATCCAAATATAATCTTAGTCCAACTGAAAAATTGAACTACGTTGAAAAAGGAAAGATCAAGGGTCAAGGAAGAAAATTTTTTAAACAAATTTTGTTCTCTTTTTTAATTTTAGGAATAATAATATTGTTAGCCATACCTTATTTTAAAAATTACAAGAAAAGAAAGGACCTAGAAAAAGAAATAAGCATGATTCAGGAAGAAATACACCAATATGAAAAAACCAACGAAGAGCTAAAAGAGTTTTTGTCTTATCTAGAGTCAGATCAGGCTATCGTTGAAAAAGCTAGGGTCAATTTAGGATTGCAAAGAGAGGGAGAAAGCGTTGTTGTTATTAAGGATAAAAAAACAGAAGTTAATACCATAGATAATGTCGATCAGAATATTGAAAATAATGTCCCTAATTTTAAGAAATGGATAAATTATTTTTTTAATAATTAATTTTTATATATACATGAAAAAATTTTTTTATTTTTTCCTTTTTTTTATTTTAATTTCTTTTTTTGGGATAAAAAATTCCACAGCTCAGGAAAATGAAAGACAAAATAGGAACGCGGATATCTATTTAGATCAATCTACTATTGCTCGAGGATATACAGTTTCTTCAGCTGATGAGCATTTAAAGCTATCTCTAGTCCCGGGAATTTTATCAGCCGATACTAGGGTTTTAATTGAGGAAATCCCCGATGAATTAATGTTTAATCCTTGGAACCTAAAAAAGGAAAGTGCAATTTTCCAATTTGAATTTTTGAATAAGCGAGCCTATGATGATCATAAACCTTTTTATATCCAATTTTCTTATGATGATAATAGTAATAATTTAAAGCAGGTATTTTTTTATGATAAAAATTATGATTCTTGGAGGCCTTTACCAACCCAAGACTTTCCTAAAGAAAAATTTGTCCGCTCTCTTATTCATCTCCCTTATGCTCGTATTGCTGTTTTTTCTTATCCAGAAATATTATCTTTTGGGCAGGCTAGCTGGTATAAGCATAAAGGGGGTAATTTCACTGCCTCTACCGATTTTCCAGCAGGATCTACTCTGAGGGTGCATAATTTGGCTAATAATAAATTTGTTGATGTTACTGTGAATGATTTTGGCCCAGATAGAAGTCGTTTTCCTAATAGGGTTTTAGATTTAGATTATGAAGCCTTTAAAAAAATATCATTCGGAAGCGAAGGACTGGTCGATGTTTTAATAGAGCCATTAAATGTTTTACCGGATACTTCGGGTAGAAAGCTAGGAATAGAGAGTCGGGGTTCTTCTGCTAGTCCAGAAGTAAAATCGATAAGCAGTATTTTAATAAGAGAGTCTGATGGTAAAATAATTTTAGAAAAAAATGCTGATCAGGTTTTGCCGATGGCTAGTTTAACTAAAATATTTTCCGTGTATACTTTTTTAAATCAAAATAATAATTTTAATAGAGTAGATGAAATAGTCGCTTATAGCACTAAAGACGAAGAACATAATTTGAAATATTTCAAAATCTGGGAGATAGCTCGGGTAAATTTTAAGGACGGGGACTTAGTTTCTGTTAAAGATTTAATTTATTCCTCGTTGGTTCGTTCAGCTAATAACGCTGTAGAAACCCTAGTTAGAATAAGTGGATTAAATCGCGAAATTTTTATTGAAAAAATAAATTCCTGGGCCAAAGAAAATGGAGCTTCAACAATAAAAATTTATGAACCGACTGGTCTAGACGAAAACAATGTTGGATCAGCCAAAGACATTGCTTTTTTAGCTGCTAAAATTTTTAAAAACCAATTATTATCTGACGCTACTATTGCTAAGAGTTATAGTTTTGTTACCAGAAATGACAATTCTTTAAAATTACGTTATAATAGTAGTGATTTGGTTCTAAGAAATAATTACAAAAATTTTAAAATAACAGGCTCCAAAACTGGATACCTAGATGCGGCTGGTTATTGCTTAATAACTAAAGCCGAAATTGATGGGGAGAGCTATTTAGCTGTAGTATTAAATTCTTCCTCTCGTGCTCGAAGTTTTTCAGAAACTATAGATTTGTTAAATTATGCTTATTATAAAAATAAATAAATATTTTCTATGATAAAATTGGTAAATGTCGACAAGGCCTATAAAAACAAAATAAAAGTTTTAGATGGAGTTAACTTGCGCATAAGAGCGGGAGAGTTTGTTTCTATTGTCGGCCAATCAGGAAGTGGAAAAACTACTTTAGTTAAAGTTTTAATTGGGGAAGAGTTAATCAGCTCCGGCAAGGTCTTTGTTGGTGACTGGGATATAAGTAAAATAGGTAAATCCGAGGTTCCATATTTGAGACGACAAATTGGAGTAATTTTTCAAGATTTTAAATTATTGCCTAAAAAAACTTTAAAAGAAAACGTGTCCTTTGCTTTAGAGGTTTGTGGAAAAAATCAATCCAAAATAAATAAGATTGTTGAAAGTGTTATGAAGATAGTTGGGCTTCATCATAAAATGAATAGTTATCCAAATGAAATTTCTGGAGGAGAACAACAAAGAGTCGCCATAGCTAGGGCCTTGGTTCATCAACCTAAAATATTATTAGCTGATGAGCCCACTGGAAATTTGGATGCAATTAATGCTAATGATGTTATTGATTTATTATTAAAAATAAATAATTTTGGCACAACGGTTATTTTAGTTACGCATAATAGAGAAATAGTTAATAGGCTAGGAAAAAGGGTGATTAGTATTGATGAGGGGAAAATAGTCAGTGATCAAAAAAATGGAAAGTATATTATTTAATTTTTTAAAATATGTTTTTATCATTATTTAGAGCTTTAAAATTTAGTTTGCAAGATATTAGTAGAAATATTTGGTTGTCAGTTATTACAATCACAATTTTAGTTTTAACAATGTTTTCTATTAATTCTTTAATTTTAACAAGAGCTATTAGTGCTAGTGCTGTTGACGCTGTTAAAGATAGAATCGATCTAAGCCTGTATTTAAAACCAGATTCTTCAGAGAGTGAAATATTTTCTTTACAGCTCAAGGTTAGTGAAATGGAAAGGGTTAGCGAGGTCCAATATGTTTCCCGACAAGAGGCTTTAGATTCTTTTAGAGATAAAAACAAAGATAACCCCGAGGTTATACAGGCCTTGTTAGAATTAGGAAGAAATCCCTTATCTCCTAGTCTGGTAATTTCGCCTCAGGACCCCAGCGCTGTTCCGGATTTAATCGAGGAGCTAAGAGCATTAGATAGTAATATTATAGAGTCGCGTGATTTTAACGATAATAGATTGTTATTAGAAAAGATTAATAATATTACCAAAAGAATAGATGAAGTTGGCTTTTTTATTATTGCTGTTTTTATAATAACTAGTTTATTGGTTATATATAACTCTATAAAAGTGGCTATTTATACTCATAAAAAAGAAATAGAAATAATGCGTTTAGTCGGGGCCTCCAATTCTTTTATTTACTCCCCATTTTTGTTATCCTCAATTATTTATACATTTTTAGCTGTTATTCTTATAATTCTGATCTCTTTCCCACTTTTGAGTTTATTGCAGCCATATTTAGAGGTTTTTTTCGTAGGGTATAATATTGATGTGACTAGCTATTTTGTTGATAATTTTTGGTTAATTTTCGGAGTTCAGTTTTTAGTTATAGCCCTTATTAATATTGTGGCTAGCTATATTGCTGTTAGAAAGTATTCTAAGGTTTAATTCTTGACTTATTTATGTTTGTTTATTAAGATAACTCTAGTTTTTTGAGGATCGTCTAATGGCCCGTCCGGCTAAAGCGGCTGGGCAAGTATCTTGAACTTTTGTTTTTTAGGATTAATATATTTTGTATAGGTATTTAACTTTTTCGGGGATCGTCTAATGGTAGGACTCCAGGTTTTGGTCCTGGCTATCGGGGTTCGAATCCCTGTCCCCGAGCAGATGTCTCTTTTTTGTGAGAGACCGACTTACATCATTATTTTATAGGGGTAGATGAGAAGAGCTGGCTTATGCCAGTTCTTTTTGTTTCAGTCAAATTGGATAAATTGCTAGTAAACAAAGGACTTAAGTGGTTCGAATCCCATTTGGGTCTTTTTTGATATCCTTAATGGTAATTAGAATTTATTTTATTAAATTAAGATTGGGAATAGAATGCAGGGTATAATCCTTGACATAATTTATAATTTATGGTATAATAATCTATTCGTGTAAAATGGGTAGCACGATAAACGCTAGAAATAGCCAGGAGCTCTCAAAGCTCTCAGAAAAACCCAGTTCATTAACAAAATCAAAAATTTAATCCATGAAGAGATTTTTTATTCTTTTGCGGAAGGTTCTTGTAACCTTAATTTTTTCGGTCCCCTCTTTCTTTGTGGGGCTTTCCGTTCTGGCCCTCAATTTTTTGGACTTTACTACCGGCTTGGTGGTACTGCTTGCCTCTTTGGTGCTCAGTAAAAAGCTTCATTTTAAAGAAGATTTTAGCTGGAATAGATTTTGCTCATTATCTTTTAAGGGAGGTACAGTGTATCACATTAAAGGAAAATTCTTGAACATTTATGTCAACCTGGTAAAGGTGTGGACTGTTTGGGCAGTTTTGTTCCTTATCTACATTAACTATGAGGTTCAGAATTCTTTCGGGAAATCCGGTCTGATTATCTTCAGTCTGGTAGCAGTTATTGTACATGGCTTTGTCATGCTGAAAAAGTATAATGGCTCCTATGCGAAGCTCAGAGCTTTTCTGAGTACGGTAACTATGTTGGCCATTGTCACCTTTGTGTACCTGTACTTTGGTTCACAATTAATATGGCTTCCTGTGCTGATGTTTATTGCCCTAGCTTTCATGACAGAAGGTTTTGCAGAGTTCGATTTGAGGGAGGATATTATCTTTGTATTTTTCTTTCTCCTTTGCTCAGTTGCTGTTGTGAGCACTATCTGCCAGTTCTGGTACAATATCGGTTTGGCTATGCAGAATGCTTGGGACTATATCTTTAGCCTTAATTCTTCTAATCTAATGTACATCCTTATTGGATTGGGGGTGATAACAGCGATTATGTTGATCAGGTTCATTCTCTTACAAATAGATAAAAAAAGGGTCCTGGCGGAAATGGCCGAAAAATAAAGGCGACGGACTCTCTTAGAGAATGAAAGAAAGACCAAAGAAGCAGAGACTAAGAAAAGAATCCAAGAGGGATTAAGGGAGGTATCCGCTGCGCTGAAAGATGGCGGGATAAGCGCCAAGCAATTAATATTCTTGGCTAAGCATCGAGACCTTTATCCCGGAAAGATTATTGTGGAGCCACTAACTCAAGTGGACCCTAAGGATTTTTTCCTGATATCCAAGATCAAAAAACAGATCATATTTGATAATGGATTATCAGATGTCGTGGAGCTCTTTAATTATCTCTACAGAAAGAGCTATCATGATGAGGAACTCCGAGCAATCATTAAATGGTTGCAAAAATTTCATCGATTTATTGAGGATTATAAGGAGTGTCAGGGCTATCAAGCCTTTAAGGACACGATGGCCCAGAATACTCGGGATATTCCCAATAAATGGTGGCCTAAATAAAAAAGATACCCCTTTCATTGAAAGATATAACCCCAAGCTTATCAAGCTCTGGGGTTTTTTTATTACCTTAATCTTAGTTCTTTTCCTATGTTAATGTTTTTAGAATTGAAAAATTCACAAGATTAAACATTCTTTAATAATTTAATAACCAAAAATGACAAGCTATGAGACAAGAAAGAGTATGTGATGCGTTTTTTAACGCTCAAAGAGAGCGGTTTTTTGCGGTTGGCTTTGATGACCTCCGCCTTAAAACAGACCACTCAGAAATCCTTCCTGGAGAGGCTGACCTGAAAAGTCAGTTTTCGCGTAATATTAAGTTGCAGATTCCGATTATCAGTTCACCAATGGATACAGTCACGGAGGCCAAGATGGCCATTGTCATGGCCGGCGCGGTTTGAGTGTAATTTATAAAGGGCAATTATCCCTTAATCAAGCGGTCCAGGTGGTTAAAGTAAAATATAGTTTGTTAGTTTTAACCCAGACTCTGTTTTTAGTGTATTTCCTATTTAGAATTACTTATTTTTTGATTTTATTTGTATTTTATGGTAACTTTAAAGTAATATAATTAAGGTTTATTATATGAACAAAGAAAAAGCTATTTTCGAGAACAAAGAAGCCGAGCCAAAACATAATTTGGTCACAGCTTACTTTTTAAGACATGGAAGGACAGAATATTTAGAGAATAAGGCCTCAGAAGAGCAAAGGACTTCGATGGAGGGGATCTTTCCAAGAGACTTAACCGTTGAAGGAGAAAGTGAGGTGAGGGAGACGGCTAAAAAAATTATAAAAAAGATTAATCCAGAAAATGATATTGTTGTTTTATGGAGTTCGCCTGCTTGGAGGGCTCAGGGTTCGGAGGAAATAATAAAGGAAGAGCTGAAAAAAAATGGAATCGCTGTTTACAAAGACAGAGCTATTAGCTCGATGAAAAATTTTGATTATTATGATAAAGAATATATGGATGATTTGTGGAATAAGTTGACACTTGCCGGGGAATCACCTGAATTAATGTATGCTCGTGATTCCGATTTCCAAGAAAAGAATGATAAATTTGAAAGTCAGCCAGAGGTAAAGGAGCGAGCTGAGAGAGTCTTTAATTATATCAGATATTTAGCTGAGCATATTAACTTAAAGGGCAAGAGGCTGTGTATTGTGGGGGTTAGTCACTTTGAGTTTTTGAATCCAATTATGGAAGATATTTTCGGACCCAAAGTTGAAACAAATGAAGGTATTAATAAGGGAGAAGATATTGAATTTAATTTTGATTATAATCCTGGCACAAAAAATACCAGCGTTAGCGTTGAGTTTAGGGGGGAATCAAAAGATGGAATTATCTTTGACAAAGAAAAAAGAAATTTTATAATCAATTAATGTATGGATAATTATACTAAAATAATTGAAGCATTTTTGCTTGGTGATGTGGATGGAATTGAAAATTCCGGGGTTAAACCCGAGCATCTAGAAACACAAATTTCTCATATTTTTTTATTTCCTGAGTTTGTGTATAAAATATCAAAAAGAAATAATACTTTTTTTAATAAACATTTTAGAGATTTAAGCGATCTAGATTCAAGAATTATTTTTTATAAAGCTGATTTTTTCCGAAATAATTATTTTAGTCCGGAGATTTATTTGCAGTTATATGGAGTTCATGTTAAAGATGGCAGAGTTGTGTTAAACACTGATATAGATGGGGCAGAGGATGCTGTTATAAAAATGAAGAGAGTTGATTTAAAATATAATCTTAGTCAGCTATTGCATGATAAATCGCTTACAGAGGATGACTTTAGATTTATGGGGCGTCAGCAGACTAAATTAATTGCACATTATCCTCATCAACCAAAATATAATAATTCTTATTACGATTATTTCCAGGAAAGACTAGACGATCTAAAAAACTGGATGTATTCAGCCCCTAATTATTTCTCTAAAGAAGAAACAGACGGTGTTATTAAAATACTAAGAGGATATTTAGAAAAAGAAAAGGATTATTTTACCAGCTTTGATAAAAGTAAGTATGTAATTTCTTTGGACAATCACTCTGACAATATTTTTTATAAAGATAAGAAAGTTTTTTTTCTAGATATTTATCCCCCTAAGGAGGAGTGGGGCATTGTTTCCCCAAGCATTAATATATACAGACCTGCGTCTGATATCTTAATATTAATGGGAGAAAAATATGCCAGGGTTTTTATGGAGGGCCATAAAGATTATTATGGATCATTGGACGAAAATCATGAAACATTTTATTTTGTGTATAGTGCAGCGATTCAAGCAGTTTCCTTATACAATCTTTCAGAAAATAACGAACTAAAGTTAAATGACTCCGAGGTATACAAAGATTTTATTTTTAAAAATATTAAAGTATTAAATAATTAATATTTTTGTGCTGTGTTTATTTTTTGGGCGCACTATTATTTTGCTTACATTTTTTTGTGTTTATTTTGTAGTCTGGCTAATTATTAATAATATTTTAATAAGTTTATGAAAAAAGACCTGCCTAAGCCATTTAAAAATGCTATAATTTTTAAGGATAACAAGCTTTATGCCTGCCTAGCTAATGAGCCAATGGTTCCTGGACATGTCGTTGTCGTTTGGAACAAGTTAGTTAGTGATATTAATTTACTTAGTAGAAAAGATTATAGCCATTTAATGTTTGTTGTTAATGAAATTAGGAGGGCCATGATCAAGACTTTGAAGGTTAAAAAGGTCTATTTATTGTATATGGATGAAATAAATCATGTTCATTGGCATCTTATTCCTCGTTATGATAGGTCGGGAGTAAGTAATTTTTTAAATAAACCTAATAAAATTAAAGATTTCACATTGGATGATAAAATTAGAAAAAATTTAAACATCACTTAGAGATCCTAGGCGGGGTTGTTTGAGCAGTTACTTTTAAAAACGATAAATTTTGACAAAAGAGCGATTTATACTGTATTATTAAATCAAGGCTTATTATTAAATATTAATAAAATGAATATAAAAACACCTGAAAATCAACTTAAATTAGACCTTTTTGATGATGGTAGCGATAAAAGGGAGAATAAAAGCGAAGAAAAAGAAAAGGAAGAGATTATTAACACTATTCAGGGGGATACGGAGGGTATTATTAAAACAATCCAAAAAAGGATGATGTATTTGTCTAATAGCTCAGACATTTATGAAGTTGGTGATTACAAGCGAATGAAGAAGTCTGCTGAAAATCTAAGAAGAAGAAACAATGATATCGATGCTAACGAGTTAATGAGATTAATGGGAGCTTTAAAAAGAGCTAGACATTGCTTAGGTCTTTTAAATAAAGATGATATAAAAGGGTTTTATGATTATATGAAAAAATTACCGACAGCCGAGGGTTCTTCTTGTATGATTATTTTAAAGTTACCCCAGTATGATCGAATATTAAAAGACTTAGAAGGACTGGAAAATCTTAATATTATATCATCTTAATTTTTGTTTTTTTTGTTGAAATATGGCATAATCTAAGTATGAAAAGACTTAGATTTTTTTTATATAGTTTTTTAGCAGTCATCACTATAGTTTTGGCTTATTTTTACTTTTGCCCACTAGGGAAAATTACTTATGAGCATGATTTTTCTAGGAAATATTATAATTTTTTGGGTGGTAAGGGATTTATTCATAAATTAGGGCCGGCAGAAAGAATTGCAGATAAAAACAAAGTGATTGGTGACCCAGCTTATTTTTATCTGAGAACTCCTAGCGAATTCTCTTTAGCCCAGTTAAAAATTAAATATAAAATTAGTCCCGAATTATTAGATTCGGACGAGTTTTTAAATATAGGGGCCGGAGTTTTATTGGATAAGGATAATTGGCGCTTTTCTCTTTATCCCGTTTTTAATAATTATTTAGAAAAATTATTTTTAGAGTGGGATTCCCAGGAAGAGGGTGAGATAATTTTTTATCAAAGAGAAAGAAAATTTGATAGCTATCTAGATCTTCTAAAACAAGGTGATTTATCTAAGGTCGCTTTTTATAATTATGATATAGATTACGATTATATAATCAACGATTATGAACCTCAGCGGACTGATAATTATTTAAACATTGAAAACATCAGAGGTTCTTATTCTTTCTTAACTTATATCAAAAATGAAGACCTGAATTTTAACTTTAATTTTTCTGCTTATAAAGAGGAATTGAATAATTTATCTTTGTATGTATATTTTCATAACAATATTATTTTCAGTCAAAATCTATTGAACGTAGAGGGCTTAAATAATAATAATCTTGACTATAATTTAAATTTAGCAGACTTGCCGGAAGGAGTATATAAAGTGGAAATAAGGTCAGGCGACAATCTTATAACCAAAAAGCTGAGCACTAGTAACTCTAAATTGGTTTTCTTAAACAGAGCTTGGCTGAGTGGCCTAAAAAATGGACTGGAAATTTTTTCCAATAAAAATAATTTTAGAATAAAGGCATTAGAGGCTGACTGTTTAGGTGAAATAGACATTAATTCTGAAAAATTTATTATAGATAAAATTTATCAGCAATTTAATCTTTCTTTAAGTGATAATTCTCATGATTTAAATAAAATAAAATCAAATTCCTGTGGTCTTTTGTTTGAAAATAATGGTCTTTTTTCCTTTACCCCAGAATCATTTTTTAATCCCCTGCCTCAAGAGTTGGAAGAGGGGATTAATTTAGATCAGTTTGACTTTGTTGTTGCTAAATACAAAAAAACAAAAATGGAGGATGAATATTTTGTTTCCGAAGTAGAGGTTAATTTAAATAAAGCCTTTAAAGATAAAGACGGCTATCAGTTTATAATTTCAGCCCCTTTTCTCAAAGACCTAAAGGATGATAGGTTTATAGAGTTAAAAGAAATAGAAATGAAATTAAAAAAAAGAATTTTAAGTTTTTAATATTAATTATGAATAATAAAAAAGATTTTTTTAAAAAGTTTAGTTATGAATTTTTTTATTTTTTAAGCCTAGCTTGGCTATGGTTTTTTTTATTAGAAATGATTTTTCCTAACATCGTTTTAGCTTATTTTAATATTAATATTTTACTTTTTTTCTGGTTAATTAATTTGTTTTTTGTTTTAAAGTCCAATGATTTTTCGCCTAAAAATACGGATGACAAACAGTAGTAAATTATGATATAATGATTCTATGAAATTAGAAAAATTTTTAAACCCTAAATACATTGCCGTTATTGGTGCTTCTAGCGACAAAAAGAAGGTTGGTCGCCTAGTTTTTGATAATATTATTGCCAGTAAAAAGGCGATTGCCTTTCCAATTAACCTAAAAGACAAAAAAATCGCTGGTCGTCAGGCTTACATTGACATTTCTTCTCTTCCTTTAAAAAAATATGAAGACCTTTTGGTTGTAATAGTAATACCGGCTGATAAAGTGTTGTCGGAGGTTGAAAAGTGTGCAAAATTAGGTGTAAAAAACATAGTAATTATTAGTGCTGGTTTTAAAGAGTTGGGAGGAGGAGGTTTAGTTTTAGAGGAAAAAATTATTAAAATCGCACAGGATAATAAAATTAATATTTTAGGTCCAAATTGTTTGGGATTTATTAATAATAAGAATTCATTAAATTTAACTTTTTCCAACTATAATATTGATAAAAAAATAAAAAGAAAAAATAATATTGCCTTTCTATCACAGTCAGGAGCCATTGGTAGCGCTGTCTTGGATTGGGTCGGTAATAAAAATATAGGTTTGTCTTATTTTGTCAGCCTGGGCAATAAGGCGATTTTAAATGAAAATGATTTTTTTGAATTTTTAATTAAAGACAAGTCAACTGATTTAGTTATAGCTTATTTAGAGGAGATTTCTAATGGTCCAGAGTTTTTAAGAATAGTTTCCCGGCTTTCTAAAATTAAACCAGTCGCTATTCTAAAATCTGGTCGTACTAGTTTTGGTAGTCAAATGGCCTTATCTCATACCGGAAGCTTGGCAGGATCTTATGAAATAACAACTTTAGCCCTACAAAGAGCGGGCGCTATTGTTTTGGAAAACATTGATGAAATATATAATTTAATGCGCTTAGTTAAAGAGCCGGTTAGCGATTTATCAGGTGATTTAGCCGTAATTTCAAACGCTGGTGGGCCGGCGGTGTTAGTCGCTGATGAAGCCTATGAAAATGGTTTAAATTTAGTCAATTTTTCTGTTGAGAAAAGGAAGGAATTGAAAAAGTTTTTACCAGAATTTGTTAATATTAAAAATCCTTTAGATATTCTGGGAGATGCCGATTCTTATCGTTATGAAAAATCTTTGGACATAGCTTTATCTGATAAAAATATTTCAGCTGTTTTGGTTTTGCTTACGCCTCAGAGCATGACCGAGGTTCAAGAGACAGCTAAGGTAATAGCAAAAATTAAAAATAAGCATAAAAATAAATTAATAACAACTTGTTTTTTAGGGGGCACCGAGGTTGGTTTGGGTAAAAAAATATTAGCCGAAAATTTGATACCAAATTTTGATTCCTTGGAAGACGGAATTAAAATTTTATCAAAGTTTTTAAATTATCTAAAAAATAGAAAAAAGATAAAAGAATTCACTGCTATTAAGTCTAATAGAAAAAGCAGCGCAAGCGCTAGTCCTGTCATGTGGCATTACTTGGACTCGTTTGATTATTTAAAAAAGGGTGGAATAAATACGGTTTCCTGCCATGAATTAACTTCTAGCAATATAGAAAAGGCCAAATATCCTATAGTTATTAAATATACTGGGCCAGATTTTATTCATAAAAGTGATGACAAGGCTATATTTTTGAATGTAGAAAATTTTTCTGAAGCTAAAAATATTTTAGCTGATTTTAATAAAAAAATAATTCAAAAGAAGATTTCTTCAGCCAACACTATTGTTTATCAGCCTCAAATTAAAGCTGATTTCGAGTTAATATTGGGGTTAAAAAGAGACCCAGTTTTTGGGCCGATTATTTTATTGGGAGTTGGGGGAATTTATACTGAAATATATAATGATGTTTCTTTAGAGCTCCCAGATTTAGATAAAAACAGGGCTATGGGAATGATCAAGAAATTAAAGTTTTACCCAATATTGGCTGGAGCTCGGGGCAAAAAGAAAATTAATTTTGAACTTCTAGTTAAAACTATTTTAAATTTTGCTAAATTAGTTCAAAGGAGTGAAGATGTTTTGGAATTAGATATAAATCCTCTATTAGTAGACGACAAAAAGGTTCTAGCTGTAGATGTTAGAATTTTTAATTATTAAATAAATGCTTAGACTGAGAAAGGTGTTTCAAAAAAGAAGCAAGGGAATTGCTGCCGCCGCTATTTTAGTCGGTGTTTTTTCTTTAGTCTCTAGGGTTTTAGGTGTGTTTAGAGACAGAATCTTGGCTGGAGAATTTGGTGCTGGGTCAATATTAGATGCTTATTACAGCGCTTTTCGTGTTCCGGATTTAATTTATAATTTACTTATTTTAGGTGCTTTATCGGCTGGCTTTATTCCTGTTTTTTCTTCTTTAATTAAGAAAATGAAATGTGATGGCGATTTTTATTTTTGCTATAGCCAGGGCGAAAACAGAGAGGGCTGGAATTTGGTAAATAATATTTTAAATGTTTTGATTATTGTTTTATCCTTTTTATCTATTCTAGGTTTTATTTTTTCTCCATTTTTGGTTAGTTTAATTGCCCCAGGATTTTCTGATGAATTAAAAGAAACAACCACCTTGCTTACTCGGATAATGTTTTTGTCACCAATATTTTTAGGAATATCCAGCTTGCTAGGAGGGGTTCTGCAGTCTTTTAAAAATTTTTTAGTTTTCTCCCTGGCCCCTATTTTTTATAATTTAGGAATAATTGTTGGAGCTGTATTCTTGTTCCCCCTTTTTGGCGTGGCTGGTTTGGCTTGGGGTGTTGTTTTGGGGGCCTTTCTCCATATGATTATTCAGGTTCCTCCTGTTAAAATTTTAGGTTTTAAGTGGCGGCCCTTTATTGATTTAAAAAATAAAGAATTTAGAACAATAATAGCCATGATGGTTCCTCGCACCTTGGCTCTGGCAACCTCGCAAATAAATTTATTGGTTATAACAATAATAGCATCCACTTTATCTAGTGGTTCCTTGACTATTTTTAATCTGGCTAATAATTTGCAATCTTTTCCTATCGGGATATTTGGTATTTCTTTTGCTATTGCTGCATTTCCTGCCTTATCAGCTGCCGCTTTTAATAGTAAGAAGTTGATAGATAATTTTTCTTATGCTCTTCGTCAAATATTATTTTTTATAATTCCTTCCACTGTATTATTAATTGTCCTAAGGGCTCAAATTATTAGAGTTATTTTAGGAACAGGAGAGTTTAGCTGGAGAGATACTGTCTTGACAGTTGATACCTTGGGATTTTTTGCTCTGAGCTTGTTTGCTCAAGCTACCACGCCTTTGCTTAGTAGAGTTTTTTATGCTCGGCATAACTCCAAAACTCCTTTTTATGTTGGGTTGGTTGTAGTTATAGTTAATATTTTCTTGTCCCTATTCTTTGGAAAAAGAATGGGAGTTGCGGGTTTGGCTCTAGCGTTTTCCTTAGCTAGTATTTTAAAGTTTGTTCTACTATGGATGTGGCTTTATTTTGAGATTGGTGAATTAGATCAAAAAAGAATTATTAAATCAGTTATTAAGTTCTCCATAGCTGGATTGTCCGCTGGGTTCTTTGCTCAAATTAGTAAGTCAATTGTTTGGCCCTTTATTGATATGACCAAGTTTTGGGGGGTGTTTACCCAGGGGGCAGTGGCCGGAGTCATCGGATTGAGTGTTTATTTTTTACTTTGTTATATAATGAAGAGTGAAGAAATGTTAGATTTTGTTCGGGTTCTTAAAAATAAATTGCCTCTTGGACATAAAACTAAGAAAATTGAGGAAATTGGAGATCAGAGTGAGGCTCGGGGTTTATAGTTTTAAAAACAGGTAGATATTGAAAAAATAATGATAATCTATTAGAATAGATTAACTTGCTTGCAAGTCTTAGAAAGTAATATAAAAAAATGACAGAAAAAATCAGAAATTTTTGCATAATAGCACATATTGATCATGGAAAATCAACTTTGGCTGATAGAATGCTAGAAATAACTAAAACAGTAGATAAAAGAAAAATGAAGGAGCAGATTTTGGATGGTATGGATATAGAGCGAGAAAGGGGCATTACTATTAAGCTACAACCGGTTACTATGGAACATCAGGGTTATCAATTAAATTTGATAGACACTCCTGGCCACGTTGATTTCTCTTATGAGGTTTCTCGGTCTTTAGCGGCGGTAGAATCAGCTGTTTTATTAGTTGATTGTACCCAGGGAATCCAGGCTCAAACCCTGGCTAATTTGTATTTAGCCTTAGAGCAGGATTTACATATAATTCCAGTGATTAATAAAATTGACTTACCAGCAGCTAACCCTGAAAAAACTAAGAGGGAAATTATAAAATTATTGGGCTGTGCTGAAGAGGAGATTTTATCAGCCTCTGGTAAAACTGGAGAGGGAGTAGAGGACATCTTACAAGCGGTTATTAAAAATGGTCCGCCACCAAAAAATTTAGAAGGGAGTGTTTCTCGGGCTTTGATTTTTGATTCTAAGTACGATGAATATAAGGGGGTTGTAGCCTATGTTCGGATTTTTGATGGTCTTATTAAAAAAGGCGATAAAATTAAATTAATAGCTACCAAGGCTGAGAGTGAGGTTTTAGATATCGGAGTTTTTAAGCCTGATTATTTTCCGACAGGATCTTTAGGGACAGGAGCTATCGGCTATATAGTTACCGGATTTAAGGAGGTGGGAGAGTGTCGCGTGGGAGATACCATTATTTTATCTTCCTCTAAAAATGTAGAGGCCTTAGATGGGTATAAAGAGGTTAAACCGATGGTTTTTGCTGGAATTTTTCCTAAAGAGGGAAGTGATTTAGAAGATTTGCGTGATGCCATGGATAAATTAAAATTAAATGATAGTTCCTTGGTTTTTGAGGCAGAAAGATCTGACGCCTTGGGCTTTGGTTTTCGTTGTGGATTTTTAGGATTATTACATTTAGAAATTTTTCAAGAAAGATTAAGGCGAGAATATAATTTAGATTTAATAGTAACTCTTCCCAGCGTGGCCTATAGGGTTTACAAGAAAAATGGAGAAGAGATAACTATTAGGACTCCTCAAAGGTTGCCCGATCCAACCGAGATTTTAAAAATAGAAGAACCTTGGGTAGCCCTAGATATTATTTCACCTAAGGACTATATGGGCAATATTATGCAATTAGCCCAAGAAAAAAGAGGAATATATAAGAACACTGAATTTATTTCTTCCGGTAGCGACGAGCAAAGAGTAGTTTTACATTATGAAATTCCAATGTCTGCCATCTTAACTGATTTTTATGACAAGGTTAAAAGCATTAGTTCAGGCTATGCTTCTATTAATTATGACTATTTAGATTATCGCACGGCTGATGTTGTTAAGATGGATATATTAGTAGCCGAGGAGCCGATTGAAGCTTTAGCGGTTATTGTTTATCGTGATGAAGCCTTTCGTCGCGGTAAAGAAATTGTTGAGATATTAAAAGATTCTTTGTCTAAGCAAATGTTTGTTTTAAAATTGCAGGCGGCTATTGGTGGAAAAGTGATTGCCGCTGAAAGACTATCAGCTATGAGAAAAGATGTTACCGCTAAATTATATGGAGGAGATGTTTCACGTAAAAGAAAATTATTAGAAAAACAGAAAAAGGGTAAAAAGAAAATGATGGCTGCCGGCAAGGGAAGCGTTGATATTCCGCCTGATACTTTTGTTAAAATATTAAAAAAATAAAAATCATGAGAAAAAGAACTAAGAAAAAAATTATTAAGACAGCTTGGACTATTTTGGCTATATTGATTATGTTTTCAATGGTGGCTTGGTCAGTTTTTTTAGCTTTGATGTAATTTTTTAAAAAATAAAAATAAATAGATGAATAAAATATGGCAGGTTTACCCTAAAATGCCAGAAAGCTTTAAGGATGAAAATGAAAAATTTAATCCCTTTATTCTTCAACTTTTGTATAATCGAGATATAAGGTTGTCCGAAGATTTGAAATGGTTTAATGAAGACGAGGAAATAAAATTTTTAGATCCCTTTCTTTTTGGGGATATGGATAAGGCAGTAGCTTTAATCATTAAGCACATCAAAGAGGGTAATAAAATAATGATATATGGTGATTATGATGCTGATGGAGTTACCTCCTCAGCTTTGCTTTATGATGTTTTTAAAATATTTAGGTCTAAGGTTGATTTTTATTTGCCCGACAGAGTTAGTGAGGGTTATGGCTTAAACAAACCGGCTATAGAAGAAATAAAAAAAGGTGGTTTTAATTTAATAATAACAGTAGACAATGGTATTAGGGGCAAGGATGAAGTTGCGTATGCCAAGAGCTTGGGCTTAGATATTATAATAACCGATCATCATGCTTATCCTGAAAAAAAAGAAGATTTGCCGGACTGTCTAATTATTAATTCTTCAGACAAATCTTCTGGTTACCCCTTTAGGTTTTTAGCTGGGGTGGGAGTAGCTCTCAAGTTAGCCTCCGCCTTAATTGAAAAATCAAAATTATCAGATGATCATAAAAAATTATTGTTGTCTCGTAGTTTAGATTTGGCGGTTATTGGAACAGTCGCTGATATGGTTCCCTTGGTGGGAGAAAATCGTCTAATAGTTCAAGAGGGTTTGAAAGTTTTAAATGAGACCAAAAGAGTCGGGCTACAAGAACTCATAAAAGTTACTGGAGCCAATGGAGATTTAAATACTTTTAATGTTGGCTTCCAATTAGGTCCGCGTCTTAATGCCGCTAGCCGTATTAAGCATGCCAATTCAGCTCTAAATCTCCTTATTAGCAAGGATAAGGATGAGGCCGAAAAATTAGCCCAAGATTTAAATGATAAAAATATTGAAAGACAAAAAATAACCGAAGAGGTGATGGCTTCAGCTGAAAGTCAAATAGATAAAAATAATATTCCAGAAATCATTATTGTTACTGATTTTTCTGATAATGCCTGGAATGAGGGAGTTATTGGTTTAGTAGCGGGTAGGTTAACAGAGAGATATTATCGGCCAGTTCTAGTGGTTGTAAAAACAGAGGAGCAGGTTATTGATGAAAACGGGCAGAGCCATTTTCTGTATAAGGGGAGTGGTCGTAGCATTGAGGAGTTAAATTTAGTAGAGGCCTTAGAGGACAATAAAGAATTTTTGTATAAATACGGTGGTCATCCTATGGCCGGAGGTTTTTCTATTTTATCAGAGGAAAAATTTTTGGCCTTTTCGGAGAGTATTAAAAAATTGGCGCATAAAAAATTATTGGGTTTGTCGTTATTACCAAAATTAAGAATAGATGCTGAAACTAGTTTTGAAGATATTAATGATGAATTAGTAGAGGCTATTGAAAAAATGAGTCCCTTTGGCCAAAATAATCCCACTCCAAAATTTGTTACCTATAATTTAAAAATTATTGATATTGTTAAGATGGGCTTTGATAGTCAACATATTAAAATTAAGTTTTTAAATCATGATGACAGGGATATGAAAAATTTTTGGGGAATTTCTTTTGGCGGTAGTGAAAAATATGGAAATTTAAATATTGGAGATAATGTTGATGTTGTTTACAATTTAGAGTTTAATAAATTTAATGGTCGCTGTGATATTCAATTGAAAATTATTGATATTAAAACTAAATAATATGAACAAACAAAAGCTAATAATCTTTACCGACGGCGGAGCTCGGGGAAATCCAGGGCCAGCGGGAATTGGAGCGGTTTTGTATAATGATAAAAAAGAAAAGGTAGCTGAAATATCTAAATTTTTAGGAGTAAAGACTAATAATCAGGCGGAGTATACTGCCCTAATAGAAGCTTTAAAAAAAGCCAAAGAGTTACAGGCTCAGGAACTCGAAGTTTTTTTAGATAGCGAGTTGGTGGTTAAACAATTAAACCGTGAATATAAAGTAAAAAACAAGGACTTGGCGCCCTTGTTTTTGGAAGTTTATAATTTATCTTTAAGTTTTTCTAAAATAACTTTTACTCATGTTTATCGGGAGAATAATAAGGAGGCGGATAGGCTGGCTAATGACGCTATGGACAAAAATTCTCTTATTTCCCAGTAGGAGACCAATGCCAAGGTTCACCACTGATGTTTGCATATAGTCCCTGATTATTCATACATTCTTTTAAACCGCTTGTTTCATTATAATCCCAAACCATGCTATCTCCAGAGATGCGATAAATATCTATTGCTCTTCCTGAACTATGATTAGAGCAACAGGGGGGCGCAGCATTATCTGGTTTTCCTTGGGCTATCCAATATTCCTTCATTTCTATTTGTTTGGCTGGAGATCTCCAGGCTGACACAATAGAGAATAAATTATCACCATTATTTTTACCTCTAACACACTCCATAGCCTTGGTGAACTTATCTAACGTTTCGGGGTGTATATATTTTTGGTAGTTTGCGTTATAAACTAAATAACTTGGCTTTGTTTCTCCTAGTGCTTTACATGGTCCTAGGTTGTCTTTTTTTGCTTCTAAGCAGGCATCTATATAGGGATTTTCGTTGGTTTCGTCAACACTAGTGTCATAGTATCCCATTGGGTCAATAACCGCTAGTTTTACATATCTCATTCCCACTAATTCAGGATTTATTTGGTACAGTAAAACATAGGAGGTTAATAATATAACTAAACCAGTAATACTTCCTGTTATCCAGCTTTTAGCCTCTGAAACTCGGCTAGCATTTCCAGCAGAAACCAGCCAAATAACCCCTCCCACCATTAAAGCTATGGCAGCCAAAATTCCAGCGATTGCTAAAAAGTAATTATAAATAGCGTGTATATATATTGCTATCCAGGGAATTTTGCAAGTTTGGCTTTCACCTTCACCCTCACATTTAATGGGATGTTTTTCAGCAATCTCGTCTAGACCAGGTATTTTTATTTGTAAATTTCCTAGGGGATTTAGATCGGGTGTTTTATTTTTAATATTTATATTTTCTCCACTTTCTCCGCAACAACAAAGCAGTTTTTCTCCTGATTTTTTTTCTGGTTGAGAAATGGAACTACATTTTTCCCAATTGGACTCAGTTTCAATACTATAGCAACCTCCTTGGAAGGTTCCGGTTGCCCCAGGAACTGGCTTCTCTATTCTCCAGGAACATCCACTGTCGGTAGTTGTCTTAGGGGCTTCCTTGTTGCTGAAACAGCTGCCAGAGTAATTTGAAATTGCTTTAGTAGAGTCGCAAAAAGCTCCCGGTATTCCTGAATTTTTTTCTATATAAGAACAATCAGTATTGTTGTTGCAACCACCACCTATTTTTGGATAGCATTTTCTATCTCCTCCCGTCTTTGTGGATATGCACATATTATTGGGTGGGCAATCTTCGAACGTAGTGCACTCTTCACCTATCGGTCCAGCGCTTATAGCACCAGGAAGAACTAAAAGAGAGAGTAAAAAAATAAAAATAAGTACCGGTATTTTTAAAAATATTTTTTTATTATTTTTTTTAAACATAATAATTTAAAGCAAATGTTTAAAACGTTTTTGTTTTTTTAAATATTCTTTTTTTATTTCAGAAGAATTTTTTAAAGCTTCACTTTTGTCTGTTAGTTTTCCGTTTACGTATTCGAGTAGGGGATATAGATCGCTTTGGACTGCCATTTTTCCGACTTCTACTGCTTCGTCGGTTTTTAGTCCCCAACCGGGAATACAGGGTGATAAAATTTGAATGTACCCCGGCCCTTTCATTTCCTGAGCTTTTTTAACTTTATTAAAAATATCATCAGGATAGCCAGCGGTAGCTTGAGCGACGTAAGGGACATCATGGGCTAGAGCAATTCTAATCATGTCTTTTTTTTGATATTGATTTCCAATGGTATTACAAAGTGCTTTTTCTACTGGGCAATCTCCCTTGGGTGAGGTGCTAGTATGAGCTCCGTAAGGAGTGGCCCCCGAGGCCTGAAAACCAGTATTAGAATAACTTTCAGTATCATAGCAAATGTATAGGATATTTTCTTTTCTTTCCCACATCCCGCTGATTAGCCCCAAGCCAATATCAAATGTTCCACCATCTCCCGCCATTACTACGACTTTAGTTTTATTATTTTTTTGTTGGCGTAGAGCAGCGGATATGCCAGTGGCTACAGCTGAGGGATTTTCAAATAATGAATGTATCCAAGGAACACCCCAAGAGCTTTGAGGGTAGGCAGTGGTAGTTACTTCTAGACAGCCGGTAGCATTGGCAATAATAATGTCGTCGTTTAAAGCGCGCATTACTGATTGTACGGCTGATAATTGTCCACATCCGGCACAGGCGTTGTGGCCGGAAGATATTGATTTTAATTTCGTCATATTTTTATTGTTTTCCTCCAGGGACGCAAGGATTTCTTCCGCTATCATTGTAGGCGGGGTCACACTTTTCCCCTTCGTATATATATTTTAATTTAATATCAGGATAGCTTTCTTTTGGATCCGGACACGATTCTCCATTAGTTATTGTTTTGCAGGTTATTCCTATCGTGCTATATTTTTCATATTGGCAGCACTTTAGATCTCCTTTTTTTGTGCATTCAAAAATATTATTTGGGTATTCGTATTTAACTTTAGAACAGACTTCGTCTTCCTTGCATTGAGAGGCGGTGTCTTCAATTCTGCCACCGGCCTTTGTTATTTTTTCATTTTTATCTATATCTGCCTGTGTTCTCAGAATAATAATTGTGCCGTCATCTTTTAACTCTCCTGGCATTTCTCCTTCGTTGTACTTAACACAAAAAACAATATCTTCAGACGGTTCTATTCTTGGTATTATTGTGTCTCTAAAATCTACCAAATAAGGATTTATAGTCCTAAGTATCACATAAGAAACCAGGACTAAAACCAAACCAGTGAGACTGCCTGCTATTAGATTTTTTGCTTGACTAACCTTGTCAGGGCTTCCTCCGGCGGTTAACCAAATGACTCCAGCTAACATTAAAACAATAGCAGCCACTATTCCAACAATCCCTAAAAGATAATTATAAATAGATTTAATATATATTCCAATTGAGGCTGTACTATCCTCGATTTTGGTTGAAGTTCCGGCCTGAAAGTTAGAGCCAGGGATAGTAACTTGAGGAATAAAGTTGGTTGCTCCGGCTTCCTTGGTTTTTAGCGTCGGTGAAAAAACAAATAGGAAAAATAAAAATATTAAAATAAACCAACTTTTCTTATTTAACATAAATTTATAATTATTTCATTATTTTTCTTATTTCTTCCTCGGTAATGTCTCTTCCTCCCAGTCCGCTAACAAAGCTAGTAACTTTTTGTTTGTCAGAAGCTATTGCTTTTACGTCTATAAATAATGGACTATGATTTCCAGGGCTAATAGCTTTTTCTACTACTGTAATTTCTCTAGCATTTTTAATTATATCATAAATTTCCTTTTCTGGAAAAGGACGGTATGACTTTATTTTCAAAATTCCAATGTTTTTTTCTCTAGCTAGGGCTGATTTTATAGTTCCAATAACCGACCCCATAGCAATTATTATTTTTTTGGAATTTTTAGATCCAGTATATTCTAATAGACCATTATCAGTAGTATTTTTTTCCTTTTTAATACCCATAGTCTTCTGTAATAGTTGGTATTCTTTTTTGATTTCCGAAATAGTGGTCACAAAATCAGCTGATAATTTTTTTCTGGTTTCTTGATAATGCTCCGGTGTCATAAAGGCTCCCATGGTAAAAGGATTTTTAGAGTCTAAAAATGTTCCCTTAGTTGGCTTGTAGGTAGGCAGAAATTTTTTAATAGTTTTTTTGTCGGGAACGTAAACCGGCTCATAACAATGAGTCAATATAAAGCCATCAACATTAACCATGGCCGGTAGCGCCATTTTTTCGGCAATCTTAAAAGCCAATAAATGTTGCCAAACAGCTTCTTGATTATTTTCAGCAAAAAACATTATCCATCCAGCGTCACGTACGGCCATGGCATCACTGTGATCATTCCAAATATTTATGGGAGCAGAAACAGCCCTATTAGCCAGAGTCATTACTACTGGTAGACGCATGCCAGAAATATTGTATAAAACCTCGGTCATTAATAATAATCCCTGAGAGCTGGTAGCACTATAGGCTCGCACGCCCTTAGCCGAAGCCCCTAAAACAATAGAAGCGGCTGCAAATTCACTCTCGGATCGAACATATTCATATTTAGCCTGGCCATCAGCTTTAAATTTGGCTAGGTCTTCCACGATATGTGTTTGTGGGGTAATAGGGTAAGCTGAAATAACAGCTGGCTCAATATTTTTAACAGTTAGAGCAATAGCCCGAGAACCCTCCAATATTTGTGATTTATTTTTCATATCTTTTATTTTATTTATAATTTTTTTAAAGTTATTTTTGTTGTTGTTCCTGTTAATGACTTGATAGAACTAATGCAGGAAGGGGATCTTAGTTAATCTCTAAGACTATTGGGGCGTGATCTGAGCCAGTAACCTGGTCTAAAATATCGGCTCTCTTTACCTTTTTAATTAATTTTTTAGAAATACAAAAATAATCAATTCTCCAGCCAATATTTCTAACTCTAGCCGCCGAACGAAAACTCCACCAGGAGTATTTTATTTTCTGAGGATTTAAATATCTAAAAGTATCAATGAAACCATTGTTTAAAAATCCAGTCATCCAGTTTCTTTCTTCATAAGTAAAGCCGGGATTTCCAATATTTTCTTTGGGTCGAGCCAAATCTATTTCTTGGTGAGCAACGTTTAGGTCTCCAGTCAAAATTACAGGCTTATTTTTTTCTAATTTTTTTAAATATTTTTCTAATTCTTGGTTAAATTCCAATTTATAGCCTAAGCGACTTAATTCGTGATTAGAGTTAGGAAAGTAAGTGTTTACGAAGTAAAAATTTTTTAGTTCTATGGTTTGAACTCGTCCTTCAATATCAAATTTTTTTATATCCAGTCCATTTTTTTCGTTCAAAACTTTTAGACCCTCCTTATATAATATTAATGTTCCGCTATAGCCAGGTCTGTCGGCTGAATTCCAAAATTCGGTATATCCAGCAAAATCAAATTTTTCTAAGTCTTTCTTAGCTAATGATATTTTTATTTCTTGAAGAGCCAGAATATCAGGCTGTTCTTTTTCGATAAAATCCAAAAACCCTTTCTTCAGGACGGCTCTTATTCCATTAACATTCCAGGAGATAATCTTCATGTGCTTATACTTCTCTAATTATTTATTTTATGTTAATATTATAATATAATAAATTAGACAATTAAGCAATGAGTATTGATGATAGAATTGAATATCTCAGAAGGAAAGGAGCTAATAAAAAGACCTCTTCTCGGTGGTATAAAAAATGGTGGGGAATTTTATTAGCCTTGATTTTGGCTGGTATTTTAGTTTATGCCCTGTCATTTCTTTTTTTGATAATTCGTCTTTTAAATAATCCAGAAGAGTTGGGTCAGGTTATGCAATCGGGGACAGTTAACAAAAATATAGAAATAAATTTACAAGAGGAATATTTGTCGAATAAAAGGTTGGTTGAGGGTTTTAATAATTATTTTCTAGGGAATGAAGATGCCGAGATCTCTATTGTTGTTTTTTCTGACTTTACTTGCCCTTATTGCAAGGAGGCCTCCAATACTATTGCTAGCCTGGCTATTAAATATGGTTCTGATATTAAAATAATAATTAGAGATTTCCCAATTTTAAGTGACGACTCCTTGAGCTTGGCCTTGGTGGCGCGTTGTGCCGGTGACCAAGATAAATATTGGCCAATGTATTATAAGCTTTTTGAAAGACAGGCAGTTTACAAAGATATTGGTATCGGCGCTATCGTTGACGAGGTTGGTATATCAGACATAGATGCGTTTTATGACTGTGTGGATAATCAAAAATATTTAAATAATATTATTAAGGACGCCTCAGACGCCCAATTTTTAAAAGTTGGGGGCACTCCTGCCTGGTTTATTAATGGTGCAAAGGTGGGTGAGGGGGCTATTCCTTTTTCCGTCTGGGCGGAATTATTAGATGAAGTTTTAGATAGTAAACAAAATTTAAAAAATTAATTTAAAATAAAATATGAGCAAATTTTCGAACAAAGAAATAAGAATTCATGGAAGAGGTGGTCAGGGTGTTGTAGCTATGGCTGAAATTTTGGCCATTGCTTTTTTTAATGATGGTCGCATAGCTCAGGCCTTTCCTCATTTTGGGGTAGAAAGAAGCGGTGCTCCAATTCAGTCTTTTGTTAGGGTCTCTGACAAAGTAATCTCAACTCGCCAACATGTCAGCAGTCCCGATGTCCTAATAGTTTTAGATGATTCCCTTATTGGTAAGGCTGATATTTTTTTAGGAATAAAAAAAACTAGCCAAATAATTATTAATTCTAATAAAGAAGCAAAAGAAATTTTTTTAGAAATAAAAAATATAGGGAAGTTACCTAATGGATTCAAGGTTGGTAATATTTTTTCTTTCGATGCTAGTAAAGTAGCCTTGGAAATATTTGGTAAAAACATGGTTAACACTGCTATGTTGGGTGCTTTAACTAGAGTTCCGGGGCTTTTAAATATGGAAGGATGTTTTAGGGCGGTGAAAGAAAAATTTTCTGATAAAGGTCAGGATATCGTGGCTAAAAATATTTTAGCTATTAAAAAAATGAAATAATCTAAAATTAATAATAAATTTTATATCAAATAATTATGAATGTTAAACCAAACTCATCTTTAAAAAATAAAACCGGTTCTTGGCGCTCTTATCGTCCCGAAATAGATTTAGAAAAATGTATTGCTTGCGGAATTTGTGCCAAGATTTGTCCTGATAGTGCCGCGGAACTAACAAAAATAAAAGGACAGAAAAAAGCTAAAATAAATTACGATTATTGTAAGGGCTGCGGTCTTTGCGCTAAAGAGTGCCCCGTCAAGGCAATAGGCATGAAGAGGGAGGAGTAAAATATGTCTTTAATTATTCAACAAACATTAGAATTGTGCCAGATGTACGGAATCAAGCCCCAAAAGTCTAAGGGGCAAAATTTTTTAATTAACGAAGAGGTCTACGAAAGAATAATAGAATCGGCTGATCTAAGTTCAAAAGACACAGTTTTAGAGGTTGGCCCAGGATTAGGATTTTTAACTTTTAAAATGGCTAGTAAAGCAAAAAAAGTTATAGCAGTAGAGCTCGATAGTAAATTGGTAGACATTTTAAATATATTAATAAAAAGTAAGTCTCAGAAAAATATTAAAATTTTTAATAAAGATATTTTGACTGCTAAGGGAGAAAATTTTAAGAAAATTAGTCCCTATAAAATTGTTTCTAATTTACCATATAATATCACTTCTGTTTTTTTAAGAAAAATTTTAAGCTTGGAGAATAAGCCAAAAATAATAATCTTGCTATTACAAAAAGAAGTGGTTGATAGAATAATTTCTCAGCCCCCTAAAATGAGCTTGCTTTCTCTTTCGGTACAATTTTATGCTCAGGCGGAGTTAATGTTTGATGTTTCCCGAGACAATTTTTATCCAGCTCCTAAAGTTGATAGCGCTGTTATTAAAATAACCCCTAATAAAAAGTTATTACCCGATTATAAATCCGAAAAAGAATTTTTTAAATTATTACGCATAGCTTTCAGCGCCAAAAGAAAAATGTTGAAAAACAATTTAGCTACGGGCTTAAAAATTTCAGTAGAAGAGGTTGAAAAAAAATTAGAAAAAGTTAATTTAGATAAAAAAATTAGAGCCGAACAACTTAGCTTGGATAATTGGCTTAAGCTTTTTGAACTTTTTTAATTTTTTCTTGCCTTTTTTAGGTAATTATTATATAATTTTAATAAGAAAGACAATAGTATTAATTCCAAAAAAATGGATAAAAATCGTAAGACCGCCATTGCTATCTTGGGAGTTTTTAGCGTTCTAATAATAGCGGCTTGGTTTTTGAATTTTAAACAGAATTTAAAAAATCCTCTTTTGTATCAAGGTGATGTTATTGCTGGGTCCAATGTTGCCCCTAATCTTAGTGGCTGTACTGGACCTAATTGTTCCGCCTCTACTTTGAATCAGGATAATTTAGATTTAAAACTATTAGATACCGATAACGATAAAATTTCAGATTGGGACGAGTTATTTATTTATGGAACATCTCCTTATTTAGAGGATACTGACGGCGATGGTCTAACTGATTATGAAGAAATTTTTGTTTATAAAACTGATCCCCTATGTCCGGAGGGACAAAATTGTTCAGGATCTTCTGGGCAGGCTACTACTCAAGGAGACTCCACTGACGGTGTTAAAGATTTAGAAAATATTTTAGAGGGCTGGGATGAATACTATGACACTGATCCAAGTGTTGAACAGCTTCCTGATGAGCTTCAGCCTGATAATGTTAGTCCAGAATATATTAGAGGCGCGTTATTGGAAGGGGGCATTTCTCAGGAGGAGTTGGACAAGATTAGTGACGCTGATTTAATGGTTATCTATCAGGAGGTTTTAGCTGATTTTTAAAATTTTCAAATAAAAAATAAATATGAATAAGTTTAAACCCAACTTTTACAAGAGGAAGTTTTTAACTCTGTTTTTAATTTTCTCTTTTTTTATTGGGTTGGCTGTTTATCCTTCTGGTGTTGGGGCGGCAGGAGTTGTTACTGACCCAGGAGCTGTTGCGCAGAGAACGGCGATTGAAACAAAGAAGACGGTTGTGGGGAAGGTGTTGGAACAATTGGGAAAGGCTGGTTCAAAAGCATTCTTTTCTGCTACTCAAACAGTCCTTAATAAACTTGCCTTTGATGCTGCTACCTGGGTTGGTAGCGGAGGAGCTGGGCAAACTCCTCTTTTTGTTGATGATTATTGGAGTGATTTTGGGAATAAAGCCGCGGACACTTTTGTTTCTAATGCTATTCAAAATTTATCGAAAGAGTGGGCAGTAGATTTGTGTAGACCTAATTTTTCTGTTCAAGCCAGCATTGGCTTAGGGTTAGTACAGTTCAACGATCCTGGTTTTGGTCGGATTGATTGTGGTTGGCAGGAGTTAAGTCAAAATTGGACCAACGAATATGAAAAGTGGAAAAGTATTTCTAGTGATCCGGCTGGTTTTTTAAAAAAAGTTGGAACAATGTTTAATCCGTCCTCTAATGATATTGGGACAGCCTTGACCTTATTTACTCGCATAGACGAAGAGGCTGGTGAAGAAAAGAAAAAAAAGGAAGACCAGTTAAAGGCAAATCAGGGTTGGTTGGATGTTAGAAATATAGGCGGAAAAGCTACTACTCCACCAGGGCAAGGCCAGAGAGAACTACAGAAGGTTGACGCTACTCAAGTGCAAAGTCTCGGCAAGTTCACTGGCAATGCTTTTTTAGATGCTGCTAATGTTTTTCTTAATCAGGTAGCTATAACAGCTTTTAATAAATATATTAGAGAGGGTGGGTTGGTTGATATGCTTTCTAGGGGAAGCGCAGATGATTATTCTGGTTCAAATCATAGCTCGCCTGACGCTGATCCTAGGTCTTTCTCAAATCAAACCTATATGGTTGATTCTTTAAAAAAGGTTATTAAACCTCGCTTCGATGTTAAAGCTGATTTTAATGTGTTGTCTGATTTAGTGATTTGTTTAGATAGTGATAACCCCATGCCCAATAATTGTGTTATTGATAACGAGTTTAGTCAGGCTGTCCAAAATAGATATACAGTTATTGGGGCTATTGAAGATGGGTTTATTAATCCCAACTGGGTTTTTGACAGAAATATAGATTATCGTTCAGGATTTAATTATCGCTCCTTAATGATACTTAGGAAGTTTCGTATTGTTCCGTTGGGTTGGGAGGAGGCCTTACTTAGATCCGAGCAACAAACGGCAGTCAAGGGTTTTCGTTATACCCTGATGGATATGATTTCTTGTTTTGACCCCAATGATGAGTATGAAACTTTTAGTGATGGGTTCATGAAATCTAATTTTTCTAGTCATGCTTGGTGCGAGGGTCTTATTGATCCAATTTGGGTTTTGAAAGCTCCTTTAAATTATTGTAAACGTCAGGGTTACGGAGGATTTTTAACTAGTAAGCAATTAATTGAGATTCCTGACAGCGTTTCCAGTAGTCAAACCGGTATTGACGTTAAGCCGATTATAGTTTCTCGAGCTGATGATTATTGTGCTGATGAACAATCTTGTATTAAAGAAAGATTTGATGGTACTTGTGAAAATTATGGATATTGTGTTGAAGAAAAGAGAACCTGGAATTTTGGTCAGGACTCTTGCGACCCTGTTTATAATACCTGCGATGCTTTCATTAGTGCCAGTACTGGCAAAAAATTAGCTTTATTAAAAAATACTATTGATTATGGGTCTTGTGATTCTGATAATGTTGGCTGTGCTAGATATTCTACTTCTGGCAGTTACTCCATTAGCAATAAACAAGTTTCTTGGAGTAGCTTTGATTCTATTTACTTCAATGGAAGAGTGGAGACCTGTTCCTCTAATAACGAGGGTTGCCAGGAATTTATTAGAATGGGTGCTGGAAGTGGACACAATTTTTTATTAAATGGAGATTTTGAAAATGACTTAAGTATTGGGGGCTGGGAAAGTCTAAATACTAGTTCAACTGCTTATAGTGGTAATGCTTCAATTTTGTTGAGTGGAACCGGTGAAATGATTTCTAAAAATAATATTAAGGTTGCCTCAGATAATCATACTATTGCCGGAGAGAGTTACACCTTGTCTTTTTATTCTTTGTGTAACACCACTTCTACCATGTCGATAGGTTCTAAAATTAAAAATATCTTACCTAGCACCGATTTTGTTTATCAGGCTATGAGCCATACTTTTCCTAGCAATTATTCCTCTAATTTAGTGTCGTTTTTTATTAAAGCTGAAGACTCTACTAGTAATAGTAATATAGAGTGTTATATCGATAACTTAAAACTAGAAAGAGGTGTTTCCGGAACATATTATTCAAATTATCGTGACAATGGCTTAACCTATCAAAAAGTGATTCCAGATTATTTAAAAAATACTTGCTACGTCAATCCTTTAGCAGCTAATCCAGATTTTCGGTTAAAGGATAATGCTCCTAGTGAGTGTTTTAATTATGCTCGCTTATGTAATTTTTCTGAAATTGGTTGTAATTTATTTACCTCTATTTATGGCATTCAAACTTCAGCCAAGGCGCTGGAAAAAGACTATTGTCCAGAGCAATGTGTGGGCTATGATGTTTATGTTCAGAGCGATACTTTATTTGAAGGTAAGTCTGTAGAGAAAATAATTCCTAGCACTGCCACAGCTTGCTCGGCTAGCAATACTGGTTGTACCGAATTTACTAATCTAGATGAAGTGGCAGCTGGAGGAGAGGGGCGGGAATATTATGTTAGTTTGAAACATTGTATTAAACCGGCTCAGGGAACTTGTCATAATTTTTATTCTTGGGAGGGAAATAATGAAAGCGGTTATCAGCTTCGGTCTTTTAGTTTAGAAAAGGATGGCAGTGCAAGTATTCCTAAGGTAACAAAAGGTAATTTGGTATCTAGTTCTAGTGGAGTCTACAAACACCAAATTGGTGGTTCAAATGTTTGTGATCAGGCTATTTATAACTCTCCAGTCTCCAGTCCTAATTACAACCCCGATTGCCGAGAATTTTATAATCAAGCTGGTGACATCATCTATATCTTATATCCAACTAGTATTACTTGTTCAGAAAATTGTAAACCCTATAGGATGACAGAAAAAAATATAGATGCAACTATTACCACCCAAGCCACTTGTTTGGGCTCAGATAAAAAATGGGATGATGGAGTTTGTTATAGTTGTTTAGCCGGAGGAGAGTGGGACACTACTCAGGAGGCTTGTGTTTATCAAGCTATCCCTGGAGAAGGAAAAACTTGTCCCGCCAGCGCTAATGGTTGCCGAGAGTATAATGGTAATTCCGGAAATAATATTAGAATTGTTAGTGCCTATGATTTTAATGATGGTTTGGGGGATTGGGCTGGAGCAACTCCTAGCACAGAATCTATTAATCAGGGAGGCAAATCCATGGCCTTGGATGATAATGACCAGGGAGAGGTATTGGTCGGAGGACTTGTTTCAGAGGGGTCTTCTTATGTTATTAAATTCTCAGCTAAGAGTAATCAAGCTGTAAATTTAAGCATTGGTTTTGGAAATGGTTCCAACCAAAGTAGCTTTTTTGGAGTAACAGGAGAGGGTCCAGTATCTGCTTTCGATATTAGCATTACCGTGCCAGCTAGCAATGAGTGGCAAAACTATCAAGTTAGCCTAGATCGTCTAGATCATGAAGTTGATGCTGGTGAAAAGTTATATTTTGCCCAACATTCTTCCTCAGGTTTAAATCCCGTTGTTTATATCTCTAATATTGTTTTATTAGAAGTAACCGACAGATATTATTTATTAAAAAATTCCTGGAACACCCCAAATATCTGTTATTACGACACCATGAATAATTATCGAGGAGTTAATTATAATTTGGGTTGCCAACCTTATACTGATTTAACTAATTTAAGTCATAACTTAAGACAATTTAGCAGTTTGTGTTCCGATTCAGCTGTTGGTTGCCAAATGGCCATTCAAACTAATAACTATAGCTCCCCTAACTCAGCAGAGATAAAGAGTGACAACTATGTGGCTGCTGGAAACGTTGGCGGAAACGTTGTAATTGCACAGCCTCTTGATTGCGAAGACGACCCCGACTGCGTTTTTGTCCCAGCTGACAAGTTCGTGGCTGTTGTCCTTGACTCTAGCAAGACTTGTAGTTCGGCTAATATGGGTTGTAGTCGTCTCGGTAAAGTTATTTCTAATAATCCTTACGCTGTAGACCAAAATATTTATCAAGATGTTTATCTAAAAAATAATCCTAATAATTATAATAACACCTTATGTTCGAATGGAGATGTTGGTTGCGACTCTTGGTCCTCTAGCGCTGGCTCAGGAACTATGTATTTTAAAGACCCGGGTGATAACTTATGCCAATGGCGCAAAGGGGCTGATGTTAATAGTAATTTTGCTTGGTATAAAAAGGCTGTAAAAAAATGTAAAGCTAGCTCCGGTGCGTTTACTAGTAATATTTGTTCTAGCGCTAGTGATTGTGTTTCTGGTCAAACTTGTGAATTAGATAATGGTGATTATTTATGTCCAGTGGACTCTATGAAAACCATTGGCTACGGTGGAGGTAGTCCTACATATCAACCGGCAGAAGAATTTGGTATTAATTGGACCGGTCTTTGTCCCTTGAAAGATGCTGGATGTACTGAATACATTGATCCTCTTAGCTCCTTTAGTTCTAATTTAGTTTTAAATCCAAACTTCTCTGACCTGGATGGTGATGGAAAGGGTTTTGATTTGTGGATGCCTTCAATCTCCTCTCCGGACTATAACTGTGGTATTATTCCTAGCCAGCCTAATGCTGGGGCCCAGTGTCCCATTGGCGTTGTTCCGTTAATTGTTAAAGTGGAATTTTATCAAGAGAATATTGGAATTTTGCCCAACAAATTATATGCATTGCAAACCAACGGTGATCAAGAGGCCACCTTATCTTGTGATAATAATATTTTTAAATTAGAAAGTAGTAGTAATAATTTTTCTTCAGCGACAACAACAATAAAAGTTGTGCCCAATAGCCCTAAGGCTTTATTTTACTCAGGCAACAATAATGGCTCATGTCAGGTAAATTACTTTAAACAGGTTTTAATTATGTCAGGAGGTGAAAATGAACCTCCAGACCTATCTGCTAGCCCGGAAAACGTTTCAATCGAAGTAAAAGAAGCGGCGATTGATTACCAATTTAAACAAAACCTAGACTTTTCTTCTTGTAATTCTCAGGCTGATTTTAACAGTGGTTGTATATTATTTAACGAAAGATCTTATTTGGGCCAGAGTGGTCTTCCAGCTTTAAATTATAATTCCCTAGATTATTCTAATTATTCCAATTGTTTAATTAGAAATAATTGTTTTCCTGACTCTAATAGTTTAATAAAGGTAAATCCCGACAGAGTTTGTGGAAAATGGTTAGCTTGTTATGCCTATAACTATAATCCTTATACCGAAGAAAAGACTTGCTTGGAAATGGGAGAGTGCACAGCCTTTAATTATGATGGCTCTTGCTTTAATTTTTCCAAGGCCTCTGAAGGAGCAAGGAGTTATTTGCCTGGTCGCGACCTTAACGCCTCTGGCTATTCAGTCTTGGGTATAAATTATTTATCTAGCTTGAAACAAGTAGGAGAGGATGTGATTGAATTTACTTTTGAAAGCGGTAGTGATTTAGGCAGTTGGACTATGGGGAATTCCGATACCAATCCTCTTATTGAAAAATGTTTAATAAACAAAGCTAATTCAATAGGAATCAAAAACTCTAATGTTACTTACCCAGCTTCTGGATTTAATTTTATAAAGATTGGTAGCAGCGATTGTAGTGTTGGCCCTAATTATTATTGGTTGTCTAACACTATTTTAGGAGATTTTTCTCAAGGCAGTAAATATTATTTTAGTGCCTTGGTAAATACTTCGGATTTGAACTTTAATGAAAAAGCTAAAATTGATATTGTTGATTCAGCTAATACTAATAATTCGGCTGGGGATATAGAAATTGGTAGAAAAAATGATTGGCAGGAAGTGTCTTTCGAATTTACTTATGGAGCTAGTTGGAATAGTGGCTTAAAAATAATTTTAGGAGTAAAAAATCAAGATGATAGCTGGACAAGCGCCCCAGTATATTTTGATGATATTAGAATAGAGCCTGTTCTAGAGGCAAGGAGTGACAAGTTTATTCCGGCAACCTGTCGCCTTTATCCTACTCAAGAGAGCCTGATGTGCGAAAGTGAAAATAGAAATTTTATTTCTAGTGGTTGGTACGGTTATTGTTTGCAAAAGGATCCGAGCAATTCAGATGTTTGCTTGCTTTGGTATCCGCTGGACTCAGTCAAGGGCGATAAAGGGGCCGGCGCTTCTTTCTCTTCCTTTACAGGGTATCCAGACACTGGCAGTAAACCTTATTATTGTGCTGAGATGAGTGCTGATTTTAAGATGTTGGAGTATAATAAAGGGTATCTTCGCCATTCTGCTACTCAAGGGGACACAACTTATGACCCTGGTTATATAGTGACTCTTCAACTAACAGGAAATGACTGTCCTTCTAATTATGCAGAAGTTATAGTAATGGCTAATACACCAGATAATAACGACGGCATAAAAAGCATAAAGGACAGCTACTGTATCCCATACAGTGAGAAATTTTCATTATCTAATGCTATGTATTTTCCTTGTAAATCTACTACAAATACAGGCAGCCCGTGCGCTAATTTCAAGGCGACTAGCTTCCCCGAATACGCTATGGGCAAAGAGAGATTTTATCCAGAGAGTCTTAATACCACACTCCCAACAATTACCAGAAATCAAAGCTTTTATAATGATAATCCAGATTGGCAGTTTATAAAAGGATCTTCGGTTAATGGAGGAGCTAACGGTTATGAATTTTTCTTATTAATTAATAATCGTGGTTGGTATGAGTATGATGGCTTTCACACTTATCTTGATTATAAAGAAAAGGATTACGGCGTTAAAATCTGGGATTATAATGAGGATAGCTCCAGTAAGTTTAAGGAAATAAATGAGTATACTCCTGTCTGTAGTAAAATAGTCCAAGGGGAAATTCCTTGGGCACAGAGGTTGAAAAGTTCTAATTATAGTGTTGGCGCTCACAAATATTACGCTGATTATCCAGACAACTCACCGAACGCTCAATCCCCAACCTCTCCCGAGATGAATTTACCTTTACATTATTATAATTTATCAACTCCTGGAGCTCCGTTCGGCGCTATAGTAAATAGTGGTTCTCCACTGGCGTCTTCCTCTAAGGTTTTTGCCGGCATTGGATCGGCTGCTTTAGCTGCTAGCGGTAAGTATTATGGGTTGCCGTATTCTTGTGATGATAATAATCAGACGGTTTATCTTGGCGCTAGTGTGTCTACGAGTTCTTGCGCCTTCTTATATTTTGATAACGGAGTTAAGGTTTTTAATCCTGCTAATATGACTCACGCCGATATTGACGATAGGGATTATTTAGAAATGCGAGAAAGTGATTTTTATTTTAAGGATTATTTGAAACATTTGTTTTTGAAGACTGTTAATATAAAAGGAGATCCTACAAGCGAATATAACTTTACTGCTGGAACATCTAATGCTATTCTTAGTAAGGTAGGTCCCCGCGATTATGAAACCGATTACAAGGCCGTTCGACCGAGTATTGCTACCACTACTCCAAATGAAGTTCGACTTACCAACGCCATCGGCGTTCCGGTTAATAAAAGTGGGGATATTTATGAAGTAGAAAGTGCCGGTTTCTATACCTTATCATTCAACACCATAG
>CAYPAP010000001.1:0-219081 GCA_964408775.1 uncultured Gammaproteobacteria bacterium | reverse complement strand
TTGAGTGGGTTTGTTGGAGCGGTTGCTAATACTCCTTGTGGCGATTGTTGTATTATAAATGAGTTTTTGGATGAAACACAACCAAGCCCTTCATCAGATGCTTGTGAAAGGTGTCAATAAAAATTTAATTGACAAAAAATATAATATGTGATATAATATATTATTCTTTAACAACTTAATTACAAATATAAACCAAAAACAAGGAGGTTGTCATGAAATCAGTATTTTTGTTCTTTTTCGTTTTTTTGACCACCTTGTGTGGTCACGGGCAAACTTTTTCAATTTCCCAGATGAATAATCCGGACCCTAATTTAGATGATTTGGGTTCGGTTTTACTCGTTGGGAATAGGGCTCTTTCAGGATCTGGAACTAGTCAGCTTTATTACGACGGAAGTAACTGGACAATGATTTCTTCTCAAGCAGGTGGAGGAATTTCGGGGATAGACAAGGGGGGCGGAGAAATTTACGCTATTTATTCTTCAACTGCGCTCTATTCCTGGAATGACAGTACAAATTCTTGGGGGCTCGCCTCTAATTATCCTACGGGTAGTTTTAGCGCTTTTCGCCCTTTTGTCCTTAGCGAGAACAATGTCTACTTTGTTACCAGGGACACTGAGAATTACGGCTGGATTTACCGTTGGGACGGTACCAGCTTTACTGCTCTTAGTAGTGAATATTGGTATACGTATTGTGCCATATACGTCAAGGATCAGAATAATATTTTTGTTGCTACTTACAAAAATACTAATTATGATCCGATGTTTATTCGTTACAACAGTATTACCAAGAGCAACACTATCCTTTTTACTTTTCCTGGTAGTAGAGGAAATCCTAATGTCATCCGCAGTAAGGATAATAATGTTTTCTTTATTCTTATGGGTTGCGGTGATTTGTATAGGTGGACCAATAATCAGGCAAAAATGGACCTCATTTATGAATCCTCTACTAACGATTACTATCAATTTGGTCGAGACATGATCATTATTGATAACAACAATGTCGTGACTTGTGGAGGAGGGGGTATTAGGCATATTACTGTTCCAACTAGTTCAGTAAACGTTGTTTATCCGACCTCAAACACCTTCAACGTCTGGTCCGGATCATACAATGGTCAGGGAAGAGGCATGTTCGTTGGTGACAACGGCCTCATCCTGGATATGCAGGTCATCGGATCTGTGCCGGATGAGAGTATCAACTCTGCCCTGAAAATCTACCCTAACCCTGCCAGCACTTCTTTCACCCTAGAATTTCCAGTCTTCGGAGTAAACGAAAAAACGGTCGAGCTGTACAGCTCCACCGGTCAGCTGGTGAAAAGGGAACACTTCCAGTCTTTCAAGACTACCCTAGATATTTCCGCCCTGCCCAGCGGAATGTACCTAGTGAACGTCCTGGACAAAACTGGAAAAATCTTAGCTTCTAAGAAGCTGTTAGTCAGATAATCTGACCAACCTCAAGAAGCAAGGCCCGTCATTCAATGGCGGGTTTTTTAATTACCCCCTCCTGTCATCCCTGTAGATATTTATGAAGTAGAAAGTGCCGGTTTCTATACCTTATCATTCAACTTGAGGATGATTTTTTTGACAGACTTACCATTGGATGTTTTTTATTAATATAATATTCAATACATGGTCTCAAATAACCAACAGTTCGATAATTAATTATATCCTCTGGTATTATCCATTTTGCCTGGCTATGCTCATTAGGGTTAATGTTAACAGTATTATTATCATTGTTTAATTCTGCTATAAAGATGATGGTAATAAATTGTTTGTTTTTTTAGCGTCCATGTTTGATTTATAATAAAATAATCCAGGATTTTTAATTCTAAGACCAGTTTCTTCAAAAACCTCTCTTTTAACACCATCTAATAAATCTTCTCCGTCCTCTAGCGTTCCCCCCGGAAGATCCCAAAGTTCACCTTCATAAACATTTTTAATACGTTCTAAAATAAGTATTTTTCCATTATTAACGATTAGAGAATGAATGATTAGTCCATTATCCATAGATTTGATTATTATTAAATTATAATATTATTATATCATTATAAACAATTAGGGCAAAGTAGTTAAATGTTTCCGTTGTTAAATGTTTCAAGGTTTGTCCAAAATTAAATTTCTAGCCAATAATTCATATTTGTTTTATTTCTCAGTTTTAAAGCGGTATATTTAATATAATAAGTAACATATAAAATCATGATTAAAATATTTTTTTGATTGGCGGGTTTTTTATTAGGTGAACATCTAGGCCTAAACCGCATAAATGTTGCACATCTATCGGTATTGTGTTAAAATGTTTTCGAATGATACTACCTTTATGCTTGGTTTAATATTGAATAATATGCTTTTTCGACCGACTCCATAATAAAAGCTTGGGTAATAAATATCAGTTAAAAAAGTATTAAAATATTTAAATTTATATTAATTTCCTATATATGTCCGAAATAACAAACAATTCAAAAAAATCTAACTCCCTTAAAACCATCGCCCGGCTTCGTGATGAGGGCGTAAATCCTTATCCCGATAAGTTTCTAAAAAAGATAAATATTGGAGAAATAGCCAAGTTAGAAATCGGAACTTCAGTTGAAACAGCTGGACGAATTATTCTTTTTCGTGATATTGGTAAAATTACTTTTGCCCATATTCAGGATTTTTCTGGTCGCATACAAATCGCTGCTAAAGAAGATATTCTTGGAAAGGAAAAATATAAGTGGTTACTAAAAACTTTTGATACCGGTGATTTTATCGGTGTTAAAGGAGAATTGTTTGAAACTAAAACTGGTGAGAAAACTATTCAGGTCAATGAGTTTTCTTTTCTTGGTAAAGCGCTTAATGCAATGCCAGAAAAATGGGCAGGTATCAAGAATCAAGAATTAAAATACAGACAACGTTATTTGGATTTAATAGCTAGCCCTGAAACAATGAAAAGTTTTGTTTTCAGAAGTGATTTAATTCGTGAGATCCGTAATTTTTATTGGCAAAATGGATTTCTTGAAGTGGAAACACCGACTCTTATGCATAGTGCAACCGGAGCAGTCGCTACCCCCTATGTTACTCATAATAATGCTTTAGACATTGATTTATATCTTCGCATCTCACATGAATTACCTCTCAAGACTTTAATTGTCGGCGGTTTTGATAAAATATTTGAAATCGGCAAGGCCTTTCGTAACGAAGGCGTAGACGTCTCTCATTTACCCGAACACACTCATTTAGAACATTATGCTGCTTATTGGAATTTTGAAGATAATATGGACTTTACCGAGAAAATGTTTGAGCATCTTTTCAAGGCCTTAAAAATACCTTTAAAAATTAAAATGGAAGATGAAACAGAAATAGATTTTAGCTTTCCTTGGCCCAGGGTTAACTTCATTGAACTAGTAAAAGAAAAAACTGGAATTGATATTATGAGTTTTACCGAAGCTGATTCTTTGCGTAGCGTTATTAAGGAGAAAAAAATACAATTTGATGGTATGGATAATATGTCTTTGGCTGGTTTAGTTGATAATCTTTATAAAAAAATTGTCCGCCCTAAAATTATTAACCCAACATTCTTGCATCATTATCCTACCTATTTACAACCATTGGCCAGGAGAAACGACGACGATACTAATATTGTCGATCAGTTTCAACTTGTTGTTAAGGGCTGGGAAATAGTTAAGGCCTATAGCGAACTTGTGGATCCAGTTGATCAAGAAGAACGATTTGTCGAACAGGCCAAGAACAAGGAATCTGGAGAAGAGGAGACTATGGAAATTGATGAAGATTATATTGAAACAATGTCACACGGCATGCCTCCAATTTCTGGTTTAGGCTTAGGCATTGATCGTTTAACAGCTCTTTTAACTAGTAAGAGTAATTTACGTGATGTGGTTCTTTTTCCTCTATTAAGACCAGACAAAGACGCAAGTATTGAAAAAGAAATTACTAGATAAATGTTTATTTATTTTTTGGATTGTTAAATTAAATAATAAAATATGAATAAAAAGATAAGCAAAGACGAATATTACCTTAAAATAGCCGAAACAGTAGCAATTAAAAGTAATTGTCTCTCGACAGCTATCGGTTGTGTAATAGTTAAAAATGATGAAATTATTTCTACTGGTTATGTTGGAGCGCCTAGGAAAACCATGGATTGTATTGAACTAGGCTATTGCATTCGTCGCCGAGAAAATGTTAAATCTGGCACCGGTTATGAGCGCTGTCGTTCAGTTCACGCTGAAATGAATGCTATAATCAATGCAGCTCGTTCCGGCACCTCTCTTTTTGGAGCTGATATGTTCCTTTTTGCGGCCAGAAAAGATGGCGACACTCAAACCAAAGTAAATGCTTATCCCTGCTTACTTTGTAAAAAGATGATTATTAATGCCGGAATAAATCGTTTTGTTGGCAATGATAAAAATGGCCAGCCAAAAATTTATTCAGTTGATGACTGGGTTAATGATTGGAAAACCTTGGAGGATTTGGCTAACGACAAGGATCAGTATTACACCGATTATGATGACGAGAATAGAGGCAAATAAAAATTGATAATATAAGTAAAAAACCCATCAAAAAATGATGGGTTTTGGCTATTAAAATTATTTGGCAAAATATTTTTTTTATTGTATAATATTAAATAGTAGAGGGTTTATTTTTCCGTTATTATTTTATTATTTTATTAATTCCTATGCCCGAAGAAAAATTGACTATTAACGAAGGTTCAGCTGATCTTTCTGGTCCAGACGAAGCGACTAAAGACAAAATTTCCGAGAGCATTTTGACTCGTGCTAAAAAAGAAGCTCTTCGGCTTAAAGAGGAAACCCAAAGTAATTTTGCTAAACCAGATGAAAGCCTGAAAGATTATCTTAAGGGGAGTAGGTCAGGCGGAGAGGTTGATAGAAAATATTTTTATGATAAAAAAAGAGACTTAACTGACTCTATCGAAAGTGATAAGGGAAGTGCTTTGCAAGATGTCCCCGCCGGAGGTGGCGTTAATAGGGTAGCTCCAGATAAATTCGGTGAGGGTCGCAAGCAATATATCCAATCATCAGAAATGGAAAGAAGGAAAAAAAAGATTCAAGCTAATAAAGAAAAAAGTTTTTTAAATATAAAAAAAAGACCACAGACCTTAGTCCGACAAATGGCTTCTCTTCAGGCTAATAAGAACATGATATTAAGAGAGGGGGTCAGAGAGATTCGCGAAGGAGATAGTAAGGTCGATCAAAGTGATTCGCAGAGTGATAATGGTTCTGCATTTAGCGACGAAGGCAAGGAGGCTAATTTGAGGCTAGCTAAGCAAAACGATAAAAATAAAGCTGAAGCAAAAGTTAAGATTAATCAGAGCGGAGAGAGCAAGGCGTCAAAAATAAAACTAGCTACTGACGAGATGCTTAAAAAGATGATTTTATTGATTTTTGCAACTTTTACTCTGTCAGCCTTTTATGTATATTTACATGTTTTTCTTAGAGGTGTTTTCCCTAGCTATTTTTCTAAGTTGGGGCATGAGTGGGTCCCAGCAGATATTAAAAAAAAATATCCAGAACAAGCTGAGAGAATGGGAGATAAAATTGGCATAGCCGAGAAACCAGCAGCAGGATGTTTTTGCCTGTTTCATTTATTTGTCATTATAATATTAGTAGCCGTTATTTATTTTATACTTAATCCTTGGAGCGTTGTTTGGGAGTTTTTATATAGTATAGCCGAGGGTGCTTGGGAGGCTACCAAGGGGTGGCTTGGTCTAGGCGATTAAATTTTTAAATAAAAATGAAAAAAATATTAAAAAACAAGAAAAAGATTTTAGCAATAGCTTTGCCGGTCTTTTTTTTGGTAATGATTTTCCTTTTAATTCCAGAAGCTAGCCATGCCGATGTTAGAAATGGAGTAGCTAAGGTTCTGGGTTGGATAATATTTCCCTTCATTGCTCTCTTTGGTAAGTTGACCGTCGTTTTCTTAAACATTTTAGTGAAAGTAGCCTCCTATAGCAATTTCATTCATTCTCCGGCAGTAACAAACGGCTGGGTGGTGGTGAGAGACTTGTGCAACATGTTTTTTGTTTTGATTCTTCTTGTTATTGCCTTTGCTTCTATTCTAAGAATAGAAAGTTACAATCTAAAAACATGGTTACCAAAATTAGTGATAATGGCTGTTCTTATAAACTTCTCTAAATTAATTTGTGGTGTCTTTATCGATTTCACTCAGGTTATCATGCTTACCTTTGTCAACGCCTTTAAAGACATGGCCGGAGCAAACTTAACAGAAATGTTGGGCATAACTGACATATTGAGCTTCGGGGACAGCGATGATAGAACAGCGCAACAAACCTTTGAATCAATTATCGGGTCTGTTATATTGGCGCTTATCTTTGTGGTTATTGCCTGTGTAGTTATTTTGACAATGTTGGTTATGCTAGTAATGAGGATAGTAATGATTTGGATCTATGTGGTTTTATCTCCTTTAGCCTATTTATTAGCCTCTTTTCCTCAGGGTCAACAATATTCTCAGAGATGGTGGTCAGATTTCTCTAAAAATTTAATTATTGGTCCAGTTTTAGCCTTCTTTATTTGGTTGTCGTTTGCTTCTATGGGTTCTGGTAATAGTGCCGAGTCCATAAAAGAAATGACTCCGGAGGAGAGCGAAGAGGAAGTAAAGGTGGCAGGAAGTGAGGCTGGGACCCCTGAGAATATTATTAAATATATCATTTCCATTGGCATGCTTTTAGGTGGAATGATGATAGCCCAAGAGATGGGTGGAGTTGCTGGCAAGGTCGCTGGCAAGGGAATGGGCAAATTACAAGCCATGGGTACCGGAGCTCTAAAGATGAGTAAGAGGGCTACCGGTATTCAGAGAGCAGAGAATGCTTATAAGTCATATAAACAACAAAAAGAATCCAAGCGCCAAGATTTGGCCCAAAGAGATGCCGGAGCTTTATTAAAAGCTGAAGGACGAGTAAAGGAGGCAGTTATCGCTAAGCCGGCGCAAGCTATAGGTAATTTTATATCCAAGCCATTTAGAGCTATGGCTGGGGTTTCCGATAAAAAAATAAAGGAAAGAGAAGAAAGTGTTAAGAGCGCCGAGCAAGAAAAGGGAGTTCTAAAAGACCAGGGATCACAATTAAGTTCCGACTTAGGTAAATTAGAGAAAGACAAAGATAAGTTAGTTAGAATCGAGGGTGATCTAAGAATGATTTCAGATTTAGAAAATGAAAAAGGAGTTAAGTCACGTGATTTTGACCAACAGATAACAAATGCTCAAAATGCGGGTGATTTCGCTTTATCTGGCAGACTAAGAACAGAAAAAACAGATATGGAGAGCGACTACAATCAAAGAATACAAGAAAAAGAGAACGAAATTTTGAATGACTTTAATAGTGTTACTGGGCAAAATTTAAATTCATTAAATGATGTAAGTACAAACTTGCCTCAAGCTAGAGTTGATAAAGACAATGATATAACAATCAAAAAAGCTGAGATTGACTCAAATGTTCAAGATATCGAAGCTAAGACTAAGGATATAGAGTCGGGCCACAAAGATCTATCTGACAGCAGGAAGAAAGTCGAAAATATTAGCAAATGGGGTGCAGTTGTCGCCGGAGGGGCCTTTGGCTCATTTTTAGGTGGACCTTTGGGGGCATTGGGCGGAGTAGCCGGAGCTGCCTATGGCGGTATAGCTGGCACAGCTGTAAGAAATAGACTAATTAATGCTGGCTCTGATTCTTTAGATTTAGCTTCAAATTACAATAGCTCTCAAATATCAAAAGAAAAAGATAAGTTAAAAGGATTAAAAGAAGAGGAGTTGAGGGCTGTTAAAGATGATTATTCTAAAAGTAACCATTCTAGAACAGCGGCCACCATGCTTCTGCTAGAAAGAAAGGAACTAAGTCAAGAGGAGGCCAGAGTTGAAAAAGATAAAATTGTAGATTCCTATGGCTATGATGGTCGGGTTTTAGATCAACTAGACGCTTCTTTAGCTAGTAATTACCAACAATTGTCTAGATTATTTACTGACTTACATTCTACTGCCGCTCCTAAGAGTGGGTCTGACAATAGAAGTGATGAAGTAAAATTAAAACATGAGAAAACAAAGGATAAAATTGCCCGTAATATTATTGATCAAAAAATATCTATTAGTAGTATTGATGGGCAGGATTCGCTTGATTTGATTATGCCTAACTTAGCCGAAGACATGACCGATAGCAACTTTGTTAGTATGTATGATAGGCAAACTAACGAAAGACAAGATGAAATCGAGTTATCCCTAGAAAGAGCCGGAACCTTTAAAGCTGATAATAAATTATCTATCATGAACAAATCAACTAAGCCGATTAAAGATGCAGATTTAGAAAAGTATTTTAAAAAAGCTAAGTTTTTTCAATTTCAAGATTTATCTAATTCAATTGGAGGACTTGAAAGCCTAAAGGAAGCTCTTTCTAGACATGGTAAATTAGTCGAGCTCAAGACCGCTACAAATTTGGACGATTTTCGTAAAAAAATGAATAAAATAACAGATAAATGTCAATTTGACGAATCTCCACAACAAAGAGGTGTTCTTAAGAAAATTTGGGAAAAAGTTAATTCTTAATAAAATATTTACATGGACGACAAAATATCACAATTTCTAAAAAAAATAGAAGAACTTCCAAAAGAGGTTAGCCTTTATTTCTCTTCTCGCCCTAGTGCCGACGCTTGCCGAGATTTAATTTCTACCTACGATATTATTAGAGATGATTTAGATGAAGTAATCTACGATTTTTTCATTTCCGATTTTCAAGCCGATTTATTACCTAAATTAATTTCTGATAATATCAAAAATATTACCGAAGATAAAATTAATAATTTTTCTTCTGATTTCTTGGGTAAATTGTTTTTTCCAGTAGAGCTATTTATTAAAAAAGATATTTCTTCTGCCATAAAGAAATATAAAGGAAAAATTGATGACTATAAAGAATACATTGAAAAATTTAATGATCTAGTGGAGGATAAAAACTTAGATAATTTAAACGAAGTTTTAGAAGATTTAGACAAAAATTTTTCTCCGAAAGAAGAGGAAGCTTTAATTTCGCACATGCTGGAAAAAGATTTAATGAACGTTTATAAAGATAGTGATATTTCTGGCCCTAGAAAGATAAACGGCTCTTTAATTTACTTGTTAATCAATAAAAAAGATTCTTTGAATAAATTTATTAAAGCCTTCATGAATAACCAGGAAAAATTGGGAAGTAAAAAAATTATTTTATCTGGCAAGGAGCAGGAACCAACTATTGCCAATTGGATAAAACATTTTATTTCCGAGCATGGTAGTGAAGGTTTTAGCAATATAGTTTTGGCTAAATATTTAACATCATCAGCAATAAAAGAAGCTTTAAAAGATAAGGAGATAAAAATATTACGAAAAGTATTAAAAACCTACAGAAGTCTGTCCTTTTTTCCTGATTCTATGAGCAACACCCCTTTTGAGAATTGGGAAATAATCCCTGTTGATAGAGATTCGGAGTTTATTGAAAAAAAAATAAAAAAAATCTCAGTAGACAAAAAAGAGGTAAGTCGAAAAGCCGAGATGAGCCCTTCTATCGAAAAAGAAAAAACAGAAAAAACTAAAAAGGTGGAAAAACCAGAAACTATTGTTCCGATGAATTTAGCCGATCAGGAGTTAAGTGTCTTGCAAGAAATGCTTAAAAAATATCCTAACAAATCTTTAGAAAGAAAAGCAATTGAAAGTGAAATAAAAAAAAGAAAAAAATAATTTTATATGTTTGATTATTTAGATAAATTTAATGCCCTAAGTTCTGACTTAAAAGCTTCGGTCTCTGATCCGGAGGCTCTTAAAATTATTGAAGACTTAGAGGGCGAATATAATATTGAACTAGCTTCTTTGATTATGCGGGTTATGGTTAAAGATGTCAGTGTTGAGATGTTGCCCTTAACTCTTTTTACTGAATTTAAACTAGGACAAGAAAAATCAGAAAAATTGGCCAAGACCTTGGAGAATAAAATATTTTCTAGAGCTGGAGATTATCTAGGAATATTACCATTGGTTACGCCTACTAAAAAACCAGATATTCCAGCCAACCTGGAAAGTGTTATGGAAACAGAAAAAAAAGATATTGAGAGCTCCAAATCTATTAGTGAGAGAAAAGAAGAATTTCCGGTTGCTAAGAATAAAACCAATTCAGTGGCCGCAGAAATTATTCGCTCCCTGGGCATTAGATTTAAAGACGAGGACAAAAAGATTAAATTTTTGGTATTATTAGATAAATATTTGCGTGGAATTAAAGATCGTTTTTCGGCTCGACAAATCTTTACTGCTAATTTATCCGAGGGAGGATTTGGTTTAACGGATAAAACTGTAGATAGTATTTTTATAATGGCCCAAGAATCAGAAAAAAGAGAGTATGAAAAAGCCAAGAAAGATTTAAGGGTTGAAGGCGATATTTTGTCTAAAATTAATAAGTTGGGACATGGAAATATTTCAGATTCAATGGATTCTAAGGTTGTTGCTAAGAAAAAAGAACCCGAGCTTTTAGCTCCTTTAGTTCCGGCGATTATTCCAGAGTCAGACTTTCCAATGGTTGTAGAAGACATACCAGAAAAAGTTAAAGGTAAGCTTGAAGGAATTAAAAACGACCTTGAAAAGATAGAAAGTTTCTCACAAAAAGCCGAGAGCAAAGTTGCTGTTACCGAAAGCAAAAAAGAAGAGGAAGCGCCTAAGGAAATAAAGTCCGACAAAGAAGACAAAGAAGATGATCTTTTGTCTGGTCTGATAGATGTCCCCATAAAAACAAGGTCTATGGCTGGCAAGGTGGATATCAAGCCTGATAGCAGTGGTAAGATAAAAATGGCTGATGTCAGGAGAATTAAAACGACTGGACCTATTGATGAAATCAAGTATATGGATCTAGTAAACTTCCGTCGATTGTCTAATAATCCAGAAGAATCATTTGAGAAAATTAGACAAAAATTAGAGATTTTAGAGGAGATTGACTATGGCAAGATGTTAGAGGGTATTAAGGCTTGGCGACAGAGCCCGGTTTACAAGATATATTTAAAAATATTTTCCAAATCCAGTGAAGAGGGTATTAGTGTCGATAAAGTTATTGAAAATTTAAAAAATTCCAAGAAAGAATATTTAAGTCGCGAGGAGATTAATGCTCTGATAAGGTTTAATAAGTCTTTAGTTTTATAATTAAAGTTAATTATGCAACAGTTTACTGTACCTCAATTTATCGATGTGGAACCTAAAATCATTGGCCCAATTACGGCCAGGCAGTTTTTGATATTTTTAGCCACATCTTTGGTTATTTTTATTTTTTATAAAGTTTTTGATTTTAGTACCTTTGTTATTTTAAGTATTTTAGTTTTTGCATTTGCCGGTATTTTTGCTTTTTTAAAGATAAATGGTCGCCCTTTCCACTATTTTGTGCTAAACTTAATTCAGTCCCTCAAAAAACCTGGTTTAAGAATATGGAATCATAAAATTACTAGTTTCGAAAACAAAGAAGATAAACAGGTTGAATATGAAAAGGTTATAACACCTGATAAATACTTCTCTAAAGAAAAGTTAACCAAGTTGTCCCTTATTATTGATACCAAGGGTAGATATAAGGGGGAAGATAGTTCGGAAATTAATTTAGAAGATAATTAATTAAATATAATTTAAAATATAATGGCTGAAAAAAAGAAAGGTAAAAAAATTTCTAGCGTGTCCACTCAGCAATATCTAGACATTTTAGAAATAAAAGATGATGTCGTAGTTATGCGAGACGGAACCATACGAGCAGTTTTGTTGGTTTCTAGTATTAATTTTGCCTTAAAAAGTGAAGATGAGCAAAATGCGATTATATCTTCTTATATTAGTTTTTTGAATAATATTAGCACTCCGATTCAAATTGTTATCCAATCTCGTGATTTAAACGTTGATAATTATATTGAATATTTAAAAGGGAAGGAAAGATCTCAGACTAATAGGTTGCTCAAGGCTCAGACAGCTGAATATATAGAATATATTAAGGAATTAGTTTCTATTGGTAAAATTATGAATAAAAAGTTTTTTGTGGTAGTTCCTTATAGCCCTTTTTCCGATAAGCATAAAAGTTTTATGTCTCAGTTTTCAGAAACCTTTAAGCCAGCGTCTATTTTGCGCCTGAAAGAAGCTAAATTTGCCAAATATAAAGAGAATTTATCTCGAAGAGTTGATAGTGTTTCTTCGGCCCTAATGTCTTTGGGGGTTGATGTTAAGCAGATGAAAACACAGGAGTTAATAGAATTGTATTATAACTCTTATAACCCAGAAACATCTAAAAATCAAAAATTAGTAGATATTAATAAAATTCAGGTCGAAACATAAGCTTAGATAATTGTTAAGTAAAAAAGTAAAATTAAAATATGATAGATTTAAAAAAACAAGAAAGCTTGGGTGAATCAAAGAAAAAAAAGAAGGGTCTTTTAGATGAAGAGCTTAGTCGTATTGGAGTTAGAAGGGAAGACTTAGAGATAACTCAGGAACTAATTGAAGAAGAAAAAGCTTTTAGACGTGGAGTTTTGTCAGTCCGAGACTTAATATCTCCGGCTAGTTTAAAGGTTAATCCAACTTATTTAAGTTTAGGGCAAAAATTTGTTCGAACAATTTTTGTTGTCAGTTATCCACGTTATATTAGTGTCGGCTGGTTTGCCCCTATCATTAACTTAAATGAATGTTTTGATGTGGCGATGTTTTTTTACCCCGTTAAGAGCGCTATCATCTTAAAGCAATTAAAAAATAGGGTAGGTAATTTAGAAGCTCAAATTGTCAGTGATTCAGAAAAAGGTGCCCCTCGTGACCCTATTCGAGAAACAGCCTTGCGCGATATTGAATATCTAAGAGATGCCTTAACTCAGGGAACTGAAAAGTTTTTTCAATTTTCTCTTTATGTGACTATTTACGCCGACAACTTAGAGCAACTAGATCGTCTTTCTGATCAAGTGGAGGATATTTTTGGCTCACGCTTGGTTTATTCCAAGAGGGGTTTTTATCAAACTGAGCAGGGATTTAATTCTACTTTACCACTAGGAAGTGACGAGCTTTATATAACCTTTAACATGAACTCGTCTCCTATTGCCTCATCTTTTCCGTTTATTTCCAGTGAGCTGACTAGTGACAAAGGTATTTTATATGGAATTAATCGACATAATAATAGCTTAATTTTATTTGATAGGTTTAGTTTACAAAATGCCAACTCGGTAGTTTTCGCAACCTCGGGAGCCGGTAAAAGTTACTGTATTAAGCTAGAAGTTTTGCGCTCCTTAATGATGGGTACCGATGTTATTATTATTGATCCCGAATATGAATATAAATATTTATCGGAAGCAGTAGGAGGAACATATATTAATATTTCCTTGTCCAGTGAAAGCAAGCTTAATCCATTTGACTTGCCTCGTTCTATTGGCGGAGAGGCCAAGCCCAAGGATATTATTAGAAGTGCAGTTATAACTTTAAAGGGTCTGGTTCGTTTAATGATTGGTGACTTAAATCATGATGAAGATTCTGTGGTTGACAGAGCTCTATTAGAGACTTACGCCAAAAAAGATATTACTCCTGATTCAGATTTATCTCAAATCGATCCGCCCACCTTATCAGATTTCCAACAGGTTTTAGAGGGAATGGAAGGTGGAAATGAATTAGCTCTTAGATTAAAAAAGTACACTGAAGGAACTTTTTCTGGGTTGTTGAACAATCTTACTAACGTTGAGATGAATAATCAATTAGTTTGTTTTTCAGTGCGTGATTTAGAAGATGAGCTTCGACCAATTGCTATTTATACTATTGTTAATTATATTTGGAATGTTGTTAGAAGTGAGGTTAAAAAAAGAATTTTAGTTATTGATGAGGCCTGGTGGATGATGCAAAACGAAGATAGTGCTAAATTTATATTTGCTTTAGTAAAAAGATGTCGTAAATATTATTTGGGAGTAGTCACTATTACACAGGATGTTAATGACTTTTTAACCTCTCCTTATGGCCAGGCTATTGTTACCAATTCTTCTTTACAAATTTTATTAAAACAATCTCCAGCTGCTATTGATTTAGTGCAAAAAACTTTCCTATTAACCGAGGGAGAAAAATATTTATTGTTAGAGTGTGGTTTAGGAGAGGGAATATTTTTTGCCGGAAACAAGCATGTGGCCATTAAAGTTGTGGCCTCTTACAGCGAAGATCAATTAATAACCTCAGATCCAAAGCAATTATTAGAAATTGAAGAAGCAAAAAAAGAATTTGCTGATAGCCTAGAAGATGAAGATTAATTTTAGTTGTGTTATAAATTATAAAATAATAAAAAAGTATGATTAATCAAAATAAAAGAAAAATTGGATTTTTATTAATAATATTAGCCATAATTTTATTAATTTTATTTGTTTTATTTTTCTTAAATCCTGAAAAAAATATTTTTCAAGGAATTTTTAATCGTGAGCCCAAGGTAGAACAAGGTGATAAAACTCCAGAGCAAATTTTCGAAGAAGAGCGAGTTCGTGAGAGAGATGAGTTTATTTATTCTTTTGATCAAGAAACCGAGTTTGGTCGTGAATGGGATGAAGATGATTTTCGTCAAATATCAAGACCTTTTGTTGAGAGATTTGGATCTTATTCTAACCAATCTAATTATAGTAACATTGATGATTTAAAAATCTTTATGACCAGTAAAATGAGAGATTGGGCCGATGATTATATCAGAGACTTAAAAGTATCTGCTCCAGTTGAGCAAGAATTTTATGGAGTAACGACTAAGTCATTATTAGAGCCAAAAATAACAGAATTTGATTTAGACGAGTCTAGAGTCGAGTTGCTTTTAACTGTCCAGCGTGAAGAAAGTTTTTCTTCTAAACCTAGTAATATTTTTTCCCAAGATATAAAAGTTATTTTCATTAAAGAAGGCGGGGAATGGTTGGTTGATGGTGCTTTTTGGCAGTAAATTAATTAAAATAATATAAAAAATATGGACGAGGTCAAGAAAACGCAAAAAAATAAAAGTAACAAGAAAAATAAAAATTATTTCGAAGTTATTTTTATTTCTGTTTCTATTGCTATGTTTTTATTATTAATTTTTTCTATCCAATGGTTGAAAGAATCTTTGTATATGGCTAAAGACGAGGCGGCAATAGAGTTCATTCAGGAATATAACGCTGGATTAGTATTAGAGAGCCCTGATCCTTTAATTGGTGTGAGGGATTCATCGTTAGGAGACGGGTCAGGAGCCCCAATAGATAATAAACAGGATCCGGCATTAGGTCCAGAAGATGCTGATGTAAAAATATTTTATTTCTCCGATTTTTCTTGTCCTTTTTGCTTAGAGCAAGAAGAAATGATTAAGAGGGTTTATGAAAAATTTAGTCAGGAGGTTCGTTTTGTTTGGAAGGATTATCCAGATGTTGACTCCTTAGAAGATTTTTCCTATCAAGCGGCCAAGGCGGCTCGTTGTGCTCATGAGCAAGGAAAATTTTGGGATTATAGCAAGCTGTTGTACAAGGAGGGTAGCAAATTTCAAGCACATCAAGGAAGTTTTTTTGTGAATTTAGCTGAAAATTTAAAATTAAATTTAGATAATTTTAACAATTGTTTATTTAGTGATAGGGTTGATAATGCTATAATGCAAAATGTTCTCGAAGCGGAAGAATTGGGAATAGTCGGAATACCTTATATCTATATTAATGATATAGATATGATAGGGAATATTAGCGAGGAAGAGTTAGAAGACATTATTGAAACAGAATTAAATAAATAATTTTTATCGGTTCTTATTTTATATGGCAGAAAAGATTAAGAAAATTTATGAATGTCAAAATTGCGGCGCCCAATCCCCAAAATGGAGTGGGCGTTGTTTGGAGTGTGGTCAGTGGGGATCGCTTAAAGAGGATATTCGGGATGATAAAAAAATAGCTGAAAAAAATTTATTAGCTAATGTTTCTATGGCTAATATAGTAGATTTAAAAGACATAAAAGATTCCCAAGAGATTCGTTTAGAGTCTGGTATTTCCGAGGTGGATAGGGTTTTGGGAGGGGGTCTTATTTCCGGTTCAATCTCTCTGTTTAGCGGAGAGCCTGGGGTCGGAAAATCAACCTTATTAGCGCAGATAGCCAATTCTTTGGTTATTAAAAACAAGGAAGTGAGTGAGGTTCTGTATGTTTCTGGCGAAGAGTCAGCTAGTCAAGTTAAAATGAGGTTAGAAAGGCTTAATTGTGGTTTAGAAAACTTTAAATTTATTGGAGAAACTAATTTAGAAAAAATAATTTCTTCAGCCTTAAAGCTCAAACCTTCAATGTTAATAGTTGATTCTATTCAAACGATTTATTCATCTACTGTCTTATCAGAAGCTGGCTCTGTTTCTCAGATTAGAGCTGTGGCTGTTAAGTTTATGGAATTAGCTAAAAAATATAATATTCCAGTTTTTTTGATTGGTCATATAACTAAGGATGGACAGGTGGCTGGGCCTAAATCATTAGAGCATATTGTCGATGTTGTTTTGTATTTAGAAAATGATGGTCGCGGTAGTCATTTTATTTTACGTTCAGTTAAAAATCGTTTTGGCAGTGTTAATGAAATCGGAGTTTTAGAGATGACCGGAGCTGGATTTGTGGAGGTCAAAAATCCTAGCGCCTCTTTTTTGGAAGGGGATACCTCCTTGTCTTTCCCGGGTTCAGTTTTTTCTTGTGTTGTGGAAGGTAATCGTCCTTTTTTGATAAATGTTCAGGCCTTAGTCAGTAGAACGGTGTTTGGTTATCCGCAGAGAAAGTCGTCGGGCTTCGATTTAAACCGTTTGCAAGTCTTGTCAGCGGTTATTTCTAAAAAACAAAAAATTGATCTCATAAATCAAGATATTATTTTAAATATTGTTGGTGGTTTTAGAACTAATGATCCGGCTCTAGATTTGGCAGTCTCCTTGGCGATAGTTTCTTCTTTTTTAAATCAGGAGCTAGGCAAGAAAAAAGCGGTTTTAGGAGAATTAGGATTGGGTGGTGAACTTCGTCCTATTTCTTATCTAGAAATGAGACTGCGCGAATTAGAAAAGATGGGCTTTGAGGAAATTATTTTAAGTGATTATTTTAATGAAGCTGATAAAAAAAAGTTAATGAATAATTTTAAGAAGTTGAAGTTTGTTTTTGTTAAAAGTTTGTTTGAAACTTTGCAGGTGGCTTTCAATAATAAAAAAAAGGCGAGCTAAGCTCGCCTGGAGTAGGGGTAGTAGGGTTTAGTTGAAACACAACGGATATTCCGTTGCGATTTTTTTTATCTTCATTTTTTCCCTTTTTTCCCTTTGTTTGTCCTTTTGTTCTTTCGCCAACCTTAGGATGTATGACCACTTTTTGCGGTCGTCATCCCCAGGAAAGGATACATTGTCGTATTTGATGGTGACAATGCGAGGATTTTTTATTTCCTCGTTTATTATTATCACATCGCAATACCACGTTTCATTAACTTTTGTTAGGCCGTAATAGAATACAGCCTCAATTTGTGAATGTCCCGATTCCGGGGGGTTGATAAAACAGATGTTGTTGAGGGTGTTTTTTTTCATCTTATTGTCCTCCTTTGTTTGATTTTTATCAAGAAAACACACTATAGCACATTTTTTTATAAGTGTCAATACCTATGTTTTTCTAATATTGACTACTTTCCAATTATCAATTATACTATTAGCAGTCAGACATTATGACTGCTAATTTAAAATCATTAATAATTTACAATAAATATATGTTTAATAAATTTACCAACAAGTCTCAAGAAACGATAATTAATGCCCAGGTTATTGCCTCTGATTTTGGTCAGCAATACATCGAGGGCCTCCATTTATTATTGGCCTTAATCCAGCAAAATGATAGCTTGGTACGAGTGGTTTTGGATAAAATAAAAATTGATCCAGAGCTAATTGAAAATTTAACTAGTAATGAATTAAAAAGATTGCCCAAGGTTAAAACCAATAACGCCGACTTTGCCTCAGTCCAAGCAGTGCAGGGAACTGGCGAAGTGGTGGCTATTTTTGATAGATCTAAAAAAGAAGCCGATCGCATGGGCGATGAATTTATTTCCACTGAGCACATTTTCCTGGCCTTAATTGGTGTAAACACCCCGGCTCAAAGAGTTTTGTTAGGATTTAAAATAGAATATAACCAGGTTTTAGAAATATTAAAGGAATTACGTGGCTCTCAGAAGATTACTGATCCTGAGCCAGAAAATAAATTTAGAACTTTAGAAAAATATACAATAAACTTAACAGATCTTGCCCGCCAAGAAAAATTAGATCCAGTTATTGGTCGTGACACTGAAATTCGCCGCATTATGCAGGTCCTTCTTCGTCGTACTAAAAATAACCCAGTTCTAATTGGTGAAGCTGGAACAGGAAAAACTGCTATTGCCGAGGGTTTAGCTCAGAGAATCGTCAGTGGTGATGTTCCAGAGATGCTGAAAAACAAAGAGGTAGTTTCATTAGATTTAGGGGCGCTAGTTGCTGGTGCAAAATTCAGGGGTGAGTTCGAAGATAGGCTAAAATCAGTTTTAAAAACTATTAAGGCCCAAGAAGGAAAAATAATATTATTTATTGATGAACTTCATACTTTAGTTGGAACTGGTGCTAGTGAAGGATCTATGGATGCTTCTAACATGTTAAAACCAGCTTTAGCTCGAGGTGAGCTGAGAACTATTGGGGCAACTACTACCAAGGAATATCAAAAATATATTGAAAAAGATGCAGCCCTAGAGCGACGTTTTCAGCCAATTTATGTAGCTGAACCCAGTATCGAGGATGCCATTTCTATTTTACGAGGAATAAAAGAAAAGTATGAGGTTCATCACGGGGTTCGCATAACTGATGAAGCGCTGGTATCAGCCGCTAAGCTTTCTAGTCGTTATATCACAGATCGTTTTTTACCAGACAAGGCGGTTGACTTAATGGACGAGGCTACCTCAGCTTTGCGTATGGAAATAGATTCCATGCCCGAAGAGCTTGATAATATGAAAAGGGAAATTAAGCGCTTAGAAATAGTTAAAGCTGGCTTGATTAGCAAGGAGAAGGATAATAACTCTAGCAAGAAGGTAAAAATAAATAAAGAGCTAGCCGAGCTAAAAGAAAAATGCAATCAATTAGAAATTCATTGGAATAATGAAAAAGAAATAATTTCTAAAATCAGAGAATCAAAGCGCAAGATTGATGAATTGAAGATGGAGGCCGATATCATTGAACGTCGAGGAGATGACTTAACCAAGGTAGCTGAAATTAGATATGCACTTATTCCAGAATTAGAGAAAGAGGTTAAAAAGCAACAGGAGGACTTGATTAAAATTCAGAAGAAAGGTCATCACATCTTGAAAGAAGAGGTGGACGAAGAGGATATTGCTAAGGTTGTGGCTCGCTGGACTGGAATCCCGGTTAATAAAATGCTAGAAAGCGAGATCCAAAAATTAGCTCGGGCTGAAGAAGAGCTAACTAGGTCAGTAATTGGCCAGGATGAGGCTATCACGGCGGTGTCTAACGCCATCCGTCGCAGTCGAGCTGGTATTAATGAGGAAAAGAGGCCTATTGGGTCATTTCTTTTCGTTGGTCCAACTGGAGTTGGTAAAACCGAATTAGGCAAGACTTTGGCTAAATTTATGTTTAATGATGAAAATGCTTTAATACGACTAGATATGAGTGAGTTTATGGAAAAACATAGCGTTGCTAAGCTAATCGGATCTCCTCCAGGATATATTGGTCATGATGAAGGGGGTCAGTTAACCGATAAAATCCGTCGCCGCCCCTATAGTGTTATTTTGTTTGATGAAATTGAAAAGGCTCATCCTGAAACTTTCAACATTTTACTTCAAATATTAGATGATGGGGTTTTAACTGATTCTAAGGGGCGTAAGGTTAATTTCAAAAATACAATAATAATAATGACATCAAACTTAGGCAATGAGGTTATCAAACAGTATTCCATTGGTTTTTCTGGTGGTGAGAACGAAGAGCAAAATATTAAATATCGCCAAGAAGAAATGAAGGAGAAGATTGATGAAATTTTACGGGATCACTTTAAGCTAGAATTTTTAAATAGGATTGATGAAATCGTTATTTTCAAAAATCTTAATAAAAAATCATTAGAAAAGATTATAGATCTAGAGCTTAATAAAGTAGAGCAAAGATTAAAAAATAAGAATATTGCCATTAAAATTAGCCCTAAAGTTAAAAAGCATTTAGCTGAAAAAGGATACGATCCTGCTTTTGGAGCTCGACCTTTAAAACGTGTTATTCAGAGCATGATTTTAGACGAATTAGCCCTGAACATAATAGAGGGCAAGGTTAAGGACGGCGATAAGGTTCTATTGGATGTTGGGGCAAAGGATAATATTTCAGTATTAGTTAAATAAAGCGAAATTTTGCCAAATTACTCTTTTTTTGCTAATATATTAGTATAAAAAAGGAGTATATTAAATTACTGTATTTCTACTATGAGTAATCATTTTTTATTTTATTTAGGTAAAATTTCGGCTCAAATAGTGTTAGATTTTTTGTATTTTCCCCTTTGGTGGTATAGTACTGGTTTATTGCGCCTTTTAAAGAGTTTGGGTCTATTTTTACAGGAGCGCTGGATGGTTATTGGAGCTGGTGTTTGGCTAAAAAATATTTTTGTCCCAATGTACGGGCAAAGAGATTTTACTAGCCGGGCTATCAGCTTTTTTATTAGACTTTTTCAAATAATTTTCCGCTTCATTGCTTTTATTTTCTTTATTCTTTTAAGCTTACTAGGGGTTTTTGCCTGGATAGCTTTCCCAGTGGTGGTGGTTGTATTAATTTTTAACAAGATTTTTTAATTTTTAATATGAGAAATGACTTATTAGAACCAATTGTTTTTCAGGAAGATGATTTTATTAAAATCTCTAAGAATAAAGTCGGAGCCGTTTTTTTGGGTCGTCTTTTGTATTTTGCTCCTAGTTTTAAAAAATCGCTAATACTTTTACACCGTGCTAAGGCCAGGGTTGATAAAATTGTCAATTTAACAGCTTATGTTTTCTCTATAGCTGGTGTTTTATCTCTGCTTTTTTGGGTTTACTTAAATATAGACCTCTTAAACTATAGGCCAGAGGAATTAATTTTATTTTATAAGAGCGATCATCCCTTAATTTTAGTCTTCTTGATCTCATTAATTTTTCTAATGTTTATTATTTATAGAATGAGTGAGAAGAAGGCTTCTTTAAATAAAATAAAGAACATTAAAGAAAAGAAAAATAGTAATAATCAGGTTATTGATTATAAAAAAATTCCTAGAATCGATGTTTACAAAACTTTGAGCGATGATTTTTTGATTATTTTAGAAAATTCATATTTATTGGCTCATAAATTAAGGCAAAAGGAGGTCAGCACTATTCATCTTTTTTGGAATCTTCTTTATTCTCCTGTTGTTAGCAGTCTATTTGTTAGGTTAAATGTTAGCGTTGATAAGCTGACAAGTTTATTAAAAAAATATTTAGCTGATAATAAAAAAGAAAATCAGGGGGACAAAATTAATTTATCAGATCATGTTCAGGAAATACTATTATCAGCGTTTTCCGACGCTTACTTTAATCGTCATCCTAGTATTAATGTCTTAAATATTATTTTATTTTGTTATCATCGTAATCCTGTTCTAAAAGATATACTTTATGAGCTAGAAATTTCTCAGGATAAAATTGAAAATGCTGTAAATTGGTTTAGAATCAATGAAAAAATGATGGCTGATTATAAAGTTTTTCGAAAAATGGCTCGTCTTAAGCCTGGTGGTAACATGAACAAGGCTTATACAGCCGTTGCCACTCCTACTATTGATCATTTTTCTCGTGACATGACAGTTATGGCCAAGTATGGCTATTTTGAGATTTGTGTTTCTCGCGATAAGGAGGTTCGCCAAATTTTTGAAGCTTTTGAGGGCGGACAAAACGGAGTTTTATTAGTTGGCCATGTTGGTGTTGGCAAGAGATCTATCATAGAGGGGCTAGCACAGCTAATGGTTAAAGAAGAGGTACCCAGTTTTTTAAAAGACAAGCGCTTAGTAGAGCTTGATGTTTCTCGTTTAATAAGTGGGTCTAATCCAGCCCAGGCTCAAGAGCGACTGCTTTCAATTATTGGAGAGATGCAAAAATCTAAAAATATTATTTTGTTTATTGAAAATATTGAGAATATGATGGGTATATCTTCTGGCTCAGAGGAGAGTCTAGAGTTATCAGAAGTTTTAGCCGAAACTCTTAGTCGCCAAGGAATATATTGCCTGGCTTCCGTCAGTAGTGAAAATTACTCTCGTTATTTAGAGGGTCGGGCTATTGCTAGCGCTATGACTACAATTAATGTGGCCGAACCAGAAATAAATGACGCTATTTGTATGCTGGAAAGTAAAGTTTCTTGGTTGGAAAATAAGTATGGTATTTATTTTGATTATAATTCTATCGAAGAAACAGTTAAACTGTCCTCTAAATATATTAATGACAAGTTTCTACCAGAAAAAGCTGTTAACATAATTAAGGCGGCGGCTGTTAGAAATTCTAAATTAGCTGCCAAGGATCCAGAGAAAAAAATATGTACCAAAAATGATATTGCTGAGGTTGTTAGTGAAATTACCGGAATATTGGTTTCTAAGGTTAGTGAGTCCGAGAGTGAAAAACTAATGAACTTAGAGCAGAAAATTCATGAAAGGATGATTGGACAAGAGGAGGCTGTTGTCGCGGTTGCTGGAAGCTTGCGTCGAGCTCGAGCTGACATGAGAGAGGGTAGTCGCCCTATTGCTAGTTTTTTATTCTTAGGCCCCACTGGGGTTGGTAAAACCGAATTAGCCAAAACTGTTTCTGATATTTATTTTGGTGATGAAAAGTATATGATACGTTTAGATATGAGTGAATATCAATTAGCTGATAGCGTTAAAAAAATGTTGGGTGATGTCGACGGTACCTTGGGCTATTTGACAGAAGCTGTCCGCAAAAAACCTTTCTCTTTAATATTATTTGATGAAATTGAAAAAGCGCATCCTGATATTTTAAATCTATTCTTGCAAATTTTGGATGATGGTCGTTTAACCGACGGACAGGGAAGAACTATTAATTTTACTAACTCTATTATTATTGCCACATCCAATGCCGGAGCTTTATTTATTCAAGACGCTGTTAAAAGTAATACCGAAATGGCTGTTATCAAGCAGGCCTTAATAGATGAGCATTTAAACAAGGTAATGCGTCCCGAGCTTATTAATCGCTTTGATGGAATTATAGTATTCAAGCCCTTAACTTTGGAAAATGTTTTGTCTATTTCTAAATTAATGGTTAAGAAAATTGAAAAGAATTTATCCAAGAAGGGAATTGGTTTATTGTATGACGATGATGGTCTATTGGTTTTAGCCAAAGCTGGCTATGATCCCAAGTTTGGTGCTCGTCCTTTGCGTCGCTTATTGCAAGATAAAATTGAAAATGAAATTGCTAACCTAATTTTAACCAAAAGTCTTAATCGTCGAGATGCTATTTTTATTAATAAAAAGGGAGAGGTTGAGGTGCAAAAAGCTAAGAAATTGTAGAATTAAAAAATCCCCGTTGCGGCCGAGGATTTGTTTTCAGAATTGCTTTTTAACTTTGTAGCACTATTTGTTTCGTTTTGTTTTTTTTACCGTTAATTTTTCCATTTTTTGCCTTAGCGTATTCATCTAAGATTTTCTTAGATATTTCGTAGCTTTTTTCCAGCTCCGTTTTTAGGCTCATAGCCACGCTAACTGCAAAACTCCTGGCCACCGGATCTTCAATTTCCTCTGCTTTTCTGATCCTTTTCAGGTGGTTGGATTGGATTTTCTCCCTGGAGTTGTTCCTTAGATTTTTTTTCGCAATTCTGATGATTTCATCTGTGATTTTGCACATTATTTTCCTCCCTCCTTTTGTTTTTTTGTGATTATTTTGGTTACAAAAACACCTTTGTATTATAACATTTTTTAAAATTTAGTCAATACTAACAAGGCCTATGAACTATATATTAGTCCTAATTTTAGCCATTTTTTTGTCTATTGCTTTTACTCTAAAAACCAAAAAATTAGCTTTAAAATTTAATATTGTGGATAAACCGGACCTAAACCGAAAGATCCATGAAAAGCCAATACCACTATTAGGCGGTTTGGCTATTTTTTTGTCTTTCTTCTTGGTTTTGTTTTTACTCGGAGACAACTTATTGTCAGGGGACTTGGATATTAATCATTGGATAGGATTTTTTGTTGGAGCCAGCTTTTTGCTTGTCGGTGGTATTTTAGATGATAAGTATGGCTTGCCTCCCCGCCTACAAATTATTTGGCCGGTCTTGGCCTCTGTAGCTGTAATTTTGGGGGGAGTTAGCATCGAAAAAGTTTCTGGTCCTAGTGGTGGTTTTATTTATTTTCCTTTTTGGTTGAGTTCAGCTTTTATCTTTGCTTGGCTCTTGGGCATGACTTATACTACTAAATTATTAGACGGTTTAGATGGCTTGGCCTCGGGCGTTTCGGCCATTGGAGCTTTGATAATTTTTCTTTTTACCATCACTACAAAATATTATCAGCCCGATATTGCTCTGGCCTCTCTAATTTTCTTTGGGGTTTTAATTGGATTTTTAATTTTTAATTTTAACCCCGCTAAAATATTTTTAGGTGAAAGCGGTTCACTTCTTTTAGGATATATTTTAGGAGTATTAGCTATAATTTCGGGTGGAAAAATCGCCATTGCTTTGTTGGTTATGGGTTTGCCAATTTTGGATGTGGCCTGGACTATAATTCGTCGTCTTTTTTCTGGTAAAAATCCTTTTAGATCACCCGACAGAAAACACTTGCATCATCGCTTGATTGATTTGGGTTTTAGTCAGAAAAAAGCAGTTTTATTTTTTTATTTAATTTCATTATTTTTTGGTTTGGGTGCTTTGTTTTTACAAAGTAGAGGAAAATTTTGGGCTCTTTTAGTTTTAATAATAATAATGATAACGTTAATAATTATTTTTTACTTTCTGGATAAGAAAAAAAGAAATAATTTATTGCTTCACATTTGCTGTGCTCCTTGTGGAGCTTATTTGATTTCTGAGAAATTATTGAAAAATTTTAATATCACTTTGTATTTTTATAATTCTAATATTGATACTTTAGAGGAATATCAAAAGAGGTTAATAGAGGTGGAGAAAGTTGCGCGAAAGTATAGGTTAAAATTAGAGATAGAGTCCTATAATCACAACTCTTGGCTAGAAAAAGTTCGAGGCTTGGAAAATGAGCCGGAAAAGGGCCGACGTTGTCAGGTTTGTTATTTTGATCGTTTAGAGAAAACAGCCAAATTGTGTCAGGAGCTGGGTATCGAAAATTTTTATACTACTTTAGTAACCAGTCCTTACAAGGATTATGAAAAGATAATGGTAATGGGCAATAAATTAGCTCAAGATTATAATTTGAACTTCTTAAATTTAGATTTTGATCGGGATGATTTATACAGAAAGTCGGTGGAGCTGGCTAAAAAAGAAAACTTTTATCGACAAAAGTATTGTGGGTGTGAGTTTGGCCAAAAATAAAAAAATCCTTCTTTATAAGGGTTTTTTTATGTGGAGCCAAGGGGTATTGAACCCCTTTATCCGAGTGTCGACCACGGAATCCTCACCCTGAGGTGGCCCCTTTAGCTCCACAATAAAAATACTAGCACAAAGTGCATGAATTTAAGATAAAATAAAAAACCCGAATTCTGTAAGAAATTCGGATTTTTGCCCGCTCGGATAGCTTCGCTATCGAGCGGGTCCGCTCAATTGCTCGAAGAGCAATCTGAGCGGAGGGTGACAAAGAAAAGATAAAATAAAAAACCCTCAACAAACATTGACTAAAACCAATAATTAAGCTAATATTAACTAAAGTTTTAATAAATTTAAATATATTTCATGAATATTACAGAATTAGCTCGAGCATTAAGAATTTCTCCCTTTGAATTGCGCCAACTTTTGCCGCAAATGGGCTTTAATATTGGGCAAAAAGCTATTAAAGTTGACAAAATGATAGCCAAAAAAATCATCAAAAATTGGCCTGTTTTTATGGCACAATTAGACCGTCAACGTCGAGCGGAGGAAGCTCTGAAGCGAGAACAAGAAGCTGGTCAGGAAAAGGAGATTAAAAAGGTGGAAATTGGTAAATTTGTTACCGTAAAAGAACTAGCGTCTCTAGCTGATTTACCGGTCAATTCAGTTTTAAAAGAGTTAATGAAAAATGGTGTTTTTGTTTCCATGAATGAAAAAATAGACTTTGATTCAGCTGTTATTGTTGGAGCTGGTTTGGATCTGGACGTGGTTTTAAAAACAGAACAAGAGGAGGATCTTGGATCTGGTGGTAAGGGAATTTTAGCTCAAGCCATTGAAAAAGAAGGCGAAGATGATTTAAAAAATCGTCCACCAGTTGTAGTGGTGATGGGTCATGTTGATCATGGCAAAACTAAGTTATTAGATGCTATTAGAGAGACTAATGTAGTAGCTGGAGAATCTGGTGGCATTACTCAGCACATCGGTGCTTATCAGGCTATTAAAAATGATAAAAAAATTACCTTCATTGATACTCCTGGACATGAAGCCTTTACTGCGATGAGATCTCGTGGCGCCAAGGTGGCTGACATCGCTATTTTAGTGGTAGCAGCTGACGACGGAGTAAAACCTCAAACCATAGAGGCCTTCCGTATTATTGAGGCATCAAAAATTCCTTTCATTGTGGCTATAAATAAAATCGACAAAGAAGATGCTGATATTAATCACACTAAACAAGAGTTATCTACTAAATTAAATATTATTCCTGAGGATTGGGGGGGAAAGACTGTTTGTGTTCCAATTTCAGCCTTAGAAGGGCGGGGAATTGAAGATATTTTAGATATGATAATTTTAACTGCTGATATGGAAGCAGAAAATTTAAGAGCCAATCCTGATTCTGATGCTATTGGGACTATTATTGAATCTAATGTTGACAAAGGGGCTGGCCCAGTAGCTACTATTTTAGTACAAAATGGAACTTTAAAAATTGGAGACCAATTATGTTTCGATGGAATTATTTATGGCAAGGTTAAGGCTCTAAAAAATTACACAGGCGAGGAAATTGAATCAGCTGGGCCATCTATGCCAGTTAGAATTTTAGGATTAAAGATTTTACCTGAGGTCGGAGATATCTTAGAAGTAGGTGCGGGCGAGAAAGTTAAAATTAGAAAAATTATGGCCAAAGCTCGTCCCGATCAACAAGCTAGTTCTAATTCTGAAATTGAAGACGATTCCTTGAAGTTAAATATAATTATTAAATCAGACTTCTTAGGTTCAGCCGAGGCGATTGAAGAGTCATTATTAAAGATAAATACTAAAAAAATAAAAGTAAAAATAATTCATAAAGGACTAGGTAATATCGGTGAGGGAGATATCAAGCGAGCTGAGGATTCTAGCGCTCAGATAGTTGGCTTTAATGTTAGATTACAACCTCAGTCCGAAGAGTTAGCCCGAGAAAAAGAAATTAAGGTAAATATTTTTAGTATTATTTATGACTTAATCGAATATGTAAAGGCAGAAATGAAAAATATCTATAAGCCAGAAATTATTAGAAGGGATTTAGGCAAATTAAAAGTTTTGGCTATATTTAGGACGGAAAATAATGCTCAGATAGTTGGTGGCAAAGTTGTCGACGGAGATATTGAAAATGATTCTTCAGTAGAAATTTGGCGTGGAGATAGTTTTATTGATAAAGGTAAAATTAGTAAATTGCAATGCGGGAAGCAAGACGTTAGTTCGGTTGAAAGTGATCAGGAGTGCGGTATAAAATATGAAGGAGCTCCTGTTATTCAGGTCGGCGATATTTTGTCTTTTTATAAAGAAGAGGAATCTAGTGAAGAGCCAATTTAATTTTTGGTAAATTAATTAAAATTTATGTCCAGAGTAGAACAATTCAATGATATAATTAAAAATGGTTTGGCAGAGGTAATAATAGGCGAAGTAGAAGCGCCTAATTTTTTAATTACTGTTTCCAGGGTTGATTGTTCGGCTGATTTAGCAATAGCTAGGGTTTTTGTTTCTATTTTACCAGAAAATTTTTCCGGCACAGCTTTGAAAAAATTAAGAAATAAATCTGGGGTTTTAGTTAAATTATTAAAAAACAAAACCAAAATAATAAAGGTTCCTCGACTTATTTGGTTAATTGATGAAGATCTAAAGAAAATGGCTGAATTTGATAAGACTATGGAAGAAATTAAAGAAGATAATTTTTAAAAATATGTTTTCGAATAAAGATATTAACAATTTTAAATTAGCTCAAGAAAAAATATCCTCGTCTCAGAGGATATTATTGGTTTCTCACTTGAGCCCCGATGTTGATGCTATTGCTTCCTTATGTTTTTTTATTGAATTACTGAAAGATGGCGATAAATATTTTTTAGCTTTGGCTGATAATAAAAAAGAAGATTATTATTTTTTACCTAACGAAGAGAAAGTTATCCCTAGTAAAGAAATTTTATATAATATTGTTAAAGAAGATTTAAATAAGGGTCAAGAAGTTTCTTCGGACATTTTAAAGTTTTTTGATTTAGTGATAGTCGTTGATTGTGGTTCACTGGAAAGAACCTCCTTGGCTGAGGAAATAAAAAATATCAAAAATTTAATGTTGGACACCTTTGTTATTGAGTTTGATCACCATGTTCCGGTTAAAACCTACGCTGATTTAGAAATAAAAATTCCCCTAGCTTCTACAACAGAAGTTTTATATCACCTGGCTGATATTAATAAAATTGAAATCAATCGTAATTTAGCTAATTGTATTTTGGCTGGTATTTTGACTGATACTGCCAATTTTTTGTATCCCTCTGTAACTAGTAAAACCCTGGAAATTGCTTCTAAAATGATGGCGTTGGGGGCCCAGTTTCCAAAACTATTAAATAGTACTTGGCGTAATAAAAGTTTTTTAGAGATGAAGATTTGGGGCTTGGCTTTAGCTAATTTGAAAGTTAATAAAAAATATAATATTGCTTCTTCGGTCTTGCCTTATGAAGATTTAAGTAATTTTAAAAAAGTATATGGCAATTTTTCGGCGGATGTTTTCGGTGACATTGCTGGATTCTTGAGTAGTTTATCGGAGGCGGATATAACTATGTTGATTAGGGAGGAGGAAAAAGGGAAAATTAAGGGTAGTTTGCGGGTCGGTTCTTTGAATCCTGGTATCACTGAGGAGTCGGGGAAAATTAAAGATATCGATGTTACTAAATTAGCTAAGGTTTTTGGTGGTGGTGGGCACAAGAAGGCTTCGGGGTTTTTGTTGGAAGGGAGTATTTTGAAAAGTGCGGATGGGTTTAAAGTAGTCTAGGAGCGTTTTATTAAAAAAATTCATTATAAAATTTTCATTCGAAAAATAATTTTTATTAAAGAGTGTTTAGCGGGAATCTCGGTCCCCGTTTTTTATTTTTAAATTTAGCAAATAATCTGGTAAATAAAAAACCCCCAATTGCTCGGGGGCTGTTCTTTGATCTTTGTAGACCATTTTCTAGAGCACCTTTCTTAGGCACCCTAGCCCGATGTCCCAGTACATGCTGTTTTGCATTTCTGTACTAGACGGAGCGAATGTCGTGATCGACCCAGCTCCCCACTGGAAGTTAATTTCTCCAGTGGTTCCTGAGGGGAAATGTATTTCCCAATAATCGGGGTTGTTGGCCAGTTGAGATGGTGTTATAAACACCCATGCCCCGGTCGTGCCCAACCGGTACCGAAATGTTGGGCTGGCCAGGGAGGTTTTGAAGTAGTGATAATACCCTGACCACCTGACTTGGTAGTTGTTAGTGAGGCCATCCCCGTTATTACCTGGGATGGGGTTTGGTGTTGGCGTCCCAGTCGATAGTACTAGCGTACCATTGTGAGTTCGCAACTCCCAGTTTCCATTAGTTGTCGAATGTAAACGGAAGCCGAAGAAATTCTCCGATCCTCCATATGGAGTATTGATTCCTCCTGCCAGGATGCTGGGAGGATTCCCATAGCCTGGCATCAGCCATACTCCTCCAACCGATCCATCGTGATAACCAGCGTTAAACTCGACGTAGGTCTGATCGACCGCCGAAAAGTTTAACTGGAAAAAAACCGAGTCAGTGGTGGAGGTAACTGCCTGGTTACCAACGAAGTTGAGTCCGTTGACTCTCCTTAGATAAAACCAGTTGGCTGTTGCCTGCGCTTGCCATTGCGATTTGCTAATAGCCACGTTGACACTGGCGTTTCCTCCAGAAACGTTGAGGTTGTATAGCCTAACGGGGGAGGTTTGTGTCGGTGGGGGTGGCGGTGTTGTTCCGTTGACAATAATGGTTATATTGTCAAAAAAAGACGGTGTACCCGGTGAGATGTTATAGACTTTTAGTCCGTACTTTCCTACATCGGGTCGAATATCTATCCCGTTTTCTGCAACAGAGGATTGATATATGAAATTCAGACTCGATGAGTCCACAATTTCATAAATACCTTTTGCCATGTTGGATCCTGTTGCAGGCTCCAACCAGAATGAGATATAGATGCCAGAGTCGGCAATTATAGTTCCTCCTCCGGTGGATATTTCCCCCTTGGACTCCTTTGTTCCGTTGTCTACTGAGTAGAACAACTGAACCGTATTTGTTGAGTCAATAATTTCGCCATTTTCTTGTGGCTGAAAATTGAACTCCTTTTCGCATCCCGCGAAAAACATGGCTACCATAGCCATCATCAAAATTACCAAATTTTTTTTCATCTTTCTTGATTTTGGTTGTTAGTAAATTGAAAATTATAATAAAATTGGATGGACTAAAAAGACCTTTTAAAGCCTGTTTTAGGTATATATTTAGGGCATTAACGCCTTTTTTGTCAAAGATCGCTATACTTGACCTCGTATAGTAGCATATTTTCAAAATAAAGTCAAGTCCTAAAATTTTTCTTCCATTTTGCTATTAAAGCATGATTTCCTGACAGTAAAACATCAGGAATCTTATATTTCTTTTTCCCAGCCGTGAAAACTGCCGGCTTAGTGTATTGAGGATATTCCAGCAATCCTTTTTTATTATGAGATTCATCTTCTAGGCTCTCTGAATTTCCTAAAACTCCTGGTAAGAGGCGAGTAATAGAATCAATTATAATCATAGCGCCCAATTCTCCTCCTGTTAAAACATAGTCTCCAATAGAAATTTCTTCGTCAATAAAATTTGTAATTCTATCATCTACTCCTTCATAGCGTCCGCAAATAAAAGTAACGTTTTTTAATTTAGAATATTTTTGCGCTAATTGTTGATCCCATTTCTTACCCTTGGCCGAAAGCAAAATAATTTTTTGTGCTTTAGTTTTTTTCTTTCCAGCAATTTTTTTTATAGCCCGATATAGTGGTTCAATTTTTATCAGCATGCCAGCTCCACCACCATAAACAGTATCATCAACTGTTTTGTGTTTATCATTAGTAAAATCACGCAGATTATGCGTTTTTATTTTTATTATTTTAGATTTTTGCGCCCTTTTAATAATACTTTCATTAAAATAAGAGTCAAAAATTTGAGGAAATATTGTTATAATGTCAAACTTCATATTATTAAATTTACTTATTATAAAAACAAAAGACCAGGCTGTGGTCTTTTGTTTTTCTTGTATCGAAATTTTTAAAGTTTAGATTTTTAAATCATCGATAGCTGAAGTGTCAATGGTGTTGTCTTGAGAATATTCTCTTCTTTCAGGTCTTTCAGGACGATTGCCATTGTTTGGGTCGTAAATCTTTAGATTAACGCGAGAATTATTTCTAGCTCCAACTACTTTTAATAATGTTCTAATAGCTTGGGCTGTTTGTCCGCGACGTCCGATTACAAATCCCATGTCACTCGGATCGATTTTTAAGGTTAAAAGAACTCCACGCTCATCAACTGTTCTTTCTACTGTTACGGCGTCAGGAACGCTTACAATAGATTTGATGATGCTTTCTAGAAATTGCTTGTCTAGATTTTCTGACATAGTCATCGGTCAATTCTTGCAAATTGCTGAAAACAAATTTGTAAGAACATTTTAATTATTATCACCGCTTGCGGTGCCAGCTGAACGAATTCAGCTATGTTTATATTTTAACCCCATTGTCTATAAAAGTCAAATTAGGGTAAAAATTACTGTTTATCTTCGGTTTTTTCTTCGGTAGTAGTCTCGGCTGGTGTTTCTGCTGGTTTTTCGGTTGATTCCTCTGCTGGAACTTCAGCCGGGGCCTCTACTGGAGTTTCGGCTACCTTTTTAGCCTCTTCTTCTTGTTGTTTTTTTTCTTCTTCTTTTTGTTTGGATTTTTCAGCCTTAGCAACTTTTCTTTTATTAGGCTCTCCAACCTTTGAATTTTTTTTCTTTTCCCCTTCAATTATTTTATTTTCTAATAGTAGATTATTAACAGAAGGCGTCATAGAGGATCCCTTGCTAATCCAATATTTTATTCTATCGCCCTTTACCTTTAATTCCTTGGAGTAGGGGTTATAAGAACCTAGGATCTCTAAAGCCCTACCGTAAGGATCCTTAGATTTCTCTGAGATTACAAGGCGAAACATTTTCTTGTTTTTCTTACCAACTTTGGCTAATTTTATTGTAAGCATAATTTTTATTAATATTATTTTTTTATAGATATTATATTAATATTTATAAAAAGTCAATAATTAAAATTTAGTATTTTTTATTGAAATTAGATTTGTTATTAAAGCCGTTGCTACCATTACCACCATTTCTATTGAAGCCATTTCCTCTGCTTCGATTAAATCCTCCACCTTGAGATTCACCTTTTCTGTCTTTCCAAAGTAGTTCATTTTCAGGCAAGTCCTTCATCGTTAGATTTATACGACCCTGAGAATCAATTTCTCTAATTTTTACTTGGACTGTATCGCCAATATTTACTAAGTCAGAAGGTTTTTCAACCCGATAAGGAGCTAATTCACTTACATGAACCATACCATCTTGGCTGCTGGAGATTTGGACAAAAGCGCCAAAGTCCATTAACCTAACAACTTTTCCAGTAATAATCTCTCCAACTTCAAACTCCCTGATTATTTCTTTGATCATTTTTTCAGCCATTTGACCTTTTTCGCTGTTGGTTGAGCAAATCATTACTAAGCCGTCATCGTCAATGTCAATTGAGACTTCAGTTTCGTCAATAATTTTATTAATTATTTTTCCTCCGGGTCCAATAATAGCTCCAATTTTTTCTGGGTCAACATGGAAGCTGATAATTCTTGGGGCATATGGTGATAGGTCTGCTCTTGGCTCAGGTATTTCCTTATTTAAAACATCCAAAATATTATTTAAAGCTTCTCGTCCTTGAACTAAAGTCTTTTTAATTATTTCAGTATTTATTCCATCAGTTTTTGTGTCGAGTTGAATTGCTGTTAGTCCATTTTTAGTCCCAGTAATTTTGAAGTCCATACCACCCTTACCATCTTCTAGGTCCTGAATGTCAGTTAAAACCTCCCAGCGACTCATATCCTCATTTGAGGCTAGTCCCATAGCGATACCAGCAACATGACTTTTTATTGGCACACCAGCATCCATTAAAGATAGAGACGATCCGCAGGTTGCCCCCATAGATGAGGATCCATTTGATCCCAGAGTTTCACTAACAACTCTGACAGTGTATGGAAAATCTTCTTTTTTTGGTAAAACTGGAGCTAGGGCTTTTTCAGCTAAAGCGCCATGACCAATCTCGCGTCTTCCGGCGCCACGCAAAGGCTTAGCTTCTCCAACACTAAAAGGAGGGAAGTTATAATGATGCATATATCTTTTTTTGCTTTGTCCTTCAAGCCCTTCTAAAGATTGTTCCATTCCTGGAGACCCTAAAGTAACAACAGACAAAACCTGGGTCTCTCCTCGAGAGAAAAGTCCAGTCCCGTGATTTCTTGGTAATAAGCTAACCTCAGCTGATATTTCTCTGATTTCGTTTAAAGCTCGGCCGTCAACTCTTTTTTTGTTGTCTAAGATAGCCTTGGTAACCTCAGCTTCAACCATTTTTTCTACTAAAGAGTTAATCACATAGCTTCTTTGAGATTTTTCAATTTTTTGTGAAAATAAATATTCGTCTAATCCTTCCTTTATAACTCTCACAGCCATTTTTCTTTCATTTTTGGTGTAATAAGTTTGATTAAATAAGTTTGGCGCAATATTTTCGCTTAACCAAGCCTTTCCAACCTCTAATAATTTTTCCTTTTCTTCCTTAGTTTTTATTTCTTCTTCGCTAAGAAGTTTTTTCCTAGCTATTTTTTCGGCTACATCAATTTCTTTTTGTAATTTTTTAATAATATCAATTGCTCCCTGTAATTTTTCTTGGCCTTGATTAATAGCGTCTTCTATTATTTCTTCTTTAATTTCGTTAGCCGAGGCTTCAATCATAATAGCTTTTTTTTCAGTCCCAGCTACTATTAAATCTAATGAGCTTTTGTCTTGTTGTTCAAAGCTTGGATTAAAAACAAATTGATTGTCGATCAACCCAACTCGTATTCCACCAATTGGTCCCTTCCAATCAACCCCAGAAATACTTAAAACAGCAGAAGCGGCTAATAGGGAAATGATATCATAATCATTTTCACCATCAACTGATAATACAGTAACGATGACCTGCACGTCTCTTCTTTCTTCGTCGTTAAATAGTGGACGAATTGATCTATCTATCATGCGACCAGTCAAAACTGATTCGTCACTTGGTCTTCCTTCACGTTTTATCCAGCGAGAACCTTTGATAATTCCAGCAGCATAAAGCTTTTCTTCAAATTCTACCATTAAAGGGAAGTAATCAATACCCTCTCTTTCATCTTTTGACTGTACGGCTGTGGCCATAATAACGGTGTCACCGTATTGGACCAAAACAGATGCATCCGCCTGTTTGGCTAACTTCCCGGTTTTAATAGTTAGTGTTTTTCCTAACCATTCTCCAGAAATAATTTTTTCTTCATTCATAGTTTTTCTTGTTGACCATCAAATTAAAGCCCTGTATTAAGATACAGTTCTCAGTATTTGATGGCCAAACAATTAATTATTTTTTCTTAAAATTATAATTGTTTATTAAGAAATTTTTGTTTTTACTTAAATCAATAAAATCGTCTGACTCCTCAATTAATTTATTGGAGGTGGTTTTGCCAAAAGACATTACTTCCACCAAGCATCCCTTATTATTTTGTAAATAAGAAACTAAGGGCAGAAAATCTCCATCGCCTGATACTATTACTAGCACGTCCAATTTGTCAGCCAGTTTTATAGCATCAATAGCGATTCCTACGTCCCAATCAGCCTTTTTAGCTCCTCCAGCAAAAATTTGTAAATCTTTCATTTTTACTTCAAAGCCTTGTTGACTTAAGGCCTCAAAGAAAGGTGTTTCTTCTTCGGTTTCTGTTTTAATAGCATAAGCAGTCGCCCGAATAAGTTTTCGTCCAGCGACCGCCTGTTTTAATATTTCTTGAAAGTTTACTTTTTTGCCAAATAAATTTTTGGCTGAGTGATACATGTTTGAAACATCCACTAAAACTCCAACTCGTTGTTCTTTGTGTTTAATCATATTTTTATTATTCGGTTTCCTCTTCTTCTGATTGCATTAATTTTTCTAATTCTTGTTCTTTCAGTTTCTTTTCCTCTTCATCCTTCATCATTTTGTTAGCTATTTTTAATTTTAATTTTTTAGCTAACTCTATAAAAGCCTGCTCGTCTTCTTTTTGTAGATATTTTAACAAGCGTCGTCTTTCAGATACTTTTCTCAAAAGACCTCGACGAGAAGAGAAGTCATGTTTGTGTTTTTTTAAATGATCGGTTAATTCTTCAATTTCAGCGGTTAAAATAGCGATTTGAACTTGAGAGGATCCAGTATCGCTAGGATGAATTTGAAATTTTTTGATAATCTTTTCTTTTGTTTTTTTGTCTAACATTTTTTTGCGCCCTATCCGAGAAAAAGTTTAAAATAAAACTAAAATCCAAGATAAGGTAATTTTATTATTTCTTTAAGTTATTTATTTTTTTTTGTAATTTTGATTTTTGTCGAGAAGCGGTATTTTTTTTAATAATACCTTTTCTGGCCATTTTATCAATAGCTTTAACAACTTGGTTAAAATCTTTTTCGACACCAGAATCTTTAGCTTCGATTCTTTTTTTGGTTTTTTTAACTAAATCTTTGGTTTTGTTTTTAACCAGGTTATTGTCTGATTGTCTTTTCACGCCTTTACGTAGTTCTTTTTTGGCTGATTTTTTATTTGGCATACTTTGATATAGGATCTTTAGGACCATTCCCGCTCAGCTCGCTTCACTCGTGAACGGGCAAGAGGACCTTTGGGATCTTTAGGATTATTATTTATATTTTATAATTATTTTTACGGCGGACCACGGTCGGGGTGGCGGGACTCGAACCCACGATCTCCTGGTCCCAAACCAGGCGCCTTAGCCAACTGGGCCACACCCCGCTAAATCACGTGCCTCGGGTCAGAATCGAACTGACGACACAAGGATTTTCAGTCCTTTGCTCTACCACTGAGCTACCGAGGCTTTTTGTTGCGGGAGTCGGACTCGAACCGACGACCTCCAGGTTATGGGCCTGGCGAGCTGCCAACTGCTCTATCCCGCTTTGTATTCTGGTGGGCAATGGAGGATTCGAACCTCCGACCTCAACATTATCAGTGTTGCGCTCTAACCAACTGAGCTAATTGCCCCTAATAAAATTAAAGATAAATATAGATAAATGTTGATAAAACACTAAAAAATAGATAGGTCATCTATTTAAGATAAATATATCAAATAAATTTAAAAAAGGCAAGAGGCTGGACTTTGACAATTATTATTTTTTGTACTAGCATCTAGGCAGAGATCTTTAAAAATATTAATCAACAAAAACAGATAGAGATGGAAGATTTTATGTTTTTCTGTGGTCGTAACAATCGACCCCTGGGTGATGGCGTTTTAAAACACCTAAAAGAGTACTTAGGAGCCTCTTTGGGCCCTGATTTTATTGATTTTGGGGAGTGGAGAGATTCCTGCCCTAATAATAAAATTCCCAGGTTTAAGGATGTAAGGGGTAAAACTATTGTCCTTTTTGATTCAATTGTATCCGAAAAGGCTATGTTGGAGTTTATTACCCTTGCCATGGCCTTTAAAGAGCAATATAAAGCCTCCAGGCTAATTGCTGTCTTGCCCTTTATTTTAACACGGCGCTGTGATCATGAGGAGCCAGAGTATCATTATGAAATCAATTATTTGAGGTTTTATCTAAAACTTTTGGCGGTATCCGGAGTTGACGACTTGATTGTTTGCACCCCGCATTCTAATTCCATGGAAAATATTTGCCAGGAGCTGGGAATTAATTTTTTTCCAGCGTACATGGATTTTACTAGGACTATAAAAACAATTATCCCAAAAAATGAGAAAATTGTTTTTTATTCACCTGATCTAGGGTCAATTTCGAGAGCTGTTTTTCATGCTCAACATTTTCCGGATTCGGTTGTTTTGTTTGATTTAAAAGAAAGAAAGGCAAACAACCAGACCGAAATTCTTGAGGTCGATAATGATGTGATAAACGGTATTATAACGGAATATCAGCAATATTTCGGTTATACCAAAATTAATTATTTTTCGGAAGAAGGCGCTAGGGACGCAAATGTTGTCATAATAGAAGATGAGATGTCTTCGGGGGGGACAGCTAACCAGACCGCCAAAAAACTAAAATTAGCCGGAGCTAAGTCTATTTTTCTGGCCTTTACTCATCCAGTTTGTGTTAATGGCTGGAAGTATACGCTTTTTGACGGAGAGCCATTCTCTCGGGTCTTAGCTGCGGATACTATTATTAGGGATCAGTCCAATAGAACTTGGGGTAAGGTCCTGGATGTTTCAGCAGCGGAAACAATAGCATCTGCTTTGTATAAAGTGTTGACATCAAGCTAGCGGTTAAATCAGAAAAATAAAAGCGCTAACAAAAAAGTGAACCTGGGTTCACTTTTTAAATTGCAAAAAATTATTTTTTCAACCTATATCTTGCTTAAGAGTAAATTTATATTTATTTTAATATCACTTTGTCCCTTTCTATTTTGTAGTTCCATTTTAGATAATTCATTGATTATTATTTTTATTGTTTTTTGTTCAAAGTTTTTAGCTTGATTGATTCCCTTACTGATTATGAAGGGGTGTAGTTTTATAGAGGATGTTATTTTACTGGAGTTATAGTTTAAATCTAGAAGCTCTCTTATTTGAAGTAGAATTTTAAATTGTCTAAGCAGCATGGATAAAATATAATCTGGTTCAGATCCGGCTAAATATTGTTCCTCTAGTATTTTTAAAGCTCCCTTGGTGTTTTTAGCAGAAATAGCGTCGGTAAAGCTAAAAATATTTTCTGTAAAAATTCCTGAGCCTATTTTTTCTATGTCCTCAGAGCTTATTTGTTGATCGATTTTTTGACCAATTTTAAAGTTGGCTATTTTTTTAATTTCGCTATAAATATTCCAGGGATTATTATCGTTTAGAGCTGCTAATAATTGGATTTCCTTGGGGGCTATTTTTAGAGAGTAATTAGAAAATTCTTTTTTTATCAATTCACTTAATTCTCCCGGAGTGTAATTTTTAAATTCCTGGCTGTATTTTTGGCGGTAAAGAAAATTGTATAATTCCTTTTCTTCTTTGTTTAAAGGGTTTTCTCGATCAGAAACATTCTTTGTTAGGCTTCCTCCAGTTTTGCTTTTTATATTTTTTTCTAAAAAAATATAGATGTCATTAGAGGCACTTATTTTATTATTTTCTAGGTAGCCCAAAATATTTTTAAAAATATTTTTTTGTTTGCTTTTTATTAGATTACTAATTACCACCATTTTTTTATTAGAAAAAAGAGAGCCACTTCCAATTTGGCCTAAAATTTCCTCAGACTTAGAGCCAGCGCCGTCAAATTTAAAAATATTATGTCCACTGGGGTCTATTTCTTTTGTAAATTTCAACTCTAACTCCTGAGCTCTTTGCTTTATTTTGAAGTCGTTTTCTCCGTAAAAAAATATTATCATATTATTTCAATTTTTTAACCGCAGATTGGAAGAGATCTCCTCTTTCCTTGTAGTTTTTAAATAAGCCGAAGCTGGCACAGGCAGTAGAAAGCAGAACAACATCTCCCTTTTTGGCCTTATTTTTTGAGAAGTTTACTGCCTCTGGCATGTTTTGAGCTATTATCATTTTGTTGGTAGGGAATTTTATTTTTTTTAATTCTGATTTTATTCTTTCTGTCCCAGCTCCTGGAAAAAGTATTAGCAATGAAATTCTTTTTTTTATTTCTTTAGCTAGATTAGAAAAATCAGCTCCCTTGTCAGCTCCACCGGCAATCAAAATTATATTTTTCTGGAAAGATTTTAAATCGAGAATAGTGCTTTCGGGGGTAGTGGCAAAACTATTATCAAAATATTTAACTTCGTTTATAGTTTTTACTAACTCTAGTCGATGGTTTAAGTTAGAAAAATTTTTAATAACCCCCTTGATTGTTTTTTTATTTATCTTTAATATTTCAGCAACTTTTTCGCTAGCAGAAATATTTTCTTTATTAAAATCACCAACTAATTTGCTAGGAGTTTCTGACTTTTTAAAGCATATCTTTTTGCTTTTAATTGGATATTTTTTAATATTGCCTTTCAGCTTCTCATTAATAATTAAAAAATCATTATTTTTTTGTTTTAAGGCGATATTCAGTTTAGCGGAAAAATATGTGTCTATGTTTTTGTGAAAATTTGGATTGATGGGGTCGGCTGGAGACAAGTGCTCTTTAAAAAGATTAGTTATAACAGCTATCTTGGGGCTATATTTCAAATCTTCTAATTGAAAGCTGGATAATTCTAAAACCACCCAATCATTTTCTTTAATTTTTTGAATAAACTTAAATGGGGCTATTCCGATATTTCCACCTAAAAAACAATTTTTTCCGGATTTTTTTATTATTTCATGGATCAAAGAGGCGGTTGTTCCTTTTCCCTTGGTTCCTGTTACCCCAACAATATTTTTACTAGGACAGAGCTCAAAAAATAAATTCATAGGACTGGATAAAGTCGAACCACTTTTTAAGGCACTTTGTATTTGGGGGCAGGAAATTGGCCAGCCTGGAGAACGGAATAATAGGGAAAAGTTTTCTAAATTACTTTTATATTTCAATTCGGTTTGCCATTTTATATTTTTGTAATTTTTTATTTCTGGGAATCTTTTTTTGATTTCAGATACTTTCCTGGCGTCACAAATAGTTATGTCTAAGTTCTTGTGTTTCTTATATAAAAAGTCTAGTAGGGCCTTGTTTTCTAAGCCTAGTCCTAGTAGCGCTATTTTTTCGTTTAATTTTGTAGTCATTTTATTTTTTATTTAAATATGATAAAATATAATAAAATTTCTAAAAAAGGAGGTACCTATGCTCGTTCTTTTCAGCACAATTTTATTTGGAAATTTTTTTGTAGATTTCCTTTTTACCAGGGGTTATTTAAAAATTAGTCAATTTCAACTAGCAAAGGCCAAAATACAAGTTAGTAAAATTAGAAGGAGAGTTATATTTTTTTTGTTGTTGCTTCCTCTTCTTCCTTTTGTGTTGGTCTTCTTGCTTGTAGTACTAAAAGGTTTCTATAGAAAAAGTAATTTTAAAAAAAACAATTTTTGCCTCAACGCTTCTAAAATTAGAAACGAGGTGAGAAGTGGCTGAATTAAATTTTAGCCATTTTTTATTTTCTCCATTTGACCCCAATTTTTCCCATAATAAGCTTCGGCTATCAATGGTATTTCTAATTTCATTACATTTTCCATTATTTCTTTTATCTTCTTGTAGTAATAATCTATTTTATCTTCTTTTATTTCAAAAATCAACTCGTCATGAACCTGAAGAAGCATTTTAATATCAGAATCCTCCAAATTCATCTCGTCAATTTCTTTAAATATTTTTATCATAGCTATTTTAATTATGTCAGCGGCGCTTCCTTGAATGGGGCTGTTTATAGCCATTCTTTCGGCCGCCTTTTTTTTCATTATTTCGGTCGAATTTATTTCTAAAAGAGCCCTTTTTCTGCCCATAATTGTTTCAGTATATCCCTTTTCTTCGGATGAAGCTATTGTTTTTTCAATAAACTTTCTAACTCCAGTGTAGGTTTCAAAATATTTTTTAATAAAATCTTGAGCTTGTTGATAGGGAATATTAGCTCCTTGACTAAGACCATGTGGTCCCTGCCCATAAAGAATACCGAAGTTTATAGCTTTGGCTTGCTGGCGCAGATCCTCGTTAACTTCCTCTAATTTTATTTTATTAATATTGGCAGCGGTGGCCTGGTGAATATCGACATTTTTATTAAAAGCCTCAATTAATTTTTTGTCTTTAGATAAGTGAGTCATGACACGTAGTTCAATTTGAGAATAATCTAGGCTTAATAGTAGTTTTCCTTTCGGGGCTATAAAGGCTTGCCTAATTTTATGTCCTAAATCTGTTTTAGTCGGAATATTTTGCAAGTTAGGATCGGAAGATGACAGCCTGCCAGTAGCTGTGATGGTTTGATTAAAGCTAGTATGTATTCTTTTGGTTTCCTTGCTTATTAATTCAGGTAGAGCGTCGATATAGGTAGATGTTAATTTATTTAATTCTCGGTACTCTTGGATTAATTCAATAATTGGGTTTAGGTGTTTTATTTTCTCTAATTCTTCACTGGCAGTAGAGAACCCAGTTTTCGTTTTTTTGATGCCTTGAGAGCTAATTTCCATTTTTTCGTATAAAATTTCTTTTAATTGTTTAGTCGAATTTAAATTAAAGTCTTCACCGGCTAACTTGAAAACCTTTTTTCTGATTTTTTCAATTTCAATGTGTATATCTTGACCCAAATTTTTTAAAAAATTAACATCCAAGGCGATTCCATTTCTTTCTAGATTGGCCAAAATCTTTATTAAAGGGGTTTCCAGGTCATAAAATAATTTTTTTAAATTATTTTGATCTAATTTCTTTTCTAACACGGCTTTTAGTTTGAAAACACAATCAGCATCTTCGCAGGCGTAGAGATAAAGTTTGTTTAGATCTACTTGGGAAAAATCTTTGGTCTGTTTTTTATCGGGGAACAAATCATCGCTACTTATTTTTTCCCAGTTTAGCTCTGAAAAAGATAGGGAGTCTAAATTGTGCTGACGATTTTCTGGATTAAGCAAGTAAGAAGCGATCATGGTATCAAAAAGACTGCCTTTAATTTCTATATTATAATTTTTTAATACTTGTAAATCGTATTTAATATTGTGTCCAATTTTTTCTATTGTTTCGTCTTCTATTATTTTTTTTAATTCTTTTAACCATGGAGAGATGTTTTTTTCTTCGTTTTTATCAAACAGGCTAGCGGTTTTGTGTCGATCTGATTGGTCGTCTTTAATGCTTATGAAATAAGCTTCGTCTTTTTTCCATGAAAAACTTATCCCTAAAAGTTTGGCTGATAGAGCGTCAATTGAGGTTGTTTCGGTGTCTAAGGATATTATTTTCTGACCTTTAATTTTTTTTAAAAAAGCCTGGAAGCTTTTTTCATCGTTTATTAATTGGTAATTAAAAGCTTTTTTATTTCTAGTAAATTTATCAATATTTTTTTCGGTATTATTTTTATTGTTTTCCAAAGACAACACTCGAGGCAAGAGTGATTTGAATTCTAGTTCACTAAAAACATCATTAATAATTTGCTTGTCTAGATTTTTTAATTTAGCGTCTGCTAATTCAAAAGTAATAGGGGCTTCTAGCATAATTGTCCCTAATTCTTGGCTTAAATAGGCCATCCCTTTGTCTTTAGTGAGTAATTCTCTGGTTCGGTTTTTTATTTTAGGGCTGTTTATATTTTTGTAAATATTATCTAATGTAGAAAAATTTTTTAATAATTCGGTGGCAGTTTTTTCTCCGATTCCGGCTACTCCAGGAATATTGTCACTGGCGTCGCCCTTTAAGGCCTTTAAGTCTATTAGTTGTTTAGGATCTAACTCGAATCTTTCTTTTATTTTATCGATGTCGTATAAGATTGGGTCGGACAAGCCTCGACTCATAGTATAAACCTTGGTTTTATTGTTTACTAATTGCAGAGTGTCAAGATCACCAGTCATAATAATAACTTCTTTTTTTGGATCTTCTTTTCTTATTTTTCCAGCAATAGTTCCTATTAAATCATCAGCTTCGTATCCGTCCAATTCAAAGATGGGCAGAGAAAAGGCAGAGGCTATTTTTTTAACTAGGGGGATTTGGTCGTATAATTCCTGGGGAGCCTTTACTCTAGTAGCCTTATATTTTTCGTATGATTTATGCCTAAAAGTAGGGGCCTTCTTATCTAGGGTTAGGATAGCATATTCAGGTTTAAACTCGCTTAGGGCTTTAATTAAAAAAGAGGCAAAGCCGTAAGCAGCGTTGGTTATTAAGCCATCCTTTGTCGCCAAAGTTGTTGGTAGGGCGTGAAAACTGCGATGAATTATGGCGTTTCCGTCTATGATTATTACTTTATTATTCATAGAAATATAGTATCATTTTAAAGGTAATTTTTCAACTCGTTGTATTTTCATGCTCGTTTGTTATTGTTTTGCATATTTGTTATAATTGTATAAAATAAAGACACTAAAAACACAAAACAATGAAAGCTGATTTTAATAAAAATAAAGACCCCTTTATAATTAAGGAGAAAAAATATCGCTTTGGTAATCTGCGCGATTCTTTTTATCATATAGGTTGGATGGAGGACTCTTTTTTGTTTGGTGAAAACGATAAGGAGGTTTTGAGAAAGAGTTTTGACTTTAGTAAGATTAGGGTTATCTTGTTTTTTTTGGCGATAACCTTTTCTTTTTTAATTTTGCGTTTGTTCTGGTTGCAGGTGGTTAAGGGGGAGGAGTATCGTTTATTGGCTGAGGGGAATAGGGTCAAGGTCGTTAATATTGAACCTAAAAGAGGAATAATTTATTCTTCAAACATGACACCGCTTGTTAAAAATGAGGCTAATTTTGTTTTGTACCTCACTCCAATTGATTTACCCAGAGAAGATTTAGAGAGAGATCAAATTATTAGACGCCTATCCCTTATAATTTCCGGATTAGAAGAAGACAAGCCGCTGCTTGTTAGTGGTTCTGGTAATGATTTAGATTTAGAACTTGTTAATGATAGTCCTTATTTTTTTGAAATAAAAGGTAAGCTGGATAAAATCCCATATGGATCTCTGGAATCTTATCGACCCCTGTTTTTACTTGATAACATTAATTATGATTCAGCCATGGCATTGCACTTGGAAGCTGAAAAAATGCCGGGAGTTTCATTGTCCATAAAGGCAAAAAGAAACTATTTAAGTTCGCAGAGTAATTTATTAAGTTTATCCCATTTCCTTGGTTATACTGGAAAAATTTCGGAAAAGGAATTAGAGGTTTTTGGAGATGAGTATTCCTTAATTGATTATATTGGAAAGTCAGGCCTGGAAAGTTTTTACGAAAATGAGTTAAAGGGAGTTAAGGGGAAAAAATATGTAGAAGTAGACGCTCTGGGGCGAGAAAAGAAAGTTATTTCGCAGATTCCCCCAGAAGATGGCCATGGGATTGTTCTGAGTATAGACATCGATTTACAGAAAAAATCAGAAGAAGTTCTATCAGATTATTTGTCTTTAAATAAATTGGAAAGAGCTTCAGTGGTGGCCCTAGATCCTCGCACTGGAGAGGTTCTTACATTAATTAGCTGGCCATCTTACGATAACAATCTTTTTTCGGGAGGTATTAGCCAGGCTAATTATAGTGACCTAACAAATAACCCCAATAGACCTTTATTCAATCGAGCAGTTAGTGGTAATTTTCCCTCCGGGTCAACTCTTAAGCCAGTTATTGCAGCGGCTGCTTTAGAGGAGGGCATTATAACGGAGCATACTACTATAAATAGTTATGGAGGTATTTCAGTTGGATCATGGAGATTTCCAGATTGGAAGGCTGGAGGCCATGGTCCAACCAATGTTCGAAAAGCCATTGCCGAATCAGTTAATACTTTTTTTTATTTCATCGGCGGTGGTTATGATAAGTTTAAAGGGTTGGGTATTGATAAAATTGTTGAATATTTAGCCTTTTTTGGCATAGGCCGACAAAGCGGAATAGATTTATCACAAGAAGCTGTTGGCTTTATTCCAACGCCAGAGTGGAAAAGTGAAACTCGAGGTGAGAGTTGGTATATTGGTAATACCTACCATGTTTCTATCGGGCAAGGAGATATTTTAACAACACCTCTGCAAGTGGCTAACTTTACAGCCTTTTTTGCTAATAGCGGAAAACTTTATAGACCCTATTTAGTAAAAGAGGTTTTATTAGAAGAGGGTCAGCCACTTAGAAAGACTGAGCCAGAAATTATCGGACAAGGGTTTATCAGTGATAAAAACATTCAAATTACAAGAGAGGGCATGCGTCAAACTATTATTAGCGGTAGTGCTAGACGTTTAAATTATTTGCCAGTAGAAATTGCTGGTAAAACCGGAACAGCTCAATGGCAATCAAACAAATCAAATCACGCTTGGTTTACATCCTTTGCTCCTTATCATAATCCTGAAATAGTACTAACTGTTTTAGTTGAGGAGGGCGGTGACGGAAGTCGAATTGCAGCCTCTATCGCTGGAGATATTTTGCGCTGGTATTTTGGCGGAGATGAAATTGATATTGAAGATAGCCCAGAAATAACCCCAGAGACCGATTAAATATTGACTTTTTTTAAAAAAAATGTTATAATTACGGTACTATTTATTAAAAATATAAAATATTAAAATAGCAATAATAAATTTGTTTTTATTAAATATTTATTGTTTATAATTAAAACCTTCTTTATGGAAAAATTAAAAGAAAAATTATTGGACCAATTTAATTCAGTGGTCAATGATTTGTTAGCTAGTTTAAATTTATTAGGGAAAACAGAACAGGAGCTCAAGGAGATCCGCCATTTTTTAGAAGACGCCTTAAGCGATAGGGTTAATTTATTTATTTTGGAAAATCTTAGCTCGGAGGGACTAAAAAAATATGAAGAATTAATTTCTGTTGAAAATCCTGATTTTGTAGAAATTAAAGGCTTGATAATTTCAGATATTAAAGATTTTCAAGACCTCTTGAAAAAAGATTTAAATGAGTTTATTAAAGAGGCTATGGGAAATTTTAATAAGTAAAATTTTTATATACACTTTTATTTAATAATTTAGAATAATTATATGAATTTTGAAAAAAACAATAGCCCAGTCGGTGGTGATAAGGCGGACGGTGAAAAAGTCCCAAAGGACCCGATAGCTGCTATTAGGGAAGAGTTGGCCAATGATTACAAGAATTTTAAGGATCCAGATTTTTATTTTCCCGGAGGAAAGCCCGAGCTAGAAAAAGCTATATTAGAGAAAGAGGATAGCTTAAGAAGAATGGAGGCTGAAAAGCCTATCAATGATTTAAGAAGTCAATTGATTGATGATTATAAAAACTTTAAGGATCCAAATTTTTATTTTCCCGGAGGAAAATCCGAGCTAGAAAAAGTTATGATAGAAAAAGAAAACGAAATTCGATTTTTAGAAGGCAATTTAGATAATGATAAAGAAAAGAAACCCGATGATTTAGATATTCAGGTGGATAATAATCAAGAGCTTGTAACGGAGGGTACAGAAGAGATAGTTCAGGAAGACACTCAAGAGAGCATTCAAGAAGATGTTCAAGAAAGTGATCAAGAAAATATTCAAGAAAATACTCAAGAAGATTTTCAAGAAGATCTTCAAGAAGACACTCAAGAGGGTATTCAAGAAGTTGTTCAAGAAGTTGTTTATGAAGATGACCAGGAGGACAGTCAAGAAGAAGAAAACAGAGAAAGAAGAGGGCGCACCTTTGAGTTTATTAGAAAGCACCCTAAGTTAAAATGGACGATTGCCGCTACTATGATTACAGCTATTGGATTGGGAATTTTTAAAGCAGTAGAAGCGTCTCAGGATAACGAAAGGAAGGTTGACAACAAAGAGTTAGTTGTAGACCCTAGTATTGAGTTAAAAAGCCAATTAGAAAGAAGCGGAGCTGATATCTCTAAAATTAATAATGATGTACTAGACACTATTCTAGAGGAAGTTGGTGATATTGCCAGGATTGAGGTTTTTGACCCAGGTGACGGAATTGGTGTTATTACTAAAACAGTTGAAAACAATATGACCAATGTTATGTCTGGTGATACCCCAGTTAATTTTATTGATGCTGAAACAGGTGCTATTTATAAAGATCAAGCAGCGTCTAGCGTCTTGGTTCACCCAGGAGATCTTGTCCTGGAAAATTCCGCAGGAGAATATTTTGTCATCGCTGATAAAGCTGGTCTCAACTACGAAAAACCAGTTAGCCAGCCAGTTGAGTTAGGCGATACTTCTGACGAAATAAAAGAGACAAAAAATGCTGACAATCAGGAAGAAACTGCAGTAGTTAGTCCTGATAGTATAGCGAAGGAGGACATTAAGGGAGTGAGTGGTATTTCTGAAAATAATCCTAATACTGATGTAAAAAACGAACGGGCAGAGGCTGAAAAAAGCGATATTGATAATCCGGAGCCTTGGGTAGCTAAAAAGGGCGTTCCTAATCTTGCAGATTTGGAGAAAGAAGCGATTGATCTTTCAGAGCAAGCTAGAAAAGACAAGGTTGACCAAAAAATTCCGGACCAAGAAGTAGTTGATACTCCTGGAGACGACGATGTTTCAAGAAAAGATAGTAAGATTAAAAAGGGTTTTTGGAAAAAGATTTTTGGTGGTGATAAAAAGAAATAAAGATTTTATAGAAAATATTAATAGCTCTAATAAGGTAAAAAAGAGACAGACAATCTAATCTTTGAGGAGGTGACAGCACTCTAAGCATAATATTAATTAAAACAAAACAAATAAAAGATGGTCATCCGTCTTTTGTTCGTTTTATTGCTTTTGTTAATCTTTTTTGCTAATCTTATTTTATATGATAGGTGAAGCGAAAGATATTAAAGAAATAAATAAAAAACGCCAGGATCGATGGTTTTTATTTTTAGTGGCCCTTTTTTCTACTATTTTTTTTGTTTTAAGCTCAATTTTCCCTCATTGGCAAAATTCCAATGGTTTTATTAAGTTTTTGTCACCGGATGAAAACGCTAATTATGTTTTTACTAGGTTATATCAAGAATCCGGGCAACTATCCTTTTATGAAAAATATAATTTAATTTCTGAAGACATTATTAAGCCTCGCAGCTACTTCAGTTATCAGGGCGAGGTTAAACCAGTTAGCTTCTTGGGAATAATTATTATTTACGGAGGGGCGGCCAAGGTTTTTGGAGCTGGTATCATTCCTTTTTTAACCCCATTTTTTGCCGCTATAGGATTATTTTTTTATTACCTGTTGATTAAATTATTTTTTGGTAGAAAAAATGCTTTAATTTCTTTTTTTGTTTTACTTTCTTTCCCGGTTTTGTTTTATTATTCGGCTCGAAGCATGTTCCATAATGTTTTATTTTTATCCCTATTTATTATCTTTCTTTATTTTTTAGCCCTGCTTTTAGAGAAGAGGGGGCCAGATATCGAACTTTTAAAAACTAATAAAAAAGAATACTACAAAAAAATATTTAATTATGATTTTTTGTATTCTTCTTTGGCGGGAATTTTTTTGGGGTTGACTGTCGCGGTTAGGGCCTCGGAATTGGTTTGGTTGGCCCCAGCTGGCTTATTGTTAATTTTACTAAAATGGAAAAAATTAAACGCATTTCGCTTGGTGACTATTTTTTCCTTTGCCCTCATTGCTTTGTTGCCAGTTTTTTATCACAATCAAATTTTATATGATTCGCCTTTTTACGGAGGGTATTATGAGATGAACAAGTCTTTGGACAGCATATCTCTTGCTGGGGGAGGGATAATTAAGTCTTTTTTTACTGGACATTTAAGTGATATCAGAAATTTTGCTAAAACTATTTTTCACACTATTTTTTACTTTGGCTTTCATCCTCGACAATCACTTCAAATGTTTGATGTTTATATAATTAAGATGTTTTGGTATTTATTTTTTCCTTTCGTTTTTGGAGTTTTGTCGGCTGGCATTTGGCAGAGAAAAATTCTTAAAAAAATTTGGCCCTACGGACTTTCTTGGTTGCTCCTTTCTATTATTTTAATTTTGTATTATGGGTCCTGGAAGTTTGTTGACAATCCTGACCCTAATAGCTTTACTATTGGTAATTCCTACACTCGTTATTGGTTGCCAATTTATATTTTTCTAATACCTTTTGTTTCTATTTTTATTTTGAATATTTCTAAATTGTTTTTTTGGATTAAAAATAAGGCGAGTTATAGGATAATAAGTACCTGCATATCCGTAATAGCAGTGCTCTTTATTGTTTTTACTTCTTTTAGGTTTGTTTATAGCGGCTCAGAGGAGGGCTTGGAGCATTATTTTTCTCAATTAGGAACGGCTCAAATTGAGGTGGATAAAATTACTGCATTGACTGAGGAAAACGCCGTTATTATTACTGAGTATCATGATAAGTTTCTGTTTCCCGAAAGGAAAGTGATAGTGGGGCGTTTTAACGATAATAATATGAATAGAAATTATTATAGCTTAGCTAAGTATTTGCCAATTTATTATTACAATTTTACATTACCAGAAGCAGATTTAGAATATTTAAATAATCGTCGCTTAAAGGAATTTGACTTGGGTATAGAGTTGGTGGGGAATATTAATAATGTTTTTTCTTTGTATAAAATTATTAAATATTAATTTTATTTTACCCCGAACATCCCGAGTCTCTTAAAAATTATCAATAATCTTAAAGTGTGTATGACTTATAATATTATTACAATTGGTTGTCAGATGAATAGGGCCGACAGTGAGCGCCTGGCTTTTTATTTAGAGAAGCTTGGTTTTAAACATCAGACTAATTTTTTAAAATCTGATTTAGTGGTAATAGTAACCTGCGGAGTGCGTCAGTCAGCCGAAGATAGGGTTTATGGTCTGGTTAATCAAGTTGTAAAAAATAACAAAAAAGCAGTTCCTGTTATTACTGGCTGTTTAAGTGATAGAAAAGATGTGCAAAAACGGCTAGAGGGAAAGGCTGAAATATTTTTTAATATTTCGGATTTATTAATTTTGGATAAAAAATTAAAAAGATATTTTCCTAAAATTAAAAAATATGATTTTGGTAAAATTAAAAATTATTTAGAATTATCCACCAACAGAACATCTTCTTTTTCGGCCTTTGTCCCTATTGGTAATGGTTGTAATAATTTTTGCTCTTATTGTGTTGTTCCTTATGCTCGGGGAAGGGAGGTCTATCGCCCCTCATCAGATATTGTTAACGAGGTTAAGTTGTTGGTAAAAGATGGTTGCAAGGAGATAACTTTGATCGCACAAAATGTTAATAGCTATAAATCTGGTCGGGTTGATTTTCCAGCTTTATTAGCAGAAATTGACGAAATTCCAGGTAATTTTTGGCTACGCTTTGCTACTAGTCACCCGAAGGATGTTAGTCCTAAACTAATAAAAGTTTTAAAGGATAGCAAAAAAATTTGTGAGCATTTTCATTTGGCCGTACAATCGGGGGACGATAAGGTTTTGCAGGCCATGAATAGAAAATATAAGTCTAGCGATTATATAAAATTAGCAGAAAAAATTAGAAAAGCTTTGGACTACAAAAATGGATTACCAGCTTCTATTACTACTGATATTATTGTTGGTTTTCCCGGGGAAACCAAATCGGCCTTTTTAAATACTTTAAAGCTGGTTAAGGAGTGTCGTTTTGATATGATTTATGTCGGCAAATATAGTCCTAGACATGGGACAGCCTCCTCTAAGATGAATGATAATATTACTCTAGCAGAGAAAAAAAAGAGAGAACAAGAATTAACTAGATTATTAAAAAAAATAGTTTTGGAAAACAATAAAGAATATTTTGGACAGGAGGTAGAGGTTTTAGTCGAAGGGTTGGATCGCAAGGGTTCTTTAGTGGGAAAAACTAGAACAGCCAAGACTATTAAGATAGAATTAAAAAATTCAAAAAATAAATGTGCGGGGCGAGATTTAATTGGTGAGTTTGTTAAAGTCAGGATTAATAAAATAAAAGAATTTGAGTTAGAAGGGGAGTTGGTAGTAAAAAAGCCTAAGGTCATAGTAATTCTAGGACCGACTTCTAGTGGCAAAACTTCTTTGGCAGTAAAACTAGCTTATGATTTTTCCGGCGAAATTGTTAGTGCCGATAGTCGCCAGGTTTATAAGGGGATGGATATTGGAACGGGCAAAGATTTGGCCGAGTATAATTATAAAGGCAATAACATCCCTTATCATCTAATAGATGTTTGTAGTCCTAAGACTGTTTTCTCTTTGGCCAAGTATCAAAAAATGACCTTTAAAGCTATTGATGATATTGTTCGCCGTGGTAAGTTGCCAATTTTAACCGGTGGCAGTGGTTTATATTTAGAGGCAGTAATTGACAATTATGTTTTGTCGGTCGTTAAGCCGGTTTTTGGTCAAAGATATGAATATGAAAATCTAAGTATTAAAGAATTGCAGAATAAGATTAAAAAAATAAATCCTAAATTTTTCTCTAAATTGAATAATAGTGAATTAAATAATAAAAGAAGACTAGCGCGACTCTTAGAAGTTCTTCTTAGTGAGAAAGACTTTTCTCCGCAAAAAGGAGAGCGACTTTATGATTTTATTATTTTTGGTCTAAACCCGGGTAGAGATATTTTACGAGAAAGAATTTATCAGAGATTAATAAAACGTCTAGAAGAGGAGGATATGATTGGGGAGGTAAAGAGATTGAAAAAATCTGGAGTTAGCTATAAGCGCTTAGAGAGTTTTGGTTTAGAGTATCGCTATGTTTCTTATTATCTACAAAAAAAAATAACCTATCAGCAGTTAGTCGATAAATTATTTATAGCTATTTGCCAGCTTTCCAAGCGTCAGATGTCGTGGTTTCGCCGAATGGAGAAGCAGGGGGTAGAGATTTTATGGATAGATAATTTCGATGATATTAGTAAGTAATTTTAATTAGGGCAGCCTATTGATTTCCTATCCCCGTCGGTGTGGCTAATTTTATTCCAGCGGTTAGACCCTCCATGTTTCTACTAATACAAAAAGTTATTTGATAAGTTTTATTACTGGAATTGTAGGAATATTGATATTCGCTGTCAGAACAATCACCGTCATCCCTGGGATTGGGGTTAGTGGGCACATTATCCATATAAATCTTTCCGCTACTTCCAATAAGTGATTGTCCAAAAGTTAATTCACTCGGATAAGATCCGTTATCGTTATAATATTTTTCTAAAGCCAATTGAACCTGTTTAATATCTGAAACTCTTTGACTGTTACGCGAATCTTCTCTGGTATTATTAAAAGAAAAAATAGCCATAGTTAAAATAATGGCTATAATAGAAACAACTATTAATAACTCGACCATAGTGAAGGCTTTTTTTGCCTGGTTTTTTTTATTTAGCCAAAACATAGGCTTGATATTAGCGGAAAAATAAAAAATATATGTAGGTTAAATATTCCTTAATATACTCTATAAGGAAAAATCCATCTCTATACATAAAATTTTTAGAATTTAATTATTTAATAATTTCATCACCCTTTCTTCAATTATTTGGCTAATTTCTTCAATACTTAAATTAGCATTAATTTTTTGCCAATTATTTTTTTTACCTAAATCTAAATGAATTTGTCGGACTTTCTGACTGAAACCCTCATCCTCTTCGTGTTTATGATTTTTTTCGACAGCCTCTTTAAATCTCTCGCCGTCGAATAAAATAGCTACATCTTCTTTGAGTAGGTGGCTATTTATTTCTGTTAAAAAATTTTCTTCTATTCCTGCTCCCACCCCCCAGGCTAAGCCAGTACCAGTATAATCTTCGGCAATAATATTTATGCCTTGGTTTAAATATTCTTCTAATTTTTCTTGAAATTGGGTTCGATTTAGAGCATAAATAATCTGAGCTTCGCGAGCTGACAAATTATGGGGGTTTCCCTCTCTCAAATATTTGTTTAAAATTATTCCAGAAGGGACTAAGTTATATATAGGATATTTTAAATATTGTGCCGGTATTCCCAATTTGTTCAATTTATCAATCAAAATATGAGCTTGGGTGCTTTTGCCCAAGTTATTGGTTCCGTAAAAAACTATTAATTTCCCTCTTTTTAAGCTCATGTTTAAATTATAGCAAATATTTTAATTTTTTGCTATTTTTTTAGCGATTATCACCGCTTCCTTTAATGCAGTTTCTTTTAAGACGGGAGCCAAGTTTCTTGATGTTAGTCTTAGCGATATCTTCTAGGTTTATTTTTAATTCAGTAGCAATTTGTGAAATATACCACAAAACATCGCCCAATTCTTTTTCAATCTCGGCTTTTTTTTCGGAATTTATTTTGCCATCGTTGTCTCGAATTATCTTCTTGAATTTTTCGGCCACTTCTCCAGCCTCTCCAACCAATCCTAATACGGGGTAGATATAATTTTTGCCCTTGTTGGGGTATTGGGCTGTTTTTTGAGCTTGTTTTTGATAATCTTTTAAGTGCATAGATTATTTATTATCGTTGTCCAGTTCGTTTATTTTTTTTACTAAGATATGAATTTGGTCCCATAATTGGTCCCATGATCCATTATTGTCAATTATGAAATCTGCCGCTGCCATGGTTTTGGGTATTTCTGACTCAGATTCTTCATTTTGGTCTTTTATAAAGTCAGCAAAAGTTTTTTTATCATCTCCAGGGTTTTCGTTTCTCTCTACCACTCTTTGGTGTCGAAGTTCTTCGCTGGCCTCAACACTTACTAAAAAGAATCCAGGGACTTCTCGCAAGTGTTTAATATCGGCCAAGCGCCTGATTCCATCTATTACTATAAAATGATGATCATCGCTTTTAATATCTTTTGACATAACATTAGCTAAAATATCTTCACCAAAAGTTTGACGAAGTAGGGTAGACATTTTTTGAATATTCTCTCGACTTTGCTCAACATGCAATCTGATTAAGACATCTCGCAAAATAGTAGAGAAGCGATAATCACTGGCTTGGTATTCGCTGATTAAAAACTTCTTAATAACTCCTTTACCACAAGCAATTTGGCCGGTTAGACCGATAACGATTTTCTTTTTTTTCATAAATTGTTAATAGATAACTTTGTATTTTACTGAATAAGAGTTTTGGTTTATTTTTTTTAATTCCAAAAGTTCTAAGTTAATATCAAAATCATCATTAAATAAAGATAGTCCGGATCCGAAAAATTTCGGCTCAACGGTTAATATTATTTCGTTTATTAATTTTTTTTTCAAGAAAAGGGTGTTTAAATTAGAGCCTCCCCCTAACAAAGCTTTTTTATAACCTAAATTTTTTATTTTTTCAAGAACTTCCTCAGGCTCACCATTAACCCAAAGAACATCATCGTGTTTTTCTCCAGGATTTTCTGAAAAAACAACATTAAGGCGATTTTTAAGTGGCCCTGGAAATGTTTGGAATGTTTTTTGGCCCATCATAATCAACCCAAAGTCTTTAGAAACCTCAATAAATATTTTTTTGTCTTCGGGGCTGGTCCAATTAGCAAAATGGTCACTACTTTTGCCAATTTTTCCATCAGCAGTTATAGCCATTATCAGGGTGACTGGTATCATATTTTTTAAATCGCGATAGGAGCTTTGATTCCTGGATCGGGATTATAATTTATTAATTCAAAATCTTCGTATTCGAATGAAAAAATATCTTTTTTATCAGGATTAATTTTCATTTGAGGCAATTCTTTGGGAGTGCGAGTTAGTTGCTCTTTAACTTGGTCAAAGTGATTATTGTAAATGTGCAAATCACCAAAGGTATGAACAAATTCTCCTGGTGCTAAGTCACAGACTTGGGCTATCATCATGGTTAATAGGGCGTAGGATGCGACGTTGAAGGGAACTCCTAGAAAGACATCGGCACTTCGTTGATATAGTTGGCAAGATAATTTTCCGTTTAATACATAAAACTGAAAAATAGTATGGCATGGAGGCGGGGCTGTTTTTTGACCAGATATTAGTTTTTGTAGGTCTCCGACGTTCCAGCCACTAACAATCAATCGACGAGAATCAGGTGTTTTCTTTATCATTTCTATTAAATCAGCTATTTGGTTGATTTTTTGTCCGTCAGTTGTTTCCCATGCTGTCCATTGTTTGCCATAAATTGGACCAAGATCTCCATTTTCATTGGCCCATTCGTCCCAGATAGTAACACCGTGGTCATTTAAATATTTTACATTAGTTTCTCCCTTTAAAAACCATAAAAGCTCATAAATAATTGATTTTAAATGAACCTTTTTGGTGGTTAGCAGGGGAAAGCCCTGTGAAAGATCGTATCTAACTTGACGCCCGAAGACGCTTCTAGTCCCGACTCCTGTTCTATCGCTTTTGTCGGTACCATTTTCTAGAACGTCTTTAAGTAAATCTAGATATTGCTTCATATTTTTATTATTAATTTATAAAAAGCAACTTAATAATAACAAATATTTAATACCTTAGCAACCGCTTTATTTTTAGCTTTTTTAATGCTATAATTATATTAATTTTAATATTAAAAACATGTTTAAAAATATAATAAAAAATATTTTTTGGAATCACTTTTTTTATCTCTCAGTATTGTTTTTATTTTTTTTGTTATTTCCAATTTTTATAGTCACAGCTCAAGATTTATCTGCCAACTTGTCGGGGAGAATATTATTAGATGTCGAAAGGAATGGTGAGGCTTGGTATATTTACCCAGAAAACAATAAGCGATATTATTTGGGTCGTCCGCACGACGCTTTTGCTATTATGCGAGAGCTTGGCTTGGGAATTTCGGAAATAGATTTTCAAAAAATTGCTTCAGCGGATATGGAGGTTGAGGGCGATATTGATTTAGCTAAAAAATTATCCGGAAAAATTATTTTACAAGTAGAAAAAAATGGTGAAGCTTGGTATATAAATCCCTTAACTTTTAAAAAACATTATTTAGGACGACCGGAAGATGCTTTTGCTATAATGCGAGAACTAGGACTGGGTATTAGTCGCAAAGACTTGGCCCTAATTCATAAAAATACTTTAAGTGAAAGTATTAATAAGTATAGTTCTTATAAATTTAAACAGGAAGTAGAATTGGAAGGGCAAAGTTTTTTCCTGGACATTATTGAAATAGATTTAAATAACCCTAATTTAAAAATAATTACCGACACTGCCAATTCTGACGATTGTCCGGGACCTTGTCCGGCCAAACCTTTAATAGATTATGTTGTTGGCAGCAACGCCTTCGCTGCTATTAACGGAACTTACTTTGATACTTCGGCTAGTAAGCGTAATTATTATTTTTTCCCAGTTTATAATTCTCGTTTAGAAAAATTTATTAATATTTCTCAATTAAGATACCCAACCACTGGACCAATTATGGCCTTCGATGAGAACAATAAATTTTATTATTTTAAAGATAGTCGAGATTTTGCTGGGGTTAGCCAATTTGAAAATAAATATGGAGTAAAACTTCAGGCAGCCATTGGTAATAAGCCACGCTTAGTGGAGGAGGGAATGAATTTGTTGATTGACTGGGACTTAGATTATGGTCAAACTAATACTAAAACTACCAGAACCGCCATTGCTTATAAATCTGGATTAGGAGGTGATAAGGGAAAGGTTTATTTAGTTGTGTCTCGTTCTAGTACGGTGGTTGATTTGGCTGAAGTTTTAAAAATCATGAAAGTGGATTATGCTATAAACTTAGATGGGGGAGGCTCCACGGCTCTTTATTACAATGATGAGTTTATGGTGGGCCCTGGGCGCAATATTCCTAACGCTATTTTATTTTCTCAATAATTTTTATGGAATTAAAAAAATATTTAACTAAGTTCAAAGAAGATGGCCAGGTTTATTTATCCATTAAAGCTTTTCCTGGATCATCTGAAACCAAGATAAAAGAAATAAGGCTAGCTAATATAAATGAAGAAGAGGCAGAAGTTATTTTTATTAACATTAAAGCTCCGGCTGATAAAAACAAGGCCAATCAGGAATTAATTAAATTTTTATCCAAGGCGTTTGACACTGACAAGAGAAATGTTATCATTATTAGTGGGAAGACCGAGAGATTAAAATTATTAAAAATAATTAAATAGTTTTTATGGATTTATCTATTATTATTGTTTCTTATAATGTTAAAGAAAAATTACAAAAAAATTTAGAGTCAATTTTTGGTTCTCAGGGTGATTTTTCTTTTGAAGTTTTTGTGGTTGATAATAATTCTATTGATGGTTCGGCTGAGATGGTAGAAGAGCTTTTCCCGCAGGTTCATTTAATAAAAAACGATCGAAATCTTGGTTTTTCAGCTGCCAATAATATGGCTATTAAAAAATCTAATGGTAATTTTATATTACTTTTAAATCCCGACATGAGACTTTTTCCCGACACTCTTTATAACTCCTTGGCTTTTGCTCAGAAGAATCCTCAGGCCGTGGTTTCTAGTTGTTTATTAGTAGATGATAATAATAAAACAATTAAACATATCAGGCGCTTTCCAGGCGTTTTTGACCAACTGGCCATTATCTTAAAGCTTCCTCATGTCTTTCCTAGAATTACAAAATCATATCTTTATTTGGATTTTGATTATAATTTAGCTCAAAAAGTTGATTCGGTCCGCGGGTCCTTTTTTATGATCAATGTTGATTCTTTTAAGAAAATAAATAAAGATGAAAGGCCGCTGCTAGATGAGAGATACTTTGTTTGGTTTGAAGAGGTTGATTTTTGTAAACAGGTCTATGAAATGGGGGGAGAGGTTTGGTATAATCCCAATACTTTTTGCCTTGATTATGTGGGGCAAAGTTTTTCCTTATTAAAGAAGGGAAGAGCCCAAAAGTATTTTTGTGACTCAATGTTAAAATATTTCCAGAAATGGCACTCTAATTGGCAATATCAGATTTTAAAATTTTTCTGGCCTGCTGGCAAATTTATTGCCTTTACCTTTTCTATTTTTAAAGGAAAGACCAAAAATACCCAAGATTATGAATAAAAAACTTGCCATCATTTTACTTAACTATAAATATTACGCTAAAAAATACTTGGTTGATTGCCTAGAATCTATTAGAAAGCAAGATTATTTAGGTGAAATTAAGCTGTATATAGTGGACAACTCTAGTTCGGAGGAGTCTTTTTCTTTTTTAAGGGAAAAAGCACCAGAGGCGGTAATTATTAGAAACAAAAAAAATGATGGTTTCGCCAAGGGCAATAATGATGCCATGAAAAAGGCCATGGAAGATAGTTGCGAGTATGTAGTTCTTTTTAATATGGATACTACAGTAGACTCTCGGGCGGTTTCGGAGTTAGTCAAAATGGCTGAGAGTGATAATAAAATTGGGGCTGTTCAATCGCGATTAATGTTGTTTGGTGAAGATAACCTAGTGAATAGTTTGGGTAATAGTACTCATTTCTTGGGCTTTGGTTTTTGTCAGGATTATAGATCCAATTATAGTAAAATAAAAATTGAAGATGGCGCTGATATTTTTTATCCTTCAGGAGCCGCAGTCCTTTTTAAAAAAGAAGTTTTACAAGAAGTTGGTCTTTTTGATGAAAAATATTGGATGTATAATGAGGACCAGGACTTAGGCTGGAGGATTTGGCTCCGTGGCTATAAATGTGTGCTATCTTTAAATTCAGTGGTTTATCATAAATATGAGTTTAGTAAATCTATCTCTAAATATTATTTTATGGATAGAAATAGAATAATAACGTCTTTAAAAAACTACAAGACAATTTCCTTAATTTTATTATTACCAGCTTTTCTTCTAATGGAGCTGGGTTTATTGTTTTTTTCTATTTTTAATGGTTGGTTTATTAAAAAAATTAGAGTTTATTTGTATTTTTTAAATCCTTTTTCTTGGTTTTATATTTTAAGAGAGAGAAGAAAGATTCAAAAAAATAGGAAAATTAATGATAGTGAGTTATTAAAAATTATTTCCGGAAAAATTTCTTATCAAGAGGTCGACAGTATTTTTCTTAAATTAGGAAATTTTTTCTTAAGTGTTTATTTTATATTTTTTAAGTTTCTCTTGAAAGTTTTTAAGATTTAGTTTAATCTTTTTTCTATGGATATTTCAATAATTATTGTTAATTATAAGTCAAAAGATAAGTTGGAAAATTGTTTAAAATCTATTTCCGAGTCTGATCTTTCGGGTTTAAATTATGAGGTTATCGTGGTTGATAATGCTTCTGGCGATAACTTGTTGGATCTTAATAAAATTATTGATTTTAAATTAATAATTAGTAATGTTAATTTAGGGATGGGTGGCGGAAATAATTTAGGCATTAAAGAATCTCGAGGTGAGTTCGTTTTGATTTTAAATCCAGATACAGTCTTGCGTCCCCAGGCCATTAAAATTTTATTTGAATATATTAAAAAAAATGATGATGTTTATATAGTTGGCCCTAAGTTACTTAATCCTAATTTGACCCTGCAATATTCCTGCGCTCGTTTTCCTCGTCCCTGGACTCCAATTTTTCGTCGAACTTTTTTAGGAAGATTTTTCAAAAAACACCTAGATTGGTTTTTGCTTAAAGACTATTCTCATGATATAATAAAAGAGGTTGATTGGATGCTTGGCTCTTGTTTATTGATTAGACGGTATGGTTTTTCTGGTTTTGATGAACGTTTTTTTATGTATTTCGAGGACATCGATGTTTGTCGTCGAGCCTGGGAGGAGGGTAAAAAAGTGGTATATAATCCCGAAGCCGAGGTTATTCATTATCATACCAGGGGTAGTGCCCAAAGACCTTGGTATTTATCAATTTTTAAGGACAAATTATTTAGAGAACATCTAAGGTCTTGGTGGAGTTATTTTAGAAAATGGGGATTAGGGAGAATAAAATTAAAATAAAATTAATAAATAAAAATAAATTTATGCAAAAAGTTAGAAAGGCAATTATGCCAGTGGCTGGATTCGGTACTCGTTTTTTACCAGCTACTAAAGCTCAGCCCAAGGAAATGCTTCCAGTGGTTGATAAACCGGTTATCCAATATTTAGTAGAAGATGCTGTTTCTGCTGGCATTGAAGAAATTATTTTTGTGACCGGAAGAGGAAAAAGAGCCATTGAAGATCATTTTGATTATTCCTTTGAGCTAGAGCACACCTTGGTTGAAAAAAATAAATTAGATTTGGTTTCTAAAATTAAGGAAATAGAATCTTTAGCTAAATTTTCTTATGTTAGACAAGCCGTTCCTTTGGGAGATGGGCACGCTATTAATTGTGCTTCACACTTAGTCTTTGATGAGCCTGTATTAATAATGTTCGGCGACACCTTGTATGATGCTCCAATTTCTCCAGTTAAGCAAATTATTGATCTTTATGATCGCTATCAGGATTCAGTGGTTGGGTTATCCGAGGTTAATAAAAATGAAGTTAATAAATTTGGGGTAATAGATGGTCTAGACCTGGGGGATGGAAATTATGAAATCAGAAAATTTGTTGAAAAACCAGATATTGATAAAGCCCCATCTAATCTAGCTGCTGTTGGTCTTTATGTTATTACTCCAGAGGTGTTTGATAATTTAAAGACCATGAAAAGCGGTAAGTCCGGAGAAATTCGCCTGGCCGATGCCTTTGATTTGATGCTGGAAAAAAATAAACCTCTTTATGGCAAAAAAATAGAAGGAGAGTGGCTAGATACTGGTGATAAGCTGAACTTTATCAAGGCTACCTTGAAATTAGGTATAAAAAACAATGAAATCAAAGACGATTTAAAGAAATTTATTAAGGATCTTTCCGCTAATATTTAGCTTGATAATAATCTATGTCGTATAAGTTTAGAAATATTTTATTTATTTTTTTTGTTATTATCTTTTTTGTAATGACGGCCTTTTTTTCTCTATATGCTGCCGGGTATAGATTATCCCTGTCTAGTATTTTGAAAGGGGAGGCCTTAATTCAAAAAACAGGTATATTAGTTTTAGATTCAAAGCCCAAGGGAGCAAATATTTTTTTATGGCGACAATTTAGAGGAATACTTTTTAATGATAATGTTCTACGTAATAAAAAATTAAGAACACCATATAAAATAAAAAACTTATTACCAGGAGAATATGTTTTAAATTTAGAATTAGATGGTTATTGGCCCTGGCAACAAAAAATAAATATTTATCCGGGTCATTCTTCTTATATCGAAGACATTGTTTTGTTCAGAAAGAATCTGCCCATTAAATTCACTGATTCTTTGACTCAGAAAATATCTCTGTGTCCCTTAGATAAAAAAATAATTCTAGAAGATAATAAAAAAATAATAGATCTTAAGACAGAACAAGAAATTTTTTTGGGTGATAATATTTCTAGTATTGATTTTTTGGGACCAGGTCTAGTTTTATTAAATAGTAATTTAATTTTTGATTACTTGAAAAATGATTATGTAGATTTAAAAAATAATAATTTCCCAGATGGAGGAAATATTAAGGCCATATCAGGAGATTTATTTTATCTACAAGATGGTCTTAGGTCTTATAGTATTAAATCGGGCAAGGAAGACATTTTATTTTCACTGGATAATATAATTGATTTTGAAGTTTCTAGTAATTTTTATTTTTTAGTTTTAAAAGATGACCAAGAGACATCCCTTCAGGTCTATTCCCGTCGTCAAAAAGATTTAATTAGATCTATTAAGCTACCGATTTCGGATAATTATGAAATAATATCACCTGATAATTATTCAAATTTTATTTATATTTATGATAGAGTTTTTGAAAAAATTTATGTGATCAACCTGTCCTTTGAGTTTGATCGTTCTTGGAAGGTAGTTGATAATGTGGATGGGTTCAATTTTATTGACGGGGAGAATTTTGTTTATCACTCGGACAATGAGATATATGTGTTTAATTCTGGCTCAGCTGAAAATTTCTTAATTAGTCGTTTAAACAAAGAGGTCAAAAGTTTGGTTTGGCATCCAAAAAATTATATAATATATTCAACCGATAAAGACATTTTTATTTTAGACCTAAAATATGACAATCAGGTTATAAATTTGGTTTCTCTAGAAAAAGTGTCTAATTTAGCACTCGACAGGATTGGTAGTGTTCTGTATTTTACGGGTAAAATTAGTAATCAAGAAGGTTTATATAAGTTATTTATTCAATAATTATTAATTATATTTTTATGGCTAGATTTATAATAAATGGTCAAAAAGAACTAAAGGGGGAGATCTCTGTTAAGGGAGCTAAAAACCTGGCTCTGAAGGTTATCCCCGCTACTATTTTAACTGTTGACCCAGTTGGAATTAGCAATCTGCCCAAGATTGAGGACATCGATAAGTCATTACAGATGATAGGGGAGTTGGGTTTTTCTATTAAAAAGGACAAGAATAAGATTATTCTTGGATCTAGAAATATTAAGACCACAGTTCTGCCATCTAAATTAGCCGATAAGTTTAGAACCTCTATTATGTTTGTGGGGCCACTTCTCGCTAGATTCAAAGAAGTTCGCTTTCCGCATCCAGGTGGTTGTGTTATTGGAGCGGGGGGTAGACCAATAGATTTGTTTTTAGATGGATTTTCAGCTCTAGGAGCCGAAATTAAGATTGAAGAAAAATCTTACTATATTAAAGCTAAAAAATTAAAGGGCTGTAATTTCTTTTTCCCTAAAGTTTCTGTCACTGGAACCGAGAGCTTAATGATGACGGCTTGCTTGGCCGAGGGCAGAACTGTTTTAAAGAATTGCGCCATGGAACCAGAAATAAAGTATTTAGCTGACTGGTTAAACTCTTGTGGGGCTAAGATTAAAGGGGCAGGAACTCCGACTATTATTATTGATGGAGTGAAAAAAATTAAAGGACGGGATATTAAAATTATGCCAGATAGAATTGAAACAGGGTCCTTTGCTTTGATGGCAGCGGCTACTAATTCAGAAATTTTAATTAAAAATTGTGATCCCGAAAATATTGAAATTTTACTAGCTGTTTTTAAAAAGGTGGGAGTTAACTTCGAAACTGGCAAAACTTGGTTGAAAATAAAAAAAAGCAAGGCTCTAAGGCCTTACAACATTCAAACTCATGAATATCCGGGTTTCCCTACCGACCTACAATCACCTTATGCTGTTTTAATGACCCAAGTTAAGGGGACATCTTTAGTGCACGAAACAATTTATGATCGAAGACTTATTTGGACAGATATGTTGTCTCAAATGGGTGCGAGTATTGTGATGTGTGATCCTCACAGAGTGGTTATTACCGGGCCTAGTAAATTGTACGGAAAAAAATTAATTAGTCCTGACATTAGGGCTGGAATTGGTTTGGTTATTGCTGCTTTAATCGCCAAGGGGAGAACTGAGATTGATAATATTTACCAGATTGACAGGGGGTACGAAAATCTTGACGAGCGACTTAGAAAATTAGGGGCAGACATTATTAGGACTGATTAACTTGACAAGGCGGGGACTTTCCCTTATTATATCATTATTAAAAAATAATTTTTAAATTTTATGGCAAAAATAGCGGTAATTAAAACTGGAGGCAAACAATACAAGGTTAAGGAAGGGGATACTCTAAAGGTTGAAAAGCTTTCGGGTGATTTAGGCGAAAAACTAAAATTTGATACTTTAATGGTCGCTGAGACTGATGGCAGTTCTGTTGACTTAGGAAAGCCATCTTTGGGAGATAAAGTTGAGGGTGAAATTGTTTCTCAAGGTAAAGAAAAAAAAGTTTTAGTGGTAAAATACAAGAGTAAAACCAGACAAAAAAAGACCACCGGTCATCGGCAGGACTTTAGTCAAATAAAGATAAATAAAATAGCTTAATACTCAACATTATATTTTTCAAAAAAACGATCCTGAGATCGTTTTTTTATTAGGCTATTCCACGGAATTTAAGAGCGTTAGCCAGGGTGTTTTCGTCCACATATTCCAGGCTCATACCAGTGGATAGTCCACGAGCTAATTTACTTAATTTTATTTTAGGATTTTTTAGAATTTTTTGTAGATAAAGAGAAGTGGTTTCTCCTTCTATAGTTGGGGCTAGGGCTAAAATTATTTCAATATTTTTTTCTGTTCTTAGTTTTAAATTTATTTCTTTAACCAAGGGTTTTATATTTAACTTATCCGGACCTATATCTTCAATAGGATTAATCAATCCCCCTAAAACAAAGTATTTGCCATTGTATTTATTAGTGTTTTCTATGGCTATTAGGTCTTGTAGACTGGAGACAAGGCAGATAGTGTTATTTGATCTTTTTTGGTCGGAGCATATATTGCAGGGGTCTTTTTCGGATAAAGATAAACATTTCTGACAAAATTTAAAACTATCTGGCAACTCCTCTAATTGTCTAGCTAGCAGTTTTATTTGCTCCGGTTTTTGCTTTAACAAATGAAAAACATAGCGTTCAGCAGTTTTTCGACCGACGCTCGGCAGAGAGGAAAATTGTTTTATTAGATTTTCTATGGACTTAGGATAAGTAATGGGCATTTTATTGTATTTTTTATTGTATTTTAACCTCCTAAGATTATTCTATTTTTTATCCCAATCCTGGAAATCCACCCATTTCTTGCATTTTTTTAGCCATAATTCTTTGGGTTTTTTTAATAGCATCGTTAAAAAGTTCTTTGCTAGTTCGAGCTATTTCTTCTTTGCTTAAATCAGATTCAATTTTCATGTCGATGATTTCCATGTTTCCGTTCATGCTCAGTTTGATGCCATTTTTTTCTAACTCCACTTTTTCATCAGCTAGAACATTTTGCATTGTTTTAGCTTGACTTCTTAAATCTTTCAATTGCTTTAGTTTTCCAAACATAATTTTAGATTAATTATAAATTATTTCATTATTTTTTAATTTTGTTCCTCTGATTGTGTTTTGCTAATATTCTTAAAGCTAGCAGTTTCTTCTGAAAAAAACAAGTCGACTTTTCCGGTTGGACCATTTCTGTGCTTAGCAATATGCACTTCGGCTTTGTATCTCTCATCAATTGGTAGGTCCTGGATATTAAAGGCCCGGTCAGCCGCTTTTCTGTATATAAACATAACAACATCCGCGTCCTGCTCGATAGATCCAGAATCCCTTAGGTGCGATAAGCGAGGAATGGATGGCCCGCTTTGTTGTTCGGCGGCTCTAGATAATTGAGCTAGAGCTAAAACCGGTACGTTTAATTCGCGAGCGATCCCTTTTAGCCCTCGACTTATTTCAGATATTTCTTGGACCCGATTATCACTATGTTTTCCGCGCCCTTCCATTAATTGTAAGTAATCAATAACAATTAATCCTAAACCTCTTTCAGATTGGAGACGACGAGATTTGGCTCGAATTTCCATAACCGAGATATTGGGGGAGTCATCAATATATATTGGAGCCTCAGATAGTGATCCCATTGATTCAGCAATTTTAGCGAAGTCATTATCTTCGTCTTTATCTGATAAATTTCCAGTTCTCATTTTCCATAAATTAACATTAGCCTGAGCGCACAGCATTCTATCTACCAATTGTTCTTTACTCATTTCTAATGAAAAAACTCCAACTCCAGCTTTGTTTTTGATAGCAGCTTGACGGGCAATATCTAAGGCTAGTGATGTTTTTCCAACACTGGGGCGAGCAGCTAGAATTATGAGATCTGATTTTTGTAGACCAGCTAATAAATTATCTAAGTCGTAAAAGCCAGTAGATAAACCTCGCAAGCCGCCACTTCTTTTATGTAGGTCGTCAATTCTTTCAAAGGCTTCGGATAATAGACTATCTATCCCTGAGAATGAATTTTTTAGATGTTTTCGAGAAACTCCAAAAATCTTTTTTTCAGCTTGATCCAGAACTTCATCAATATCTCTTTCTTCTTCAAAGCTTAAATCCATTATTTCACTGGCTGAAATCTGTAGTCGTCTTAAAGACGCCTTTTTTTGGATTAGATTGGCATAATAAACAGTATTAGCTGAGGTAGCTACAGTATTGGATAATTGAGCTAAATAACTGCGACCTCCGACCTCTTGGATTAATTTTTTTTCCTCTAATTTATTTGATAGGGTGATTATATCTATTGGTTCTTGGCTATTAAAAAGATCTAACATAGCCTCAAAAATATTTTTATGGCTATTTTGATAAAAATCTTCCGGGTTAATAACGTCAGTTACTTTATATATTGCCTCTTTGTCTAATAATAAACAACCCAGGAGTGATTGCTCGGCTTCAATATTTTGCGGGGGAACCTTTTCAATGGAATTTTGTTTGTTTTCTGCCATACTTGTTTGATTTTATTTTTATTTTATTGATTTTTTAGATTAACTATATAATATCCTAGTTATGCATATTTTTCAAGTTATCATTTTTTTGTTTTTCCACTTATAATTCACCTTTTATCCATAGAGTCTTGATTATAGATCTAGACCTTGTAAAATTATTTTTTTTATTTTATAATAGAAACAATCGTAAAGTACGTTAATTTACGATTTATTTTTTTTGCGCTCATAGCTCAGTTGGTAGAGCAGCTGCCTTTTAAGCAGAAGGTCGCAGGTTCGAATCCTGCTGGGCGCACTGTGGTCTATTTTCAATGATTGAAAATAGAATTTTTTTCCAGCCGCCTTAGCTCAGCTGGTTAGAGCGACTGTCTTGTAAACAGTAGGTCGTCGGTTCGATTCCGACAGGCGGCTCCAATAGAAGGATCATTGGGATCTTTAGGACCTTTGTTCGCCCTGTTCCATGCACAAGCTGCAAAACGTGTTTTAGCTCGGAGCCATATGAAATATAGCGAGATTTTTTACGCGATGATTTCTAAGGGCCTTAGAGTTTTTTTAATGAGTATGATTATTAGGGATAAGAAAAACAAAACAACTTTTCAGATTAGTACTTTAGGGTGCAAAGTTAATCAATATGACTCAGCGGTTCTCAAAAATTTATTGCTTTCGGGCAATTTTATTTTACCCAAAAAAGATAAAAATCTTGATTTAATAATAATCAACTCTTGTTCGGTTACTAGTTCGGCTATAACCAAGGCTCGCCGCCTATTATCCTCTCTAACAAAAGATAATCCTAAGGCTAAAACCGTTTTAATTGGTTGTTGGCCCAAAGTTTATAATATTGAGGGCCTGAAGGTAGACTTTATTTTTAATAATAAGGACTTATTTATTTTGGCCAAGAAAATTGAGAGCATTTTCTCGGGGGCAGATCCGAATAAAATTTTTGAGCTTAATGACAAAAAGGCGATTTCTCAAGGAGGAGCCATACAGCAGAGTAGTTGCTTAAAATTAAACTTAATTGATGATCGTAGTCGTTATTTTATAAAAATCCAGGATGGTTGTCGCCAATTCTGTTCTTATTGTGTTATCCCTCTAGCTAGGGGTCCTTTAAATAGTAGGCCATCACTTGATATTATTAAAGAAATACGCCTAGCAACAAACGATGGTTTTTCCGAAATAGTTTTATCAGGTATTCATTTAGGTTTATATGGCAAAGATTTCTTAAACAAGTCAGAAAATCTTTATTCTTTGTTGTTGAAAATTTTAAAAATAAAAAATATTGGTCGAATAAGGCTTAGCTCTATAGAAGTGAGTGAAATAAGTGATGATATTATTAATCTTATTTCTAAAAATAGAAAGATGTGCCGACACTTGCATATTCCTTTGCAGGCGGGCAGTAATAGAATTTTAAGTTTAATGAACAGGCCTTATAACATTAAATTTTTTGAAGATAAAATAAATAAAATTAGAAAAAAGGTTCCTGATATTTCCATTACCACTGATATTATAGTTGGTTTCCCGGGGGAGAGTGATAAGGACTTTAAAGAGACCTATAATTTTTCTAAAAGAATAAAGTTTTCTAAAATTCATGTTTTTTCTTTTTCGGCCCATGAAAAGACCCCGGCTTATTTTTTGCCTGATCGAGTAGCGAGGGAAGAGATAAAAAGCAGATCTTTAAAACTAAGGCAATTATCAAAAAAAATGGAGAATGAATATAAAATAAAAATAATGGATAGTCACCCGGACCTAGAGATAGTTATAGAAGGGTCTAAGGGTGAAAAAATAAGAGCTAAGACAGAATTTTATTTTGACATAATTATTCCCAAAAAATATCTTGAAAAAAAACATTTAAAATCATTAAGTCAAAGAAAATTAAATTCTTTAGTTGGGAAAAAGATTATTTATAAGTCATGAAGCAAGCGGTTAAGAACTGCTTGTTTTTTTTATTTTATTTTTATTATTTTTTTATATATTTTTAATTTCAAAAATAGTAAAATAGCTTAATATTATTTTCTTATTTTCTTATTTTTTGAATTATGACCACTTGTAAGTACATTAGATTTTTCTTTGCCTTGGTTTTACTAAATTTTGTTTTAGTTCTATCTTTTTGGTCTTGCTATAATTATCAGAGTGGTTATTATTTTCTTGTTATTATTTTGTTTTGTCTAATAGCGCTACTTTTATTTAATTTTATTTCTTTTTGTTTTTTAGCAAAAATAGTTGATAAAAATAGGTCATTAAAAAAAATAGAGCGCGATTTTTCTAAAAAGATAGAGGAGTGCTTTGGAAAAATGTCTGAATCTTATAATTTAGTCGAGGCTAGTCGTGTTTCTCTTGGAGTTTACCATGATTTAGCTAATATTTTGACAGCATCTTCCTTAGCCCTAGAGGAAGTTTCAAATAATTTTGATAATCATAAAAAATTGAGGAATTTAATAAAAAAATCTGTCTTTATAAATGAAAGAGCGGTTAATTTACTTAGATCTTTTAAACGTCAATGTCAAAAAGATGGAGAAAAAAATATTTTTTCTTTATCTAAGGAAATTAAGCAGTCTTTGGCTGTTTTAAATTTTTACTTTATAAAAAATAACATCGAGCTAGTTTTAAAAATAAAAGATAATATTGAGATTTTTGGTGATTCCATAAAATTTAGTCAAATAATTGTAAATTTAATTAGTAATGCCATTGAGTCTTTTCCCGCGGGAGGGGAAAATAAGAAGATTACAGTTTGTTTAGAAGGGGTTAATGGTAATATTGTTTTTTCGGTTGAAGATAATGGCTCGGGGATTGATAACGACACCTTGTCTCTTATTTTTGAACCTTTCTTTTCTCTAAAAAAGGAGTTTAAGGATGGACATTGTGGCATTGGCTTGGCTTTAGTTAAAAAAATAATTGAAGAAGATTTTTCTGGAAAAATTTTAGTTCAAAGTTTTTTAGGGGAGGGCTCTAAATTTGAGGTTATTTTACCTTATAAACTTTAGTATTTTGGGCTAATAATTTTCGGCGGGGTTAATAGACAGAGCCCTGTTTTTATTATATAATTATCTTATATTCATTATTAAATTTATGAAAATTTTAAAATTAGCCCAAAGAGATGTCGCAGATGTTTTAAATGACTTTAAAACTGATAGTTATCTCGGTCTTAAATCTGAGGAGGCGAGTAATCGCTTGGAGGTCAATGGTAAAAATAATGTTTCCAGTACTGATTTAAAGTGGTGGAATATATTCTTTAATCAGTTTAAGTCTCCGTTCATATATCTGTTGCTGGCGGCGGCGGCCCTGTCCTTTTTCTTTGATCAGCAGATAGAGGGGTTTATGATTTTGTTTTTTGTTGGTATTAATACTGTTTTGGGGTTTTTTCAGGAATATCGGTCGGAAAGCACAATAAGATTATTAAAAAAATACGTAAAAAACCAAGTTAAGGTTATTCGAGATGGCCAAAAAAGATTTGTTGATAGCGAGGACTTAGTAGAAGGGGACATCGTTATATTAGAAACAGGAGACAAGATTAGCGCCGACTTAAGAGTTATAGAAGATTCTGATTTAATGGTTGATGAATCAGTTCTAACGGGAGAGTCAGTTTTGTCGAATAAGCAGGGGGAAGTTGTCTTAGAGGAAAAAGTAGATTATTTTTCAGCACATAATTTGTGTTTTTCTGGAACTTCAGTTGTTAGCGGTAAGGCTAGGGCCGTGGTTGTAGCTACTGGAAAAAATACTTTTTTAGGCGGCGTAACCAAGTTAACATCTCGAGTAAAAAAATCTAGCGACTTTGAGAGAGGTATCTCTAAATTTAGCTCTTTTATTTTAAAATTAGTTTTAATTACCTTAGTTTTTGTTTTTCTTTTTAACGCTATATTCAAGGATGGTTTGGATGTTTTGGAATTAACTATTTTTTCTATAGCCCTGGCCATATCAGTTATTCCCGAGGCCTTGCCTCTAGTAATGACTTTTTCTTTTTCCAGAGGAGCAATGAATCTAGCCAAGCATAAGGTTGTGGTCAAGCGTCTTTCATCAGTGGAGGACTTGGGTAATATTGATATTTTATGCTCTGATAAAACCGGAACCTTAACCGAAAATAAGTTGACCATTTTGGATTTTTACGATTCGTTGGCTCCAGTTAAAAAAACTCTTCTTTACTCCAGTCTGGCGGCGGCTAATCTGAAGGATAAAAAAGAGCCTTTCGATATTGCTATTTTTGAAAAAATGGACGAAGAAGATAAAAATATTTTTTCAAAATTTGAGTTTATAGTTGATACGCCATTCGATCCTAAAAGAAGGAGAAATAATGCCCTGGTTAAAAGAGATGATGATTTAGATTTTATAGTAAGGGGGGCTCCGGAGGCTATTTTTGACTTATGCTCCAATCTGGATGAAGAGGAGGTGAAAAATATTAGAAAATGGATTTCTGACCAGGGGTTATTGGGAAGAAGAGTTTTAGCGGTTGCCAAAAAGGATGTCGGAGAAGTTTTTTTAGATGATTTAAAAAATAAGTTGATCAGCTTTGAGAATAATTTAGAATTTTTAGGGATGATTTCCTTTGCTGACCCAGTTAAAAATTCAGTTAAGGATGCAGTTTTGAGAGCAAAGGAATTAAATGTTGGCTTAAAAATTATTACTGGTGATAGTCCCGAGGTGGCCGGGTCGGTTGCTCGCGAAATTGGTTTAATAGAAGATCCTGAAAAAGTTTTTTTAGGAAAAGATTTGGCTGGGTTGTCACCGGAAGAGTTAAAAAATATTTTAAAAGAATACGATGTTTTTGCCCGAGTTTTACCTGAACAAAAATTTGAGATAATTAAGCAATTACAAGAAAATTTCAGTGTTGGATATTTAGGAGATGGGATTAACGATGCTCCGGCGCTAAAAGCAGCTGGGGTTTCCTTAGTGGTACAGAACGCCTCTGATATAGCCAGAGAGGCGGCCGATATTGTGCTATTGGAAAATGATTTAAATGTCATAGTCCAGGGCATCAAAGAGGGGCGAAGGATATTTGCTAATAGTAGTAAATATATTAAGGCGACCTTGGCGTCTAATTTTGGTAATTTTTATGCCGTAGCTATTGCTTCTTTGATTATTGATTTTCTGCCGATGCTTCCTTTACAAATTTTGTTATTAAACTTATTGTCAGATTTTCCAATGATAGCAATCGCCACCGATAACGTTGATAAGGATGAATTACTTTCCCCTAAAAGGTATCAAGTCGGGGACATTATTATTATTGCTATAATTTTAGGTATAGTTTCTTCTATTTTTGATTTCACTTATTTCGCTTTATTTTTTAAAATTTCTCCTGAAGTCCTGCAGACCAATTGGTTTATAGCTAGTATTATTACTGAATTAGCCTTTTTATTTTCCATTAGAACCAAGAAGTCAATGTTCAGAGGGCATCGACCATCTTTTTGGGTTGGCTTTTTATCTTTGTCCGCTGCTATTATCACCGTTGTTATTCCTTTCACAAATTTTGGCCAAAAGTTTTTTGGTTTTACGCCACCAAGTTTGAATCATTTATTGATAATATTTGGAGTGGCCGTTGTTTATTTGGCTTGTTCGGAGATTGTTAAGTTAGCATATTATAAAAACAAGAATAATAAATTATTAATGACAAAGTAATGAAGACTCCTTTGGCAACAAGTTTACGTCCCGATAATTTAAAGAAATTTTTTGGACAGGAAAAAATTATTGGAAAAAATTCCTGGTTAAGATTAGCTATTGAAAAAGATCAGGTTCCGTCTTTAATTTTTTGGGGTCCACCAGGGTCAGGTAAAACTACCTTGGCTTTTATAATTGCTAAAGAAACCAAGGCTGAATTTATATCAATTTCAGCTACCGATAGTGGAAAAAAGGACTTAAAAGAAATTGTTGATAGAGCTGAGTCTAGTAAGCGCTTGGGAGTAAAAACAATTTTATTTATTGATGAAATTCACCGCTGGAATAAGGCCCAGCAAGACGCTCTTTTACCTCAAATAGAAAACGGAGTTTTAATATTAATTGGGGCTACTACCGAAAATCCTAGTTTTTCTATTAATTCAGCTCTACTTTCTCGTTTAAAAGTGGTAATCTTAGAAACCCTTAATGAAGATGACTTGTTAAAAATAATTAATCGAGGAGCCAAGGAGTTGGGCTTGAAAATTGATAAAAAAATTGTTAAGCTAATAGCTCATTTGGGTCAAGGTGATGCTCGGCGTTCTTTAAATATCTTGGAGTCAGCAATTGAGTCAGGCAAGGAGTTGTCTACTAGTTTAATAAAAGAAATTATTAATAAGCCGCAGTTAAACTATGATAAGAAGGGTGATCAACATTATGATATTATTTCGGCTTTGCACAAATCAATGCGGGGAGGTGATGCTAAGGCTTCAGTTTATTGGACAGCCCGAATGATTGAAGCCGGTGAAGATCCATTATTTATAGCTCGTCGTATGATTCGTTTTGCTAGTGAAGATATTGGCTTGGCTAATAACAGCGCCCTAATGATTGCCAATAATACCTATGACGCTTGTCGTAATATTGGCTTGCCAGAGTGTTCGGTGATTTTAGCTCATTGTGCTATATACTTAGCTAAATCGCCTAAAAGTATCGCCGCCTATAAAATGTATAACATTACAATAGAGGAAATCAGAGATAGTGGAAATTTATCAGTACCAATTCATCTGCGTAACGCTTCAAGTAAGTTAATGAAAGATTTGGGCTACGGTAAAGATTATAAATATAGCCCCGAGGCAGATGATAGTGAGCAAACATATTTACCGGCAGGCTTAAGAAATAAAAAATTTAAAAATTTAAAAATAAAATAAAAATATGGAAAATAAAGAAGATAAAAAAATAAAAATGGAAGAGGTTGTTTTAAATTTCTGGCAAGAAAATAATATTTTTCAAAAGTCGGTTGACAAAGATGCGCCCCAGGGAGATTATGTTTTTTATGATGGACCGCCTTTTGCTACGGGGACGCCTCATTACGGCCATATTGTTGGTAAAGTTATGAAAGATGTATTCCCAAGATTTTTTACCATGAAGGGCTATCGAGTAGAAAGAAAATGGGGTTGGGATTGTCATGGCCTACCGATTGAAAATATTGTCGAGAAGGAAATGAATATTAAAACTAAAAAGGATATTGAAGAAATGGGAGTTGATAAATTTAATCATACCTGTCGTTCCAAGGTTTTAGAATATTCTCAAGAATGGTATAGGACATCAGATAAATTGGGCCGTTTTGTTGATCAAAAAAATGCTTATCATACTATGGACTTGTCTTTTATGGAGTCAATTTGGTGGGTTTTCAAAACTTTATGGGATAAGGACTTGATTTATAAAGATCATCGCTCTATGCATGTTTGCCCTCGATGCGAAACTACTTTATCTCAATCGGAGGTAGCCGAAGGTTATGCCGATATCAAGGATTTATCTTGTACGGCTAAATTTGAATTAGTAGATGAGCCGGGGACTTTTGTTTTGGCTTGGACTACCACTCCTTGGACCTTGATTGGTAATGTGGCCTTGGCTGTGGGGGAGGAGATTGATTATATAAAAATTTCTCATACTAAAGAGGACGGAAATACTGAAAAATATATTTTAGCCAAAGAAAGATTAGCCGATGTTCTAAAAGAGAAAAAATATGAAGTTACTTCTGAATTTAAGGGTGGCGACCTATTGGGCAAAAAATATCAACCATTATTTGATTATTATATTAATGATGAAAAAATTGAAAAAAAAGAAAATGCTTGGAAAATTTATCCAGCCGATTTTGTTACTACTGAAGATGGGACTGGTGTAGTTCATATTGCTCCGGCCTTTGGTCAGGATGATATGAATTTAGGTAAGGAAAATAATTTGCCTTTCATCCAGCATCTTAATATCGACGGTTATTTCAAAGAAGAAGTTGCTGATTTTCAGGGGTTGAATGTAAAACCCAGTGGTGATCATATGTCAACGGATATTGAAATTATTAAATATTTGGCAGGCAAAAAATTATTATTTGACAAGGCTAAATACGAACATAGTTATCCGCATTGTTGGCGCTGTGATACTCCGCTTATAAACTATGCCACTTCTTCTTGGTTTGTAAATGTTACTAAAATCAAAGATGATTTGTTGCGCGAAGCTAAAAATATAAATTGGTCACCTGATTATTTAAAGGAGGGTCGTTTTGGTAATTGGTTGGAAGGTGCTCGTGATTGGTCTATATCTCGTCAGAGATTTTGGGCTAGTGCTATGCCAATTTGGGAGTGCGCTTGCGGGGAGAGAAAAGTTTTCGGTAGCGTTAAGGAATTAGAGGACGTTAGTGGTGAGAAAATAGAGGACATTCATAAGGATGTGGTTGATAAAATTGAATTTCCTTGTTCGGTTTGTGATGGTCAAATGAAAAGAATTCCCGATGTTTTAGATTGTTGGTTTGAGAGTGGCTCGATGCCTTATGCTCAGCTTCACTATCCCTTTGCTAATAAGGAAAAATTTGAGAAAAATTTTCCGGCTGAATTCATTGCCGAGGGCATTGACCAGACCAGAGCTTGGTTTTACTACCTCCATGTTATCGCCGTGGGTCTTTTTGGTAAAAATGCTTATAAAAATGTAGTTGTTAACGGCATGGTTTTGTCAGAAGATGGTAAAAAAATGTCCAAGAGATTGCAAAACTATCCCGATCCGATGATGATAATTGATAAATACGGAGCCGATTCATTGCGCGCTTATTTACTTTCTTCACCAGTGGTTCGGGCTGAGAATTTTAATTTTGCCGAAAAAGGAACGGAGGAAGCTCTGCGTAAAAATATTATGCTCTTAAATAATATTTATAATTTTTATCAGATGTATAAGGATGATTTGAGTGATTCAGATTTTTCTAAATATGAGACTAGTGAAAATGTGTTAGATTTATGGATTATGATAAAAATTAATAATTTAATTAAAACGGTTGATGAGTCGATGTTAGTCTATAATTTAAACAAGGCTATGCGCCCGATTACTGAGTTTATCGATGAGTTTTCTACTTGGTATTTACGTCGTAGTCGTGATCGTTTGAAGGGCGATGATATAGAAGATAAAAAGAGAGCGCTGGCAACGATGCGTTTTGTTTTCTTAAATTTATCTAAAGTTATGGCCCCTTTTATGCCTTTTATAGCCGAAGATGTTTGGCAGAAGGTTAATGATCTTAATTATTCTCAGGCGGATAAGAGTGTTCACCTAGAAAATTGGCCCAGTTATCAGGTCAGAGAGGGGGATAGTGAGGTTGTAGATAAAATGAATGAGGTCAGAAGAATTGTAGAGCTAGGTTTGGCTGAGCGTGATAAGGCTGGTATTAAGGTTAGACAAATTTTAGGTGAGGCTAAGGTTTTTGCCAAGGATTTAAAAATTGCCAATCAGACAGAGTATTTAGAGTTGGTAGTAGAAGAATTAAATATCAAGAGTATTGAAGTGGCGGAAGAAGAGGGTGATATTAGAGTGGAGCTTGATACCAATATTAGTCCGGAATTAAAATTAGAGGGGGCTAAGAGAGAGTTGATTCGATTTATAAACCTAATGCGTAAAGATTTAGGATTGTCTATAAATGATCAAGCTAAAGTTATTATTAGCTCTTCTGATGATTTTATCAAGCAGGTTTTAAGTAATTTTAGTGAAGATATTAAGAAAGAAACCCTCAGTTCCGATATTAGCTTGGGCGACGTTTCCGAAGAGGAGGGAAGAAAGGTCAAAGTTGATGATAGGGAGTTGTTAATTGCCCTAAACTGATAGTTGACAGCGAACTATCAACCGACCAGAATCTATAATTATTTAAAAAACAGCCATAAATATTAATCCAATTCATCTCTTGTATCCTGGGTCAATTTTTGCTATAATAAACCTGATTTAATAATTAATAAAAAAACTATGTCCACAGTATTATGGATAATTTTAGCAATTGTGCTAATTATTATCATCGCCCTTATTTCTATGTATAACGGCTTAATTCGTCTAAAAAACCGAGTTGACGAAGCTTGGAGTGATATTGATGTCCAACTTAAAAGACGTTATGACTTAATTCCTAATTTAGTGGAAACCGTTAAAGGTTACGCCTCTCATGAACGTGAAACTTTAGAAAAAGTAGTCCAAGCTAGAAACGCTGCTATGTCAATGCAAAACAGCTCTGACATCGAAGGAAAATTACAAGCAGAAAATGCTTTGTCTTCAACTCTAAAATCAATCTTTGCGCTTAGTGAAAGTTATCCCGATTTAAAAGCTAACCAAAACTTTCTAGAACTGCAAAAAGAATTGGCCGATACCGAAAACAAAATTCAGGCTTCTCGTCGTTTTTATAACGGTAATGTTCGCGACTTTAACACTAAGGTTCAGGTTTTTCCAACAAATATTATTGCTAAGCAACTGGGCTTTTCTTCTCGTCAATTTTTTGAAATTGAAGAGGCGGCGCAAAAAGAAAACATTGAAGTTAAATTTTAATTTAATTTAATTTAATATCTATGAATCAAGCTATTCCTATGGGGTCTAATTTTATGCCTCAGGCTGAGAGTGCTGCTGGAGGTGGCGCTTCGTTACTTTGGCCTATTGTCGGAATCATTATTTTCGCCGTTTTTATTGCTTTAGTTGCCTATAAGGTTTTCTTGGATTAGTTGGGCAATTTTTATTAAAATAAAAATAATATTTTTAATATAATTGCCTTGTTCTGTTTATCAGCAAGGCAATTTAAAATATATGACTCTATACAACAATAGCGATAAAAATAAAAGAAAAACTTGGTTTTTGTTTACCGGGTTTTTGGTTTTTGCTATGATAGTTGGTTATGTCTTTAGCGTAGCAATGGAAAACTCTATGATTCTGTATATAGTAGTTGGTTTTTCGATTATCTCATCTTTTATTGCTTATTGGTTTAGTGATAAAATAGTTTTAAAAATGAGTAATGCTAAGGAATTGAAATTTGAAGAGAACAAAGAGCTGTATCGTTTAGTGGAGAATTTATGCATCAGTTCGGGGCTCCCTTTACCAAAAATATATATCATTAATGATCCGGCCCCTAATGCCTTCGCTACCGGCAGGAATCCTAAAAACGCTGTTATTGCTGTTACCACTGGTCTTTTAGAGAGGTTAGATAGAAGTGAATTGGAGGGGGTTATTGCTCATGAATTATCGCATATTAAGAATTATGATATTCTGTTGGCAACCCTAGTAACGGTTTTAGTTGGTATGATAGTTTTATTAGCTGACTGGTTTAGTCGTTGGGCTTTTTTTTCTGGTGGCGGACGATCTAGAGACAATAATAAAGGCGGAGCTGTTATTATTATTGTGGCTATAGTTTTTGCTATTTTAGCACCGTTTTTTGCTTACATGATGCAGTTTGCTATTTCTCGTAAAAGGGAGTTTTTGGCTGATGCTGATGGGGCTTTAATGACTCGTTATCCCGAGGGATTAGCTCGAGCTCTAGAAAAGATTTCCTCAGATCCACATAAGCTCAAGACCGTAAATCGGGCCACCGCTCATCTATATATTGCCTCACCACTAAAAGAAAAGAAGAAAAGTGGGTTTCTGGCCAAGGCCTTTATGACTCATCCTCCAGTGGAGGATAGAATTAAAGCTCTGCGAGGAATTAAAAATTAATAAATTAATAATAATAAAATGGACACTAAGATAATTGCTACAATTGGACCAAAGTCGGAAGATTATAGTATTTTAAAGGCCATGGCAATAAACGGCCTGGACATGGTTAGATTAAACTTTTCTCACGCTAGTTATGAACAGTATTACAAAATTAAAGAAAATATTGACAAGTTAAACGCTGAATTAAATTTAGATATTAAAATCATTTTTGATTTACAAGGACCAAGAATTAGAATTGGAAAACTAAAGCATGAAATAGAGATGCTTGATGGAGAGACTTATGTTTTTATGCACAATAAGGGGAATATTGATAACTTGGAGGTGCCAATTGATGACCTGGAGTTAATCAACGATTTAAAATTAGATGATCCGATATTTTTAGACAATGGTTCCATTGAATTAAGAGTAACGGAAATAAATTTATTAAAAAAAAGATTTTCTGCTAAGGTGGAAAGAGGAGGATTGCTTCTTTCTCGTAAAGGGGTCAATGTTCCTAAGACAATTTTAAAGAGGGACATCTTAACAGCTAAAGATTTGTTAGATATAAAGTTTGCTAGAAAGGTTAAGCCAGATTTTATAGCCCTGTCTTTTACTCAGAGGGCCGAGGACGTTGCCAAGGTGAGAAAATCTCTCAAGGATGAAAATATTAAAATAATTTCTAAAATTGAGCGAGGTATTGCTTTGGAAAATATTGATAGTATTATCAGGGAATCTGACGCTATTATGATAGCTCGTGGCGATTTAGGCATAGAAGTTCCGTTGGAAGATTTGCCTATTATTCAAAAAAATCTAATTCGTCATTCTCATTGGCATGATAAACCTGCAATTGTAGCAACACAAATGATGGCTTCTATGGTTGATCATTATCGCCCGACTAGAGCTGAAGTTAGCGATGTCGCTAATGCCATATTTGATGGAGCTGACGCTGTAATGTTATCCGATGAAACGGCCATTGGCGCTTATCCAGTGGATACAGTGGCCATGATGAATAAAATTATTAGCAGAACCGATAAATATTTTAGTAATAGAAATTATTTTTCTAATAAAAATATTATTTATAAAAAATAAAATTATGACTACTAAAGAAATTTATAATTTAGCTGTTGATTTAGGAATAAAATCTGACTTGCGAGGCAAGTCTCAGGTTTTGAAATATTTAAAAAGGCAAAAAGATAAATTTGATAAACTAAGAAAAGAAGAGCAAAAATCTTTTGATCAGGAAAAATTAAGCAATCCTTATAGTGATTCTAGAATTTTGGTTGACAATAATAAAAAAAATATCAAAAAAATTATTGCTGGGATTGATGCTGAGGGAGCCGAATTATTATTAGCCAAGGAGTTACAAGCTGACTTAGTTATTTCTCATCATCCTGAAGGAGTGGGTCTGGCTGATCTCCATAGCGTTATGGATTTGCAAGCTGAAGTTTTGGCTATGTATGGTTTGCCTATTAATATTGCTGAGTCTATTACCAAGCTTCGGGTTAGCGAGGTGGGTCGTAGTGTTTCCGGTGCCAATCATAATCGTTTTGTTGATATGGCTAAAATTTTAAAATTAGATTATATATGCACTCATACCACGGCCGATAATTTAAGTGCTAAATTTATATTTGATTTAATTAACAAAAAAGAAAAAGACCTAGAATATGTAGAAGACGTTTTAAATTTACTACACGAGATACCCGAGTATTCTGAAGCTAGAAAAATAAAAGCTGGTCCCATGCTTTTTGCTGGCAGTCCTGATAGTCGTTGTGGCAAAATTGTTGTTACTGAATTTACTGGGGGAACCTCTGGCTCCAAGGATGTTTATGAAAAAATGTCTCAGTATGGAATAGGGACTATTATTGGGATGCATATGCACGAAGAACATCGCAAAGAAGCCGAAAAGCACCACATTAACGTTATTATTGCTGGTCATATGGCCTCTGATTCTCTGGGGATGAATTTGTTTTTAGATGAAATTGAGAAAAAGGGTGTAGAGGTTGTTCCGCTGGGTGGATTAATTAGAATAAAAAGATTTAAATAATTATGTCTAAGAAAATAGAGCTATTAGCTCCGGCTGGAAATTTTTTGAAAATGAAGACCGCTTTAGCTCATGGGGCTGATGCGGTCTATTTGGGTATACCTGATTTTTCTTTAAGAGTTCGCATTAATGATTTTAATTTAAAAACTTTAGCTGAGGCAATTTCCTATGCTCATAGTAAAAAGAAAAAAGTTTATGTTACAATAAATATTTTTGCCCATAACGATCATATTAAAAAATTACCTAAATATTTAAGTCTATTAAATAAACTAAAGCCAGATGCTTTAATAATTTCTGATCCAGGAATTTTAGCCTTAGTTAAAAAACATTGTCCTAAAATTGATATTCATTTATCTACTCAGGCTAATTGCACTAATTATGAGGCGGTTAAGTTCTGGCAAAAGCAAGGGGTTCGACGAATAATTTTAGGTCGCGAAGTAACTTTGTCGGAGATAAAAGAAATTCATAAAAAATGTCCTAAAATGGAATTAGAATATTTTATTCATGGGGCTATGTGTATGTCATATTCGGGGCGTTGTTTTCTGTCCAAGGATTTTATTGATCGCAGTGCTAATTTGGGTGATTGTGTTCAGCCTTGTCGTTGGGAGTATGATGTTTTTATCAAAGCTAAGGGGCACTCTGAAGAATTGGAGCTGGTCAAGGAGGAGCACGGTTCATATTTATTGAATTCCAAGGATTTATGTTTAATAAAAAGTTTACCGGATCTAATAAAAGCCGGGGTTGCTAGTTTTAAAATTGAGGGCCGAGCTAAGAGTGTTTATTATTTAGCTAATATCGTCGGTATTTATAAGCAGGCTATAGAAAATCCTAAGAAAATAAATTTTTTGTACAAAGAGTTACTTAACAAAATAACTCATCGTGGTTATACCACTGGATTTTTATTAGGGAAAAAGGCTGAGCAGAATGTTAAAAATTCTCATTTTATTCCCGATTGGGAGTTTTGTGGGCAGGTTTTGGAAAGTCAGGTTAAGAAAAAAGGGACTAAGTTTTTCAATGTTTTAAAGGTTAAGGTTCATAATACCATTAAGGTTGGTGATAAAGTAGAGATAATTTTGCCAAATTATGATATAATAAAATTGAACTTAAAGGAGATGTTAGACACCAAAACCAAGCAAGCAATAAACGAAGCCCATGGTGGCGGTGGGGGACAGGAGATTATTTTAGAAATCCTATCAAACAAAAAAATCCCAGAATTGTCTGTTTTGAGAAGATTAGTTGTTTAATGCCCCCTTTGTTCTTTTCTATAATTTGAGAATGTAATTATTTTAATATTTTTTCGCGAACATTAAAAAATTTTGCTAGGTTTCATAATGAGTAATCCAAAATTTTTTAGTTCGCTAAGTTTTTTTGCACACTTTTTTTGTTAAAAAAAGTGTGATAAATTGTATGATTTCATATCTAAAAGGAATAATTTCCTACAAATTAAAAAACACAGTAATAGTGGAGGTTAATAATATCGGCTACAGTGTTTTTGTTGGCGAAAATTTCTTAAACGAATTAAAAGTTGGCCAAGAACTACAATTATTCACCCATCAATACGTTAGAGAAGAGGCCTTGGATTTATACGGTTTTAAAACCTTAGAAGAGTTAGACTTTTTTGAATTATTAATTTCCATTTCCGGCATTGGTCCCAAATCAGCTATATCAGTTTTAGCTATTGCAAAATTATCCGACATTAAAGAGTCAATCGTCCGAGGCGATTCGCATTTATTAACCAAGGTGTCTGGTATCGGCAAAAAAATTGCTGAGCGAGTTGTTTTGGAGTTAAAAGATAAATTATTTAAAATGGGTGGCGACTATGACTTGTCCGGCGGCGGAAGTTTTTCAGCCGATGAAATTGATGCTTTAATGGCTTTGGGCTATTCCTTGCCGGAAGCCCGTGAAGCCCTTAATCAGGTTGATAGGGATATTATTGACAGTGGTCAGCGTATTAGAGAGGCCTTGAAAAAGCTATCCAAGAATTAGTATTTGAGTATAGGAAAAGAATTAAAAAGACCCTGGTTGTTTAGGGGTCTGTTTTTTTTTAATTTTTTTTGGATCAATTTATCACTTTCCTTAATTTCTTGGGAAGCAACGATTCTTGTTCCTGGAGGATGTTGTAGAAGGTATCAATGGTTCTTTTTTTGAGAATATTGATTTCTTCTTCGTAGTCTTTTAAGACTTTGGAAAATCCAAAAAAAACTTCCAGAGCGTTGTTTCACAAGAAACGCGCTCTTTTTCCTTTCCCCCAAATCAGCTAAAACCCAATATTTACAAAAGCATTTTTTGGGGTTATAATAATAATGTTAAATAGATAAAATATTAATTATATGAGCAAAAACATCGAACTAGAATTTTTACACAGCAAGGACCCTAAATTTCATATCTCCAAAGAGGTAGAGCACGAACAAGACAGAAGAAAAAGAAAAGGAGAAGAAATATCTCAGAAACCAACTGAGAAGATTTCTCATTTTCTCGAAATATTAGAGAAAACCCACCTAAGCCATAGAGACGATCCCAGAGTAATAGAGAGAATTAAAAACTATTATCAAAAAAAGTATGTAAATATAGAAATGGATAATATCCCTCAATCATATTGGAATAATCAGGCCGATATAATGATAAGACAAGGATATAGCGGAGACCTACAAAACCAAGGAGTAGAAAAAGAAACAACCGAGGAAGGGAAAATAAACTATATTTTTCCCAAAGACATGAAAGAAAAAGAATTAGAAGTAATCAGATTTAACCAGATAAATAGCCTAAATCGATGGGTGGACTATTTAAGTTCTCCTGACGCTGACTATCCGATGTGGGCTAAATATTGGGCCTTCAATTCAATGTTGAAAATGGGTAAATATGAAAAGGTTCCTCATTGCCCAGGTTGTGAGAAACCCATAGATAAAAAGAATAATTTTTGTTCTAATTGTAATAGAGAAATAAGTGATGAAAAAATATTAGAAAAAGCTCGTTTTCAGAAAAGAACCGAAAGTACTACCAACTCCTTCCCATTATTAAATAGCCGAGCTCTAGCTAAAACTATTTCAGCCATGGGTTCATTATTAGAAGAAAAAAGTAGGGTAAAAAAAGAAAAGCAAAAACCAAGAGACCAAAGAGACGATGATTTATTAAAACTACAAATTGACAATGAAAGCAAGAAATTAGACAAGGACGAATTTATTGAATTATTATCAACCGAAAACTTCTCTAAATTATATGCTCAATTTCTTCTAGAAATACCAGAATATTCGACTGAGGGACTAAGAAATATTGAAGGACAATGGGTAAAGTATGATCAATATTCCGAACCCGATGGGCTAGTCAAAAGTTTTGAGGGTTATCCTCTAGAATGGTGTACTGCTAATTATGATACTGCTAAAAACCAACTTCAAGGTGGAGATTTTCATGTCTATTATTCCAATAACGAAGAGGGTGAAGCCAAGATTCCTCGTTTAGCTGTTAGAATGGAAGGGAATAATAAAATAGCCGAACCCCCTAGAGGTATAGCCCATGATCAGAACCTAGATCCATATATTCACCCCGTGCTTAATGAAAAACTGAGCGATTTTGGTCAAGAAGGAGAGCTGTATAAACAAAGAATTAAAGACATGGAAAAACTAACCGACATCTGGAAAAGAAAGGAAGATAAATTAAATGAAGAAGAACTAAGATTTATCTATGAGCTAGATAGACCAATTGAAGGATTTGGTTATCAAAGAGACGAAAGGATAGACGAGGTCATAGCTGTTAGAAAGATCAAAGAAGATTTACCCATATTATTTAATTGTAGTCCTAATCAAATTGCCACTAGCCAAGAAGATCTAAGAAACAACTATAATATTAAAGTATATATTGGCCCACTGTGCCAGGAAGTATTAAACAACAATATTGAACATATCTATACTAAATTTCCTGGAAAAGAAATTAGAAAGATAGATATGATGGTTGGTGATTTAAGCGAAAATCAAATTAAAGAAAAATTAAATGAAAGAAAAAAGATAAGTGACTATAATAATCCTAATCAAATAACAGTTTCTGATACAGCTAAAGAATTATTAAATCATCTAGATTTTAAGATAAGTACAGAAAAGAAAGAATTGAAATTAATAAAGCTATCGGTGGCTGATTTAGGATTTCCCAATGGAGCTAAATTTCAAGAAATAATAGCTAAGGGCAAAGAATTGGACCTAGAATTATGTCCCCCAGAAGTAGGACCACTACTGAGATTAAATTACCAGAAATTAATGGGCTATGACCAGCCTAAAGGCGAATGGATTGCTATAGCCATGAACCCTATGCGCGACTCCGGTGGCAATCCTCATGGATTCCATGTCTATCGCAGTGACGATGGCGGGCGTTATCTCCACTACTTTTGGGCTAATCCTGACCGTCATTTCGGTGCTGACAATGATTTCCTTTTTGTCCGCAAATAATCTTTTAGGGTTTTTGTTCTTTTGTTCTTTTTTTGAAACTTTGAAGCTTTGATACTTTGAAACTTTGCTAAAAAATACTATAATACTTTTGGACTAGTTATTTCAAGAGACTAAGGTTTTTTGAAGCTTTTCTATTTAATGTAAACTAAAATTATAAATGGTCAAGGCTTTTTATCTAAGGTTTATAATTAAATCAAAAAAATAAAAATATTTGGTATAAAATGCTAGTTGATTTTAGATCACAAATTATATTCAACTAAATTCTTTGTATTAAATTATATCGAATTGGTGGTGGAAGAGGAGGGTATTTTATATTAAGCGACTCCAGTGACAATCCTCATGTATTCAATGTCAATCGCAATGACAATGGCAAGCGTTATCTCAACTACAATTGGGCTAATCCTGACAATCATTTCGATGCTGACAATGATTTCCTTTTTGTCCGAAAATATTTTTTTCCATAGCTCAGAAGCTGTGGTTTTTTCTTTCGGGATTGTTAAGGCTGTTTTTCCATCCGCCCATCATTTTCCCAACTTCAGCCAATAATATAGATGTTTCTTCATATTGCTTACTGGGGATTAATTTAGCTTCCCAGGATAAAGAAATATGAAATTTTAATAAATCTAAGACTGTAATACATTTAGAAATTTTTTCAACTTTATTTTCCTTGGAAAAATAGGCTAAATAAGAAATTTCTAAGAGCTCAAGTATTTTATTTTCAATTTTATTGCCCAGTGTATATTGGCGTTTTTTTGGAATATTGTCTGATATTTTTATCCACGAAAAATATATTTCTTTTATTTTTTGAAGGATAGTAAAATTAATATTTTTATGAGAAAAATTAGGAGACTTCATGATGTTTATAATTATACCATATCTTTGGAAAATTTACTTATGTCTTGGCGGGAGTTTTTGAAAGGAAAAAATAAAAAGAGAGATGTGATTTATTTTTCCTTAAAATTAATGGATAATTTGATTTTCATTCATGATTCTTTATCCAATAAAACCTATAATCACAGCGGGTATTACGCCTTTAAAATAAATGATCCTAAGCCGAGGAATATTCATAAGGCTCTTGTTTCTGATAGAGTGGTTCATCACGCCGTTTATAGAATCCTATACCCATTTTTTGATAAAAAATTTATTTACGATTCTTATTCTTGTCGCCTTAATAAGGGGGTCTTTAAGGGGTTGGACAGATTTGATCAATTTGTTTTTAGGGTTTCTAAAAATAATTCTAGAAATTGTTGAATTTTAAAATGTGATATTAAAAAATTCTTTGCCAGTATTGACCATCAAATATTAAAAAATATTTTAGAAAAATATATTAAAGATGAAAATATGTTGTGGTTGTTGGATAAGGTTATTGATAGTTTTAGCACCCCCGGGGATAAGGGTCGAGGTTTACCCCTAGGTAATTTGACTAGTCAATTATTAGTTAATATTTATTTAAATGAGTTGGACAATTTTATAAAAAGAGATTTAAAAATTAAACATTATATTCGTTATGCTGATGATTTTCTAATTTTCCATGAAAATAAAAGTTTTTTGGAAAATATTATTTTTAATATATCTTCTTTTTTAGATAAAAATCTTAGGCTATCCTTGCATCCTAATAAGATTATGATCAAAAACATAAATTCAGGTCTTGATTATTTGGGTTGGGTTAATTTTTATAATTATAGGGTTTTAAGAACCTCGACCAAAAAAAGAATGATTCTTAGAATTAAAAGTAGCGAAAACGGCAAATCGGTAATTTCTTATCTTGGTTTACTTGGCCATGGAAACACTAGAAAATTGAGAAAATACATAATTAATCAGGATATTCCCAGTATTTACAAAAGCATTTTTTTAAGTTATGATAACAGTACTCAATAAAGCTGAAAATTTGAGTTTTTTGCTGTTTGTTTAAATAGTTAAAACTTTAATTTTAAGCTAAATTATTAGACTAAAATCTAAACCTAAAAAAATGAAACAATCACTTTTATTTACTAAAACAATCAAAGAAACCCCCAAAGATGAAACCTCGTATAACGCTCAAACCTTAATGCGAGCTGGTTTTATTGATAAGGTCGGCGCCGGAATTTATACCTTCTTACCTTTAGGTCTAAAAGTTTTAAATAAAATTAATGATATTATTCGCGAAGAGATGAATGCTATCGGTGGTCAAGAAATTTTGATGCCCGCCTTAACTCCGAAAGAAGTTTGGCAAGCGACTGATCGCTGGGATAATTTTGATGCCCTGTTTAAATTATCTGGTTCCGACGACAAGGATTACGCCCTAGGAGCTACACACGAAGAAATTGTTACCCCTTTAGCCAAGAGATATACTTTTTCCTACAAAGATTTACCTTTCTCCGTTTATCAAATTCAAACCAAATTCCGCAACGAAAAAAGAGCCAAGGCCGGCCTTATTCGTGGCCGTGAATTTTTAATGAAAGATTTATATTCCTTCCACACTACACAAGAAGATTTAGATAATTATTATGAAAAAGTTAAGCAAGCCTATTTTAAAATTTATCGAAGATTGGGCTTGGGTGACATTACCCATTTAACCTATTCTAGTGGTGGTGCTTTTTCTAAATATTCTCATGAATTTCAAACTATAACCGAAGTAGGAGAAGATACTATTTATTTTTGTCCTAAATGTAAAGTAGCAGTAAATAAGGAAATTATTTCTGAACAAAATGCTTGTCCTGAGTGTCAAAATACTTCGCTAGAGGAAAAAAGGGCTGTAGAGGTTGGGAATATTTTTAAATTAGGAAGCAAATTTTCTAAGGCTATTTCTTTTAGCGTTAAGAGCGAGGATGGTAAAGAGAGTGATATTTTAATGTGTTCTTATGGCATTGGTCCTAGTAGGGTAATGGGGACTATTGTCGAGGTTTATCATGATGACAAAGGAATGGTTTGGCCCAAAGATTTAGCTCCTTTTTCAGTTCACCTAATTTCTCTAAAACAAAATGAAGAAGCCGAAAAAATTTATCAAGATTTAACTTCACAAAATATTGAGGTTCTTTATGATGACAGAGATGACATTGCCCCCGGAGAGAAATTTGCTGATGCTGATTTAATTGGTTGTCCTTATCGTTTAGTATTAAGTTCTAAAACTTTAGAGAATAAGAAAGTTGAGCTTAAAGCTAGAAATAGTGACGAGATTAAATTAGTTGATATTAATAAAATTTCAGAGTATATAAAAGATTTAGATTAAATTTTTCAAATAATTATGTTTAACATTTTTAAAAAATTTGGTAGTCTGGGACATGATATTGCTATTGATTTGGGTACTAAAAATACCTTGGTTTATGTTGATAAAAAGGGTATTATTATTAATGAGCCTAGTGTGGTGGCTATTAACACTAAAACAACCGAAATTTTGGAAATTGGGCATGAGGCCAAGAAAATGGTTGGTAAAACTCCAGCACATATTCAGGCCGTCAAACCTTTAGTTGATGGTGTTATTTCTGATTTCGAGATCACTGAAAAAATGCTTAAACATTTTATAAACAAGGTCCATGGTGAGGGTTTTTCTTTTTTACCTAGACCCCGGGTTATTATCGGCATTCCCTTAGATATTACTGAGGTAGAAAAAAAAGCAGTAGAAGATGCCGCTAAATCAGCTGGAGCTCGCAAAGTTTACTTAATAGAGGAGGTTATGGCCGCTGCTTTAGGGGCTGGGCTCCCGGTAGATAGCCCTAGGGCCAATATGATAGTTGATATTGGCGGAGGAACAACTGATATTGCCGTTATTTCTTTGTCTGGTGTTGTTTCTTGGAAGTCTTTGCGTTTAGCGGGAAATGAATTGGATACCAATATTTCAGATTATATCAGGGATAATTTCAACCTGTTGATTGGTGAACAATTGGCTGAAAAAATTAAAATAAATTTAGCTTCGGTCATGTCTTTCGAGGAGGAGAGAACTATGGAAATTAGAGGTCGAGACCTAATAAATGGTTTACCAACGGCCATCACTATAAATGATAATCAAATTAGGGATGCTATTAAAAAAACAATTATTAAGATTGTAGAAAATATTAAATTGACTTTAGAAGAAACTCCTCCAGAGCTAGTGTCTGATATTTACGAGCATGGTTTATATTTGAGTGGAGGAGGCGCCTTATTATATGGTTTAGATAAATTAATTTCTCGGGCCACAAAGATACCAGTGATAGTGGTTGATGATCCATTATCAGCTATGGTCAGGGGGTCAGGTAGTTTATTTTCTGATGAAGATCTACTCAAAAAAATAACCTCAACCCTAAATGGCTCCTAGTCTAAAAATATGAAACTTATAAAAGATAGGAAAAAGTATAAAGTTTTTTTAGCAGTCGTTTTACTGCTTATTTTTTTGAATATAGTGGGGTTCTCGGCTTGGGGACAAAGAATTTTTATCAAAATTATTAGTCCTATTAGCAAATCTTCGCAGGATGCTTCTAGAGATTTAAGCGGAGTAAAAGAGCCAAGATCCAACTTGTTAGAAAAAATTTCTTTTTTGGAGGAGGGATTGCAAAAAAATGAAGTTGATATGGCCAAGCTTTATTCCTTGGAGGAGGAAAATGAAAGACTTAGACAATATTTAAATTTTTTTGATGAAAATAGTATAGATTATCTATTGGCCAATGTTATCTGGCAGGAAAACTTTTTAAACCTTTCTCATTATAATAAAAATATAATTATAGACAGGGGCAGTAATGACGGGCTAAGAGAGGGTCTAGTGGTGGTAAATCATGCCGGAGTTGTTGTCGGAAAAATCATAGAGGTTAATGATAAAACATCTAGAGTTTGTCTTATTAATAATAATTTTTGTCGCCTGGCCGTTTCTTTGAGTAATTCTTCCAGGAGCATTGGTTTAGCCGAGGGTGATCTGGGTTTGTCTATAAAAGTAAATTTTGTTTCGCAAAATGAATTAGTAAATGAAGGTGATCGCATTATAACATCAGGATTAGAGGCCGATATTCCTAAGGGCTTAGCTGTTGGTAGAGTCAATTATGTTAATCAGGAGGTTAATGATATTTGGCAGGATATTAATGCTGAAGCCTTTTTTGATGTTAAAAATCTTGATGTTGTCTCGGTGATAATCCCAAGTAATATTAGTAATTTAGATTAATTTTATAGCGAATGAAGAGTTTTTGGTATTTTTTTAAAATATTTTTTTTAGTTGTTGCTGTCTTTATAATTCAAGGATCTTTTTTAAATTCATTTAATAATATTTTGAGCGGGATTGACTTATTTCTATTTTTAATAATTTGGCTCTTTATTTTCTTTGATTTTAAGAATTCTTTTAATTTTGCTTTGTTGTCTGGTCTATTACTTGATGTTTTTTCTTTTTATTTTTTTGGAATCTATACAGTGGTTTTTCTGGCAACTGTATTTTTAGCTGATTTTGTTTGGAATAATTTCTTTACTAATAGATCAATTTATTCTTTTTTAGCCCTAAGTTTTATTTTGGTTTTCTTCCATAATCTATTCCTATATTTTTTGTTCTTTTTAGCGGAAAACAATTTATTTGGTATTTACTGGTTTAATAATGTTTTTTGGTTTAATTTATTTTTATCCTTGGCTTGGGTCTTTTTAGGTATAATAATTTCTTTTTATTTTGTTCACAAACCAAGAAGCCGTTCATCTAGTCTTTCTTTTGAAAAAAGCTAATTTTATGCTATTATATTGTTATATTTAATAATAATTATCAATTTTTATGTTAAAAGATTTTTTAACAATAGGGAGCTTAACTGAGGATATTGTTTTTTTTACTCCCGAGGGCCTTTTATTGGACAATAGAAAGGATTTATTGAGGCAGAAATTATTAGCTTTTGAGTATGGGGCTAAGGTTAATATTAAAGAATATGGTCATTATTTTGGTGGAGGAGCTTCAAATACTGCAGTAAACTTGGCTAAGGCCGGATTTAGGGTAACCTGCTTGGCCCAGGTTGGCTCAGACGAGAGGGGCTCTGGAATTATAAAGAATTTTAAAAATTTCAAAGTGAATACTGATAATATTATAATAGATAAAAAGAATGATTCCGGATTTTCCTTTATTCTAAGTAATAGTCAAGACAGAATTATCTTTGTTTATCGCGGGTCTAATGATTTTTTAAAAATTGAAAAGAAACATGAAGAATTAATAAGGAAGCATAAATGGGTTTATTTAACCTCTTTGCCAGATAATTATTTGAGTAGTTTGAAAAATATTTTCTCTTTTAAAAATAAAATAGCCTGGAACCCAGGATTGAGTCAATTAAGTGGTGGAGTTCAAAAAATAGGGAAGTTTTTAGAAAAGACTGATGTTTTTATGGTCAACAAAGATGAAGCCTTGGAATTAATTAAAAAAAGCTCAGAATATTCTAATAAGAGTGATAGTTTTTTGAATAATGCTTATAATCTGGTTAAAATTTTAAAGAGTTTTGGCCCAGATAAAATTATATTAACAGATGGTGTTAGGGGAGCTTATTTTTATGATGGAGAAAATTTTTACCACCAGGGAATTGCAAAAAAACAAAAAAAGGTTGATACTACTGGGGTGGGGGATGCTTTTAACTCCACTGTTATTGGATCATTGGAGAGGTTTTCGGGTGATTATAAGAAGGCAATGCTATTGGGAGTTAAAAACACAGCTTCGGTCGTCTCCAAGTCAGGGGCTCAGAATGGTTTATTAAATTTTACTAAAATATAATTCAGAATTAGATTTTAGTCCGACTTTTGTCTAATTCGACTTAGATTTTGGTTGAAATATTTAGAATTGATTATAATTAATAAAAAAATATGAACAAAATATTTATAATTGAAGATGACTTAAATATTTTATATGGAATGCGTGATATTTTCGCCTCCAATGACTATGAGGTCGAGATTAGTGATTCTAACGAAGAATTAGATGATTTATTAGGTAAAATTAAGAAACTTAAACCAGATGTTATTATTTTAGATATTGTCTTGCCAAAATTAGATGGGTCGGAGATTGTTAAAAAAATAAAAGAGGATGATAGCACTAATAACGCCGAAATTTTTATATTCACTGACTTAAGTGATGAGGATGGTCGGACTCGCAGTGTGGGGTTGGGAGCTAATTATTATTTTATGAAAAATGAGTTTGATATTTACAGTTTCTCTAATAAGGTAATGCGTGTTATGAGTCGAGGAGAAAAGAATTTCTCCGAAGACAATCAGGATGACACAGATGGCCTTGTTATGGATTAATTATTAAAATTTAAATATGAAAATTAAAAAAAAGAAGTGGATTATTTTTGGCTCTATTTTTATAGTGCTTTTAGCAATCGTTATATTTGCCTCTTCGGGGGGTGATAAGGTCGAGTATGTTACGGCCGAAATAAAAAGGCAGAATCTAACTCAAACAGTCAGTGAGATAGGGACAGTTAGGTCTAATCAGGAGATTGGTTTGAATTTTGCTCAACCCGGTAAATTAAACTTGCTTCATGTGCAAGTTGGAGACAGAGTTGAGGAGGGCGATGTTTTAGCTGAGTTAGATTATTCTTCTTTATTAATAAGAAAAGAAGAGGCCTTGGCGTCTTTAAATATTGCTAAAACTAATCAAGACAAATTAATTAGAGGGGCATCCTTTGAGGATATCGCTGTTTTAGAGGCTCAGGTTAGTCAAGCTAAAAGTTCTTACGACTCTTCTGTTATTGACTTAAGTCAGGTAAAAAAAATAGTAGACGAAAATATTTCTCAAGCTGAAAAAAATCTCAGTGATTTAAAGTCTCCTAATTTTTTAGTTCCAATGTCGGTTAAACAGGCGGTTGATTCAGCTAGAGTAAATTTAGAGAATACCAAAAAAACCTCTCAGCAGACTATTAGTAATAGTCAGAGTTCCTTATTATCTTCCTTGGAATACAATTTCTCAGTAGCTAGATCTTCCTTGGATGCTGTTAAGAGAATTTTAGATGATGAAAATATTGAAAATGTTTTTAGCGTTATGAATATTTCCTATAAAATAGAAACCAATCGGCTTTATAACATGGCGGTAGAAAATTCTTCTAGCGTTGATAATTATATTAAAATAGCCAGGAGTAATCCGAGCGAAGGGAATATCAGGAAGGCTTCCGATGAATTGTCGATTTTATTAAACGATGTTTTTGAGGTTTTAAATAATTCTTTTATTGCTCTAGAAAATTCTATTACCTCATCTTCTTTCCCTCAAAGCTCCTTGGATGCTTTTAAGGCGACGGTTAATACCAACAAGAATTTAATTAGTGCTGCAATTTCAGCTTTACAAAATTCCTATTTTTCTTTTAGTAATGCTCTTTTAGCTTATGATACCAATATCTCTAGCGCTCAAGACGCCGTTAGCCGGGCTGAAGCAACTTTGAGCGATGCTATTTCTGCGGCTGAAAACGCCTTATCTTTAGCCAAGATCAACGGCGATCAACAGGTGTCTGCGGCTGAGGCTCGTTTAGATTCAGCTAAGAAAAACTATGAAGTAGCACAATTACAATTAAAAAAATTAAGGACGCCTGCCAAGGTCGATGATTTAAGGCTAGCCCAGTCTCAGGTTAATCAAGCTGAAGCTAGTTTGGATTTAGTTGAAAAGCAGATTGAAGATAATATAATTTCAGCCCCTATAAGTGGCCAAGTGGTAAAAATAAGTTACGAGGTTGGTGAACAAATTAGTGGGGCAGTTCCAGTTATTAGTCTATTAACCGAAAACAATTATGAAGTCGAGGTTTTTATCTCTGAAACAGATATCTCCAAGATTAGTGTTGGCAATAAAGTTAATATTACTTTTGATGCCTTGGGCGGTGATTATCAGGCTTCGGGCCAAGTTTATTTTATTGAGCCAGCATCTACTTCTATTTCTGATGTTATTTATTATAAAATTAAAATAAATTTTTCTGAAGAGAACTTAGAGCAGGATGAATCAATTATTAAACCCGGGATGACAGCTAATGTTGATATTATTACTAACGCTAAGGAAAATGTTCTAGTGGCTCCGAGTCGAGCAGTTCTGCTAAGAAATGGTGGTGACCGTTACGTTAGGGTTCTGGATGGCCGTGATTTTAGAGAGGTTTCAGTAGAAATTGGAATTAGTGGCGACCAAGCTATGATTGAAATAATTTCCGAAGAATTAAAGGAAGGTGACTTAGTCGTTACCTCAATTAAAAACAATTAATTATGTTAATAAAAATTAGGGATTTAAAAAAAGAATTTGGTTCTGATGATGTCGTTACTAAGGTTTTACATGGAATTTCCTTTGATATTGATAAGGGAGAATTTGTCTCTATTATGGGGCCTTCCGGATCGGGCAAATCAACTTTAATGCATATATTGGGGTTATTAGACCGCTTAAGTAGCGGTTCTTATGAGTTTGACGGACAAGATGTTAGCAGTCTTAATGATGACCAATTAGCTAATTTTCGTAATAAAAAAATTGGCTTTGTTTTTCAATCCTTTAATTTATTGCCTAAAACCTCAGTTTTAGATAATGTTGTTTTACCACTAACTTATTCAGAAAATCGCAGAAATATGGGGGATCGAGCTAGGAAGGTTTTGGACAGTGTTGGTTTGGGTCATCGCTTAAACTATTACACCAATCAAATATCGGGCGGAGAAAAACAGCGCGTGGCCATTGCTCGGGCTCTTGTTAATAATCCTTCGGTTATTTTTGCTGATGAGCCGACAGGAAACCTGGACTCTAAGTCCGGAACACAAATTATGGAAATTTTGCAGAAGTTAAATGAAGATGGAAACACTATTATTTTAGTAACTCATGAAACCTACACGGCTGAGCATGCTAAAAGAATTATTAGGGTTAAGGATGGTTTGATATTAAGTGATGAACCAGTCAAAAATCGTAAAATAGCCAAAGATGGAATGCTGTTAAAGTGATATATCTAATTTAAATATGAATATCTTAAAGCTCAAACAATCATTTAAAACTTCTATCAAAGCTCTTCTGACTAATAAAGTCAGAAGTTTTTTGACAATGCTGGGAATAATAATCGGCGTAGCCTCGGTTATTGTTATTATGTCGGTCGGTGCCGGAGCCCAGAGTTTGATTTTAGGACAGATTGAAGGTCTTGGTTCTAATATTATTTCTATTACTCCCGGCAAGTCGGACGACAAAGGCCCACCAACATCAGTTTTAGGTATAATTGTGACCTCCCTTAGCTTAGAAGATCTTAATTCTCTAGAAAGAGCTAAAAGTGATATTGGAATTTATTCACTAACAGCCTATGTTAATGGTGTTGGGGTTGTGTCTTTTCAAGATAGATCTTACGACACTAGCTTAGAAGGAGTAACCGAGGGTTATTTAGACACTGAAGGGGGCGACTTGTCCTCTGGTAGATTTTTCACTAAGGAGGAAAATGATAGTTTAAGTAAGGTAGTAGTTTTGGGCAACACTGTTAAGGAAGAATTGTTTGGCGATTCTGAAGCTGTCGGCCAAAGAGTAAAAATAAATCGACAAATTTTTACAGTAATAGGTGTTTCAGAAAAAAGAGGAATGGTGGCCTTTAATGATCATGATAATAAAGTTTTATTGCCTCTTAAAACAATGCAAAAAAATATTGCTGGTATAGATTATTTAAATCAGATTTCCGTTAAGCCAGAAGATGATGTTGATGTTGATTCTCTCATTTCCGAAGTGGAGGTAATACTCAGAGCTAATCATGGGATAGAAGACCAAAGTGGTGATAGCGATGATTTTTCAGTCAGGAGCTTGAAAGATTTAATAGACTTAATAACATCTATAACTGATGGTTTAAAATATTTCTTAGCCTTAATGGCTGGGATATCTTTGGTGGTTGGAGGAATTGGTATTATGAATATAATGTTAATTAGCGTTAATGAGAGAACCAGGGAAATTGGTGTTAGAAAAGCTATAGGTGCACCTAATAAGGCAATTATTAGCCAGTTTTTATTAGAAGCGGTGTTTTTAACTATGATTGGTGGAATTATTGGAATTATTTTAGGAGTTTTTATTTCTTGGTTAATATCTGTTGTTATGGGGTTTTTGGATTATGATTGGGCTTTTGTTGTCAGCCCTCTTTCTGTTTTATTGGCAGTTGCTATTTCGGCCTTAGTTGGTGTTATCTTTGGTATTTATCCAGCTAATAGGGCTAGCAAATTAGAGCCAGTAGAGGCCCTAAGTTATGAATAATTTTTATTTAATAAAATTATGAGAGTAATTGAAGTTGCCAGACTGTCACTTTTGTCGATGGCTAAAAATAAATTAAGAACTGCTTTGACAGTTTTAGGAATGGTGATTGGTGTCGCTAGTATTATTATTGTTTTTTCAGCTGGAGAGGGAATTAGGAGTTTAATTGTCGGTCAGATAGAAGCTTTTGGTACCAATATTATTCAAACTGAAGTAAAAGTGCCTAGCTCTAAAAAGGGAATGGAGGCTGATATGGATAGCTCCAGTGCCTTAGCCAGCGGTGTTCAGGTAACCACTATGAAAGAAAAAGACCTGGATGATATTAAGAGGCTGGATAATATTTCTTCCGGTTATGGAGCTGTGCTTAATCAAGAAACTCTGTCCTATTTAAATGAAACCCAAAAAGTTTTCTTATTTGGCGTTGGTCCGGACTATATTGATATAGATAAATCTGAAATTGAAAGCGGTTATTTTTTTACTGATAATGAAAATAATTCCTTGTCTCAGGTTGTTGTGTTGGGTCATCAAATAGCTCAGGATATTTTTAAGGGTGATGATCCGATAGGCAAAAATGTTATTATAAAGAGGGGGCGTTATCAAGTTATTGGCGTGTTAGGGGAGAGAGGGGCAACTATTGGTTTCGATTATGATTCTATGGCTTTATTACCAGTTAGAACTTTACAGAAAAAAATAATGGGAATAGATTATTTTTTATATATGGTTCATAGTTTGGTTAATTCAGATTTATCAGAAGAGACGGCCGAAGAGATGCGCCAAATCCTTAGGGATAATCATAATATTAGTGATCCCGATAGGGACGATTTTCGAGTTACCACTATGGAAGAGATGTTGAAAATTTCTCAGGATGTTACCCAGAGTATTACTATTTTATTGCTTTTAATAGTAGCGGTTTCATTGGTAGTCGGGGGAGTCGGTATCTTAAATGTAATGTATGTGATAGTTTCCGAGAGAACACCAGAAATTGGCTTACGTAAGGCTGTGGGGGCTAAATTTTCCGACATTATGCGTCAATTTTTAATTGAGTCAATTCTGATAACGTTGATAGGAGCATTTTTAGGTATGGTTCTGGGAGTCGTCTTTTCTTTCTTTATTTGTTTAGTAGCCAATTACTTTGGTTTAGAGTGGAGCTTTTCTGTCCCAATTAAGGCCTTTATTGTTTCTGTATTATTCGCTTTATTTTTCGGAGTTTTATTTGGTTTGTTCCCGGCTAGAAAAGCCGGCCGACTTGATCCGGTAGAGGCTTTAAGGAAAGATTAGCTTTTATTTAATTAAGATTATAATGGAATATAGAGTGGTGGTATTGATTTAAGTTATTTTTTGTGTTTTAATATTGTTTGGTTCCTTTAAATTAGTATTAACCAATCTTTAAAACGGGAGTAAGCATGAATGGCATGAATGGATTGTTTTATGACTTAGAAAATTTTTTCTACGGGAAAGAGCCCTTCGATTTGCCCTATGAGTTGCTGGAGAAAAAATTTGAGAAAGATGATATCCAGAGGATGAAAAACCTCGGGATTTTTATCTTGAAGGGGCGTAAGTGCTTGATAGTCTTGCATATCAAGCCCCCTAAAAGTATAGAGGCTGACTTTGGTGGATTTGACGGAATGAAGTCAGAAATGACGAAGTTTATAGATAAGCTAGCCGGGTCCCCCCTTAAGAAGTCATCAGATATGATTATCTATGATTATGTTCGCAACGATTTTATAGATAATCTGAAATTATGGGCAGGGGGAGGTCCGGAGGTTTCAGAAAATGAAATTGATTTCTTTTGTAGTCACCAATTCCCCTTAAGTAATTTATTGGGAATTTTATCTCGTTGGCCTCTTTACAAAAAATAATAAGCCCTAAATTCGGGGCTTTTTTTATTTAAAAAATACATGTCATTGACTAAAAAATAATAAAAAGCTAATATATACTTATGATTTTCAAATAATTTTAAACTTATGATGGTTAAAAGAATCGGAATAGATTTGGGTACAACCTACACTTTGGTATATTTACCTAAAAGAGGTGTGGTTATCAACGAACCTAGTGTCGTGGCTGTTTCTATTGATGATAATAAGGTTTTAGCTGTAGGTAATGAGGCTAAAGACATGCTAGGACGTACTCCGGACACCATTATTGCCCTAAAACCATTAAAGGAGGGGGTTATCGCTGATTATCGCACTACCGAGGCCATGATTCGTTATTTTATTAATAAAACCTTGGGAAAAGTTAGAATTTTCCGTCCAGAAGTTATGGTGGCCGTTCCAGCTGGAATTTCTTCTACTGAAAGAAGGGCTGTTATTGAGGCTACTATTGCTGCCGGAGCTAAGGCCGCCTATATTATCAAAGAGCCAGTAGCTGCGGCTATTGGTGCTAATATTCCCATTAGTTCGGCTACTGGGCATATGGTGGTTGATATTGGTGGGGGAACATCCGAGATGGCTGTTATTTCTTTGGGTGGAGTAGTTTCCTCTACTTCAGTCCGAGTTGGGGGTAATAAATTAGACCTAGCTATTTTGGAATACGTTCGCAAAAAGTATGGTTTAGTTATTGGAGAAAGAACGGCTGAGGAAATGAAAATAAAAGTAGGTTCAGCTATGTTCTTAGAAGATGATAGTAGAATATTTATGGAAATAAATGGACGAGACGGAGTTAGTGGTTTGCCCAAAACTATTGAGGTTAACAGCAACGATGTTACCTCAGCCATTTCTGGAGAATTAGAAATAATTTTAAATACAGCTAAAAAAATACTTCAACAAACTCCACCCGAGTTAGTAGCCGACATTATTGACAAGGGCATAGTTTTAACTGGGGGGACTGCTTTGCTTAGAAATATCGATCAGCTTTTTTCTCAGGCTATCGGTGTCTCAACTTATGTGGCTGATGATCCTTTACTGTGCGTGGCTAAGGGTACCGGCATTGCTTTGGATAATTTAGATTCCTATAAAAGAAGTATTTTGGCTACCAAATAATATGACGATAGGAATAGATGCTTCGCGGGCTAATCGCGATTTTAAAACCGGAACGGAATGGTATTCCTATTATTTAATTACCAATTTAATCAAAATAGACAAAGAAAATAAATACATTTTGTATTCTGACAAGCCTTTAAATCGGGCTTTTTTAAATGATTTGAATCTTAGTAATAATAAAAATGTTAGGGTCAAGGTTCTAAAGTGGCCTTTTAAGTATTTTTGGACAATAGGACGACTTAGTCTGGAAATGATTTTTAAACGACCGGATGCTTTGTTTGTCCCGGCTCATTCTTTGCCCTTGTTTTTTCCGAAGAAAACAATTAATACTATTCATGATATAGCCTTTATTAGTAATGATGTTATCTATAGCAAAGATGTTTCTTCTGATGTCTCCGCTTCTTCTTATAAATTATTAAATTTTTTTGTAAAAATATTTACGTTTTGTCAGTATAGTTTTAAATCTACTGATCATTTAAAATGGTCTACTAAATTTGCTCTAAGGAAGGCCCGGAAAATAATTGCTGTTTCTAATTTCACTAAAAATGATATTTTAAAAAACTATAAAAAAATTTCTCCTAATAAAATTAAAGTAATTTATAATGGTTTTAATAATGAGCTTTATCGTCCCGTTGAAGATGAAGATATCAAAGAAAGTGTTCTGAAAAAATATGGTATTCCGGAAGATTTTTTATTGTATGTTGGTCGCTTAGAAAAGAAAAAAAATATATATAATTTAATAGAGGGATTCTCCATTTTTAAAGAAAATAATAAAGATAGCTCTAATAAATTAGTGTTAATTGGTAGTGCTGGATTTGGTTACGACGAAATGAAGTACATTATTGAAGAATTAGGCTTGGAGGACGACATTATAAATTTGGGCTGGGTAGAAGAAGATGATTTGCCCTGTATTTTTAATAAAGCCAATGTCTTTATTTTTCCTTCTTTGTATGAGGGATTTGGCATACCTGTTATTCAAGCCATGGCCTGTGGTGTTCCAGTTTTATCCTCTGATATAGATGTTTTGATGGAGGTCGCTCATGATTGTGCTTTATTCTTTGATCGCTTTAACCCAATTGACATGGCTCGTAAACTCGAAGAGATTTTATTTGATAAAGAGTTGAGACAAAATTTAATTAGTAAAGGATTGAGCCACTCCAAGAATTTTAGTTGGGAAAAATGTGCCCGAGAGACTCTGGAGGAGATAAATAGTTTGTAATTTTTTTAAATGACTTTTATTAAAAGGAAAATCAATAAAACTAAAAAGATTTTTAAGAAGTATAAAATATTTTTTTACTCTTTTTTTATTTTTTTATTGCTAATATTTTCAGTTTTTATTTTAATTAAAAAAAATTCTCAGGAATCAGGCGATAATTATTTTGATAATAGCGGCGGGGTGGAGATTGAAGAGCATTGTGACGATTTCTGCCAGAATAGACTAATAGATGGTCAACGGGTTTCTTTGGGCGAAGAGAATCCTTTTTTAATTTCTGCTGTTTTGGATAATCATAGTTTAGCTCGTCCTCAGTTTGGATTAAATAGGGCTAGCTTGGTTTACGATATTCCAGCCGAAGGAGGAATAAATCGTTATTTAGCATTTTTTCGCTCTGATTTGGAAGATAATTTTGAAATTGGTCCCATTAGAAGTGCCCGTCCTTATTTTCTGGAGATATCTTCAGAGTACGAGGCTTTAATGTTGCATTGTGGTGGTAGCCCTGAGGCCTTAGCTAGGATTATTAAGGAAAAATTATTAACTCTTAACGAGTTTTATAATAGTTATTATTTTTTTCGTTATAGCCGGTATCAGGCTCCCCATAATGTTTTAGCTGACTATAGTAGAATTAAGGAATATCTAGAAGACAATGATCTTAATTCTTCTGACTTCACTTCCTGGAAATTTAAATCTAAAAATGAGATTGATTATTCAAATTTTGAAATTAGTAATAAAATTGCCTTGTCCAATGGCCAGTATCAATATGATTCCGCCTGGAATTATGATTATGATAGAAATGTTTATTTAAAGGAGATGGCTCATCAAAAACAGGTTGATGATAACGGGGAAGTAATTTTTGTTGATAATGTCATTTTGCAATTTATCAAGACAGAGGTTTTGGACAGCGAGCTAAGATTAAGAATAAATTTATTGGGAGAAGGGGAGGCAATCATTTGCTTGGATGGAGTTTGTCGAGACGGCTATTGGAAAAAAATAAAAAATAGTGACAGGACTATTTATTATTATAATAATGACGAAGAGGTAGTTTTTAATATTGGAAAAACATGGGTACATTTAGTAGATGAGAAAACTTCAGTGGAGATTAATAGTTTATAATTAGTAGCTTGTTATCAATAATCTTTGTTGATCATTTAAGTCTTTTATTATTTCACTTTGAGGCCCCTGAGGCCCTATTTTTTTTATAATTATTTTTTCTAGTTTATCTTTTTGCCAATCATTTATTTCTTGATAGACTGTAAAATTAATCTTATTGTTTTTTTCTTTTATTTTTTTAATTTGCGACCATAGTTTTTTATAATATTCTAAGCCATCTTTTCCGCCATAAAGCGCTCGTTGTGGTTCGTGCTTGATACTCGGTTCTTTTTTGACCTCTTCTTTGCTTAAATAGGGAAGGTTGGCTATTATAATCACATGACTTTCTTTTTTTATATTTTTTAGTTTATGTCTTATAGGTTTTAATAAATTTCCTCTTAAGAATTTTATGGCCTTTCTTAGTTTGTGTTTCTTAGCGTTTTTCTTGGCTATTTTAAGGGCTTTTTGACTGATATCAATGGCATAAAAAGAAATTCTTCCTTTATTTTTTAAAATATCAGCTAGGCTAATTATTAGACAGCCTGACCCGGTTCCAATATCAATAATAATTGTTTCTTGGTTGGTGTTATCAAAATCATTTTTAATTATTTGGTCAACTATTAATTCACTTTCCGGGCGGGGGATTAATGTATTTTTATTAACTATAAAATCTAGGTTGTAAAAACTTTTTGTTCCCGTCAAATAGGCCAGGGGCCAGTTCTGAGAGCGCTTTTTTGATAGCTTAATTATTTTTTTAAAATGAGATAATTTAATTTTTTTATCTAATTGACTAATTATTTTTTCTGGAGATGATTCTAAAACAAAAGAAGCAATTAACAAGGCTTCTTTTTGATAGTCTTTAATATTATCTTTTAGTTTTTCCTGAGATTTCTTCAGGGCTTGGTTGACTTTCATGTCTTAGTTCTTATTTAATTCCATTTTTATTTCTGTTATCATTTCTTCAATATTTCCCGCCATTATTTCATCAATATTATGCCAAGATTTATTAGCACGATGATCAGTGATGCGACTTTGAGGGAAGTTATAAGTGCGGATTTTGTCGCTCCTATCACCTCGGCCAACTTGATCCTTTCTTTCCTGGGAATCTTTGGCTGATTTTTCATCCTCAATTTTTGCTAACAGTCTAGAGCGTAGGATTTGCATGGCCTTTTCTTTGTTTTGGTGTTGCGATTTTTGATCCTGACAGCTGGCGATTAGACCGGTAGGGATATGGGTGATACGAATAGCTGAATAAGTGGTGTTAACACTTTGACCGCCGGGGCCAGAAGAGCAAAATGTGTCTATTCTAATATCATTTGGTTCTATTTTAACATCTACTTCCTCGGCTTCAGGCAGGACTATAACGGTGGAGGTTGAGGTGTGAACTCGACCTTGTTTTTCCGTTTCGGGGACTCGTTGAACGCGATGAGTACCAGCCTCGTACTTTAAATATCCATAAGCCCCCAGTCCGTCTACAGAGAAAATTATTTCCTTGTAGCCACCGATTCCTATTTCACTAGAGCTTAAGATTTCAGTTTTCCAATTCATTTTTTCAGCAAAGCGTAAATACATTCTAAATAATTCCGCTGTAAAGAGGGCCCCCTCATCGCCTCCGGCTCCAGCTCTGATTTCAACGATGACACTTTTTTTGTCGTTAGGGTCAGCGGGATTTAATTCTTCGTATAATTCTTTTTCTAATTTTTCTCTAACCTCTTGTAGCTCGTTTAATTCTTCTTGAGCCATTTTACCCAATTCGGAGTTAGCTTCGCTTTTTATAATTTCTTTATTGCCCGAAATATTTTCATCTAATTTTTCTATTTCACAAATTAAAGTATAGGCCTTTTTTAGAGAGGCATGTTCCTTGGCTAGTTTACTGGACCTTTCTCGATCTGATATTATTTCCGGATTGGAGAGTTGTTGTTCTAGCTCTTGATATTTAGTTTTTATTTCAGATATATTGGCCATATCTTTAGTTTAGTTTATTTTTAGATAAAATAAAAGCCCCGTAATTGGCGCTTTTATTTTTTATACAAATTTTGTTATTTATTTTTTTCTGCTTGTTTTTTGGCTTTAGCAGCTCTTTTAGCTGTTTTACCTTTAGCTGTTTCAGTTTTTTTCTCTAATTTAGCTTTAAATTTACCAACACGGTTGGCAGTGTCAACTAATTTTTGTTTTCCGGTATAAAAAGGATGACAAGCTGAACAGAGCTCGGTCTTGATTTCAGCGTCAACTGAGCCGGTTTCCATAGTAAAACCGCAGGCACAACTGGCCTTAATTTTGGAGTTATACTTTGGGTGAATATCTTTTTTCATATCTGTTTATTATATTATAATTTAAATAATAAAACCATCTTATTAATGGCTGATTTTGATAATATCATAGGAATTAAAATAAATCAATAGCTTGCGAGTATTTAATTTTGACTTGATTTGAGGCGGTTTAAGTGCTAGAATTAGTTAGATAATTATTAATCTTCAAAAATATGATAAACGGCTTAATTATTAAAAAATTAGACCAATATTACGACGAACGAGGCTGGCTAAGCGAGATTTACCGCTCCGACGAGCTAGATTACAAACCAGAAATGGCTTATATTAGCGTTACTAAACCAGGTATAGTTCGTGGTCCCCATGAACACAAGAATCAAAGCGATTGTTTTGTTTTCGTTGGTCCAGGAAAATTTGCCCTTCATCTTTGGGATAGACGAGAAGATAGCGAAACCAAGGACGAATATTTAACCCTAGAAGCCGGAGAAGGGGGGCCAACTTTAGTTATCGTTCCACCAGGAGTAGTTCATGGCTATAAGGCTTTAGGGCCAGGAGACTCATATTGTTTAAATTTCCCAGATAAATTATATAAAGGTGAGGGTAAAAATGAAGAAATCGACGAAATTCGCTGGGAAGAGGACAAAGATTCTCCTTATATGATAAAGTAAAAGGGAGGGCTGGGTTCCAGCCTTTTTGCTCGCTGCTGTGCCTGCTGTAGTCGCGTGATGGCAGGGCCATTTTACGCGACGAAGGTGGAGGGGTGACACATAGATTAGAATATGCGTTGCTTTACTACCCATTTCTATTATAGTATAATAAAGATATAGTAATTAATATTAGTTTATGTCAAAAATACTCGTAACCGGTGGAGCTGGTTTTATTGGCTCTAATTTTATTAGATATTGGCTGAAATCCAATCCCGCCGATAGCATTATCAATCTAGATAAGTTAACTTACGCCGGTAATTTAGATAATCTCAGAGACATCGAAAATCAAGAAAATTACAAATTTATCCAAGGCGATATCTGTGATTATAATTTGGTAAACGATTTGGTCAAAGACGTGGACCTAATAATCCATTTCGCGGCCGAAAGTCATGTTGATAGATCTATAGCAAATAGCGCTGACTTTATAAAAACCAATGTTGAGGGGACCAGAGTTCTATTGGATTCGGCTAAAAATAACGGCAATATTCGTTTTCATCACGTTTCTACCGACGAGGTTTTTGGTTCTCTAGAAACAAGTGATCCTAAATTTAATGAAAAGACTCCCTACGACCCCCGTTCTCCTTATAGCGCCTCCAAGGCTTCTTCTGATCATCTAGTTAGGTCATATTTTCATACTCACGGTCTACCTGTAACCATATCAAATTGTTCTAATAATTATGGCCCCTACCAATATCCCGAAAAACTCATCCCATTATTCATAACTAATTTAATAGAAGGAAAAAGGGTGCCGGTTTATGGTCAGGGCCAAAATATTCGTGATTGGATACACGTTGACGACCATAATCGAGGTGTAGAAATGATTATTAAAGAAGGAAAAATTGGCGAGACATATTGCCTGGGCGGTGGTAATGAAATAAAGAATATTGATATCACTAATAATATTTTAGAGTTAATGAGCCAAGGTCAAGAAATGATTGAATACGTAAAAGACAGACCGGGGCACGACCTTCGTTACGCGATAGATTTTTCTAAAGCCGAAAAAGAATTGGGCTGGCGTCCGCAGTTTGATTTTTTCGAGGGACTTAAAAATACTATTGAATGGTATAAAAATAATTCTCCTTGGTGGAGTAAACTGAAAAAATAATTTTACTGTAATATGAAAAAAGTTTTAATTTTGGGTGCTGATGGAAATTTGGGTGAGCAATTAGTTAAGGAATTTTCTACAAAACCAGATTATCAGATTGTGTCCTATGATAAAAAAGATTTAGATTTATTAGAAAGAGACTTGATAATCCCGAAAATATCCAAGGTTTCCCCTGATGTAATTATAAATACCGCTGCTTATAATAATGTTGATAAATGTGAAGAGTTTGAAAGTGAATACAAATTAGCTCATAAAATAAATGGAGAAGCTTTGCGTTATTTGGGTCAGGCGGCCATCAAAAACAATGCTGTCCTGGTTCATTACTCTAGTGATTATGTTTTTGGTGGCGATATTTGTCAAAAAGATGGTTGCACCTTAGAATGTCTGTTAGATTTCAAGGAACAGGGAGGTTTTAGAGAGGATGACGAGCGTTGTCCGATTAATAAATATGGATCAACTAAGGTTTCAGGAGAAATTGAGCTCCAGAGGTTAGCTAACAAGAATCTAAAATACTATATAATCAGAACTTCTAAGCTATTTGGTCCTAAGGGAAATTCCGGCGACTCTAAGGAAAGTTTTTTTGATTTAATTTTAAAAATTTCCCAAGAAAAAAAGGTTATTGATGTGGTTGGAGAGGAGCTTAGTTGTTTTACCTATACCCCTGATTTAGCCAAAAGAACTAGAGAAATTTTGGAAGATAAAAAAGAATATGGTTTTTATCATGTCAGAAATAATGATCCGGCCATTTGGTATGATGCTGCTAGAGAATTTTTTCGTTTAAAAAAAATGGGAATTAGAGTTAATCCAGTTTCTTCAGACAAGTTTCCTCGTCCAGCTAAGAGACCCAAATATTCAGTTTTAGCTAATACCAAATTGCCCGAACTTCGCAGTTGGAAAGAGGCTTTAAGAGAATATATAAAAATTAATAAATAAAAAAATGAAAGGAATTATTTTGTCGGGTGGGAGTGCCACTCGTCTTCGTCCCTGTACTAACGTTACATCTAAACAATTATTACCAGTATATAATCGCCCTATGATTTATTATCCTTTGAATACCTTAATAAAAGCTGGTATAAAGGATATTTTAATAATTGTCGCCCCTGAACAGGCTGGCCATTATCTGAATCTTTTAGGTAGCGGTAAAGATTTTGGTGTTAAATTTACCTATGAAATCCAAGATAAGCCCGAGGGTCTGGCCCAGGCCTTCATTATTGGTGAGCGCTTTATTGATGAGGATAGCGTTTGTATGATTCTGGGGGATAATATTTTTGAAGATGATTTTTCTGATGACATTAAAAATTTTAAGTCCGGGGCCAAAGTTTTTGCCAAGGAGGTTTCTGATCCGCATCGTTTTGGGGTAGTAGAGTTTGATGATAAAAATAAGGCTATTTCTATTGAAGAGAAGCCAGAGAATCCCAAATCTAATTACTGTGTTACTGGTTTGTATGTTTATGACAATAGGGTGGTTGATATTGTTAGAAATTTAAAACCATCAGCCAGAGGTGAGCTAGAGATCACTGATGTTAACAGAGTTTATTTGGAAATGGGAGAGCTAGATGTGGCTATGGTTAGTGGAGCTTGGGTTGATGCTGGAACTTTTGATAGTCTGCTAGAAGCTCAAATTTTATCTAAGGAAAAATTGCAAGGCAAAATGGTTATCTAATTATTTTTAAATTATAATTTTAATAGTATGGCTATAAAAAATATTTCTAATCAGGAGATTAAGGGTTCTAAGGATTGGTTTCCTGAGGAATTTAGTATTAGAAATTATATTTTTTCTAAATGGCGAGAGGTTTGCCTGTCTTATGGGTTTCTAGAATACCTTAGTCCTTTATTAGAAAATGCTGATATTTATCGAGCTAAGTCAGGCGAGGATATCGCTGGCAAGGAGTTGATGGTTTTTGTGGACCAAGGAGGTCGTGAGCTGGCTATTAGACCGGAGATGACTCCTAGTGTTGTTCGCATGGTTTCTAAAATTTACCCAACATCACCCAAGCCTTTAAAATTATTCTCTATTGCTAATTTTGTTCGCAATGAAAAACCACAGCGAGGACGTAACCGAGAGTTTTGGCAATTAAATTGTGATATTTTTGGTAGTGATAGTCCTTTGTCGGATTTGGAAATATTACAAATGAGTATTGATTTGGTTTTGGCCTTTAATCCACCTAAAGATTCTTTCATTTTAAAAATAAATCACCGTGATTTAATAGAATCTCTGTTTGATATTATTGATATTAAAAAAACACAAAGAATTCCCCTGGTTCGTTTATTGGATAAAAAGAATAAATTAAAAGCCAATGATTTTACTTCATCTCTGGAAGATTTAGGTTTAAAAAATAATCAAATTGATAAAATTATTAAATTTATTTCAGCCCAAGATTTAGATGATTTAAATGATAAATTGCCAGAAGTTGCTAGCAGCCCAGCCGGTTTATTTATGAAAAATATTATTAATAAATTAGCTGAAACTTCCTATGATAAGTATGTAATTTTTAGTCCTGATGTTATTCGTGGCTTTGATTATTATGATGGTTTGGTGTTTGAAATTTTTGATAAGCACCCTGATAATAATAGAGCTATGTTCGGTGGTGGACGATACAATGGTCTGGCCAGTGTTTTTGGTGTTAATGATTTTCCAGCCATTGGCTTTGCTCCTGGAGATGAGACTTTCAAATTATTTTTAGAGGCCTGGGGTCTTTTGCCAAAGATTGAATTAAAAAAAGACACTTATCTTTTGCCTTTATTAGATAGTAATTTAGAGAGTGAGGCTATTTCTTTAGCTAAGAAACTTCGAGTCAAAGGTGAAAAAGTAGAATTAGGACTAGAGATAATAAAAATTTCTCGAGCTCTAGAATATGCTAGTAAAAACGGTATCGCTAGGGTCATTATTTTAGGAGAAGAAGAATTAAAGAAGGGGGAGTATAAAGTTAAAGATATGGTTAGCGGAGAAGAAAAATCTTGTAAATTATAATTTTTTATAAAATAGAGGTAGATTGATCAATTAAAATAAGGTCCTTATGGACCTTTTTTTATTTTTTATCTTTTTATTTTTTTTATTCTTACCAGATAGTCTGTCAGATGCCCCTTGAGACAATTGTTACAAAAATTAGATTGGATATATTTCTTACTCCAATCTATTTTGTCGGCCAGATAAAGATCTATGTCTTTATTTCTGGCAAACTCCAGCATTGTAAAAATTTCTCCGTCATCAACTTCACTAACTTCTCCACATTCTGTGCAGAACAGTTTAGCGATTTTCCCCTCGCCCAGAGGCTGTTTTAGCTCTCTAAAACTAGGGGTTTTGACCTCGGCTGATCCTAATAGGAAGATTTTATCCTCCTTCTCCATAGTACCTCCTTTTTTGGTATTGGTTAATTATTTTATTTGAAAAATCGTTCAAAATAAAGTCATATTCTTTTCTCATTTTTTGAAAACGAGCGTCATTTTTTTCCTCCCTTCTGTTTCTGTTTGTGTAAAGCTCTTTAATTGTTTCTAGTTCTTCATTTGTCAGAAATAATACCAGGTCAGTTAGAATTTTTTCTCCAGCTCTTCTCTTGTCTATCTCTTGATTCCTTTTTTCTTCAGGGGTATTGGTTGTTATATCAAAGCAAACCCTAATAGGTTGTTTCTCTCCTTGTTCACTTTTGTTTTTAAATTTAAAAAAGGCATCAACACCACAATTATCTAAATGAGTGTTTACGGCTGTATAATATTCTAAATCTTCAAAGTCTTCTAAATCAAGATTCTCAGCAATAGTAGCATGCAAATCATATGCGAACTTAGTCTTTGGTTCACTGGGCTCAAAATCTTCTCCCTGGGATTCTTCTACAATTTTGAACTGATCCTCAATTTCAAATTCTTTTAAAAATCTAAGTCTTTCACCTCGAACCCTTTCGTCCATTGTTTTTTTAACTTTCTGTTTTATGGTTTTAAGCTGTTCTAATCGTGCTGGGTTTTCTTTTTGTATTTCTAATAAAAAAGAATATGGGTCATTTTTGGGGTTTTGATCTAAATAGTCATTAAAATAATCGTCTAAATCCTGATCAATTTTTTTAATATAATAACTATACAATTCTCTTTCAATATTTTTCTGGTAAGCTTTTTTATCAATACGCCCCAAGCAGCCTCTTTCAACTAATTTTCCCTCTTTTTCTTCTTCACTTATCATGGGAGAGGTTTTTGACTCAACTTTGTAGTTCTTTGTATTTTTAGATATTGTTTCTTGCATACTTTTTTGTTAGAGTTTTATTATATAATATTATTATGTCTTTGTCAAGGGTTAGCGGTAATGTGCACATACATATGGCGGTTTTTATAAAATTATATCAAAAATATAGAACTATACATAAAAGATTGTAGAATGGGTATTTTTGGGGTTACTTACTTCTTGTTTTCTATAAAACCATTAATCTTGTTAATCAGATCAGCTTGATTTCCGGCTTCAAACAACCTCTCATATTCTTGGCTAATTAACTCCGGGATTCCGCCTAAATTAGAGGCAATAATAGGTAAATTAAAATGCTTAGCTTCATAAATTACAGTCGGAGAATTTTCGTAGCAAAGAGAGGGAACTACCAGGCAATCAGTCCGGGTTAATTCTTCGGCTACTTCTTCCTTATTTTTTGGTCCCAGGATTTTGATACGATTATCATCTTGGCTCATTAATTTTATTTTATCCATTAATTTTCCATCGCCAATAATTTTTAAATTAATTTTAGTGTTTTCTATTTTTTTAAAAGTTTCAATTAGAAAAATAATACCCTTATGTTCTTCGAGTTGACCGATAAATAAAAAATATTTTATTTCTTTGTCTTTGTCCCTGATAATTTCTTTTTTTTCTTCAAATGGTTGAGGATTAGCTTGAATTATTTTTTCACTATTTTTGAAAAATCCTTTTTTAAGATGTTCTTGTAATAGCCAATTAGAAGGGGAAACCACTTTTTCCGGTGAGCCAGAAAACTTACGACTAATGTTTTGATAGATTTTAGCTGGTAGGGTATTAATAATTTTTTCTTTCCCAAAAATCATTAAGCCAGAGGGATGAATTAGCTGGATGTCGTGCAGGACGTGGGTATGTTTGATATTTAATCTCTTAATAATTTTAAAAGTTTTCAGTCCTATACCCATTAAGTTATTAGAGATAATTAAATCTGGTTTTTCTAATTGTAGTATTTTTTTTAATTTCTTACCTTTAGCAAAATTAAAAATATTTCCAATTTGCCAGAAAAAGCGATGGAGAAGTTGTTTTTGTCCTAGATTATAATATTCGGAGTTAAGATAATATGTTTTAGGTTCATGATTTATTTCAGTTTTATCTCTTGGTTTAGTGGTGATAATAAAACAAGAGTGACCGTTTTTTTCTAGTTCAGCTATAATTCTTTCGCAAACCTTTTCGGCCCCGCCCTTGTTGTAGGGTTTGTATAAGTTGTTGATAATTCCTATTTTCATAATTTTATTTCTCATGTGTCACCCCCGGCGATCGCGTGGCATTTTTATAAATATTACGAAGTAATGTTTATAAAAATGGCTATACGCGAGAGGGAAGGGGGTCCAGGGTTAAACCGATAAATATTCGGTTATTAATTAATGCCTCTAAGCTCATTTCTTTAAATGAGATTATTTTTTTATACTAATTTTATTTAATAATATATAAATATAATAATTGTGCTCTTTGGTCATTTTATAAGCATTATTATTTATGTGGACCAACCCTGGTCCCCCTTTCCTCCCCACGTAAAAGTTTTCTTCGTGCTACGCACCTCAGAAAACTAACGTGGGTCGCCGGGGGTGACACAGATAGAGGTTTCAGCAAAGACGGAGGCACAACAGGGTTTATGCTAATTAAACAAGCCTAATGTCTTTGTGTTAATTATTTCTTCCGTATATCTTGCTTGTGCTAGTTTATAGGCCTCCTGGCTCATGTTTTTTTGCTTTTCTTCATTCTGCAAAATTAACTCAATTTTATTTTTCAAATCCTCAACATTTTTTGGTTCTACTAATAATCCCGATTTTTCATTTTCAAAAACAGTTCTAACTCCTGGTAAATCAGAGGCGATTACTGGCGTTCCGCAAGCCATAGCCTCTATTAAGACTATGCCAAAAGCTTCATTGCTATTGATTGATGGCAAAACTAGAGTCTTGGCTTGTTGAAAGTTTTTTATAAAGCTTTCTCTGTCTGGTCGACCTAGAAATTTAACTTTGTTTTCAACACCTAAATCTCGGCTTAAATTTTTAAATTCATTTTTTAATTCACCTTCACCAATAATTCTTAATTCTAGCTCAATATTTTTTATTTCGCTTATCGCTCTAATTAAAACATCAACCCCTTTAAAGTAATGAGCCTTGTCTAACCCCCCAACAAACAATATTATATTTTCTTTTTTATCCATTTCCAGCGGTTTGAATTCGTTGGTGTCAACTGAAAAAGGAATCTCCCTAAATTTATCTGGGTATTTTTTATAAATATTTTTTATTTGGCTATGTTTTATATAATCCAACGAAGCACTAACAATGATTTCACTTTTTTTGAATAATGATTTCTTAATAATTTCTTCGGGCCAGCTTAATATCTTAAATAAAATATTTTTATGACGAACATCCATGTGATAATGAATTATTAGTTTTTTCTTAGGGTATAGAGTTTTAAATAGCCAGATTATTATTCCAGTTCCAAAAAAAGGGTAGTGGAAATAAACAACATCAAAGCTCTTTAATTTTTTTAATAGAGAACACAAAATCGCCCCATGACCTAATTTAAGGAATGGTTTTAATCTAATTATATTATTTTTTTCGTCATCTTCGGTTATTCCGTTTTTGTCTCTAATTGTGAAAACATGAGTGTCGTGTTGGGCTGATAAAGTTTTTTGTAGTTTTAGGGCTGAGGTGCCAATTCCTCCAGCATAGGGCGGATAGACACAGACCACTTGGGCAATTTTCATATATTTGTATTTTTTGCTATATTATAGGTATGAGTTTTAATACTTTTTTAAATTATTTTAGAAAAAATTTCCTCTTAATTTTTCTATTGTTTTTGTCGCTGATTATTAATATCGGCTCTATTTGGTATTATTTTTACAAATTTAATGACTTGGGGGTAGTAATTACCTTAATTTTGTCGTTATTTTTAACTTATATCTTAATATATTTTAGCATTTCTGGGGGCAATCAACAAGGTGTGCTTTCTTCGTCCTCGTCATTTTTCCCCCCACGCCACTCCGTGGCTAAGGCAGGCATAGAGCGAGAACTGGAATCCAGGATTAGCAGTAAATTATTTGGGCTATTCTTGAAGATAATTTTACCCCTAATAACCCTAACATTATTTTTCATCCTATTTCAAATACTATTTAGATCCGGAAGTCTCTCGGCCATTGCATCACCTTGGCAATTTTTACCCAATTATTTCTGGATTTTTCTTTGGTTTTTATTAGTAGCTTTATTTGTAGATTTTTATTTCAAAAGTAAGTGGTCGTATTTATTTATGACCATGATATATTTTTTATTTTTTTCTATTTCCTTTTTTGTCTATAAAATTGCTTTTGGTTATGATCAATTACTTCATCAACGTGCCTTGGCTGATATCTTGAAATTTGGAGTTATGGAGCCCAAAACTATTTACTATCTCGGTCAATATACTTTGGAATTATTTATTTTAAAAATTTGGCCCTTTTCTTTGGAGACCTTGGATAAATTGCTAGTCCCATTTTTATCAGCCGTATTAATTCCCTTGACCTTTATTTTTAATTTTAAAAAACGAGGATTTCATAAAACTATTTGGCCTTTATTATTATTTCTAATTTTACCATTTTCAATCTTTACTTACACCGTTCCGCAAAACTTAGCCTTTTTGTTTTTAATTATTTTATTAATTTTTTCTTTTAATAAAAATTTTATTATTCAGAGATTTAATTTCTTCTTTTTATTCTCGCTGGCCTTATCAGTATTTTTTATTCATCCCTTGGCCGGAGTGCCAGCAATTATTTTTACCTTTATTTTGTTTATTAGCAACATTAAAAATAATGGAAGTTTGCTGAAAACAGGGAAGTGGAGCTTGAAATTTAATTATAAGTTGCTAAATGCTTTAAAATACTTAGCTTATTTAGGTCAAATTATAATACTACCAATACTTCTAATATTTTCTGGTGGCCGATTTTCTATTTCTAATATCAATTTATCTAATTGGGCTCCTAGGTTAGTCGGGCAGGAAAGCGTCATTTTAAACTTTATTTATTTTTTTGGTCTCAATAAAAATTGGTGGCTATTAATTTTATTTTTATTAGCTACAATTTTTATTCTTAAATACCGTCTCAAGGAATTAAAAATTTTTTATTTTAATTCTCTAGCTCTAATGCTTTCATATTTATTAAGTTTGTTTATAGACTTCCCATTTTTAAGTCAAATAGACAAAGGAAGTTATGCTGGTAGAATTTTAATATTATCATTCTTGTTCTTGCTTCCAGTTTTTTATGAAATTTTTATTTGCTTAATAAAAAAAGTAAAATCAGAAAAAATATTTTTTAAAATTATTATTTTAATATTTTTGTCGGCCTTACTTTTGGTTTCACTGTATTTAAATTATCCGCGCAAAGATAATCATTTTAATTCTCGCGCTTTTTCGGTTTCTTCTTCTGATTTTTCGGCCGTGCGCTTTATCGAGAGTGTTAAGGAGAATGATAATTATATTGTCTTAGCCAATCAACAGGTGGGAGCTAGTGCTATTAAAGAATATGGCTTTAAAAGGTATTATGGTCCTTGGCTTTATTATTCCGTTCAGACCGGAGGATTATTATATGACTATTATTTGAAGATGATTGAGGAACCTAGTAGGGAATTGATGTTAGGGCTAATGACTGAGGTCGGAGCTGAGGGGGCTTACTTTGTGGTTAATGATTATTGGTGGGGCTTTACTAAAATCGCAGAAGAGGCTAGAGTAGAGGCTGACCTAGTCTACAGTGTGAATAACTCTAAGGTCATGATTTTTTACTTTAAATTTTAAATTTACATTTTATGCAAAAAAACGAAGAAAAGGGTGAAAAGGCTAGCGGTTTTGATGGTCTCGGTATTGATAGTAGGATTTTATCTATTTTAACAAAAAATGGGATAACAGAACCAACTTTAATACAAAGAAAATCAATTCCCCCAGCTATTAAGGGGCATGATTTAATGGGGGTCGCTCAAACGGGAACTGGGAAAACCTTTGCTTTTGGTATTCCGCTTATTCAAAATATATTAAGCTCTAGAGGTCGAGCTTTAGTTTTACTTCCTACTAGAGAGTTGGCTAATCAAGTAGAGGAAAATTTAAAAAAAATTGCTTGGGGTTTGGGTATAAAAACTATTTCCATTATTGGAGGAGAAGCTTTTAATCGACAATTATTTTCCTTAAAAAGAAATCCTAATATTATTGTGGCTACTCCGGGGAGATTATTAGATCACTTGCGAAGGAAAACAATTAGACTGGATGATATTTCTTTTTTAGTTTTAGATGAAGCTGATATGATGTTTGATATGGGCTTTGCTCCGCAAATTGAGGAGTTAATAAAATTAACACCAAAAACTCGCCAGACATTATTGTTCTCAGCTACCATGCCAGCGGCTATAATTAAATTAGCTGAAAAATATTTAAAGACTCCACTTCAAATTCAAGTGGCTCCATCGGGCAGTACCGTGGATTTAATTGATCAAGAAATTTATTTAATTAGATCGGAAGAGAAATTTAAAAATTTAATAAAAATATTGGGTGACTACCGAAAACTAGTTTTGATTTTTGTTAGAACTAGATATGGGGCCAGTTCTTTGTGCAAGCGACTTAACGACAATGGTTATAGGTCTGTAGAAATCCACTCCAATTTATCTTTCAATCAAAGAAAAAAATCTTTGCAAGACTTTAAAGATGCTTCTAGTAGAATTATGGTGGCCACTGATGTTGCGGCCAGAGGTTTGGATATTAATGATATTCAATTAGTTTTGAATTATGATCTGCCGGATAATTCCGAAGACTATGTTCATCGTATTGGTAGAACAGCCAGGGCTGGTAAGGGCGGCAAGGCTATAACTTTTTCTTTATCTAATCAGATTAGACAAATCCAAAAAATAGAGAGATTAATAAAAAAGAATTTACCAATTCGCAGAATGGGCTCGGATGAGGTGTTGATTAATAGGGCTAATAAAAAAGGTGGTAATAATAGTAATAATAGTGGCAGTAGAGGAGGTGGTAATAGTGTTAGGTCTAATAGTAATAATAGAGGTAATAATAAAAAGTTTTTTACCAGGAAACCAAAGGGTCGATCTGGTAACTTTAATCGTAGAAGAGGATAATGTTTAAATTTTTTTAGCCAAAGAAGACTTCTCGCTGGAGAGGTTTTTTTGTTTTTACTGCTAAATTAGGGCCTTTTTGCTCAAATCCTTGACATATTATTAGAAATATGCTATAATACATAGTTATTTGGTTCTTTGACAAAGAGGTTTAATAATTAAATTGTTTATTGAATTCATCTGCTTTCGATTAGTGAATTTAGGTGGGGTTTATAAACAATTTAATTAATAACCTTAAAACCATAAAGATTATGAGAAAAATGTTGTTTTTTTCTTTTTTGCTTGGTGTAGCCTTCGCTCAAGCTTAGGCTCAGATCGATTCTTCGGTTGTTCAGACAACCCCAGAATTTGAGTTAAAAAACATTGATTTCTCCTCGGGACGTAGTGCCTTAGGATCTGGAATTTATGTTATCTTTAATTCAAGCTCTGCGAACCATGGAGCGTCGCAAATAACTATTGCTCAGGATAAGATTTTGGTTAATCATCTCTTCTCTATTGGAGAAAAGAGAATAATTAAAATTGGTCCGAGCGGTGGATATTTTAAAAATGTTCCTTACGTCGGAGCAATCGCGATAACTTCTCCTTTCAAGGGGTTTTCGACCCTGCATTGGACCGGTTATTCATTTGGCCAGCCAGAGGGTATCTGGGAAGTTGAGCCTTCGTTCCTTTTTCTGGTAAATTCTGTTTGCTATGATATCTGGAGATTTCGGGTGTCGCATACGATTATTCATTTTCAAGAATTAAAGCCGAAGCATGTTTCGTGTCTGAGGTACACCCAAAAAATCAACGGCGATCTTTCGGCTTATACCGACATCGCTTATGATATCACAAACAAAACCCAACTTTTGAAGTTGGGGGTTAATTGGAAGATTAATTAATCAAACAATCAATAACTAAAACCAAACAAAAAAATCACCATGAAAAAAATCAGTTTTATTGTTTTGTGCATATTTGCACTATCTTTGACTGCGATGGCCGTCACCGAAGCGCCGGATTCAATTAACCAGAAGGTAACCTTCGATGAATTGAAGGTTTCTTCAGGGAAAGGTGCTCTCACCGAGGGCACCTATATTGATTTCAACTTCTCCTCCAAAAAATCGTTCACAATTGTCACTATATCGGACAACGATATTATGGTGACCAACTTTTTCCGATTTTTTGAGGACAAGCTCCTTGTGGGTCCATCGGCTGGGTATTACTTTAATACTCCCTGGGCTGGTCCGCAGGCAGTTTTCTCTCCGGCGCCCTTTATATCAACTTTCCATTGGGTCGGTTGGACATTGGGTGAATTCGATCAGAATTTGTCTAGGCCGAAAGACTCGAAGTTTGCCTTCGCAGTTAATCAAATCACCCTTAAGCACTGGAGAGTTGAGGCAAATTATTGTTTGATACATTACCTCACCAACAAACCCATACATACTGCTGGGTTGAGGTATACACAACCAATAAACCAAAAGTTATCAGCCTACACCGACGTCGGTTACAATTTTACCGGCGAAGTCCAGCTTTTAAAGCTGGGAGTAGTCTGGAAGCAATAAGCTCTTCGCCACTAAGGCATCTAACCGGTTCACCAAGAACCGGTTTTTTTATTTGAAAATATAATTCTATATTGATATAATTAACTTAGTGTATATGAATACAAAAATATGAGTCAAATTGAAAAACATAAAAAAAACTGGGAAAAGCTAGGAGAACTAGACCCTTTGTGGGCAATTTTGTCTGATAGCTCTAAGAGATTTAACAATTGGAACTTAGAGGAATTTTTAAAAACCGGAGAAAAGGAAGTAGAAAATATTTTCTCTGAATTAAGAAGTCTTGATATTACTCCAGCAAAGGCCGAAATGTTAGATTTTGGCTGTGGGGTGGGGCGCTTAACTCGTCATTTTTTAAAATATTTTTTCAAATATAATGGCGCTGATATTTCTCGCCCGATGATAGAAAGGGCCAGGGAGATAAATAGTGGATTACCAGCTGAGTTTTTTATCAATGAAGCTGACTTAAAAATTTTTTCTGATAATAAATTTGATTTTATTTATTCGGGCATAGTTTTGCAGCATTTACCCAATAGGGAGCTGATAAAAGAATGTATTATAGAATTTAAGCGAATTTTAAAAAATGACGGAATTTTGGTTTTTCAATTACCCAGTAAAATTCCTTGGACTTTTCGTTTTCAACCGGTAAGACGTTTATATAATTTCTTAAAGTTAATCGGATTTTCGGAAAATTTTTTGTATCAAAAAATAGGGCTTTACCCTATTAAGATGAGTTTTATTTCTGAGGTGGATATGAAAGAATTTTTGAGAGATAGTGGCTTTGAGGTTCTGGCAATAAAAGAAGACACCTATTGTGGACCGCACGTCCAAAGCCGGACTTATTACTGTAAGAATTAGTTTTTTATTTTTATTTTAAAGCAATCTTCCGGCTCAGCTCCGTAATATCTTTTTCCATCTTTACCATCCTCAACCTCATTCTGAATATCAAATAAAACAATAATAATACCGCTACATAAAAGACTAAATTAATACCCGAAGAGGAAAAGCCCAAATCCATTACCAATCTATCAATTGGTTTAATAAAGGCAATAACAAAAACCCCAATTACCCAAAAAATTAACCAAAAAACAAATTCATTGATAGTAATGGATTTTTTTTTCCATTCCAGTCCTAATTTAAAGACAAAAAATATTAAAATCAAAATAGCAATTACTTGTTGTGTCATATTTTTAAAATTATTTTAATTAGATTTTTATTTATCGCGAGCCACGTGTGAGCCACGTTTACGTGGCGAGCTATACGTGGCTTTACGCGATAATTATCCACTAATTTTTCTAAAAAATAAATCCTTAATTATTCTAAAACCTCCAGAAAATTTTTGTCCAAACTCTTTATACAAAACAGTAATTGGTACTTCCTTAATACGAAATTTATATTTATGGGCTTTGGCTAAAATTTCGGTACAATGAGCCATGCGATTATTTTCAATTTTAATCTTCTCGGCGACCTCCTTAGTCATAGCCCTAAAACCACTTTGAGGATCACTGGTTTTTATACCAAAAAATATAAAATTAAATAATTTCGCCAAAGGCATAATAATATTTTTCTTAAAAGCCGGAATATCTGATTTAATATTTAAAAAACGAGAACCAAAAACGATATCAGCCTCACCATTTTTTATCGGCTCAATCACTTGAGAAATTTCTTCAGCCAGAAATTGACCGTCAGCATCAAAGTGAACAATAATATCAGCTCCATTTCTTAGGGCATAATTATTCCCGGTTTGTAGGGCTGCTCCTTGCCCTAAGTTTATGGGATGACGCAATATTTTAATTTTTTCATTATTTATTTTTCCAACTTCTTCGATGGTTTTGTCCTGAGAGCAGTCATCAACTATAATAACCTTATCAACATAGCTTAAAACAGACGTAACTGTTTGGGCTATGTTTTTAGATTCGTTGTAGGCTGGTATTATGCAGAATATAGTCATACTTTTATTTACTTTACTATAGCATATTTTATATTATATTTAAATATGCTAAAATGATAGTAGATAAAAATAATAATAGCAAGAATAATCAAATTTACTAAAATTTATGGGTTTTTTTATTAAAATTTACGATTCCTTGGGAGTCTTCTTTCATAAGTATAAAATTTTGTTAAATAGTTTGTTTCGATTCTTATTTATCAAGGTCTATTTCATAGTCATTATTTTTTTAAATTTAATGCTGTGGTTAGGGGCCTATTATATGTATAAAAACATTAGTCAGGACATCACTATTTTGCATTATAATGTTGATTTTGGAATTGATTTAATTGGTCATCGTAATTCCTTCTTTATGATGCCGATATTTGGCCTATCTTTTATTATCGTAAATAAAATAGTTTTGTTATTCTTGACTAAAAGAGATGACTTTAAGTTTCTAGCGCATTTTCTGTTAGCTTTATTATTATTTCTAAACATTTTATTGTTGCTCTCTTTATATGCACTTTATTTAATTAATTTTTAATTTTTTTATCTATGGAATTACAGATTATTAAAATTTTGTTTTTAACAACATTAGCTTTTGTTTTTACTATTTTGTGGATACCTCTTTTGTCTAATTTCTTATATAAATACAAGCTTGGAAAAAAAATTAGGAATTCCGGTGATACTCCTATTTTCAGTAAATTACATGCTCATAAATCTGGTACTCCAACTATGGGTGGGGTTTTAATCTGGGGCACAACTTTTGTTTTCGTTTTGTTTTTTTATTATTTATATAAATTTTTCCCTAATAATTTCACCTCTACTTTAAATTTTTTATCACAAAAAGAAACTCTATTGCCGTTAGGGGCTTTGGTGGCCTCGGCCTTAATTGGCTTAGTGGATGATTGGTTGGACGTTCGAGGTAAGGGGGTTTTTGGTGGTGGCGGTTTCAAAATGAGACATCGTTTAATTATTTATGCTCTTATTGCCCTTATTGGAGCTTTGTGGTTTTATTTTAAATTAGATTGGACCACTATTCATGTACCTTTCTTGGGGTATTTTCAAATTGGTTGGTGGTATATTCCGGTTTTTATTCTAGTTATTGTGGCTACTTCTTTCTCAGTTAACGAAACTGATGGCTTGGATGGCTTGGCGGGGGGAACATTACTTATTGCATTTGGTTCTTATGCTATTATTTCTTTTGCTATGGGGCGCTATGATCTCGCCGCCTTTTGTGGTGTTATAATTGGGGCTTTGTTGGCCTTTTTATGGTTTAATATCCCTCCAGCCCGTTTTTATATGGGGGATACCGGTTCGATGAGCTTAGGTGTTACCCTGGGAATAATCGCGTTACTTACTAACAATGTTATGCTTTTGCCTCTAATAGGGTTTATTTTTGTGGTGGAATCTTTGTCGGTTATAATTCAAATATTATCTAGAAAAATTAGAAAGAAAAAGGTTTTTTTGTCAGCCCCTATCCATCATCATTTTCAAGCTCAAGGTTGGTCAGAGAGTAAAATTGTGATGCGTTTTTGGCTTGTCTCAGCGGTGGTAGCTGTTATCGGACTTTTAATATTTTTAGCTGACAAGACTTTAGGGTAATCTTAATTTTTATGTTTAAAAGAGCAAAGAATAAAAAAAAGAATATTTCCAGACCAATGAACAATTCCAGCTCTAGCAAGGAGAAGGTTGGTATTATTCGAAGACCACTGGATAAATATTTGCTGGGGGTAATTCTGGCCCTAGTTGCTTTTGGGTTGGTCGCTTTATTTAGCGCTTCTTTGGTTACAGCTCATTCTAGTACTGGCGATGCTTATTACTATATTAAAAAACAGTTTTTGGCGCTTTTTATTGGCCTGGCCCTTTTATTTTTGTTCTCCAAAATTGATTACCATTTTTTCAAAAAATATTCACTTTGGTTTTTGTTGGGGTCACTTGTTCTCTTGATCTTGGTTTTTGTTCCTGGACTAAGAGGTGAGCATGGGACCTCTTATAGTTGGATAATTGTTTTTGGTAAATCTTTCCAGCCGGCCGAGGCGGTAAAACTTTTTTTGATTTTTTATTTGGCTGCATGGGTGGAGATTAGAAAAGATGATTTGAAACAATTTTCTGCCGGTTTATTGCCTTTTTTGGTTGTACTAGCTTTTATTGGAGGATTGCTTTTAATGCAACCTGACTTAGGAACTTTTATTTTAGTTTTTTTAATTGCCTTATCTATTTATTTTGTAGCCGAGGGTAATATGAAACAAATCTTAATCCTATCTCTAATTTTAGTTATGGGATTAGTTTATCTTTTAAATCAAGCCGAGCGACCAGAGTCATCTGGGATTATAAAAGATTATCAATTAAATAGAATTAGGTGTCTGCAAAACCCCGATTTTGACCGAGATTCCTGTTATCAGGTTAATCAATCATTAATCGCTATTGGTTCAGGTGGAATTTTTGGTCGGGGTTTGGGTGATAGTCGACAAAAATTCAATTACTTGCCAGAAGTTTGGTCTGATTCAATTTTTCCGGTAATTGCTGAGGAAATTGGCTTTATTGGTTCGGTCTTATTGATTTTTGTTTATTTTTTTATATTCTATAAAGGTATAATTATTGCCAAAAGAGCCCCTGATATGTATGGACGAGCTCTGGCAGTGGGTATATCAGTGTGGATATTTTTTCAGGCCTTTTTAAATATTGGTGGAATGATAAACCTTATTCCAATGACGGGGGTTCCTCTTCCTTTTGTTAGTGCCGGCGGAACATCACTTTTGATTTTGCTAGCTTCTTGTGGAGTTTTATTAAACATTTCTAAGCAAGGAGTGCAAAAATAAAATAATATGACAAACGAAATAATGAAAACAAATAAGAAAAAAATAATTTTAAGTGGTGGGGGAACTGGTGGTTCGGTCACTCCATTATTACAAATTTATAAAGAGCTTAAATATGAGTTTGATTTTTTGTTTATTGGAACTCATAGTGGTATAGAGAGAGAATTGGTAAAAAAAGAGGCTATTGAATACCAATCTATTTTAAGCGGCAAGTGGCGTCGTTATTTTTCCTTATTAAATTTTATTGATATTTTTAAAATATTTATTGCTTTTTGGCAGTCATTGTTTTTATTAAAAAAAGAAAAACCTGACTTAATTATTAGCGCCGGCGGGTTTGTGGCTGTGCCACTTTCTATTGCTGCCTGGTTTTGGCGCATTCCAGTTATAGTTCACCAGCAAGATGTGATTCCTGGTTTGGCTAATAAAATTATGGCTAAGTTTTCCAGGATTGTGACTGTTACATTTGAGAGTTCATTAAAAGATTATGGCAATAAAGCGAGGTGGATAGGAAATTTAGGACCAGATTTAAAAAATTTTTCTTCTAATCGAAAAGAAATATTAAAAAAATATAAAATTAAGTCGTCTCATTTGCCACTAATTTTAGTAGTTGGAGGGGGAACCGGATCTTCTTTTATAAATCAATTGGTATCTCAGTCTGTGGCTGATCTAATAATTTTTACTAGGGTCTTTCATGTTAGTGGGAGAATTGAAAGAGATGAAAATAAAAAAGCATTTCCGGAAAACTATCAAAAAACCGACTTTGTTTTTCATCAAGATTTACTAAGTTTAATGTTAGAGGCTGATTTAATAATTTCTCGTTGTGGCCTGGGGACTTTAACCGAATTATCTTTTTTCAAAAAACCAGCTATTTTAATTCCAATGCCCGATTCTCACCAAGAAATTAATGCTCAAGAATTTGATAAATTGAAGGCAGCCAAAATTTTACCAGAAAAAAATTTACGTCCCGACATTTTTATCAATGAAATAAAAAATATTCTAAATAATCCGGATTTAAAAAATCGTTTAAGTGCTAACATTTCTTGGGTTATTAAAAATGGCAATGCCGAAATGATAAATATTATTAAAGAAATTTTAAATTAATATAATATGAAATTGGGAAATTACAAAAATGTTTATATGGTTGGAATTAAGGGGGTTGGTATGGCAATGTTGGCTCAATTTTTACAGAGTCAAGGTTTTGTTGTTAGTGGTTCAGATATTAAAGATGTCTTCCCAACTGATAAAACCTTGCTTAATGCTAAAATTAAATTTAAAAATGGATTTTCTCTAAAAAATTTTCCTAAAAAAATTGATTTAATAATTCATTCTTCGGCCTATAACGACCAGGAAAATATAGAGTTAAAATATTTTAAGGACAAGAATATTCCTAAAATTTCTTATGCTCAGGCCCTGGGTTATTTATTTGATGATTATTTTGGTATTTCGGTTTGCGGTAGTCATGGCAAGACCACAGTTACTTCTTGGCTGGGTTATGTTTTGCAATACAGTGGTCTTTCACCCAATGTTTTGACCGGTTCCTACGTTCAGCAATTTAAGGGCAGTGCTTTGATCGGTAAGTCCAAATATTTTATTGCCGAATCCGATGAATATCAGAATAAGTTTCAATATTTTAATCCCCAAGCTATTGTTTTAAATAATATTGACTACGATCACCCTGATTATTTTAAAGATGAGAAGGCATATTATAAAGTTTTTGTTGATTTTATAAAAAAAATTCCACAAAATGGTTTTGTCGTAGTTAATTTGGAAAATAATTTGGCCTTTCAAGCTTCTAAAAATTCAGCCGGAAAAATAATTGGATATTGTTTAGGTGATGTTAATAAGAAATTTAAGGGAACAAAGTATAAAATTTATTCAGCTAAAAATTTTAAATTAAAATCTAGTGGTCAGATTTTTGAAGTTTTTGAAAACAATAAAAGCTTGGGAGAATTTAAAATAAAGTTATTTGGTCGTCATAATATTTCTAATGCTTTGGCTGTTATTGCTACTTCATTAAAATTAGGAGCTAAGGTTGACGATGTTAAAAAAGCTTTGTGGTCATTTTCGGGTTCGGCTCGTCGCTTTGAAGTTTTAGGAAAATTTAAAGGTAATATTATTATTGATGATTATGCTCATCATCCGGTTGAGGTTAAAGCTTGTTTAGAGGCGGTGACCCAGAAGTATAAAAACAAAAAAATAATTACTGTTTTTCATCCTCATACCATTACTCGGACTAAAGCTCTAATAAATGATTTTGCTGAAAGTTTTACCCAGTCAGATAAGGTCTATTTATTAGAAATTTATACCTCGGCCCGAGAAAAGGCTGGCGGTCTTTCTAGCCTTGATTTAATGGAGAAAATAAGGCAATATAACTTGAAACACAAAATTAACCAAGATTTAAAATATTTTAAGGACATGAAAGCCGTTGAAAAAGAATTACGAGAAATTAAGGGTGATAATAATGTTATATTACTTTTAGGTGCTGGCGATGTCTTCCGTGTAGGGGAAAGTTTATTAAAAACACAAAAATAGTATAAATAAATTAAATTTTCTTATTGTTTTTTTGGAGAAATAGCGTGAAGCTTAAAATCTTTTACAAAATTTATAAAAAAAAGATTAATAGCCGAGATCGCGGTTTCGACAAAAAAATAATAAGAAAATTTATAATTATCGCGTAAAACCTTCGGAACGCGATTTCACCTTCGGCACGTGGCCGCGCGATAAAATAATTTATAATTTATAATTAATATAATGAATTTAGAAATTTTAGAAAACATAAAATTATCCGACTATACCACCTTTAAAATTGGCGGTTTGGCTAAGTTTTTTGTTGTGGTTAAAAACGAAGAGGAATTGAAGACAGCCTTAAGTTGGGCCAATAAAAAGAATGAACCCATATTTATACTAGGAGGAGGCTCTAATACTTTATTTTCTGACCAAGGTTTTTCCGGGTTAGTTATAAAAAATGAAATTAAAGGAATGGAAATAATTTCGGAAAATGAGAATGAGGTCATTGTTCGAGCTTATAGCGGGGAGGCTTGGTCTAAGTTAGTTTATTTCACTATTGAAAATGATTTATATGGGCTAGAAAACACTTTTTATATCCCTGGGACAGTTGGGGCAGCGCCAATGCAAAATGTTGGGGCTTATGGCGCGGAAGTAAAAGATAATTTTTATGCTTTAGGGGCAATTGATGTTAATAGCGGGGAACTTAAAATTTTTGGTTTGAAGGATTGTCAATTTGCTTACCGTGACAGTATTTTTAAAAAAGACTTAAAGGGTAAATATTTTATTCTTTGGGTGGAATTTAAGCTTAGTCGTAGCAGAGAGTTAAATTTAAATTATCCCGATGTTCAGCGAGTCTTGGAGGAGAGAGGAATTAAGGAGCCGAGCTTGAAGGAATTAACTGAAATTATTAGAGAAATTCGTGACAGTAAATTACCTAATCCGGCAGTCATAGCTAATGCCGGTTCATTTTTTAAAAACCCAATAATTAGCGAGGAGCATTTTGATGCTTTGAAAGAAAAATTTCCTGATATTAAAAATTTCCCAGACGAGAAGGGAATTAAGATTCCGGCCGGTTGGCTGATAGAACAATGCGGTTTTAAGGGCAAAAATTTTGGTCCAGTCGGGGTTTACGAAAAACAGGCCTTGATAATTGTAAATCACGGTGGAGCTAAACAGGAGGATGTTTTAAATTTAGTTAAGGAAATAAAGCGAGGGGTTAAAAATAGTTTTGATATTGATTTAGAGGAAGAGGTTAATGTATTATAAATTAATAATATAAAAATATGTTCACCAAACCATTCCAACAACTCTCTAAGCACGATGCCAACATCGCCGGAGGTAAAGGTGCCTCTCTAGGAGAAATGATAACCTCTGGTATACCAGTGCCCGATGGTTTTGTAGTATTATCCACTACTTTTGATAAATTCCTAGAAATAACCGACATTAGTATTGAAATAGAAGCCATATTGAATAAAGTTAATCATAATGAAGTTCATACCGTAGAAAATGCTTCTAAACAAATCCAGTCCCTAATACTCAACGCTAAGATGCCCAAAGACATAGCCAAAGAGATAAAAACAGAATTTAGTAAGTTAAATTGTAAATATGTAGCTGTTAGATCCAGTGCTACCGCCGAAGATTCTGCCTCTGCCGCCTGGGCTGGTCAATTAGATAGTTTTCTAAATACTACAGAGGAAACATTATTAGAGAATGTTCAAAGATGTTTTGCTTCGCTCTTTACCCCTAGAGCGATTTTTTATAGATTCGAGAAAGAATTACATAATCAAATCATATCAGTGGCTGTAGTTGTTCAAAGAATGGTTAATTCAAAGGTCTCCGGTATTGCTTTTTCAGTTCATCCCGTAACTGAAGACAGAAATCAAATAATCATTGAAGCTGGATTTGGATTAGGAGAAGCCATAGTATCTGGTCAAATTACTCCTGATTCTTATGTTGTTACTAAAGACGACCTCAGTATTTTAGATAAAAATGTTTATACCCAAGAAAGAGGAATATTTAGAGATGATAAAAAGGGAGGTAATGAATGGAGAAATATCCCAAAAGCCACAGCCAAAGAACAATGTCTATCAGATAAACAAATAATTGAATTATCAAGCCTTATTATTAAAATCGAAAACCACTATAATTTCCCTTGTGATATTGAATGGGCCATGGAGGATGACATCTTCTACATAGTCCAAAGTAGGCCGATTACGACTCTCAAAATAAATATTGCAAAGGATAGTGATAGCTCATTAAATATTATAGATTATTTAAGTTCAATAAAATGGCATTATATACACAAAAGATACAGAACACCCTTTTATTTTTATTTACTTTGGGAGGGGGCATCAAAGCATCATAATAATTTTTTTGATTTTCCCTATGAAATAAAAAGAATACTTAATTTGGATAATGATTTGATGTTTGCTAAGGAGGACTGGAGTGAATTAAAAAAAATAGCCGAAGCAAAAATAGCCGAAGATGAAGATATATTATTAAAGACAATTAAAAATGGATACGAAATAGATAAGAATATAAAATTATTTGCTTCTAAAATAAATAATAATACCTTTAACAAAAGTACGAATAAAGAATTGTTAGTTTTTTTTCAAAAATATTTAGACCTCTCTTTAAGGGCCGCCTCTCACATGGTTTTCCCTCTTTTATTAGAAAATTTTTTAGAGAGTAAAATTAAATCCAGTTTAAGTATGTTTTTTAAAAATAGTGAAATTAGTAAAGCTGAGCAGTTATTTACTACGTCTATTAAAAGTAGTTCGGTTCAAGAAGAGGAATTGTGCTTGTTAAAGTTGTGTATTAACAAGAAAAATAATAAATTATTACAAAAAGATATTTTAAAGCATGTTAATAAATACAAATGGTTAAAAAATGTTTCAATGAATAATGAATATTATACAAAGGAAGAGGTCTTAAGTAGAATAAATGAGAATTTACTAGATAACCCAGAAGAAAAAATAAAAAAAATTATAGATTCAAAAAAAATATTTCTAAAAGACTTGAATAGCTTTAAAAGAAGAATAAAAGATAAAAAAATAATAAAATATATAGAAACTTTGCAGGAGGCAATCTTTTTTAGGAGCTGGAGAACTGAAAAAATGTATGAGAACATCTCTCTTTTTGGTGGATTAATGGAAGAGGTTTCTGTTAGAATAGGTATCTATGATTTTAATGATTTTTTCTTTTTGTGTCCTAACGAGATTATTGAATTATTAATTAAAGACGAAAAAGCCAACATGGACATAATTGAGAGTAGAAAAAAAAGGGTTGTTATGTATGCTAATGGTGTTGAGACTAATATTTTTTCTGGTGATTTTGTTTTTGAGGCAAAAAATAAAATAAAATTTATTGATGAGGATTTGAATAAAAAAGATTTTTTTTCTGGTCAAAAAGCTTATCCGGGTAAAGTGATCGGGGAGGTTTGTGTTATAAGGGATGGGAAAGATTTTGATAATTTTATTGATGGGAAAATTCTTGTTTGTCATTCTACAACTCCAGATTATTTACAAATCATAAAAAGGTCCTCGGCAATAGTCACTGAAGAGGGCGGCGTTTTGAGCCATGCTTCAATTGTTTCTAGAGAATTCAAAAAACCCTGTATTATTGGAACAAAGATAGCTACTCAAGTCCTAGAAGACGGCAACGAGGTAGAAGTTGATGCTGACAATGGAGTGGTGAGAATATTAAATAAAAAGAGCGATGATAAATTGAAGTTATATAATGAGTTCATAAAATCTTTAGAAGGTCACGAGATGTTTACTTTTTCAGGACCTTATTCTAATTTGGCTATAGCTGGTACAGCTTGGTCAAATAATAAGTATTTAAAAAAATATTTTACGGAATCAAAAACCTTTAATGTTCTTAGTTTAATCAAGGGAAAAGAAACATTGGGATCAATAAATAATCATTTTTATAGACAGTATGCAGTCGAATACTTAAAAAAAGCTGTTGATAATAAGGTGAGTTTAGAAGAGATTGAGCACAATTATAATTTTCTAGACAAAAGGATAGATAATTTTTATAAGAAAGAAATCGCTAATCCGGTTCAGACTGTTAAAGAAGCTTATGATCTAATAGTTAACTTAATCATGGCTACTGTTTATATAGAGCTTTTTGATAGGAATGTAGTAGAAGAAGTTCTAAACAAAAAAATAAATGACAGTATCTGGAACAAGGTCGCCAATCCTGACTTTGAGCATTTTGAGGAGAGATGGAGTCGTTTAATAAAAAAATCAAAATCACATCAAGAGGTTGATTTTGTTTTTATGGATTATTATTTTCTCCCATCAGAAAAAGAATTAGAAAAAAGATGGAAACAGGAAAAGAAAAAGAATATAAAAGAAAAAAATAATAAAGGCTTTTTGATGAATGATGAACCATGGATGCGGTTTACTCAATTCGCCATTAAGCTTCGTGATATTAGAAAAGATCCTATTGCTAAATTGCAAACATTAATTTGTAAATCAGCCAGAATGTTATACCCAGGGGTAGATGATAGTTTATTAGCTCATATTAGTTGCTTGGAAATTATTGATAATAAATTACCTGATGTGCAAGAGCTCATAAAAAGAAGAGATAATGGTTATGTTTTATTGGTTAGAGGAAACGACACCTATGAGTATGATTATGATTCTTATCATGAAATTAAAAAGTTAATTAATAAGGTTGATGATGATATTGCTGTTATCCAAGGAACTCCAGCTTCTCCAGGAGTTTATAGAGGTGTTGTTAAAATTATTTTAGATCCTAATAATAGTAAAAATTTTAAAAAAGGTGATATTTTAGTTACTGGTATGACTAGACCAGATTTTGTGCCACTTATGAAAAGGGCAGGGGCAATAGTTACGGCTGAGGGGGGAGTAACTTGTCATGCGGCTATTGTCTCTAGAGAATTAGGAGTTCCATGTGTTATTGGAACCAAAATAGCGGTCAAGGTTTTAAAAGACGGCGATGAGGTAGAAGTTGATGCCGATAATGGGGTAGTGAGGATACTAAAGAAAGCTGATGAAATTAGTACTGATACAAGAGAAGCTAGCAATATTAATTTCTTAAACAAGAAAGAACTATTAAATTTTCTAACGAATAATGAGTTTGATGTTCAATCAGCTAAAGCATCTTTCTTTATGTGTGATCTTGTTTTTTCTATTTATGCTCGATTTATAAAAACCAATATCGGGGATTTTCCGGTTTTATCTTATTTGGATAGCAATAACCAATTTAGGGAAATTATTTCTAAAAATGATATTTTAAAGATAGGTGAATATCTTTATTCTAGATTTGAAAAGGGCGGAATTGCTGAGATAAAAAAAATGATAAGGAATCAAATCGAGATAGAGGAGATTCTGGATTCTTTTAAAAACCAAAAAGGGATTGATATTAAAGTTTATAGTGATTTCATAAATAAATTTAAAAAATGGTGGGAATACGCGTTACTTCTAGAAGACAAAGGACAGTTTTCTTATCAAAAAATAGAGGAGCTATTATTAGAAAGATTGGGAGAGGAAAAAACCAAGAAAATAATGGGTGATATTTTTTGTTCTTCCAGTATTTCTGTTTTTTCGGAAGAGAGAATTCATTTTTACAATATTTGTCTCCGTGTTTTTAAAAACTCAGAAATAAAAGAAAAAATATTAAAAAACAAACCCAGGGATTTAGAGAACTCTTTATTAAAAAAATGGTACCACGAATATAATGAAAAATATTTTTATTTTAAGACCGATTTCTACGAGAGAAAGGAAATAACTTTCAATGATTTTATAAAGGACCTAAAAAATGAAATAATTTCAGGCGATGCAAGCGCGATCTCTAATAAAATAAAGGCTATCAAGAAAGAGTTCGTTATTATGAAAAATAAAATGAAATTGGCCAGGTTAGAGCTAAGCAAAGAAGAATTAGAAGTATCTGATTACATAAACCAATTGATTAATTGGTCAGACAGAAGGAAGATTGGGATGATGAAGACATTGTATTATTTACTTGGGTTTTTAAAAGAAATATCTATTGAAAAAAAGATAGAGTATGGTGAGTTGATTTTATGCAGTAGTGACGAAGTGTTCCGCTTGCTAGAAACAGGCAGTTTACCTAAGTCAAAAATAAGGGGAGATTTGTTCGGATGTTATTATGGAGACGATTCTAAATTTTTTTTTGGTGATGAAGCTCTAGAAGTTTTTAGTCTAGTCAATTTTGGGACAAAAAATATTGTTGGTCAAGTTGCCTCAAGAGGAGGGGGCGGGGTTTTTAGAGGTGTGGTTAGGGTGATAAATGATCCTTTTCGTCAAAAATTTAATAAAGATGATATTCTAGTAACAACAATGACTAGAATTGATTTTGTTCCAATCATGGGAATTGCTAAGGCGATTATAACTGATGAGGGTGGGGTAACTAGTCATGCCGCCATAGTCTCACGAGAGCTGGGCAAACCTTGTATCATTGGCACGAAAATTGCCACTCAAGTTTTGCAAGACGGCGACGAGGTTGATCTTGATGCTGATAATGGCGTGGTGAAAGTATTAAAAAGAAAATAATTTAAATTTAATTTATAGTTTTATGAAAAATATTGAATCAATCAGACATGGAGACAGAGTCATGGGAGAGGACGGCTCTTACGGCGAAGCTTTGTCTGCAGTGGGCAGGGAAAACGCTAAAAAGAAATCTTTGGATTATTATAAAGAGATAAAAGAATCGCCAGAGGGGACCGTGTTCTTTATGGTTACTTCTAATATAGAAAGAGCAATTGATACCAGATCAGCTATAGAGGAGGGGATAGAGGCGTTAATTAAAGAAGAAGATAATATAGAAGTAATATTAGTTAAAGATGTAGAAAAAGTAGAATTAGCTAAGAAAAACGAAGAAAGCAAGTATGTTGTCAAAGATTCTTATCCCAACTCTTTATTGGGCCTAGGGGCATTTAAGGAGGATAATCATGATCTTCTTCTGTTTCATAAGCTAACTAAAAAATATAAGAATAATAGCGTATTAGCTTTAAAAACATGGATTACTAAAAAAGATGAGGTTGATGACTTAAAAAACGAAATTGTAGGAGAGGTTAGTGATGTTGATATCGAAAAAATTAAACCATCTGATTTTAATTTTAGCCCAGAAGACTTTATTTTGTCTTATTTCAAATTTTTAAAAAGAATATCAGAAATAGCTGACAAGCATTTTCCTGGTAGACCTTGGAAATGTTTACAGGTTGGACATGATGTTCAATTAGACTTTTCTGCTATGTTTTTATTAGAAGGAGAAATTTCTTTAAAGGCCTTTGAAAAAATAAAAAAATTAAGAAATTTTTTAGAGTCATCCCAAATCGATATTCATGACGGTAAAATGATTTTCAAATATCGTGATCTAGAGAAAGAGATTGAAGTTGGATTTGGTGAGTTAATAGAAAATTTAAAGGAGGCTTCTAAAAAAAGAAAACAAGAATGGAACAAAAATAGATAAATATGATAATTCAAAAAAAACCTATAAATATTAATATTAACTCTATTGAAAAATTTTGGGAAAGAGAATATTGTGTCTTTACAATATCTTCTTATGAGTTAAGTATCAAAAATATTTTGAAATATGGGGGTGCTTTTTTTGATTTTGCAATTTATGTTTTTAAAAATCAAAAACTTAGCCATTATAGAGATCCTTTAGTTCAAAATAAGATGAATGAAACTATTTCGGAGAGAATGGTAAAAGATAAGAAATTCAGGGAAAATGCCTTAAGGAGTTATATCGATGCGGGGGAGTTTTTGGAAAAGGCTTTTAAGCAAATTGAAAAAAGCAAAAAAATATCCTCTGGTTTTATAAAAAAATATTGTCAATTTTTTGGTGATTTATCCGCGGGAACTTTATTAGTCCAAAGATGCCCAGATTATTTGGTTAATAAAAAAGAGCATAAAAAATTATTAGATAGATTGATTAATTTAAGGAAAAGATTTGAATATATATTTGGTGGAGTTTACGAAAAACATTTAGATTTAATGTTAAAAAAAATATGTAAAGACAAAAATATCGATGATTTTAGAGATCTAAAGTATTTGAATGTTTCTGAGCTTTTAGATTATAATAATTTTGGTAAATTGCCAAAGGATTTAATAGATAGAAAAAAAATAACTATTATTTTAGTTTCATTAAAAAAAGATTATAAGTTTTTATTATTTTCTGGAGAAAATGCTCAAAAAATTTTTAATAAAATAAAAAGAATTGAGCAAAAAATAAAAAGCAAGAAAACCATTGAAGATGGGCAAAATTTGATAAAGGGTCTACCTGTGTATAATGGAAGGGTTAAAGGGAGTGTGTAAGTTATTAAAAACTTCAATAGCTTAAATAAGTTCAAAAAAGGTAATATTTTAGTTGTTCCATCAACTCTTCCAAAATATGAAAATTATTATCATAAAGCTTTGGCAATAATTGCCGATGAAGGTGGTATTTTATCTCACATAGCCATATTTTGTAGGGAATTTAAAAAGGTAGGAATGGCTGGCACCAAGATAGCCACCAAAGTCCTAAAAGACGGCGACGAGGTCGAAGTTGACGCTGATAATGGCGTGGTGAGAATTATAAAAAGGAAAAATTAAAATTATGTCTAAAAAAATAATTAAAAAAGTTCTGCTAGAATTAAAAAATATTTGCCCCCTTTATTTTAATAATGTATAATAGAGCTATTAAATATTAACAGCTCCATATAATAACATAAACAAATGACCACCAAAGAAATACGCCAAAAATACTTACAATTCTTTGCGGAAAAACAGCATCAAGTGATTTCCAGTGCTTCTTTAATTCCCGAAAACGACCCCAGCTTACTCTTTGTAAATTCTGGGATGTCGCCTTTGGTCCCATATTTATTAGGTGAAGATCATCCGGCCGGCGTTAGATTGGCTAATAGCCAAAAATGCTTTCGCTCTGAAGATATTGACGAAGTTGGTGATGGTCGTCATAACACTTTCTTTGAAATGTTGGGTAATTGGAGCTTGGGCGATTACTTTAAAGAAGAACAACTTAATTGGTGGTTTGAATTTATGATTGATGTTCTAAAATTGGACATTAATAAAATTTATCAAACTGTTTATGTTGGAGACGGAAAAAATATTCCCAAGGACAATGAATCAATAGAAATCTTAAAAAATATTTATAAAAAATATGGTTTAGAGATCCAAGAAGGCCCAGAAACTACTGAAAAAGGGGATAGGGGCCCAGAAAAAGAAATCGATTTTTCAACTCAAAGAATTTTTGCTTATCGTGATAAAAATTGGTGGCAAAGAGGCGACGCTGTAGGAGAACTAGGTGGGCCAGATAGTGAAACTTTTTATGACACCGGAAAACAACATGATCCAAAATTTGGAGAGTATTGTCATTTAAATTGTGATTGTGGTCGTTTTGTAGAAATTGGCAATTCGGTTTTTATGCAATACCAAAAAACAGCCAATGGTTGGGAGGAGCTAAAAAACAAAAATGTTGATTTCGGTGGGGGACTGGAAAGATTGGTAATGGCAGTTAATAATTTCAATAATATTTTTGAGATTGATTCCCTAAATAATGTTGTTAAAAAAATTGAAGAATTATCCGGTAAAAAATATGAAGATAATAAAAAACATTTTGAAATAATCTCTGATCATATTAAATCATCCACCTTTCTTTTAGGTGATGATAAAAAATTAAGCCCCTCTAACACTGATCAAGGATATATTATTAGAAGGTTAATTCGTCGGGCCCTGCGTTCAGCTCGTCAATTGGGAGTAACTCAGGCTGGTTTTATTTCCGAGACTTCTAAAATTATCATTGATTTTTATAAAGAAGATTATAAGGAGCTACAAAGAAATACTGACTTTATTATAAAATCAACACAAGAAGAAGAGGATAAGTTTAGCAAAACTATTGAAAAAGGGGAGAGAGTTTTGAGTTTAATTGCTGAAAGAGGTGAAGTGATTAATGGCGAGACGGCTTTTAATTTATTCCAAAGCCATGGCTATCCGTTGGAGATGACTCAAGAAATAATTGCCGAAAAAAATATTAAACTTTCAAATGATTTTCTAAGTGAATATCAATTAGCGATGACAAAGCACCAAGAATTATCAAAAACTGCCAGCGCCGGAAAATTTAAAGGTGGATTAGCCGATCAAAGTGAGGCTACAACCAAATTACACACCGCCTCTCATTTATTATTAGAAGCTCTAAGAAAAGTTTTAGGGCCTCATGTTGAGCAGAGGGGGAGCAACATCACAGCCGAGCGCTTAAGATTTGATTTTTCTCATGGCGAGAAAATGACTGATGAACAAAAAAAAGAAGTTGAAGATATTGTTAACTCAGCTATTTCTAAAAAATATCAAGTTAAATATGAGGAAATGACCGTAGAGGAGGCTAAAAAGATTGGAGCCACCGGAGTTTTTGAAGCTCGTTACGGTGAAAAAGTTAAAGTTTATATTATTGGTGATTTTTCATCTTTAAGTCGAGATATTTTTTCTAGAGAAATTTGCGGTGGTCCTCATGTTGATAATTTGGCTGATTTGGGCGATTTTAAGATACAAAAAGAGGAAAGTTCTAGTGCTGGAGTTAGGCGAATTAAGGCTATTTTAAGCTCTCTTGACAATATTAGTAAATAAATATATAATTACTCTATAAATATTGCGTAAATATTTATTTTTGTATTTTTTAGAATTTTGATAAAGATTTTCTTTATCAAAGTTTTTTGTGTTAATGAATAATAATGACAACCCAACAATGGATTCTAAAGACTTTATCGAATTAAGAGGTGAAGTTTTGGAGTTGATGCCAGCGGCTAGTTTCAAGATCAAATTAGAAAATGGTCATGAAATTTTAGGTCATTTGTCTGGTAAAATGCGGATGAATAAAATTAGACTTCTTCCCGGAGATAAGGTTAAGGTTCAAATGAGTCCTTATGACCTAAGCAAGGGAAGAGTGACTTTCCGCTTGTAGAATTTTTTATTAATTTAAAAAGCAGTTGAAATCTGATTTTTTACTGTTTTGTATATATTGCTTATGAAGGTTAGAGCTAGCGCCAAGAAAATTTGTAAAGATTGTAAAATAGTTCGTCGCAAGGGACGAGTTTATGTTATCTGCAAAACCCCGAAACACAAGCAACGTCAGGGTTAATTGATTTATTATTAAACTTATTAAGAATAAAAATTATGATAGTAAGAATAGCTGGAATAAATATTCCTACCGACAAAAGAGTTGTGATCGCCCTGACTTATGTTTATGGAGTCGGCCCAAAATTTTCTAAAGATATTTTAATTAGTGCTAAAATAGACCCAAACACTAGAGTCAAGGACTTAAAAGAATCAGAAATCAATACTTTGCGTGATATAATAGAGAAAAAGTATATTACCGAAGGTGATTTGCGTCGCGAAGTCGCTAGTAATATTAAGCGCTTAAAAGAAGTTGGTTCTCGCAAAGGGACTTGCCACACCAAGAAATTACCAGTTCACGGTCAAAGAACTAAAACTAATAGTCGAACTGTTCGTGGAAACAGAAGAACAACCTTAGGATCAGGAAAAAACAAGGCTGGTAGTCAAAAGACTTAATTTAAAATTAATATATAATATTTTATAAATATGAGTGAAGAAAAAAAAGATCAAGACAATAAGGATTTGCCGGAAAAGGTAGAAAAAGAAGTTTCCAGCGAAAAAAAGTCTGAAGGAAAAAAAGCAGAAGAAAATATTACAGTCGGTGATTTTGATTCAGTCGACGATGATTTATTTTCTGATGATGAAGTAAAGAGTGAAAACAAAAATGAAGTTGAGGATTTACCGGAGGAAATAAAACAAAAATTAGAGAAAAATAAACAAGCTCGAAGCAAAAAGAAGTTAATCAAAAAAAGAAAGAAAAAGGATATCGTTAAGGTTAAATCAGGACATGTTTATATCAATGCTACTTATAACAACACTATAGTTTCCTTAACTGATAAAAGTGGTAATGTTATTTCTTGGGCTAGTGCGGGAGTAGCCGGTTTTAAGGGGGCTAAAAAGGCCACACCTTATGCTGCTCAGATTATAGTTAAAATTGCGGCATTAAAGGCCAGGGAAGAATATGGCCTAGAAGAGGTTAAGGTTTATGTGGCTGGAGTTGGAACTGGTAGAGAAGCTGCTGTTAGAGCTTTAAATGCCAATGGTTTAGAAATTGTTAGCATTAAAGATATCACTGCCGTTCCTCATAATGGATGTCGACCTAAAAAACCACGTCGAGTTTAATATAATCTATTAATAATTATAAATATGGGAAAAAATTTAGATGCAAAATGCAAGCAATGTCGTCGAATCGGAGAAAAGCTTTTTCTTAAAGGAGAGAGGTGTTTTTCTGCTAAGTGCGCCATGGTTAAAAGAAATTATGCTCCAGGTCCTCATGGCCCTAAAGGTAAAAAAAGATTAAGCGATTACGGCTTACAACTAAACGAAAAACAAAAAGCTCGTAAGTCTTATGGTTTAAATGAAAGTCAATTTAGAATATCTTTTGCTAAGGTTCAGAAAAAGGGTGGTGATGTTGGTTCAAATTTTCTTAGATATCTTGAAATGCGCTTGGACAATGTTATTTATCGTTCTGGACTAGCCTCTTCTCGATCCCAGGCCAGACAATTAGTGAATCACGGACATTTTATGGTTAATGACAGAAAAGTTAATATCCCTTCTTATCAAGTAAAAATAGGCCAGGTTATTAGAGTTAAAAAGACCTCTAAAAATGATAAACATTTTAGAGACCTTCCAGAAAAACTAAAAAGTTTAGCGGCCGATCAAAAAAGTTGGTTAGCATTGGATGTTAAAGATTTGTCAGTTAAGGTTTTGCATGAACCTCGAGCCCAAGATTTGCCATTAAATATAAAAACTCATATGATTATTGAGTTTTACTCTAAATAAAGTTAAATATTTTTTAAAGAATATTTAAATATTAATAAAAAAAATATGGAAAAAATTGCCTTACCTAAAAAAATTGAATTTAAAAACAATGGAAGCGCTAATGAGGAATTAGTTATTATTGAGCCTTTGTTTCCAGGGTACGGGAATACTATTGGTAATTCTTTGCGTCGAGTTTTGCTTTCATCTTTATCAGGATCAGCTGTAATTGGGGCGAAGATTAAGGGGGCTAAACATGAGTTTATGGCCTTAACCGGGATTAAAGAAGATGTGGTCGATATTATTTTGAACTTAAAACAACTTCGCTTAAAAATATTAAATGATAGCGATGATATTATTAAGTTAGAATTAAATACCCAAGGTAAGAAGCAGGTTACTGCCAAAGATATTAAAAAGAATAGTCAGGTTCAGATAATTAATGAGGACCTGGTTTTAGCAACTATAACAGACTCTACTGGTAACTTAGCTATGGAAATTTATGTAACTAATGGCCGGGGCTATGTTTTAGCCGAAAAGAATAAAAAAGAAATTAAAGAGGTTGATTATATTGATATTGATTCTATTTTTTCTCCAGTAGTTGGAGTTAGTTATAAAGTTGAAAATGTTCGTGTTGGTAAAATGACTAATTGGGATAAATTGATTTTAGATATTAAAACCGATGGCTCAATTTCAGTTAAAGAAGCTTTCGAGAGTTCAGTTAAAATTCTTATTGAGCAATTTAATTCCTTAATTGGTATCACTGAATCCTCTAGCACTTCAGATGAATCAGAAGAGGTGATAGTAGAGGAAGTAGAAGAAGTGAAGGAAGAAAAGCCCAAGAAAAGCAGCTCTAAATCAAAAGCTAAGAAAGATAAAGAATAATTTAATTTAATTAATATTATGAGACATAAGAATAAGGTAAAAACTTTAGATCGAACCAAGGAAGCTAGGGAGTTAATGTTGAGAAATCTAGCCTCTAGTATTATTATTTACGAAAAAGTAAAAACTTCTGAAGCTAAGGCTAAGGCGGTTAAACCGATGTTAGAAAAAATTATTACAACCGCTAAAAAAGGGGATTTAGCTTCTAGGAGAAATTTGTTAAAGGTTTTATTGCAACCCCAAGCTATAAAAAAAGCAATGGAGGTTCTAGGTGATAGATATAAAGAGAGACCGGGTGGCTATTGTCGTATTATTAAGATTGGCCCTAGGCAGGGAGACGGAGCTAAAATGGTCCAGATTGAATTAGTTTAATTTTTTAATAATAAAGAATATAAATATGAAAAATATTGAAAGAAAACTACATAAAATTGATGCTGAGGGACAAACAATTGGACGTTTAGCAACTCAGGTTGCCACTATTTTACGTGGTAAAAATAAACCCGAATTTCAGCCCCACTTAGATTTAGGTGATATTGTCGAGGTTATTAATATTAATAAAGTTAAATTTACTGGTAAAAAAATAGATCAAAAAAAATATTATAGCTATTCTGGTTACCAAGGTGGTCTAAAGGAAAAAAAGATGAAAGACGTTTTTGCCAAGGATCCGGGAGATGTTTTAAAGAGAGCTGTTAGAGAGATGTTGCCTCCTACCAGATTAAGAAAAGATATTTTAAAAAGATTAATTATTAGATAATAATTAAATAATTTATTTATTAATTATTTGATTAAATTAAATAAAATGAGCGAAACTAAAAAATCTACTAAAACTACTAAAGATTCTAAGACTGCTGAAAAAAAAGAGGTTAAGAAGGTGGTTGAAAAGAAAGAGACTACAGCTAAGGATTCTACCAAGAAAATGTTTTCTGGTAAATACATTCAGGCTATTGGAAGGAGAAAAACTTCTGTGGCTCAGGTTAGATTGTATGAGAAGGGATCTGGTGATTTAGTTGTTAATGATTTAAAGGGATTAGAGTATTTTAAAAAAGAAGATAATATTAATATTGCCCTGCAACCCTTAAAAGCTGTTTCTAAAATCAAAGACTTCGATATTTCTGTTATTGTTAAGGGTGGCGGTATTTTAGGACAATTAGACGCTGTTAGGCATGGTATCGCTCGGGCTCTTATTAAGATAGATCCAGAATTAAAGTCAATTTTAAAAACTAGTGGCTATGTTACTAGAGACCCCAGAAAAAAAGAGAGAAAAAAACCTGGTCTCAAAAAAGCTCGCAAGGCGCCACAATGGTCAAAACGTTAATACTCATATACACAAAAATAAAGCGCTACGGCGCTTTATTGTTTATGTGCTAATTATAAAAAAATGAAAATAGCTGTAGCCTTCATTACCTATAATCAGGCCTCTCTACAATATTTGCCTTATTTTTTGCCGAGCTTGAATCGGGCCATTGAGGTTGCCAAATCTAATTTTGGCGATGAAGTAAATTTTTCAGTTTTTTCTTTTGATAATAGCGATGAACCCTTTGTTGATAATAAAAAAATATTATTAGATTTTTTTGATAAAAATAATATAGAAAATAAAATATGGTCAGGGCAGGGGAATCTGGGTTTCGCTAAGTCTTATAATATAATGTTTAACTATTCTTTGGAAAATGGATTTGATAAAATTATTATGATAAATCCAGATGTCTTATTAGATGAATTTTTTCTTGAAAGATTTATTTCTAAGTTTAAAGAATATCCCGATGTTGCTGTTTTATCTCCTTTAATTTTTTATTGGGATTTTGAAGATAATAAAAAAACAAATATTATCGATAGCTGTGGCCTGGGGTTAACTAAGGGTCATTATTTTTTTGATAGAGGCCAGGGTAAAGTTTTTAATGAAAATATTTTTAAAGAGGAAAAGGTTTTTGGATTTACTGGAGCTGGAGCAGCTCTAGATCTGAAAAAAATTTCTCGAGTAGCCTATGGGAGAGAGGATGGCTATTTAGAATTCTTCGATGAATTAATGTTTATGTATAAAGAGGATGTAGAGCTTTCTTATCGCTTGCAGTTGGCTGAGATGAAAATATTATTCGTTCCAGAAATAAAAATGTATCATCACAGAACCTTATCTTCTCTGGGTGGCAAAATTAAAGCTATTTTACTCAAGCCCAGTCTTGACCTGGGCCGAAGTAGGTCGTTTTTAAACCAATTGATAGTATTTTATAAAATAGAAGATTTGCCCTTTTCTTGTAAAGTTAAATTTTTTACAAGGGTTAGGTATTTTTCGCTTATTGTTTATGGTTATTTTTTCCAAAATAAACAGTTAATAAAATTTAGGCTATTGAGACCCAATATAGAAAGAAAATCCCTGTATTTAAAGGATAATATGACTGGGGCAGCTAGAATAGAGGGTTTTATGAGTAGGTCTTGACTTATTATTTAATTTATGTTTTAATATAGGTAGTTATATTTAATTTTTATATATGGAAAATTTACTAAAAACCTTGTTAAAGGAGAAAAAAGAAGCGGAGTTAATCAGACTAAATGCTGTTGATATTGTAAATAGCATCTTAGATGAATTACAAGATCGTGAGAGGGATGTTATATCTCGTCGTTTTGCATTAGGAAGAGATAATTATCAAACCTTAGAAGAAATTGGCCGAACTTATAATCTAACCAGAGAAAGGGTTCGCCAAATTGAAAGAGCCAGTTTAAAGAAAATTAAAAGCATTAACGACCTGGATAAACGTCTAGAATCAGTTCGCGAGGTTGTTAGTAAGCTGTTGGACGAGCATGGTGGAATCATGGAAAAGAATTTTATGTTAGACATCTTGACAGTTATGACCGTTAAGATCGAGCAAGATGGAGGTTCTTTGGACAGAGAGTCTTATAAAAATTATTTAGAATTTCTTTTATCAGAGTTATTAGATGATCATATCCAAAAAGTTAATAAATCTAATAAATTTTCGCCCTTTTTCAAGTTAAAAAATCAAACAGTTGATTATTTTGATAATATTGTTGATGAGCTTAAGAGCAAGCTAGACGGAGCTAAAAAGGTTTTAGAGTTTGAAGAGTTGGTTAATGTCTTGAAAAATTTAAAATCATTTTCTTTGCATAGCGATAAGATTGTTAAGGATAAAAGTGACCTAGATTTAAAAGCGATATTCAAAGATGATGTTTTTCCAGAATGGGCCGATATAATTAATAAAAATAAGCCATTCTATTCTTTTATGCAAGCAGTTAAGGATGTTAATCCTAATAAGTTTGGATTTTGGGGGCACGATGATTGGTCTGAAATTAAGCCTAAAAGAATAGCCGACAAGATATTTCTGGTTTTAAAAAATGAAAAAAAACCACTTCATTTTACTGATATAACCACCAAAATAAATGAAGTTGGTTTTGACAAGAAGAAAGTCAGTAGTGGCTCGGTCCATAATGAGCTAATTTTAGATGATAGATATGTGTTGACCGACAGAGGTGTTTATGGTTTAAAAGATTGGAGCATGGCTAGTTAAAAAATAAACAATATTATTTTACAAAACAAAGACTATCAGAATGGTCTTTGTTTTTTTGTTGCTTATTGGTTTTTTAAAATAAATATGCTAAAATGTAGAAAGCTAATAATTATTTATTTTTTATGGAAATAGTAGTTGATTTTGCCCCTATTCAAGCTTTTTTTGCTCTGCCTCCAGATGTAATGCTTTGGCGTTTTATGGCCTATTTCGGTTGGATTATTTTTGGTATTATGTTTTTATGGGCTGCTAGTATTTTATGGCTCAAAAGTGTAAAGAGGAAGTGGGGGAAGGATATAAAATTTATTTTACTGGCCATTGACATTCCTCGAGGAAATATGCAATCACCTCAGGCAGTGGAGAATCTATTTACTTATTTTGGTGGAGCTCATTCTACTCAGAATTTTTTTGAAAAATGGTTTCTAGGCGAGTATCAACTATCTTTTAGTTTTGAAATAGTTAGTCTGGATGGTTATACACAATTTTTAATTAGAACTCCAGAAAAGTTTAGGAGCTTGGTCGAGTCAGCAGTTTATTCTCAATATCCTGAGGCTGAAATTGTGGAAGTTGATGATTATTGCGATGGCTTTCCTAGAAAATTCCCTGACGATGATTATGATGTTTGGGGCGCAGAATTCATTCCCTCTGCTCATTATATGTATCCTATAAAAACTTATCAGGAGTTTGAGCACCGTTTAGGGGACGAGGAGTTTACTTTTAGGGATCCCATGGCTGAGTTAATGGAGTTGTGCAGTAGTTTGCGTCAGGGTGAGAATTTATTATATCAGATTATAGTTATTCCTACTGGCTTTGATTGGGTTGACGATGGCAAAGGCGAAATTGATAAGATTTTAGGTAAAAAACCAGAGACAACCTTTTTAAACAAAGTGATAGATGGCTTTATTAATATTATGGGAGAGCTGAGCGAGATGGTTTATTCTATTTGGGGCGATATTGATAGTGATAAGGAAAAAGATGATTTTAAAAAGTTATCCATGATGGAACTTACCCCTAAGCAAAAAAAGAAAATAGAGGCCATTGAGAATAAGTCTGCAAAATTAGCATTTTTATGCAAGGTCAGAGTGGTTTATTTATCCAAAAAAGAGGTTATGAATAAGGCTAAAGTGGTTAACGGATTTATTGGCTACATTAAACAGTTTTCCGCTCTAGATTTAAATGGACTTAAGCCAGACTTAAAGCTAACCGCAACTAAGGTTTCTTATTTTAATAAAGGGCCAAGATTGATAGCTAGAAAAAATAATATTATGAATAATTATATAGACAGAAACGATTGGGCTGGTCGAACTGCCTTTTTGTTAAATATCGAAGAATTGGCGACATTATGGCATTTTCCAGTGGAATCAGTATCTAATGCCCCCTTGGTCCAAAAGACCCCGGCTAAAAAATATAAACCACCGGTCAATTTGGCCTTTGAGGATGATGTTAGCGACTCAGATTCTTTAGAGGATGATTTATTTAAAGAAGATCTCATCACTAAAAATAAGAAAGGGAAAGATAATAATAATAGCGAAGATGTTGAAGTTGAAAAAAATAATGAAAAATAACAAAAAAAGAATAGGCATAGATGCTCGTTTTTATGGTCCTATCGGGAAAGGGCTGGGCCGGTATACTCAGGAGATCGTTGATAATATTTTAAGACTAGATGATTTTAATGAGTATGTCATTTTTTTGCGAAAGGAGAATTTCGATGAGCTGATAATTGATGATTATAAAAATGTTAAAAAGGTTTTAGCTGAAGTTCGGTGGTATACCTTAAAGGAGCAATTTTTGATGCCTTATTTTATTTGGCGTCAGAAACTAGATTTAATACATTTTCCTCATTTTAATGTTCCTTTTTTTGTCCCAACTAAATTTGTTGTTACTATCCACGATCTAATTCTAACTAAATTTAAGACTATTAGAGCTACAACTCTCCATCCCATTATTTACAGGATTAAAAACTGGGGATATCGATTGGTGATTAAAAACGCTTTAAAGAAAAGTAAGGATATTATAGCAGTTTCAGAGTTTACTAAAAATGACATAATTGAACAGTTTAAAATTGATTCAAACAAAATTTCCGTTGTGTATGAGGGTGTCTCTAATTTGTCGAAAGGGCAGGACTCTTTGTTTGTTGCTAAATTAAATAGTTCCAATGTTTTGCGGGATTATGAGATTAGGGATCCCTTTGTTCTATATGTCGGTAATGCCTATCCTCATAAAAACTTAGATTTTTTAATTACTAGTTTTTTAGATTTGCATAAAAGAAATAATAAATTAAAACTGGTTTTAGTTGGGAGGGAAGATTATTTCTACCAAGAGCTAAAGGATCTGTCTGATAGTGTTTTTGCTGATTTTCCAGAAAACCCAGTTATTTTTGCTGGCTATGTACCAGATAATAAGCTGGAAATTTTTTATAAAAAAGCTCTGGTTTATGTTTTTCCTTCCTTATATGAAGGATTTGGATTGCCACCGCTTGAAGCCATGGCTAAAGGTTGCCCAGTTTTAAGTTCTAATGCCGGTAGTATGCCTGAAATTTTGGGAGAGGCTGCTATTTATTTTAACCCAAGGGATAAGGAAGACTTTTTGAATAAAATTGAAAAAATATTTTCCGATACAAGCTTAAGGGAAAAGTTAATATCTCTTGGCCATGATCAGCAAAAAAAGTATAATTGGTGGGAATGTGCTTTTGCAACTCATAAAATTTATTTAAGTTAATTTTAATGAAAACAAAAAAGCATAAAATAAAAATATCATCTGAGCTGGAGACTTCGGGCTTTGTTTTGGATTTGAGACCGGATGACAATACTCCTGAAACTAGTGCTTATCGTCACACTCCTAAAAAATTATCTAAAAAAAATAAAATCCCATCCTTCAATCTTAAAAGGGCAGTTAAAAGCCCTTCCAGCCCTAAGAATTTCAAAAGCAATATTAAAAAATACTTGTTTTTTGAAAAAGAAATAGATAGTAATAAGGGAAGGCTATTTAAAAATATTAAAAAAACATCTATTTTTTCTTTGTTTTTTTTAATTTTTAAATTTCTTATAAATTTTGTTTGGTTTTTTGTTGACTGGTTATTAGATATTCAGTATTTCTTAGAAAAAAACATTTTTTTCTTAAAAGGAAGAGGGAGCGGCGATGCCGGAGTAAAGGGAGGTTTTAGAAAAAATCGTATTTCCATGAAGGTTCGAAGCAAGGCTATTATAACCAAGAAAAAAAGACCTTTATGGCTCTTTGTATTAATACTTTTTTTATTAGTTGTGCCTTTTAAGATTTTTAGTTATTACCAGCTTGTTGTGGAGGAAAAATTTCAAAATAGTTTATGGGGCTTATCATCTTCGGCGTTAAATGATTTTATGGTCGCGTCAGATAAAATTTCTCAGCTAGACTTAGGTTTGGCTCAGAGAAGTTTTTTTCAGGCCGGAGAAAATTTTTTATTATTAGATCAGGAGTTAAAAAAGATGGATGAATTTATGGTCGCTCTAGCATCTTTTTCTGGAGACGAAAAAGTGAGGTTGGCATCAGAGTCTAAAAAAATAGCTCAAATTGGTATACATTTGTCATCGGCTGGAGATAATTTCTCCCTGGCTATGAATAGTCTCATCCTGGCTTTTTCTGAGGGAGAAACCGATGTTTCTGGTAAGTTTTCTGACTTTGAATATTATTTTGAGAAAGTTGAAGATGACTTTAAAAATGTTAATAAATATTTAAATAAAATTAGGGACAAATCTATACCAGTTGAGTACTTGGATCAGTTTACTTCCATAAAAGAGGCCTCTGCGGTTTTAGAGAAAAACTTGTCTGATTTTAGAAAGATGCTACCAGGACTAAAAGATTTTTTAGCTATTGATAGCGATAAGAGATATTTAGTTGTTTTTCAGAATAATGCTGAAATTAGAGCTACTGGAGGATTTATTGGTAGCTATGCTTTAGTTGATTTAAAGAGGGGTAAAATAAAAAATATTGAGGTTCCTCCAGGAGGATCTTATGATACTGAAGGCGGTATGAGGGTTTTAGTAGAATCTCCTAAGCCACTTCACCTGGTTAAACCAATTTGGTATTTTTGGGATGCTAATTGGTGGCCCGATTGGAAAATGTCAGCACAGAATTTAATGTGGTTTTATGAGAGAAGCGGAGGTCCTAGCGTTGATGGAGTTATAAGTCTGACCCCAGATGTTTTAGCCGATGTGCTAAAAATTATTGGCCCGGTTGATTTAAACGAAAAATATGGAGTGGTAGTTGATTCGGAAAATTTCTGGGAAATTATTCAGGAAATAGTTGAGGTTATTGGTCAGCCAGAGGTTTATCAGGATAAAAATTTAAAAACAGATATTTTAGAAAGAGTTTCCACGACTTCGCAATCAACTACTACTGAAGTCAAAGAGGATGAGTTGGGGGAGACTGAAAATATTAAAGAGATTGAAGAGACTGAAGAGGGTGAGCAGGAAGAATTGTTTTTAAGAAATGAACCTAAACAAATAATTGGCGATTTAATTGCCGAGATTTTAGAAAAATTTTCTGGTAATTTTAGTCAGAATTTATTAATTGGGAGTTTGAAGGTAATGGAGGAAAATTTGAGTAATAAGAATATTTTACTTTATTTTGTTAATGATAAAATGCAGGCAGAGATTGAAAAGAGATCTTGGGCTGGTCGAGTTAAGGACTCACCCTTAGATTATCTATTGGTTGTAAACTCTAGTGTGGCTGGTGGAAAAACAGATTATTTTATTAAAAATAATTTTAGTCTAGAGGTTGAAATTGATGAGGCTGGTAATATTTTAAATAAATTAACTATTCAAAGAAGCCATCAGGGGGTTAGGGGAGACTTGTTCTCAGGAGCTAGAAATGTTAACTGGCTAAGAACCTATGTTCCACTGGGTAGCTCTTTAGTAAGTGCCAAAGGCTTCTCTTCTTTGGAGGATAAATATTTTAAAACCTTGGATGTGGAAACCGAAAAAAATAGCACTTTAGAGAAAACAGAGTATCGCGCTGAGATCGACCCTTTAAGCGGAACCAAAATTTACCAAGAGAATGGCAAAACAGTTTTTGCTAATTGGAATATTACTGACCCAGGAGACGATGCTGTTATCGAAATTATTTACAAGTTACCCTATAATTTTCACTCTTTATTATTGGAGGATGATTATAGTATTTTGAATAAAATTTTTCCTAAAGATCCTAGTCAAAATTATTCTCTTTTATGGCAGAAGCAACCAGGATCTAGAGACTCCTCTCTGGATGTATCATTTTCCTCTGACTTAAATCTGGATCCAGCTTGGACTTATCCCGATAACATTAGTGGTAATTTGAGGCAGATAGAGTTGAATAATATTTTGGACAAGGATAGATATTTTGTTATTATGTTAAAATAATTAAAATAATTAATAAGATCAATTTATATTATTTTTCCTAATTTTAATTTAAATTGTTTAATTAAAGAATATGAAAATCAAAAAGAGATCTAGTAAACTAGTTTTCAGAAAGCATAAAATAGAGGAGAGTTCACCAGACCCAAGCGTTGTTGTTGATGAAAAAAATAATCCTGACGAGCAACTTACTCCATCTGGGAAAAATAGGCTTTCTAAGGATGAGGTCAATGATAATTTGATGGATATTTACAGTGATGATGGTGATATGCCTGATTTCAAAACCATTAAAATTAAAAAGAAAAGAAGTTTTTGGTTCTCTATTTTTTATGCCTTTTTATTCCTAGCTATTTTAGCTGGCCTTATTTATTGGGGTTTGAATTATATGAGAAGCTCTAAGGATTTTTCTTCGGTTTTAGAGATTAATATTACTGCTCCGGAGCGCGTTGTCCTGGGAGAGGAGTTTTTTTATGAAATTGATTATAAAAATAATAGTAATTACACTTTAAATAACGTTGTCTTGGATGTTACTTATCCCGAGAACTTTATTTTATCAGAGATTTATTCCATTGAATCTTTTAGTGATGATCATCTCTGGAATATAGAAACTCTAGGTTCTAAGGTCGGTGGAAAAATAAAGATAAGGGGGATTATTATCAATCAAGAAGGGTTAAATAATTTATTATCAGTTAAGACCGGCTATGAAATTAGCGGCCTATCTTCTAGTTTTAGTAAGGAAAATTTTAATTCAATTGCAGTTAGTTCATTACCTTTTTCTATTTCTGAGGATTATTTTTATACTGTCTTGGTAGGAGAGGAATATCCTTTAAAAATAAATATAAATAATTTTAATATTGTCAATATTAATGAGTTTATTATTAGTTTTAATGATTTAGATAATATTTCTATCGAGAGTATTGATTTGGAAAAATCTAATGATAGTTTTGAAATCGAAAAAATTGATAATAATAATTTTAAAGTTAGACCGTTAAACGGTGTTAGCACTTCTTTAGAGTTTAAGTATAAGGCTAACTCTAAAAAAGCAGGGGAAGAGTTTATCTCCTGGGGAATGAAATATGTCGATGAAAATAAAAAGGATTTTGTTTTTTTAGATAGGAAATTATTTCTAGAGTCTATAAAGAGTGATTTGCATTTGAATATTTCTGTTAATGATAACTCTAGCGATTTTCCTGTTAATTTTGGTCAGGAATTAGAGTATGTTATTAGTTATTCCAATAAGGGTGATAAGGATATGAAGGATTTGGTTATTATGGCAGTATTAGAAAGTGATTTCTTGGATTGGACCAGCTTAGATGACCCAAGAAAAGGAGATGTTAGTCGAAAAACTATTAATTGGACTTTTCGTGAGGTGCCAGAATTAAAAGAATTAGAGCCAGGGCAGGGGGGTGAAATCAGCTTTTCAATCAAAGTGGCTGATTTCAAAAGATTCGAAGTTGGTCAGAAGTTAGAAGTAAAGAGTTATGCTCAATTTAGTGTTGGTAATATAGATGATTTTGTCGATGACAGCGGACGTTTAACAGATAATCGCAGCAATATTATTATTAATAAATTAAACAGCAATCTTTCTTTAGAAGAAAAGGTCCTCTATTTTGATGAGGACAATATTCCTGTTGGTTCTGGCCCGCTTCCTCCGGTTGTGGGTGAAAAAACTACATTTAGATATTATTGGACTATAAAAAATAGTTTGCATGAACTTAGGGATGTTAAGATTGAGATTCCTTTGCCAAAGTATGTTGTTTGGGAAAATAATTTTAATGTTAATGCTGGAAATCTGAGTTTTGATATAGAAAATAACAATGTTGTCTGGACTATAAATCGTTGGCCAGTAGGAATTTATGAAATTAAAGCCGAATTTGATATAGGCATAATTCCTACCGAAAGTGAGTATAATAAAATAATAATTTTATCATCAGGTTCAAATCTTACAGCGTTTGATGTTGAAACAGAGGGAATTATTAATAAACAAACCGATGTTAAGACTAGTAAATTGGAAGATGATATCATCGCTTCATTTAGTAATGATGGTCGGGTGCAATAAATTTTTGTATGGTTAAAAATAATAAAATAAAAACACATCACGGATCATTGAATCTACCAATTTTTATGCCCGATGCTACTCGTGGTTTTATAAAAATGTGTGAGAACAAGGAGTTGTTAATGTCAGGAATATCAGCCTTGGTAGTTAATACTTTTCACTTGTACCTTCAGCCCGGTGTTAAAGTTATAAAAAAATCTGGTGGAATTCATAATTTTATGAATTGGTCTGGGCCATTATTATCCGATAGTGGTGGTTTCCAGATTTTTTCCCTTATTCATCAAAATCCCAAAATGGGAAAAATTAATGAAGAGGGAGCTGTTTTTAAGTCTCCTATAGATGGGTCTACTCATGAAATAAGTCCTGAAAAATCAATCCAAATTCAGTTTGATTTAGGAACTGATTTTATGGTTTGTTTAGACGATTGCCCTCCCTATAATTTTTCTGATAAAAAAATTTCCTTAGCAGTTGACCGAACTATTTCTTGGGCTCGCCGTTGCCACCAAGAATATATTAGGCAAATAAAAAAAAGAAAACTAAAAGGTGAAAAAATCCCTAAATTAATTGCAGTAATTCAAGGAGGTAATAGTCGTGAACTAAGAAAAAGATGTTTAGACGGATTATTGGATGTATCTAATAGTGTTTTTTTAAAAGAAAAGATTCCCTTTGCTGGATATGGTTTTGGAGCTCGGCCGGTAGATGAAAACGGCAATTTTTTATTTGATATTTTAGAGTATACTGCCAAAATTATTCCCGACGATAAAATTAAATTTGCCTTAGGAATTGGTAGTCCAGCCGATATTTATCGTTGCCGTAAAATGGGGTGGAATATGTTTGATTGTGTTATCCCGACTAGAGAGGGGCGTCATGGGAAACTCTATCAATTCAAAAATAAGGATATAAAATCGATTAATTTCTATAATGAAATTAATATTAAAAATTCATCTAATATTAGTAATTTTAAAAAAATTAATAAAGACTCAGAACTGAAAATATTGCAGGAAAATTCCATGTCTTATTTGCATCATTTGTTTAAAGTTAACGAGTCCTTAGGGCAAAAAATGGCCAGCTTGAATAATTTGGAATTTTATGCCAAACTAATGGAAAAATTAAGAAAAGATTAAATTTAATCTAATTTTATGAAGGTTTATTTATATAACACTTTAAGTAGGAAAAAAGAAGAGTTTGAGCCCCTCCAGCCAGGCGAGGTTTCTTTTTATTATTGTGGTCCGACAGTTTATTGGACCCAGCATATTGGCAATTTGCGAGGATCTTATTGCGCCGATATTATTCATAGGACCTTTAAATACTTGAATTACAATGTTTCCATGGTTAGGAATTATACTGATGTTGGTCATTTGGTTTCGGATGAGGATGAGGGCGAGGATAAAATAGAAAAGACCGCTCGTCAAGAAAAGCTAAGTCCCGATGAGGTTGCTAGTAAGTTTATAAAAATTTACGAAGAGGATGTTAATAAACTTAATATATTAGAACCAAAGTTTAAACCAAGGGCTACGGAAAGTATTAATGAAATGATAGAGATTATTCAGTTATTAATTGCCAAGGGATACGCTTATGCAACGGACTTAGCGATCTACTTTGAGGTGGACAAGTTTAAGGATTACAGTAAATTATCGGGGCGTAAATTAGAAAAAAATATTAGTGGCGCTGGGCAGGGAGATGTTAGTGATATTAATAAAAAAAATCATTATGATTTTGCTTTATGGTTCTTTAAAGCAGGGAAGCACAAGAATGCCCTGCAAACATGGGAATCGCCTTTTAACTCCTCTTTAGTAGAGGGTGGCCGAGGTTTTCCCGGTTGGCATCTAGAATGCTCAGCAATGATAAGGCAATTTTTAGGAGACACTATTGATATTCATATGGGAGGTATTGAGCATGTCAGTGTCCACCATAGCAATGAAATAGCTCAGAGCGAGGCTGCTACTGGAGATAGGCTAGCTAATTATTGGCTCCATAATGAGCACTTACTGTTGAATGATGGTAAAATGGCTAAATCAGAGGGCAATAGCTTTAGTCTGTCAGATATCATCTCTAAAGGTTTTTCGGCTTTAGCATTGAGGTATTTTTTCTTGCAGGCTCATTATCGATCTAAACAAAACTTTACCTTTGAAGCCTTAAAAGCCTCACAAAAAGGACTAACTAATCTTTTATCTAAAGTTGAAAAATTAGGTAATAATATAGGTGTTGTTAATGAAGAATTTAAGAATAAGTTTTTAGATTATTTATTGGATGATTTTAATGCCTCTAGAAGTTTGTCTTTAATTTCTGATATTTTAAAATCAGAATTGTCAAATGAGGATAAATTGGCTACTATTTTAGATTTTGATTTGATTTGGGGTTTAAATTTGGGAAAGGTATTAGAGGGCGACGAAGAAAAAGATGCTTCCAGAAATATAGAGGAGAATTTGCCGGAGGATGTTAAGAAAATTTTAAACGAGAGAATTATTGCTCGGAAGAATAAAGATTTTGCTAAATCAGATGAGCTTAGGTTAAAACTAGAGGGAATGGGTTATGAGGTTCAAGATTTAGCAGGAAATAAAACAGAGTTAACTAAAAAGTAATGTAATTTTTAAAAATGAATTTTTGGCATAAATTAAAAAAAGATAAAAAAGACGAGCCCATTTTGGCTCTAGCTCCACTGGCCGGATTTACAGATTCGGCTTTTCGCTTTATTTGTAAGGAGTTTGGGGCTGATGTTGTTTATAGCGAAATGGCCTCTGTTTCAGCCCTAAAGTATAAACCTAAGAAGACCCTGGAGATGCTAAAATTTGATAAAAAAGAAAAACCCTATGTTGTACAAATTTTTGGATCAAACAAAAACCACTTTATTGAGGCTGTAAAATTTTTGGAAAAAAACATTAAACCTGACGGTATTGATATAAATTTTGGCTGTCCAGTTAAAAAAGTTTTAAAACAAGGAGCGGGGTCTAAATTAATGGGGGACTTAAAATTATCACGAGAAATAATAGAAGCTGTTTTAGAAAACACAAAAATTCCTTTATCTATAAAGGTTCGCACCGAGGCTTTCTCAGTGGGCTTATTGGATTTTTTAAAAAATATTTCTGATTTACCTGTTTCAGCTTTGATGATACACGGACGTAGCTTAAAGCAACTTTTTTCTGGTCCGATTGATTTAGATTTAATAAAAGAAAGTCGCAATTATTTTTCAGGAGTAATTTTAGCCAATGGAGGGATAAATGATTTATCCGAGGCCTACGATGTTTTTAAAAAAACGGGAGTAGACGGTGTTGCCTTCGGTCGGGGAGCTCTTGGCCGTCCCTGGGTTTTTTCTAAAGACTTTCAGGATATTGATGGAGATAATAAAAAGATATTAATAATTGAAATCGCCTTAAGACATTTGGAATTAATAAATAAAAATAGGGGTGATATTAGTTTTAATGAATTTAAGGGACACTTAGCTTGGTACTTGAAAGATTTTCCAGGAGCTTCTAATTTAAGAGATAAGGTTATGAAGTCTAAGTCTTACGAGGATATAAAGGTATTTTTATTATCGGCTTAAGTGGTAATAAAATTAGATCTATTTTTGTTTGATATATCAAATATTATCTCTCCTTTCTTCTTGAAAATAAAAAAATATGCTATAATTTACTTATAGTAAATTTTATAAATGATTTATGTTAACTTTAAATATAAACACTTCTGACAATGAAATAATAGAATTATCTCTAGAGAGAAGGGGAGTTATTATAAAAAAGAAAAAAATCAAAGCCCATCGTTCTCAGGCTGAAAAGCTTTTGCCGGCTATTGAAAAAATGATGCTTGGCGCTAAAATAGAATTAAAGCTTATCAAAAAAATAAAAGTTGAGAATCGAGGAAGTAGCTTTACTTCTTTACGTATCGGGGTTCTAACTGCCAATGCCTTGGCCTATGCCCTGGGCATCCCCGTGGAGACTTTTGTTTCCGATAAAGAAAATATTAAGAGAATTAATAATTTTAATATAGTTATTCCCAAATATGATAGGGACCCTGATATTAAAATAAAAAAAATGAAGATTTTTAAGAATAAAATATTATTGACCCTGTTTCTGCTTTCTTTGTTTTTTATTCCCTTTGTGTCCAGAGCCGAAACATCTGCTTTGGCTAATCGGTTGTCAGGAAAAATAATATTACAGGTAGAAAAAAATGGCGAGGCTTATTATGTTAACCCGTTAGATTTGAAGGGTTATTATTTAGGTCGACCAAATGACGCTTTTAATATTATGCGTCATTTTGGTTTAGGTGTATCAAATAGTGACGTAAATAATTTTATTAAAAATGGGGCTCGGGCTAATTTGTCCGGAAGAATTTTACTTCAGGTTGAGGACAAGGGTCAGGCTTACTATGTTAATCCCGAAAATAATCGCCTTTATTATTTGGGTCGACCAGCTGATGCTTTTAATATCATGCGTAATTTAGGCTTGGGAATATCTAATACTAATTTAGGGCAAATAAGCTTGCAAGCCTTGGTTATTAATAATGGAGAGGCCCCTTCTATTGAGCCGGGTCAGAAAACAGTTAGGTTCAATTTTAGATATAAAAATAAAGATTATTATTTAGATCAGATTTTTAGAGACGATTTGTATAATAGCTATAAAAAATCCAATAAATCCTTGCAGTATTCTTCTTCCAATCCTCCTTCTAATCCTCGGGAGAGTTATTATGAAATATTTTTAACTTTAAAAAACGGAGATGACTCTATCGATAATCTGGTGGCCGGTTTAAAAAAAATAGCGGCTAGTGAGGGATTTAATGATAATGAATTAGTGGAATTTGCGATGGCGTTAGTTCAATTTATTCCCTATGATAATACTAAGACTAGCGCTAGCCCACAAAACTTTCCTTATGAAACTTTATATAAAAATTCGGGGGTTTGTTCGGATAAGGCTTTCTTGGCTCATTCGTTGTTAAATGGCTTGGGTTACGGGGCTACTATTTTTGACTATCCCAATGACAATCACTCAGCTGTAGCCGTAGCCTGTTCGGGTCAGTCTTCCTATAATTCGGGATTTTGTTTTATAGAAACAACAAATTATTTTCCAGTAGGTGTTTTCCCAACAGGCTTATCTTCGGGGCAGGCCAGGGTAGGAGATGTTAATTGGTCAGAAATATTTAGTGGAAGTAGCTTGGGTGTAGTTGAAATTTATAATAAAACAGTGGGAAGGCTTTTTACGGGCATGAGTAGTATTACCAGCCAAGTCAGTGCTATATCGGATATGAACGCCTCTATTAAAAATAAAAAATTAGAATTAGATTCTATAGTCGCGCAATTAAGCGTTCTCAGGGCAGAATTAGATGCTTTACTTGTAAAAATAGATGAATATCAGGCCACCGGAGATACTAGTAATTATAATATTTCTGTTAATGAGTATAATACCAAGGTGTCTAACTATAATAATGTTCTAAATAATTATCAGTTGAAGGCCGAGTCTTATAATAATGACATTAGTTTATTTAATAAAATGGTTAAAGATTTCTACCAAAATTAGGCTTTTTGGGGATTGACTTTTTAATGAAAAGTGTATATTATATAGTAAGCTTAAATAGTATAAATATTTGAGCTTTTTATTAATTTTAAAAAACATGCTCATTCCAATTTCTTGTTTATATTAAACATATAAATTTTGTGGGCAGCAGCTCGCCTATATAGGCGGGATAAAAGAAAAAAATATGAAAATTCCTAAGTTAGAAGAAATGATGAAAGCGGGTATGCATTTCGGTCATAGGACAAACCGTTGGCATCCCAAAATGGAACCATTTATTTTCACTAAAAAAAATGGTGTTTACATTGTTGATCTAGAGAAATCCCAAGAAAAACTTCGGGAGGCTTTAGATTTTATGGTTAAGTTAAAAAAAGAAGACAAGGTTATTCTTTTTGTTGGGACTAAAAAACAGGTGAAGGGTTCTATGAAAAAAATGGCAGAGGAAGTAAAATCTCCCTATATTGTTGGTAAGTGGTTAGGAGGGCTTTTAACTAATTTTTCTGTTATTAAAAAATCTATTAAAAAATACCAAGATTTATTAAATGATAGGGAAAGTGGTAAATTAAATAAGTATACCAAAAAAGAAAAATTAGATTTTGATAGAGATATTAAGCGCCTAGAGGAAAGAGTGGGCGGTTTAGTGGGCTTGACTAAGTTACCAGATGCTATTTTTATTTGGGATATTAAAGAAGAAAAAACAGCTCTGACAGAAGCCAGAAGTAAAAAAATCCCAATTGTTGCTATGTGTGATACTAATGTTGATCCTAGTTTAGTAGACTATCCAATCCCTGGTAATGATGACGCTACTAAAACAGTTGATTTAATTTTAAACTGTATTAAGGAAAATTTAAATGATGCTAAAAGCGTTAAGTTGAGTTAATTTTATTTATAATTAATTTTAAAAATATGGAAAATATAAAAGAGTTAAGAGATAGAACTGGTGCCGGGATGGTTGATTGTAAAAAGGCCCTGGATGAGGCTGGTGGAGATTTAGAAAAGGCAGTAGAGATTTTGCGTAGAAAGGGAATAGCCAAGGCCGCTAAAAGAAGTGAGCGAGATGCTAGCGAGGGAATTATTATTGTCGGAGTTAATGATGATAAAAGTGAGGGTTATGTCGTAGAACTTAATTCAGAAACAGATTTTGTCGCCAGAAACGAAAAATTTCAAGAATTAGCCCAAAATATTCTAGAGGTTGTAAAAAATAATAAGCCTGCTAGTAGCGAGGAATTATTAAAGATGGATTTAGATGGCTCTACGGTTGAAGACCAAATAAGCAACCTTAGCGGTGTTATTGGGGAAAAATTAGCCCTAGGAAGAACAGCTTTTGTATCCGGGCAAACAGTCGAGGCTTACTCTCATTTAGGCGGGAAAATTGGTGTTCTAGTAGCTTTAGATCAAGCTAATAAAGAGGAATTAGCTGGAGACATTGCTATGCATATTGCTGCTGCTAATCCCAGATATTTAGACAGCTCTGAAGTTCCCAGTGAAGAACTAGAAAAAGAAAAGGATATTTATAAAGAACAATTATTAAAAGAGGGAAAGCCAGAAAACATGATCGATAATATTATGCAGGGTAAAATTAAGAAATATTATTCAGAGGTTTGTTTATTAGATCAAGAGTATATAAAGGACGATAAAAAATCAGTTAAAGATATTTTAGGTGAGGTTAATATCCTGAAATTTATTAGGTACTCTTTGTAATAAATTGATATATTAAATAATGAAAATAGCACAAATACAATTTGTCTCTTGGGATAAAAAATATAATTTTAGTGTTAATGACTTAGACCTAAAGATTGACGATATGGTTATAGTCGAGACTGAGTTTGGTCAAGAAATTGGTACTGTTTTTGGATTTAAAGATATCTCCGAGATTAAAGATGAGGAGGATAGGAATAGTATTAAACCAGTTTTGCGCTTGGCCAGTGAAGATGACTTAAGTAGAGTGGTAAGTGAGGAGGAGAGGAAAACAGCTCTAGATTATTGTAGCCAAATAATAGAGAAGTATGATTTACCGATGAAATTAATTGATGTCCGTTTTTCCTTAGATAAGAATAGAATAAATTTTGCTTTTTTTTCTGAGGGCAGAGTTGATTTTAGAGATTTAGTTAAAGATTTGTCGAGCCATTTTAAGGGGATTATCCGCCTAACCCAGATTGGTAGTCGTGATGAGGCCCGTTTTTGCGGTGATTTTGGTCATTGTGGCAGAGGTTTGTGTTGCAAGGGCAATATTAGGGAATTTTCTTCCATTACTTCAGAGATGGCTGAGACCCAGCAGGTTGTTCATCGTGGCAGTGATAGGGTCTCAGGGATTTGTGGTAAGTTAATGTGCTGCCTAAATTATGAGTATGAAGGTTATTTAGAATTATCAAAAAAACTTCCGCCTATTGGAACTAAAGTAAATGTTGATGGTCGCAGAGGAGAAGTGGTCGGTCATCACGTCCTAAAACAGTCAGTTGATGTTTATTTCAAGGGAGATAAAAACGATGATAGAGGAGTGGTGGTTGAGGTAGATTTAAATCGTCATAAGAAATAATTCAAGTTTAACTTTTCAGATAAATAAAAGAACGCCTAGAGCGTTTTTTTATTTTTAAAAAATATGTTATAATCTTCTTGTATTTATAAACTTAAATTTAAAAAGTATGCCTAAAAAATTGAATGTCGCTATTAATGGTTTTGGCCGTATTGGCCGAGCTGTTTTTAAAATTATTTCAGAAAAATATCCACATTATAATATTGTGGCTATTAATGATTTGACTGATACCAAAACTCTGTCCCACCTGCTTAAATATGATTCAGCTTATGGAGTTTATGGCAAGAAAGTTTCTCATGATGAAAAAAACATTATTGTTAATGGTAAGAAGATTCCAGTTTTATCAGAAAAAGATCCGAGCCTATTGCCTTGGGCAAAGATGAAAGTCGATGTAGTTCTAGAGTGCACAGGTCGCTTTACTAATAAAGAGGGGCTAATGTTGCATGTTAAGGCTGGCGCCAAAAAGGTTATTCTTTCCGCCCCGGCTAAGGGTGAGGGAGGAGTTAAAACAATAGTTTTAGGAGTAAATGAAAATAAAATTAGCAAGAAAGATCAAATTTTATCTTGCGCTTCTTGTACTACTAATTGTTTAGCCCCAGTAACCGATATTATTAGGCAAAAATTTGGTATTAAAAAAGCTTTAATGACGACTATTCATGCTTATACTGCTGACCAGAATTTAGTAGATGGTCCCCATAAAGATTTGCGTCGAGCTCGTTCGGCAGCTATAAATATAGTACCAACAACGACCGGAGCAGCTATCGCTATTAATAAAATAATTCCATCCCTAAAGGGGTCTTTCGATGGGTTGGCTGTTAGAGTGCCGGTAGTGGTCGGATCAATGTGTGATGTTGTTTTTTTACTAAAAAAGAAAACTACAGTTGAGGAAATAAATAATAATTTTATCAGAGTTTCTAAAAACAAAAAATATCAAAATATAATAGAAGCATCTTCCGAGCCCTTGGTTTCTTCCGATATTATTGGTAATGATCATAGTGCTATAGTTGATTTGTCACTAACTAGGGTAATGGATGGCGATTTAGTCAAAGTTGTCGCCTGGTATGATAATGAATGGGGCTATTCTTACCGCTTGGCTGATTTAATTAAATATTTATTCTAACTTATTATGAAGGAAAATTTATCTTTTAACTTATCAGACGAAGATAAGAAAAGGGTTTTATTAAAAGGCCTAAAAAAAGGAGGGCGAGAGGCTGATTTAGAAACTGGCTCCGGAGCCTTTTGCCTTAAAGGTGGGGCTCATAAGAATAAGAAGAAGTATAGTCGCAAGGATAAGCACAAAGGCAGGAAGGGGGATATTTAGGAGAATTAGGATAATTAATAAATTTACCCATTCGGATAGCCTTGCTATCGAGTGGGTTTGCTCAATTACTCGAAGAATAATCTGAGCGGAGGATGACAAGGAAATGATATAAAAATTAATCATAAAGTATGTCGATAATAAAAAAAATAGAAAAAGCTTGTTTGCTTGGCCGAGGTGGGGCTGGTTTCCCAACTCATATTAAGTGGCAATCCGTAGCCAAGGCTAAAAGCAAAACTAAATATTTAATAATAAATGGAGCCGAGGGAGAACCTGGTATTTATAAGGATGGTTATATTATTAAAAATTTATTAAAAGAATTTTCTATTGGTGTTAAGATCGCCTCCGACACCATTAAGGCTACCAAAATTTATTTTTATCTCAATGGTAAATATTATGATATTTATAAGAACAAGATAATAAAAGAATTTAATAAGGCTGGTTTAAAGGGGAAATTTGAAATAATCAAAAAACCAAAAGGGGCTGGATATATTGGTGGGGAGGAAAGTACTATTTTAAATATCATTGAAGGCGGGAGAGCCGAACCTCGATTACGCCCCCCATTTCCAACCGAAAAGGGACTTTTTGGCCAACCGACTTTGATTAATAATATTGAGACCTTATATGACGTTTATTTAGTTAGTATAAATAAATTTTCTGGTGAGAGATTTTATTCTATTAATATAGAAAATAAAAACAAGGGTGTTTATAGTTTGCCAGATGATTTAAGTATTAAAGATGTTTTAATCAAAACTAAAAACTATCCTAAATACGATTTTTTTGTTCAAGTGGGCGGAGATGCTAGCGGGGAAGTATTTAATCAGAAACAATTAAGAAGAAAAGTTCCCGGTGCCGGGTCTATCACTATTTATAAACTTTCTAATCATCGACCTGAAAAGCTGGTTAATTATTGGTTGAGTTTTTTCGCCGATAATTCTTGCGGTCAATGCACTCCTTGCCGCGAGGGCACTTATCGTTTATTAGAGTTATTTAAAAATAAACGTTCATATTTAAAAGATGTTAGTGATTTTGTTGATTTATGTAAAAATTTAGAAACATCTTCTTTTTGCGCCTTGGGGGCCTGTGCTCCTATCGCTATTTTAAGTTATTTTAAAAATGTTTATCCAAATTTATGCCAAAAAAAATAGAAATAAAAATAGATGGTAAAAAATGTCAGGGCTATTTAGGTCAGACTATCTTGGAAATAGCTCGGAATAATAAAATATTTATTCCTTCTTTATGTTATCACCCAGACCTAAAAATTAAGGCTAATTGTCGTGTTTGTGTGGTTGAGGTGAAGGATTGTGATAAATTAATGACCTCTTGTTCAGTTTTAGCCGAGAATGGAATAGAAATATTTACAAATTCGCCTAAAGTTAAAAAAGCTCGTAACACTAATTTGAAATTAATTTTTGCCGAACATACTGAGAAATGTTTTGGTTGCACTTTAAAATATAATTGTGATTTATTAAACCTAGCAAAAAAGTATGATTTGAAAGTTACTAATTTTCAAGACAGAAAAGTAAAACGTAAAACATATAAATTTGCTAATGCCGTGGAAATTGATGGGTCTCAGTGTATAGATTGTCGTAATTGTGTGGATGCTTGCTCTGATATTCAAAAAATAAATTACTTAGAAATAAAAGGGAAGGGAGCTGCGCAGGAAATAGTGCCTACTCAAGACCCCAATATCGATTGTATTTATTGTGGGCAATGTGCTCTCCATTGTCCAGTGGCCTCAGCTCAGGAGCAATATAATTGGGGGGAAGTGGAAGACATTTTAGCTAAAAAAGGTAAGAAAACTTTAATAGCCATGATTGCTCCTTCAACCAGGGTTTCTATTGGAGAGGAGTTCGGCCTGCCTTACGGGCAAAATAATAGTGGAAAAATGGTAGCAGCCTTAAAGAAATTAGGATTTGACCAGGTTATGGATGTGGTTTTTGGCGCCGATGTAACTACTTTAGTTGAGGCCGAGGAATTATTAGAAAGATTGAATGATAAAAAGGCTGGGTTACCTTTAATGACTTCTTGTTGTCCAGCTTGGGTTAAATACTTAGAGTTTTATAGGCCTGATTTAATTCCGCATCTCACAAGCTCTCGTTCGCCGCAAATTCATCTAGGTGGAATTATTAAAACCTACTGGGCTAAAAAGAAAAAAATTAAACCCGAGGATATTGTTATTGTTTCTATTATGCCTTGCACGGCTAAGAAGTTTGAAATTTCTCGGCCTGAGCTTAAAATTGGTAAGTTAAAACCGGTGGATAAGGTTTTAACGGTCAGAGAGTTAGCTTTTATGATAAAGAAGAACAATATTGACTTTAAGAAATTAAGACCAGAAAAATCTAATGATTTAATAAATGACGGCAGTGGGGCCGGAATTATTTATGGGGCTAGTGGCGGTGTTATGGAGTCAGCTCTTAGGACGGCGCATCATGTTATCTGTGACCCTAAAAAAGCTAAAATATGTCGTTCTAGACTAGAATTTAAAGAGGTGCGTGGCTTAGAGGGTGTAAAAGAGGCTAAAATTGATTTATCCGGTAAAAAATTAAATGTAGCAGTAGTTAATGGTATAGGTAATATTAAGGGAGTGCTGGACAATTTGTCTAAATATGATTATATTGAAGTGATGGCTTGCCCAGGTGGTTGTATTGGTGGCGGTGGTCAACCCATACCTAGTTCTATGGAAATTGTATCAAAAAGAACGGCCGGGTTGTATCAAGGGGATAAAAAGATTAAAATAAGAACAGCCCATGATAATAAGGGGGCCGTAGAAGTGGTTAAATGGTTAAAAAATAATAGTCAGGATCATAGAGTTCTTCATACCAAATATAGCAAAAAGAAAAAAGACAAAATTAACTTAGTTTAATTATAATTTAAAATTAATTTGATCAAAAATATGGAACATTTAGCCAGTATCTCAATTTTAACAACTAATAGGCAAAGGGTTTCTAGTCAGTTAAACGATTTTTTAACTAAAAATGGACACTTAATTATGTCTCGTTTAGGGGTTAATGTTTCTAAGAATTGTACCGAAAATTGCCCAGGTTTAATAGTTTTAGTTCTTAAAGCTGATAAAGAGAAAATTGATTCTTTTATGTTGGGACTAGGGCAGATAGAGGGGTTGGAGATTAAGAGTTGTTTGTTTGAGGATAAATAATTTTTTGTATAAAAATTTTAGACAAAAAATAAAGAAGCCCTCAGAGCTTCTTTATTCAAAAATTTTATTCTTTAGTTATAAACAGCTATATTATATCATATTTTTATACAAAAGTCAATATGTTGGAATTTGCTTTAAAGACAATTAAAGATTTAGAAAAAGCCGGATTTGAGGCTTATTTAGTAGGCGGAAGCGTACGTGATTTATTAATGGGAAAAATCCCAGTTGATTTTGATATAACTACTGATGCCTTGCCAGAAGAGATTTTGCGGGTTTTCCCCGAGGCTAAATACGAAAATGATTTTGGCACAGTCATATTAGCTATTAAAGATAGGCAGGGGAAGGTGCTAACAGTTTTAGAAATTACAACTTATCGCAGCGAAAGCACTTATCGTGATCATCGTCGACCAGATAGTGTTATTTTTGAGAAGGATTTAGAGAAAGATTTAATGAGAAGAGATTTTACTATTAATGCCATGGCGCTGCGCCCGGCTGATAGTAAAAAAAGTGACAAATACAAATCCCTAGAGGTTAAGATTGGTGATAAAAGTTTTTATTTGGTTGATATTTTTGGGGGATTAAAAGATATTAATCTTAAAATAATCAGAGCCGTAGGTGAGCCAGTTGATAGATTTAAGGAAGATGCTTTGCGCATGATGCGAGCTGTTCGTTTTTCAGCTCAGCTTAATTTTGAGTTAGAGCCAAAGACGGAAAGGGCTATTTTAAAAATGGCCGGAAGTTTAAAATTTATTGCCAAAGAGAGAATCAAGGATGAGTTGATTAAGATTCTGCAAGCCGGCAGTAGCACTAATTCAGGCGAGCCAGCTTATAAAGGTTTTCTTTATTTACAGAAAACTAAATTATTACAATATATATTACCAGAGTTATTAGTGGGAGCTGATATGGAGCAAAATCATCATCATGTTTACACGGTTTTGAAACATAATTTTTTATCTCTGAAAAATTGTCCTAGTCCTAAGTGGCAAGTTAGACTAGCTTCACTTTTGCATGACGTGGGTAAGCCTCAGTCTATGAAAATTATTGAAGGTCAAAGAACTTTTTATAATCATGAATACATTGGAGCTAGGATGACACGGAAAATTATGACTCGTTTAAAATTTTCTAATTCCGATATTGATATGGTGACTAATTTGGTTAGAAACCATATGTTTTATTATAATGTTGGTGAGGTAACTGCAGCTTCAGTTCGACGATTGATTGCTAAAACTGGTCGAGATAATTTGCAAGATTTAATTCATTTGCGTGTGGCAGATCGTTTAGGCTCGGGTACACCCAAGGCTATGCCATATAAGCTTCGTCACTTACAGTATATGATGGAAAAGGTGCAAAATGATCCGGTTTCTGTGAAAATGCTAGAAGTTAATGGTGACGTCCTAATTTCAGAGTTAAAAATGGAGGCTGGGCCAAAAATGGGAGCTATCTTGGATGTGTTATTGGCTGAGGTTTTGGAAAACCCAGAATTAAATGATAAAAAAATTCTCTTGAAAAGAGCCAAGGAATTAGATAAACTGAATCTAGAAGAATTGCGAGCTCAGGCTAAGGAGGTTATTGAGGAAAAAAGGGAAGAGGAGGATAAGGATATTAAGAAAAAATTTAAAGTATAACGTCTGTCTTGTCATTCCAGCGAAGGCTGGAATCCAGGGTTATTCGCTTATTAATTCGTAATTAATTAAAAAATATGGAAAACAATAAGTTTGAAATAAATAATGATAATGAAAGAGTTTGGAAAGGAACTCATTTTTGGGAAGAAGAAATTAAGAAGGCTGGTGTTTTTAAAGAATTAAGATTCTTTAATGATGTTATAGTAGAGAAGAAACCGCCTCATTCCGAATCGGGCTATAGAGAGCCGATATTGGTCGATGTTGTGCTTGATGGCAAAAAATGTGATATTTATCATACGGATCATGACAAGGCAGATACTTATAGTAGAATATTTATTCATATTAAGGAGTAAAATAATTAATAATTAATAAAAATATGAACAAAAAAATAATATTTTCATTTCTAATTTTGTCCTTAACTTTAGTTTTTTCAGCTTGCTCTTCTAAAAGAATGACTTTTGATTATTCCGAAGACTTGGGCGGGCAAAATAATATTAATAATAATTTAACTAATAATTCTTCCGCCGATGAAAATCTGGTTGAAGTTGATAATAATTTAAATAATAATATGAATAAAGAAATTTTAGAAAAATATTCTCAAGCTGAGTTTGAAACTAGTTTAGGAAATTTCACTATTGAATTTTTCAATGACAAAATGCCGATTACTGTAGCCAATTTTTTAACTTTAGCTGAAGATGGTTATTTTGATGGAATCAAATTTCATCGTGTTATTAAAGACTTTATGATTCAAGGTGGTGATCCTTTGACCAAAGATGATAGTCAACAAGGTTTATGGGGAACAGGTGGCCCCGGTTATGCTATTTCTGACGAGCATGTAGCTGATCCAGAATTAAGTAATGTTATTGGTACAATTTCCATGGCTAATTCCGGACCTAATTCTGGTGGATCACAGTTTTTTATTAACGTTGCTGATAATACCTTTTTAGACTTCGATAAGGCTCCTTTAGCTAGTAAACATCCAGTTTTTGGTAAGGTTGTTGAAGGAATGGATGTAATTGAGAAAATATCGGAGGTTAAAACTATCATGCCTGGGTCGCTAGACAGACCAGAAACTCCAGTAGTAATTAAAAAAGTTAATTTAAAATAATTTATGCAAATATATTTAGATAACGCCGCCACTACCAAGATTGACAAAAGGGTATTAAAAAAAATGATGCCATATTTTGATACTAAATATGGCAATGCCTCCTCCATTCATTTTATGGGTCAGGAAAATGATATTAAAATTAATCAATGTAAAAAAGATATTGCTAAAATTTTGCATGGTCAAGCTGATAATATTATTTTTACCTCCACTGCCACTGAGGCTAATAACCTGATTATTAAAGGAGTAATGCGCGCTAATTCTGATAAGGGTAAACATTTTTTAATTTCCGCTATTGAGCACCCCTGTGTTTTGGCTTCAGCTAGAGAGTTATTGGATGAAGGTTTTAGATTTGATTATATTCCAGTAGATAAAAACGGAGTAGTTCTTTTAGAGGAGCTGAAGAAAAAGATAAAACCAGATACAGTTTTAATTTCAGTTATGGCGGTCAATAATGAAGTCGGCAGTATTCAACCGATGGAGGAGATTGGAAAAATTGCTCGGTCTAAGGGGGTGTATTTTCACACCGATGCTGTCCAGGCCGTGCCATATTTAAAAATTAATATTAAAAAATGGGGAGTTGATTTTTTATCTTTGTCGGCTCATAAATTTTATGGACCTCAGGGGGTTGGTTTGGCTTATGTGAACAAAGATGTGAAAATAAGGCCAATAATTGTTGGTGGGGGGCAGGAGAATGGGCTAAGGGCCGGAACCTATAATATGGCTGGAATTGTTGGTATGACCGAGGCTTTGAAGTTGGCTTACGCTGAAAGAAGCGAATATTTAAAAAAAGTAAAAGAATTACGTGATTATTTTTGGAAGGAAGTAGCTAAAAAAATAAAAAATATTCGGCTTAATGGTGATTTAAAAAATAGAGTGCCAAATAATTTGAATATTATGTTCGAGGGTATAGAAGGGGAGGCGATTTTGATTGACTTATCTGTTTCTGGAATTTATGTTTCTACTGGTTCGGCTTGTTCAGCTCAGAATCTTAAGGTTTCTTCGGTAATCACTGCTATGGGAATTGATAAAAAATATATGAATAGTAATGTTAGGTTTTCTTGGGGGAGATACAATAACAAGAAAGAGGTTGATTATGTTGTAGCTAAATTAGCTAAGACGGTGGAGAGGTTGAGGAAGTTTAGCCCGATAAGATGATTGTCATAAGGGACTTTTTATATTTTTTAATTTAGGATTAGTAACCTGGACATAGATTTGAGTTGTTCTAATGTTTTGATGACCTAATAATTCCTGAACATAGCGAACATCAACCCCGTTTTCTAATAGGTGAGTAGCGAAGCTATGACGCAAGCTGTGGAAGGTGGCGTCTTTTTCAAGGCCTTTTCAAAAACTTTTTGAGCAGTTCTAGAATTCAATTTTCCGCCTCTGTTGCTCCCAAAAATATAGTTATTTAAATTTTTAGATTCAATTATTTCTCTCAGGTCTTTTACTATTTTTTCTGGTAATATGCTAATTCGATCTTTTCTTCCTTTGGCGTTTTTGATATGTATTGTTAGTTCTTCTAAATCAACATCTTTAACTTTTAGAGAAATAATTTCGCTTACTCTCAACCCCGCTCCATAAGAGACTGCTATTAATAATTTATGTTTTTTATTAGAAATTGAATTTAATATTTTTTCTATTTCTTGGCGCGAGAGAACCACGGGAAGTTTTTTGATTTTTTTAACTGATTTTATTTCTATTTTTTTGTTAATTTTAATAATATTATAGTAATAAAACTTAATAGCTCCGAGATATATGTTTTGACTTTGTGGAGATATTTTGCTTTTAGAACTTAAAAGAAAATTTTTAATAATATTTTCATCGAAAGTACCTAATTTTTCTTTTTTAAATGTTAGATATTCTTTTAACCCATAAAGATAGGACGCAATAGTTTTGGGGCTATAATTCCTTATTTTTAACTCTCTTTTTAAGAGATTTAATTGAGTTTGCATATTTTTCTTTATTAATTTAATGTAAATCACCATGAAAAAACTAGACTCAAAAAAAGAAGGGGGCTTTGCAATAATAGCTGCTTTAATAGTATTATTTTCTGCGATGTGGAATCCGATGACTTCGGTTATAGTCTCTATTGCTGCGCTAGTGTTGTACGGAATCTATAAGTTCATGCAAAAGTAATTGCCACTTGTCGACTTCTTCGGCTTCACCTCGACCACGCTGAGCTCCGCCTATCGGCTCGGGGTAACGAAAAAATGCTCAGCTCGCATTTTTCCCAAATCGCCCTCGATGACTTCGTTAAATTCCGATGTTATGATTGATTAATTTAAGGTGGATAAAAATTATAAAGAATTAAAAATATCTATTTTTTATGGAATATCAGAATAATGAATTTGAATCGAGAACTTTTAAGAATGTAAATTTTACAGATAAGTCTTTTAAGGATTCAGGTTTTACCAATTGTGTTTTTGAAAATTGTAATTTATCTAATGTAAACTTAGAAAACACTCGAATTCAAGATACTATTTTCAAAAGTTGTAAAATCATGGGGTTAAATTTTTCTCAATGTAATAAATTAATTATTAGTTTTGCTTTTGAAAGTTGTTTTATTTCCATGTCTGTATTTTTTGATTTGGACTTGAAAAATACTATTTTTAAAAGTTGCCAAATATTTGAATGTGATTTTATAGAAACTAATTTAACAAGAGCAAATTTTGAAAATTCCGATTTGAAGAGTAGCCGTTTTCAAAATTCAAATTTGAGTTTTGCATCTTTCAAAAGTTCCAGAAATTATAGTATAGATCCAAATCAAAATATTCTTAAAAAAACGAAGTTTTCAATTCCAGAAGTAATTGGATTGCTAGATGTTTTTGATATAAAATTAGAGTAAGCCCATTCTAAATTAACTCTGAAGTTTTTCTTTGGGATGTTGCACTAAATTTTACCACCCTTTTCTATTTTAGAGAACATTTTTTGTCCGAAATGTGAGTAAGGTGACTTTTACTTTACAAAAAATTATTTTTATGTTAGTATTTTTATATAAACTAAGTAATCTAATTAATATTATTTTAGTTTTTTAATATTAAAACAAAAAAATATGAATTTTTTTGAAAAAATTATTAAACCAGGCTCAAAAAAAGAGCCAGAAAAACAGAGTGATACCGAAAAAGACAAGTATGATTCTGAGTTATTAAAGAGAGAAAATTTTCTTAAATCCCAAAGAGGAGCTGAGAAAGAAGGAACAAAGAGTTTCTATAATTATGAAGAATTCAAAAAAGACCCTTCAGGGCACTTGATTGAATTACACAAAAAAGATTTGGAAGAGGAGTATAATTTTCTAAAAGAAGAGTCTGCTAAGGGCGAAGATATTGACCAGGAAACTATGGAGATGCACTTAAGGAACATAGAAATGTTACGTCGCAAAATAGCCATTTTTCATAAGTATGGTGAAGAATCTAAAAAAGAGCTAGTTGAAAGTGATAATTTTGCATTAAATGAAGAAAATGTCTTAGAGGAGGTTGATAAGTATGAATCCTCTACGTTCAAAAAGTTTTTTGACGAAAAATACGAATCTTTTAAAAATAAATTTTCTGTTGCTATTAAGCCAATAAAATATTATGCTTTGGCTCTAATGTTTACATCATTACCATCTTCTTTAACTAGTAACGAGGGTTCTGATGTTAATCTAGAAAAAGATAAAAATAAATTAGAGGACACTAGAGGTATTGATAGGGAGTCAAGCTCAGAATATGGAGAGAGAACCTATTCTTTCGATATAAACCATCGTTTTAATAAAGTTAATTCAGAAAGTGATACTGTTTTTAATTGGGGAGGGATAATTTCTCCTGTCTCTTTAGAGTTGGGGGTTAATAGAGAAATAAAGGGAAGTGAGAGTATCAATGTCCCCTATACTTATGCTCCTAAATTTGAGGGATCAGAGCTAACAAATGAAACTGACAAAGACAAAATGGAGGAGTATTTTAAGGATCAGATTAGAACAGCTTTTGCTAATAAATTGGTCAGAATTGGTGAAAAAAAGTCTGTTTATGAGGCTACTAGAGGAGAAAAAGATAACTTGCTTAAAGATGTTTTTTCCAAAAATGAAGTGAAAGCAATCAAAATAACGGGATTTTCCTCTCCAGAGGGACGCAAAAATGACCCTGAATCAGTAAAGCCAGGTAATGTAGAGGAAGAAAATGTTAGCCTAGCTAAAGAAAGAGGAGAATTGGCCGAGGATATAATAAGAGAAATATTGGAAGAGGGAAATATTGACACCTCAATTATAGAAAGTATTAATTACGAAGAAGTTCAATTTTCTGATACTGAATGGAAGGAGTTGTTAGAATTGGCTGATAGTCTGGAAATTGGTGGTGGTTCCGACGAGGAAAAGATCATTTCTTTAATTGCAGCATATAATTCTGGTGAATATAATTTAGAATCTTCAGTTAAAGATTCCCTGGATAAAATTGTTGGATCGAAGAGAGGAGTAAATATTGAAATTGAAGTTGAGGGAGGTAAAAAAACCCAAGTAGTTCTTCCTTTGCCTTTATTATTACTTCTTTTATTATTAAAAAGACCATCAAATTTTGTATGGTGGAGAAGAAGGGAAGAGGAAGATGAAGGTGGAGAAGAAAATGATGATGAAGATAATGAGGGAGGCGACGATGATGGAGACGAGGATGAGCAAAATATTGGGCATCGACAAATATTTAGTGATAAAGATTTAAATAGAGAAGACGTTGCTGAAGGGGAATTTAATTATTATGATTTATACAAGGAAGCCGATAAGAGTGTTGAGTATAGGGATCAGGAGAAAATTAAGCAACACTTTATAAGTGAAGAGCTTAGTAGATTTATTGATGACGAAATATCTATTGAGCATGGTCTAGATTATAGAGATCTGATTAATTATTTTAATGATAATCGAGAGAGGTATAATACTGAGGAAGAACTAAAAACAGAGATGGCTAGAGAGTTGCTTTATATGTGGCAAAAATACGACAGATCTGTTCGAAGAGATGCCGGCGTCAGTAATTTCAACCCGGAGACAACTCTAGATTATAGACACGATGAGAAAAAAGTCGTTTGGGCAAAAATAGCAGCACAGGAATTAATGGAAATAATTAAAAACAATAACGGAAAAGATGATTTAAGAATCTTGATTCAAAAGAGGGCTGAAGAATTAGAGGGTTAGACGCGAATTTCTTAAATATAATTTTCTCTTTTTAAATTAATATTGTTTTAGTTTCTTAAATTATTACTACTTGATACTTGAGTTATTATCTTAAAAAATAAACCCCTGGATTCCTAGGGTTTATTTTTTTCATAAAAGAAGGTATAATATAACCATTAAAATTAATTAGCTAATTAATTATGTTTTTATTAATTAATTTAGCTCTAAATATATGGCATTAAATTATAGTAAAAAGACCATGAAGCACTTTCTTCACCCTAAAAACATTGGGGAAATAAAGAATCCTGATGCTACAGCTGAGGTTGGTAATATGGTTTGTGGGGATCAATTATCTTTCTCTATTAAGGTTAAAGACGGAAAAATTAAGGATATTAAATTCCTTTCCTTTGGTTGCGCCTCTAATATTGCTACTGCCTCTGTTATGACAGAGATGGTCAAGGGAATGTCCCTCGAGGAAGCTCAAAAGTTTGATTGGAATGAAATTGTTAGAAAGTTAGACGGTTTGCCTCAACAAAAAGTTCATTGCTCGGTTTTAGCGGTGGAAGGATTACGGGAGGTTATCTCTTCTTATAATAAAAATCATCCAGAAATATTTGCTAAAACCAAGGCCAAAAAATCTAAGACTAAAAAAGATATCAACCCTAAGGTTAAAAAATAAAAAAATAATATGAATCAGATTTATCTTTATATTTTAGGGGCTTCAGTTATAACCTCGTTAGTTTCCTTGATCGGGATTTTCTTTTTAAGTTTTTCAATCAAAAGACTTAAGAAAATAATAATGTTTTTAGTCAGCTTGTCAGCCGGGGCATTATTAGGGAGTGCTTTTTTGCATCTTATTCCTGAAGCAGTGGAAATGTCTGACCATCATGATAGCACTGTGTGGTTTGGAATTTTAGGGGGAATTATTTTATTTTTTATATTAGAAAAAATAATTCATTGGCGCCATTGCCATGAGCCAACCTGCGACGATCATCCTCATCCGGTTGGTCCCATGAATTTAATAGGCGACGGTCTGCATAATTTAATAGATGGTATGATAATCGCCGGTGCTTTTTTAGTGGATGTTCGCTTAGGGGTCTTAACAACCGTTGCTGTTATTAGTCACGAGGTCCCTCAAGAAATAGGGGATTTTGGAGTATTAATTCATGCTGGTTATTCCGTTAAAAAAGCCCTTTTTTATAATTTTATTTCGGCTTCTTTCTCCATTTTGGGCGCCCTTATTGTTATTCTATTGGGCACTTATTTAGATGGCTTTATAGAATTCATTATCCCTATAACTGCTGGTGGCTTTATTTATATTGCTTCATCTGATTTGATTCCCGAGCTTAAAAAGGAAATTAAAATTAGCAAGAGCCTCAAGCAATTACTAGGAATATTTCTTGGTCTTGGGGTGATGGTGGCAACAAATTTGCTTTTACATATTCATTAAATTTATTAGATAAAAATGTTGAACAGATTAAAACATCATTTTTTAAGTTTTGATTGGATTATTTTTTCAGTAGTATTGTTATTATCACTTTTTGGATTAATTGAAATCTATAGTATTGCCCTAGGGCAAGAAAATTTAAGCTTATTAAACCTAGAAAAACAAACAATCGCTATAATTTTGGGAATAATAGCTCTTTTTGTTTTTTCTTTTGTGGATTTTAGTTTTATTAGAAGTTTTAGCAATTACATTTACGGGTTTGGTGTTTTTATTTTAATATTAGTTTTAATATTTGGTAAAACAGTCCGTGGCACAACCGGTTGGTTCGAGATTTTCGGTTTTAGTCTTCAGCCAGTAGAGTTTGTTAAGGTTATAGCAATAATATTTTTAGCCAAATTTTTTTCTAATACGGCTTTTAAGATGAGGCCATTAAAATCATTGCTCCTATCTTTATTGGGTATAGCTGTTTTTGTTTTTTTAATAATACTTCAACCCGATTTTGGTCCAGTGGTAATAATAATGGGTTTGTGGTTCTGCTTCTTGATTTTAAACGGTTTTAAAAAGAAATATCTTTTAATGATAATAATCCCATTTATTTTAATATCCTTTTTTCTCTGGAATTTTTATTTTAAGGAATACCAGAAGGGGAGAATACTAACCTTATTAAATCCTGGGGCCAGTTCCTTGAGCGAGGGCTATAATGTTTCTCAGGCTTTGATTGCCGTTGGTTCGGGCGGACTAACAGGGCGTGGAGTCGGATTTGGCTCACAGTCACAATTAAAATTCTTACCTGAGGCGCAAAACGACTTTATTTTTTCAGTTATTGCCGAGGAATTAGGTTTTTTGGGGGCGACCTTGGTTCTATTTTTGTTTTTTGTTCTCTTTTGGCGCTTACTAGTTGTTAGTCGTAAAATAAACAATGATTTCGCTGTTTTTGTGATATTAGGAGCTGTGGTCTTGATTTTTATTGAAATGTTTATTAATATTGGTATGAACATCGGACTGGTTCCGGTTATGGGCATATCCTTGCCCTTTATTAGTTATGGCGGTAGTGCTACCATTGCTAATTTTATTCTAATAGGAATTATCCAAAATATTATAATTAAAGCAAAAAGCTAATTTATTAATTATTTTTATAAATATTATTAAGTTAATTTTAAAATTATGAACATTAAGTTAAAAGCTGAAATTAGAAGTAAAAAAGAAAAATTAAACAAAGATTTTTTTCCTGGAATAATCTATGGTCCAGGGTCGGAAAATGTTTTAATAAAGATTAAAACCAATGATTTTACCAAGGTTTATGATGAGGCTGGTGAATCTAATTTAATAGAATTAGAGATTGATGGATCTGGCAAGATTCCAGTTCTAATTAAGGATTTTCAGAGAGACCCGATCAAAGATTTTTTTAGTCATGTTGATTTTTACCAGGTTGATATGAGTAAAAAGGTAACCGCTGAAATTCCACTAAGCTTTGTTGGCGAATCTCGGGCAGTGAAGGAGCTAGGTGCTTTATTAATGAAAAATATTGATTCTATAGAGGTTGAGTGCTTGCCAAAAGACTTGGTAGACCATATTGATGTGGACATTTCATCTCTTCTTTCCTTCGGTGATATTATTTTAGTGAAAGATATTAAAGTTAGTAGCGATCTAAAAGTTTTAAATAATCCGGATGATGCTGTTGTTTCTGTGGTTGAGCCTAAAAAAGAAAAAGAAGAGCTTCCTAAAACCGATGTTCCAGAGGCAACTAGCGGTGACGAAGCTAGCGAAGCCAAGGATGACAAATCAAAAAGTGACAAAACAGGAGAGAATAAAAGCTAGTTTTACAATTTTTGTTTTTCTAAAAAATATGCTAAAATTTACTAATATGAAAATAAGAGTAATTATAATTTTAGCATTTTTTTTATTGGTGAGTTTTGCTTTTTTAATCCCTCCTTCTCGGGCTTATTTTGGGCAATTACCGAACGATCCTTATTTTAATAATCAGTGGTATTTAAGCCGTATTGGATTTAGCTCTATATGGAATAAAAATTTTATTGGTAAAAATGTTATTGTGGCTGTGATTGATTCTGGAATTTATATTGACCATCCCGATTTAAGAGATAATATTTGGCGCAATAAATTTGAGATTTTTGAAAATGGCAAAGACGATGATGGCAACGGATTTATCGACGATGTAAATGGGTGGGATTTTGTTAACAATGTTCCAGATCCTCGCCCTAGACTTGACCTTGGAGGGAGCGACGATGGTTTGAACCACGGGACTATGATAGCTGGAATTATTGGGGCCAAGACTAATAATTCTATAGGAATAAGTGGTATTGCCTCTAATGTGAAGATAATGCCGCTTAAAGCTCTAGACGAAGGTGGTGAGGGCAAAATTAATGATGTGGTCAGGGCTATAGATTATGCTATTAACAATGGAGCTGATATAATCAACCTTAGTTTTTCGGGGCTAGGATATAATCAGGGGTTTGAAGAGGCTGTTGAAAGGGCTTATCGAGCTGGTATTCTTGTTGTTGCAGCTGCTGGTAATAATAATTCTGACTTAGATCAAGAACCTCTTTATCCAGCTTGTTTCGGTGGATCTAATAACAATAATATTATTATTTCTGTTGGAGCAACTGATACTTTAGATCAGAAGGCGTTTTTTTCTTCCTATGGTAAAAACTGTGTAGATATTTCCGCTCCAGGAATAAGTTTTTTTTCGTCATCTTTTTATGATACCGAAGATAAAAAAAATAGTTATTACAATGGTTATTGGTCTGGTACCTCCATGTCCGCAGCAGTTGTTAGCGGATCATTGGCTCTTATTAAAGAGGCTAATCCGAAATTAAGCAATAAGCAGGTTTTGGATATATTAATTAGGAGTTCAGATGATATTAATTCCTTAAATCCAGAAAACCTTAATGAGCTTGGCAGTGGAAGGGTTAATTTAGCCAGCTCTGTTAATTGGGCTTTGGAAAAATGGGAAAATCTTACCGGGCGATTCTTGCTTTTTCCTCAGGTTGATATTATAGATTTTAAAGACGAGTTGGAGATGTTTAACTCAGTCAGAGTCACTAGCAGTAAGGGTGAAGAGGAAAGTCGTTTTTTTGCTTATGATCCAAAGTTTAATGGTAGCATAAATATGGTTGTAGCAGACCTGGATAAAGATGGCACCTCAGAAATAATAACCGGGGCGGGATTAGGAGGTGGTCCACATGTTAGAATTTTTGATAATTCTGGTAATATTAAGGGACAATTTTTCGCCTATGATCCCAAATTTAGGGGCGGGGTTAATGTAGCAGTGGGAGATGTTGATGGTGATGGTAAAAACGAGATTGTTACCGCTGCGGGACCAGGAGGAGGACCACATATTAGAATTTTTGATCAACAAGGAAAATTAAAAGGTCAATTTTTTGCTTATAACGAAAATTTTACCGGAGGAGTTAGTATTTCAGTGGGTGATATTGATGGAGATGGAAAAAGCGAAATTGCGGTGGTCCCATTTTCTAAAGGGGGATCTCATGTTAAAATTTTTAATGGTCAAGGGAAGCTCACAAGTCATTTTTTTGCTTATGAAGAAGATTTTTTCGGTGGAGCTAGAATTCGACTGGGGAATGTCTATGGTAAGGATAGCAGAGGAAAAACTGATATAGTTATTTCTCCAGGACCAGGTCGTAAACCAGAAATTGTGGTTTTTAATAATTCCGGTGAAAAAATTAAAAGCTTCTTAGCCTATGCAGAAAAATTTAAAGGAGGGGTTAATTTGGCTTTGGGTGACTTAGACAAGGACGGATTAGATGAAATAATAGCTGGTGCTGGACCAGGGGGGACCCCCCATGTTAGAGCTTTCAATAGTAAGGGCGAATTGATGGCTTCATTTTATGGGCTAGAAGATGAATACAAAGGGGGAGTAGTAGTAGAATTTGTTGAAATAGGAAATTAATCCAGCTCAGGTATATTTTAAGTGAGTATTTTGGAAAAACCACCCTTTTATGCTATTATATAGCTAGAAATAATAATTTAATTAATTAATAATATCCTAAAGATCCTCCGCTCAGATTGCTCTTCGAGCAATTGAGCGGACCCGTTCGATAGCGAAGCTATCCGAGCGGGTAAAGATCCTCCGCTCAGATTGCTCTTCGAGCAATTGAGCGGACCCGTTCGATAGCGAAGCTATCCGAGCGGGTAAACATCTTAAAGATCTTGTTAATAATATGTCTGTAATTTTTGATAAAAAAAACATTTTAGTTATTGGAGGGGCTGGGTTTATTGGCTCTAATCTATGCGATGAGCTTATAAAAGAAAGTAAAGTTATTTGTGTTGATAATTTTTCTAGTAGCACTCCTAAAAACATCGATCATTTATTGTCTGACCCTAATTTTGTTTTAATAAATCATGATATGAGTCAACCGCTTGATTTAGAGTCATTAGACGAGTTGGACAAGTTTAAAATTCCTTTTCAAGGAATTCAGGAGGTTTATAATTTAGCTTGTCCAATGTCATCTAAAAATTTTTTGAAAAATAGGGAGAGTATTCTTCTAGCTAATTCTTATGTTGTAAAAAATGTTTTAGATATTACCTTAAAATATAGCTCTAAATTATTACACTTTTCTTCTTCGGTTGTTTATGGTGCTAGACCCACTTCTGACAAGATTATTAAAGTTCGTGAGGACAATTTGGGCCAAATTGATATTTCCAGTGAAAGATCCTGCTATGATGAGGGTAAACGTTTTGCTGAGGTTTTTATTAATACTTACAATCAGATATTTAATTTAGATGCCAAAATTATTAGGACGTTTCGAGTTTATGGCCCTAGAATGACATTGGGCGATGAGCAAATGTTGTCAGATTTTATTAGTGATGCTTTAAATGGTGATGACCTTATTATCTATGGTGATAAAGAGTTCTCATCTTCTCTATGTTATGTTGATGATATTATCGACGCTGCTATTAAAGTGATCTCCTCTGATGTAAAGGGGCCCTTTAATGTCGGGTCCGAAGAAGACGTTAAATTATATGATGTAGCACAAAAGGTTATTAAGTTGACAGACTCTAAATCAAAGATAGTTTTTGATGATAGTAAGGTTTTTATGACTCAATTAAACATCCCTGATACTTATAAAATTAGAAATGAATTGGGTTGGATGCCGGTTGTTACGTTGGAAAACGGTCTAAAGAAGACCATCTTAGACTTAAAGGCTAACCGACAAAATTTAAATTTTTAAATAAAACGAAAATATGGAAAATTTAGAAATAATGCGACACTCCCTGGCTCATGTTTTGGCTTTGGCAGTGCTTCGAACTTATCCGGAGGTAAAATTCGCTATTGGCCCTGATGTTGATAATGGCTTTTATTATGATATTGATTTCGGTGATAAGAAAATTAGTGATACTGACCTGGTTGAAATTGAGAAAAAAATGAAACATATTATTAAGCAAAATTTGAAGTTTAATAAATCAGAAAAAAATATTGACGAGGCCATTAAAGAAGCTCGAGATATTAATGATGTTTATAAATTAGAAATACTGGAAGATTTAAAAAAAGAAGGTGAGTCTCAGGTTAGTTTTTATGAGCTGGGTGAGTTTTCCGATCTTTGTCGAGGACCTCACTTGGAGTCCAGCGGAAAAATTAAAGTCGGTTCTTTTAAATTGGATAAGGTGGCTGGTGCTTATTGGCGAGGAGATGAAAAAAACAAAATGTTAACTCGTATTTACGGATTATCCTTTGATAGTGCGGAAGAACTAAAAGATTACTTAGAAAAAGTGGAAGAAGCTAAGAAGAGAGATCATCGCAAGCTAGGAAAAGAATTGGATTTGTTTTGTTTTTCTGATTTAGTTGGACCAGGACTTCCTTTATTTACTCCCAAGGGGATGATAATTATTGATGCTCTGAGAAATCATATAGAGAAAGTTTGTCGTCGTTATGGTTTTGAAAAGGTTATGACTCCTCATTTGGCAAAAATTTCTCTCTATGAAGTGTCTGGTCATGCTAAAAAATTTAGTGAAGAGCTTTTTCATGTTTCCTCTGACAAGGGGCATGATTTTGTCATTAAGCCGGTTCAATGTCCTCACCAAACTCAGATTTATTCCTCCAAGGCTCGGTCTTATCGTGATTTACCAATTAAATATATGGAGTCCGAGAAACAGTATCGAGCTGAAAAGAGTGGGGAGGTCGGGGGTTTGTCCAGGGTTTATGCTATTACTGTCGAAGATGGGCATACTTTTTGTAGTCTTGAGCAAACAAAAGATGAAATTAAAAGCCTAGTTAATATTATCAAGGATTTTTATAGTGCTCTTGGTCTTTGGGGTAAACATTGGGTGTCTTTGTCTGTTAGAGACTATGATAATCCGGAAAAATATATTGGTGATCCAAAGGACTGGGATGTTTGTGAGTCTATATTAGAAGATGTCTCTAATGAGATGGGTCTTGATGCCAAGAGGATAGAGGGAGAGGCTGCCTTGTATGGTCCTAAGCTAGACTTTATGTTCCGTGACTCCCTAGGTAAAGAAATTCAAATCCCAACCGTGCAACTTGACTTTGCCACCCCTAAGAGGTTTAACTTGGTTTATACCGACAAAGATGGTAGCGAAAAAAATCCAGTAATGATACACCGTGCGATTCTTGGTTCTTATGAGCGCTTCTTAGCTCTTATTATTGAGCACTATGGCGGGGCCTTCCCGTTGTGGTTATCTCCAGTCCAAGTAAAAATTATTTCCGTCGGTGAAAAGCATATTGAATATTGTCAAAAATTAAAACAAGAATTTTTAGATTTAGATCTACGCCCAGAATTAGATATTGACAATGAGACAGTGGCTAATAAAATTAGAAAAGCAGTGGCCGAAAAATCACCTTATATCATCGTTGTTGGAGATAAAGAGTCTAAGGGCAAAGTTTTGGCTGTTAGAAAGAGAGGCGAACAAAAAATAGAAGAAATTAAAAAAGATAAATTTTTTAAGTCATTGTTGAATGAGGTTTCCAGTAAATCTTTGTAATTAGTATTTTAAATTTTATGTATACAAAAAAGTAGATTTTTAGATCTACTTTTTTATTAGCTAGGGAATATTATATTTATTGGTTAAGACTAGGAAAATTTTACCTGACTATGTTTTTTTATTTCATTAATTTGCTGATTTTATTAGCCAGGGAAACCGCTGTTTTTAAATCGTTTTGATGAATGTTTCGTCCAAGAGCACATCCTCGAGCCCCTGAAATTTTTATTTGATTTTTGATAGTTTTGAGCAATTTGGTTTCGCTGATTTTTGATCCGCCAGAGCATATTATGCCAGTATTTCCTCCAGCTATTATAACTTTATTGAATTTTTTGGCTTCTTTTTCACTTTCTCCCAGGGGATAGTTAAGTTTAATAAAATCAGCACCCAAGCATAAGCCTACCCCAGCCGCACCAGCTAGCAAGTCTAGAGATTTTTCATTTTTAATATTTTTTCCTCTGGGGTATATCCATAAAACAGCCAGTAGCCCATTTTCGTGAGCTTGGTTTATGATTTTGGCTGCCTCTACCATCATTTCATTTTCGTATTCACTTCCCAGATATAAAGTATAGCCAACACCTAGAATATTTAAGTTACTTTGTTTTTTAAAATTGATTACATCATCGATTGACCATAAAGAAAGACTTAAGGGGTCTTGTGTTTTTACTAAATTACTTTTTCCGTTTAATTTTATCAAATAGGGGATTTTTTTATATTTTTCACCATAACGAGATATTAATCCTAGATGGGCAGCAAAAACCCCAACCTTGGCCTGCGAGGCAATTTTAAATAGATGTTCGGGATCAGAGTTTTTAAATTTATCAGAAAAGTCTTCGTTTAGGTGTTCAATTTTTTGATCGCCAGCAAATAAAAATAGTTTGCCAGTGTTCATTGTTGCATGTCGAAAGTTTTTTTCATAAACTTTCCTTATTTTTTTAGGGACATTAAGGGGGACGTTGGTTTTCATATAATTGTTTTTAAAATTATAAAATTATGTTATAATATTAGCATGATTAAATTATAACATTTTTCAAGAATATGGACAATGAAAAAAATAATTTAGAAAAAGACTTTCGTGGTGACACGGAAAAAGAAATAGATCTTAGTAAATATAATAGTGATAAGGGGGAGTCTTTGCGCCGCCTAAACTTTGGTTTATGGTTTATAAGAAATCGAAGGTCTTTTGTTATAATCTTAATTTTAGCCCTTATTTTACTATCCATCTTTTTGTATTCTAGGGTTTTTTTAAATCTTTATTCTTATATAAAAAACAGACCAGAAGAGTTAAGAATATTAAGAGAGCTTTCAACTATCACGGTCAATTTTGGTGCCACTCGTTCAGCCGAGTCACTGAGCGTTGGTTCTCCACAGAGTTTTCTTCATAATGGTAAGTACGATTTTGTTAATAGGATAAAAAATCCCAACGATAATTTTATCTCTTTTGTTAACTATTGCTTTCTTAGTGAGGATGTTGAAGTTTCTTGCGGTAGGTCCACAATTTTACCCGAAGAGGAAAAATATCTAATAAACTTAGCAGTTGATTTTAGCGGTCGTATTAGTAATTTAAAATTTGTAATTAAAAATATTAATTGGCAAAGAGTAGATGTTAAGCGCTATGGAGCTTGGGAAAATTATTATAAAGATAGATCTAATTTTTACATTTTAGATGAAAAATTTGAGTCTATTAGTGGCTCTCAGGTTGAGCCCGGTAATAGTAACAGTCTAAGCTTTAAGATTAAAAACAATAGCCCCTATAATTATTGGGAAGTACCATTGTCTATAGTGTTATTTAATCAAAATAGTATTATTGGCGTGAATAAATATATGGTTTATGAATTAATGTCAATGGAGGAGAGAGCTATTAATATCTCTTGGGTTAACTCTATCAGCTCAGTCAGTCGAGTAGAGATTATTCCTGAGCTAGATGTTTTATCGGAGGACAATTATATAAGATATAAATAATTTATAAAAATAGATAATAATTAATTTTTAAAAGTATGCTAAATCTTTTTGAACTACCTTATAGCCCATCTAATTTCTCTAATAGAATCTCTAATGAGACCTTTGATCTGCATCATGGCAAGCATCATCGATCTTATTTCGATAATCTATTAAAATTAATTTCCGGAACTGATTTAGAAGATAAAAGCCTGATAGAAATAATAAAAAAATCTTTTAATCAGGAAAACTTAAAAGTTGTTTATAATAATGCCGCTCAAGTTTTTAATCATGATTTTTATTGGCAGAGTTTAAGTCCAAAAAGAAAAGAGCCCTCTAAATTTTTATTAGGAAAAATAGAAGAGCATTTTTCTTCCTTGCTTGAGTTCAAGGAAGAATTAAAAAAGGTTGCCCTGTCTCAATTTGGCAGTGGCTGGGCTTGGGTCGTCTTAGATAATCAGGATATGAAAATAGTTTCAACCTCTAACGCGATCAATCCCCTAAATCAGGGGCAAACACCCCTCTTAACAATAGATGTTTGGGAGCACGCTTATTATGTAGACTATAGAAATAGAAGGGCCGAGTATTTGGATGTTGTTATAAATGAATTATTAGATTGGGATTTTATGGAGGTTAATTTTAAAAACGCTTTTAGCGTCTAAATCCTTAACTGGGGATTAACTGTTTATAATTTGTTGATAAGATTTAGATAGTTTTTTGTGAAAAACAGGCTAACTGTGAATAAGTTAGCCTGTTTTTATTTATAATTGCTCTAAAGCCTATTTTTGCTAGGCTTTTTTGTTATAACTTAGTGTTGACCCAGGGGGAAAAGTGGTGTATAATTATAGTTGTAGGGGGAATAGTGGGGAATTCCATTTAGATATTAAAAAGGAAAAATTGAAACCCTAGCAAAATATACAAAATATAAAAAATAAACAATTATTTTAACCTTTATGTTTATCGGAGAATACAATCACAACTTAGATGAAAAGGGTAGATTGGCTATTCCGGCTAAGTTTAGGGCTTTGCTAAAGAAAGGCGGGGTCGTTACTAAGGGTTTGGATAATTGTTTATTTTTATACACAAAAGATCAATGGGAGAAGATTGCTCAGAAATTAGCGACTCTTCCTATTAGCCAGGCTAAGGCCAGGGCTTTTGCTCGTCACTTGTTAGCTGGAGCTATGGAGTTAGAATTTGATAGTCAGGGAAGAGTGACTCTACCAGAATACTTGCGTGATTTTTCTAATTTAAAAAAAAGCGTAATTGTTGCTGGTTTGTACAATCATTTAGAAATTTGGGATAAAGATAGATGGAGCGATTATAAGAAGGAATCAGAAAAAAATAGTAATGCCATTGCCGAGGAGTTGGGAGAGTTGGGAATTTAATTTGGGATATATGAGTAATTATTCTCACATCCCAGTTATGCTCAAAGAAGCGCTCGACTTTTTGGACATTAAGGCCTCAGGCAATTATATTGACGGAACTTTGGGTGGAGGAGGTTATTCAAAGATAATCTCCGAAAAGATAGGGGACAAGGGTACTCTAATTTCCATAGATCTAGACCCCCTAGCTGTAGATAATTTTTTAAAAAATGAATATAAAAATGTAATTGTTGTTAATGATAATTTTTCTAATCTAGAGGAAATTGTTCTTAAAAATAAAAAGGGGATGAAATTTGATGGAATTGTGGTTGACCTGGGCCTATCCTCAGCTCAATTGGATGATGATAGCAGGGGGTTCTCATTTTTAAACGATAGCGACTTGGATATGTCGTTCGGCCCCCAAATTTTAACAGACACTAGATTTATTGTTAGTAATTATAATATAAAAGATTTAGAAAGAGTTATAAAAGAGTACGGTCAAGAGCCTTGGGCCAGGAGAATCGCTCATAATATTGTTCTTCATCGCAGAAAGAATAAAATAAAAACCACTCAAGACTTAGTTGAGATTGTAAAAGCCTCTATCCCTAGAAAATTTTGGCCCAGAAAAATACATCCAGCCACCAAAACTTTCCAGGCCCTGAGAATGGAGACTAACAAAGAGTTAGAAAGTTTAGAAAAATTTCTCCCAGCTAGTATCAAATTATTAAAAAAAGGTGGTCGCTTAGTAGTAGTGTCCTTTCATAGCCTAGAAGATAGGATCGTAAAAAATTTTTTTAAAGATCTAGCGAGACAAGAAAAACCAATTTTAAAAATATTAACCAACAAACCTTTAACTCCTGGAAATGAAGAATTAAGCAGCAACCCTCGCTCACGTAGCGCCAAATTAAGAGCTATTGAAAAATTATAAATAAAGTTAACTTGATTATTGAAATAATTAAGTTAATTCAATAAAAATATGAAAACAGGAAAAAGAAAAAATAGTTTGTTTGGAGCCTTTAATCTGTGTTTAGTTCTGCTTCTTTTGGTCGGTGGATTTTTCTTTCTAAAGAGTATGGACGATGTGATGATAAAGAATTTAGAATTAGAGCAATCAAAGGCTAGGCTAAACCTATTAAATGAAGAAAGGCGTGATATGGAGTTGAAAAAGAATTCCTTAGAATCCTATGAGAATGTTAGTTCTCGTCTCAAGGATTTGAGTATGGTTAAGGTTTCTGAAATTGATTATATCAGTGCAGGTGACGATTCTTTGGCTAAAAAATAAAATTAGAATTAAATTTATTAAAGATGACCTCCGATTTTTCGAAAAGAAAGGATAGGGCTAGAAATATTAATAAAAAGGGTTTCAATAATAATCGCCTCAATTATTTATTAGCGATTATTTTTTTAATTTTCGCCTCCTTAATCTACAAACTTTATTCTATTCAAATTATCAATGGTGAAAAATATGTAGCTAGGGCGGAGCAGCAACACAATATTTATAGTGAATTATTAGCACGAAGAGGAGAAATTTATTTAAAACAAAATGATTCCAGTCTTCATCCATTGGCTGTTAATAAAGAATATGCTGCTATGTATATAAATCCTAGAGCTTTATATGAAGAGGAGATTTTAGATATTTTAGAGCATGTCTATATTGTTTTTCATAAAGACGAGGTTGAGCGGGAGGTGGATAAAATTTTAGAAGAACAAGATAAAAAAGAATTAGAGGATGAATTAAAATATGTCGACAGTCTTTCTTTGTCGGAGGAAGAGAGGGCCCTAAAAAAGCAAGAGGTGGCCGTTCGACATGATGTGCTAAAGAGAAATGAAGAGTGGCTGGAATTTCGAACTGTTAAAAGGGAGTTAGAAATAAATGAGAGAAAGCAAATTATTATTAGTGATTATTTTAATAGAGTTAATGTTAAGGAAAAATATTCACGTTTACTGAAAAGAAAAGTGGAGCGAGAAGATTTGATTAAATTTTACTTTTCAGTCTTAAAAGATAAATTTTCCATAGAATCACCCGCGGATTTGAGTGTGAAAAAGGGACATATTTTTTTACCAGATGGTCGCGATATTAGCTTGGAAATTAGAGGTTTTCATCTTGAGTGGGAGGTTTTTCGCTATTATCCAGAAAAAACTATGCTGTCCAATGTTTTAGGTTTTTCTAATATGGAAAATGTCGGAAACTATGGATTGGAGGGATACTTCAATAGTTACTTACAGGGTCAAGATGGTTTTTTATTAGGTGATAAGGGTAGTTATCGAGGCGAAAAGATAATTATTGATAAAAGAGAGTATCAGGCTCCGGTTAATGGTAACAATTTAGTCTTGACCATTGATTACGGAGTTCAGACTAGTGTTTGCCAGAAGTTAGAAGAGGCTCAAAAGAAACATCAATTTAGCAGTGGTAGTATTATAGTAATGAATCCTAAAAATGGTCAGATAGTTGCAATGTGTTTGTGGCCTGGATTCGATCCTAATAATTATCAGGAAGTTGAAGAGTCAAGTTTATTTGATAATACTGCTATTTCACATCAATATGAGCCTGGGTCGGTTTTTAAAACTATAACCATGGCTATTGCTATTGATCAGGGTAAAATAACCCCTAAAACTCTATATACTGATTATGGACAAATTAATATTAAGGGTTGGCCAAAGCCAATTAGTAATTCTGATTTTAGCACTAAGGGCGGTCATGGTTTGGTGGATATGAATTATGTTTTAGAAAATTCTTTAAATACAGGAGCTATTTTTGCGGCCAATCAGGTTGGACCTCAGATGTTTTCTGATTATTTAAAAAAGTTTGGTTTTAATGATAGAACTGGAATTGAGTTGAGCGGAGAAGTTTCGGGCAATATTAAAAACTTACTAGTTAATAATGTTAAGGATATTGACTTTACTACGGCTTCTTTTGGGCAGGGGATAGCCGTTACTCCATTACAGATGATTTCGGCCTATTCGGCTATTGCTAATAAGGGTGTTTTGATGAAGCCCTATATAGTAGATGAGATAACAGACGATCAAGGTAATGTTATCAAAAAGACTGAGCCACAGATTGTTCGTCGCGTTATTTCAGAGGAAACAGCCGAGACCGTTTCTGCTATGCTGGTTAACGTGGTAGAAAATGGTCACGCTAAGAGATCCCAAATTGAAGGTTATTATATTGGGGGAAAAACTGGAACAGCTCAGATTCCTTCACCCCGGGGAGGCTATTTAAGCGGTCAATACGTCCATAATTTTCTGGGTTACGGCCCCATTGAAGACCCCGAATTTGTTTTATTGGTTAAATTTGATAATCCTAATACTTCAGTTTTTGCCGAGGGAACGGTTGTTTCAGTATTTGGTGAAATTACCGATTTTCTGTTAAAATATTATCAGATTCCAAAAACTAGATAATATTGAGTAATATATAATATTAGATAATAAATATGAAAAAAATTATAATGAAAATATTAGCCTTGTTTTCTAGGTTAATTATAAAGAAGTATCAACCTCAGGTTATTGGCATAACGGGTAGTGTGGGTAAAACCAGCACCAAGGAGGTGCTTAATTTTGTTTTGTCTAACAATTTTAGAGTTAGATCTAGTATGAAAAATTATAATAACGAGTTCGGTCTTCCACTTTCAATTATTGGTGTAGAATCTCCCGGGAAGAATCCCTGGGGATGGATAAAGGTTTTTTGGAGAGCTAAAAAATTATTATTACTTAAAGATAAAAATTATCCTGAAATTTTAATTTTAGAGATGGGGATTGATAGAGAGGGTGATATGGACTATTTATTATCCATTGTTAAGCCTAATATTGGAATTTTGACGAATATTTCTCACTCCCATTTGGAATATTTTGGAACTCTAGAAAAAATTAAAAATGAAAAATCCAAGTTAGTTAAAAATTTAAAAAAAGATGGTTTAGCAATATTAAATTTTGATAATAAATATTTAAAAGAATTACCTAAAGAGATAAAAAGTAAATGTCTTACTTATGGTCTGGAGGAGGGGGCTGATTTTTGGGCTAAGGATATTTCCTTGTCCTTGCCGGACAATTTATCCTCAAGAGACACCTTTGGTATTAGTTTCAAGCTTTTTTATCAAGGCTCTGTCGTCCCTGTTTTTTTACCGGTGGTTGTTAGTTATCACATGGTTTATTCGGTTTTAGTTTCTCTAGCGATATCTTCATATTTTAATTTAAATTTATTAGAAGTGTCTAATCATCTTAAAGAGATTCCACCTGTCCCAGGGAGAATGGAGGTTTTGTCAGGTATAAAAAATAGTGTAATTATTAATGATGCTTATAATGCTTCACCTGAGTCAGCTTTTAGTGCCTTGAAAACAATGAAGGAGATGAAAAATAATTTTGCTAAAAAGATTTTTGTACTTGGTGACATGTTAGAGCTGGGGGATTATTCTAAGGAGGGGCATTACTTGGTCGGAGAGAGAGCAAGAGAGGCCGGTGTTGATATTCTAATAACCATAGGAGAAGAGAGCCTGGAAACAGCCAGGGGAGCTATTGATACTGGGCTTTCTGAGAAGAATGTTTTTAGTTTTGATAATATCGAAGGTGTTTTTGACCTAGTAAATGAAAAAATATCAGAAAGAGACGTTGTTTTAGTGAAGGCCTCTAGGGGGATAGGATTAGACAAGTTAGTGGAAAAATTAAAAAAAAGTTTAAATGGATAATTTAGTAAAAAAATTGAATGATTTAAGGGAGGATATTATTAAAGTTAAAGAAACCCTGAATATTGAAAAGAAAAAAGCCCAGTGGAATGAGTTAAATTTTTTGATTTCTCAAAATAATTTTTGGGATGATCGAGAGGGGGCTGTAAAAATAAGTCAGAAAGCAGAGAATTTAAAATCAGAAATAAGTCGTTTTGAGGAGATCGAAGACGAGGTTAGATCTGCCGAAGAGTTAGCGGCTTTAGCTGGACAGTATAATGATGACTCTGTTTATAGCGATGTTTCTAATAAATTAGAAGAGTTAGAGGTCAAATTTAAAGATTTGGAATTTTTATTAATGTTTTCTGGCAAGGACGATGATAGTGGGGCCATTTTATCAATTCATGCTGGTAGTGGTGGAGTAGATGCTTGTGATTGGGCGGAAATATTGGAGCGAATGTATCTGCGTTTTGCTGAAAAGAAAAATTTTAAAGTGGAAATATTAGACAGAAGTACGGCGAATGAAGCTGGTATAAAAAGCTCAGTTTTAAAAATTAGTGGTCTCTATGCTTATGGTTATTTAAAAAGTGAAAATGGAGTGCATCGTTTGGTGCGAATATCTCCCTTTGATGCTGAGTCAATGCGCCACACCTCTTTTGCTGGAGTGGAGGTTATTCCCGAGATAAAAGATGAAAATTTAATAGAAATTAATGATAACGAATTAAAAATTGATACTTATAAATCTTCAGGTCCCGGTGGGCAAGGTGTAAATACCACGGATTCGGCCGTTAGAATTGTCCATGTTCCTACGGGAATTTCTGTTGCTTGTCAGAGCGAGAGATCGCAACATCAAAATAAGGATAAGGCGATGGATATATTACGAGCCAAATTATACCAAAATCAACAGGAGGAAATAGATAGTAATATCAAGAAAATAAAAGGCGATGCTGGACAGGGAACTTGGGGAAAACAAATTCGCTCCTATGTTTTTCAGCCCTATCAAATGGTCAAGGATCATCGAACCAATTTTTCGACTAATAAAATAGATGAGGTGATGGATGGATACTTGGATGAATTTATTGAAGCGTATTTGAGTTTTGTTCTAAAAAATAAAAATAAATAATTTTCTTTGTTATTGTTAATTTATTTTTTTTTGCTATAATGGAAGTATTAATTCAATGCCACTTTTTTAGAAAAAGTGGCGCAAAAATCGCCAGCAGATAAAAATTTCAGGATGCTCGCTATAAAACCTAGTAAAATTTTAAACTCGCTCGCCACGTAAAAGCGCTTCGCGCTCACGCGGCTTCGCTCAAACAATAAAATTTTACACGGTTTTTACGCTCTCATCTATTCTGAAATTTTTAAACGCTGGCAGAGAAAAAAAATTATCCTAATTCTCTCAAACCTCCTAAACATTCTAAAAAATATAAATAAAATAAAAAATATGTTTAAAATAAAGAATAATAAATCCACCAAGCCGGCTTTTACTCTAATTGAACTGTTAGTAGTGATAGCCATAATAGGTATTTTATCAACTCTGGCCGTAGTGTCCCTACAAAATGCCAGGAAGAATGCTCGAGACGCCAAAAGAATCGCTGATGTCAGGCAGATGCAAACAGCACTAGAGCTATATTATAATGACACCGGAGTATATCCTTTAACTGGAGAAATAGACACAGCTATAGCTACCGGAGGATCAACCTATATGGCCAGAGTTCCCTTAGCCCCTACTCCAGCAGACGGAGATTGTGAAGAGAGCGATAATGCTTATACTTACACCTCTGCTGATGGCTCAACTTATACTATAGGTTTTTGTGTTGGAGGTAATATTTCTGATTTATCAGCTGGATTAAAAATAGCCAGCCCTAACGGGATAAGCACTCCTCAATGTGGTGGTTATAATGTGAGTTTTACATATAACGGATCTCCTGTAACTTATGGGACGGCATTAAACCCTGTTACTGGCGAATGCTGGTTGGATCGCAACCTTGGAGCTTCCCAGGTAGCTATTTCATCTACTGACACTAACGCTTATGGCGACCTTTTCCAGTGGGGGAGATTAGACGATGGTCATCAAATCAGAACCTCGGCCACGACAGCGACATTGGCCACCTCCGATACCCCGGGTCACGCTAATTTTATTATTTCCGCAGCTGATCCTTACGATTGGCGAAACCCTTCTAACAATAATTTATGGCAAGGATTGGATGGAATTAATAATCCCTGTCCAGACAGCTTTAGAATACCAACCGAAGCAGAGTGGACTGCCGAAATGGCAACTTGGAGTTCAAGTGATTCAGCTGGAGCTTTTGCCTCGTCTTTAAAATTAACCTTAAATGGAAATCGTGGCTTTGGTGGATCTCTTTATAATGCTGGACTTTATGGCTATTATTGGTCCAGTAATATAGAAAGTGGTTATGCGCGTCTTTTTTTCTTTGGCGGTGTTGAAGCTTATGCCGGAACTAATGCTCGTGCGAGCGGTTATGCTGTGCGCTGTATTAAAAATTAATTATTTAATTTAAACCTCTCTGATTGATATATTTATAATTTATCAAAAATTTAAACAATCTTTAAAACGCTTTATATAAAATACCAATATTAATTTATTGGTATTTTATGTTTAAAAAACATTTTTGGTTAATATCAGCCTCATCCTTTGTGGTCGGTTTATTTTTGGCTCATTATTTTTATTTCCTAAGAAATTTTTCCGCTTTCTTATTTTTTATTTTTACTTTCTCATCTCTCCTTTTATTATTAAAATTCAAGAAAATTTTTTTAATAATTTTATTCTTTTTATTTTTAGCCATTTGGCGCTATCTATTAATATTTCCTGAAAGCACTTTAGGAAGAATTGAAAATTATAATAACCAAGAATTAATCTTGGTTGGGCAAATTATTTCTGAGCCGGAATCAAATGACATAAGACAAAGAATTAAAATAAAAATAATCTATGGACTAGATGAGCTTGATAACAAGTTTAAATTAAAAGGGGGGGTCTTAGTTAGCTCTGTTTCATATCCGCGATATAATTTGGGAGATTTTTTGCAAGTTTCGGGGAAGTGGCAGAAACCTGGAATTATTGAAGATTTCGATTATGGACTTTATTTAAAGAGATATGGGATAACAGCTGTATCCTATTATCCCAATATTAAAAAAATAAGCATTCCAGAAAAATCTTTTTTTGCTAAAAATTTTTTCATTGCTATTAATAATTTAAAATCCAAAGTAGCCAATCAATTTGATTTTTATTTAAGCCTAGAGTCTTCGGCGATTTTAAGGGCGATGCTTCTGGGGGATAAAACTTTTCTGTCCCTAGAATTACGAGAAAAATTTTCTCGGGCCGGACTTAGTCATATTATTGCTATTTCTGGCATGCATATTAGCTTGCTAAGCTCTTTGTTTTTAAGCTTTTTATTATTTTCTGGTCTATCGCGCCGACAATCTTTTTATGGTAGTATTTTATTTTTAGCCTTTTATTTAATCTTAATCGGAGCGCCAGCCTCAGCTTCGCGGGCCTCATTAATGGGATTTCTATCATTTCTGGCTGTTTATATGGGCAGGGCAGGAAACCTGGTTAATGTTTTATTTTTTGCCGGAATTTTTTTATTACTTTTAAATCCCTTATTACTTTTTGGTGATTTGGGATTTCAATTATCTTTTTTGGCAGTTTTAGGAATAATTTATATACACCCCGTAGTTAAAGAGTTTTTAAGTTTGAGAATTTTTAAAATAATAAGGATAAACGAGGCTATCATCGATATTTTAAGTATTACAATTTCTGTTCAATTAATTGCTGGGCCAATTTTAATTTCCAGCTTTAAACAATTTTCCCTAATTGCTCCCATTAGTAATTTATTGGTGGTGTGGTTATTGCCATTTATTATTTCTCTTTCCATTGTAGCGATTTTATTATCTTCTATTATTCCATTTTTAGGGCAATTGCTTTATTCATTAATCGATTTAATTATCAAATATATTCTATTTGTTGGGGGCTCTGTTAATAATATTCCAGGAGCTTTTGTTAATATTAATAATTGGTCAATTTATTTATCTATTATTTATTATTTAATTTTATTTTATTTAATGAAAAAATACAAAAAATAAAAACAAGATTTTCATCTCGTTTTTATTTATTTTCTTTTTTTGAATATTTATTTTTCCTCTTCGTTCTTTTTCATGGTTCTAAGGCATTTAACGCAAACCTTGGCTTTTATCCCCATGATGTTTTTGGTTTGCAAATTTATACCTTGTCTTTTTAGAGTTTTAATATTAGAGTGTGATCGGCTGACCCCTTTAGTTGAGCTTCGTTTGCAAACATCGCATCTTTTTCCCATATTTTTATTTTTAAAATTAATTTTTATCTTAATGTGTTTTATTGTAGCACAATTTTTAAAATAATCAATACTTGGTATTTTCACTTAATATTTTTGCCAATAAAAAAATAATTTGCTATACTAAAGATAATTTTTATTTTTACTTATGTCAATAATAATTTTATCGATCGCCATTTTAATATTTTCCATAATTGTTCATGAATATGGGCACGCTTGGATGGCTAATAGGTTGGGAGATAGCACGGCCAAAGATTTGGGTCGCCTAACACTGAATCCCATTCCGCATATTGATTTATTCGGGTCTATTTTATTGCCCCTGTTTTTTGTTTTGTCCGGATCAAGTTTTTTACTAGCCTGGGCTAAACCGGTGCCTTATAATCCCTTTAATATTAGGGATAAAAAATATGGAGATTTAAAAGTAGCGATTGCTGGACCCGGATCTAATATTATTTTAGCTGTTTTTTTTGGATTACTAGCTCGATTTTTGCCAGTTGCTTCCAGCTTAAAGGCCAATATATTGACCGCCTATTTTAGGGCCGACTTCTCATTTATTGGTTCAGCTATATCTGGCAATATTGTTAATGTCATTTTTTTAATGGCCATTCTTTTTTGTTTTTTAAATTTATTATTAGCTATATTTAATTTAATTCCGATTCCTCCCTTAGATGGGTCTAAGATACTAGTTAATTTTCTGCCCGGTAGATTGAAATACAAAGTTTTATCTATTGAGCGCTACGGTTTGTTTATTATTTTGTTTTTGATAATGTTTGGATTTTTTAGATTAATATTTTATCCTATACTTTATTCCTTGTCTTTTCTAACGGGGATTTAGTGGCTTTAAAGAATATGTACATTACTACTCACTTGGCCTTGGGTTTGATAATCGGTAAGCTGTCGGGGGATTACTCTGCTGCCTTAATTGGATCTTTGGCTATTGATGTCGATCATTTATTTCCAGCAATTAAAGAAAGAAGACTTTTCAATATTAAAGAATATTGGAGAAGATCTCGTAGCTACAAGGATAGCAATCGAAGTTATTTTCATGGTATTTTTGCTTTAGTTTTTTTCTCGGGAATTTTATATTTATTTGATCCTCGTTTTGCCATCATTTTTGCAATTGCTTATTTGGGCCATTTTCTTTTAGACGCTCTGGATAATTCTGATTTCATGCCCTTTTATCCTTTAACTAAGTTAAATATTAAGGGTTTTATTCCTTATTATTCCAAGCAAGAGTTGCTTTTTAGTTTAGTATTATTTTTAGTTTTTTTTATATTTTAGTTTTTTATTTCTGGTTATTGACTTATTTTTATTAATTTGTTAAATTTTATATACAAATGAGAACCTTTTACGGAGGGTTTGTTGTTTTTGTTATATTTTAATTTTTATTTAATTTTTTTATTTATGCCAACTATCAATCAATTAGTTAGAAAAGGACGTCAATCATCTAGTAAGAGAAAGAAAAATTTAGCTCTTAGAACTACTTTAGATTCTTTGCATCGTAAGAAAAAAGTAACCAAAAAAGGGGCTCCTTTTAAACAGGGGGTTTGTCTTAAGGTTACCACTATGACTCCAAAAAAACCAAACTCAGCCTTGCGTAAAATAGCTCGTGTTCGTTTATCTAATGGCATGGAGGTGACTGCTTATATTCCAGGAATGGGGCATAACTTACAAGAACACTCTATTGTTTTACTTAAGGGTGGAAAAACTAAAGATTTACCAGGTGTTAGATATAAGGTTGTTCGAGGTGTTTATGATGCCCAGGGTGTTGATAAGCGTCGTAAGAGTCGTAGTCGTTATGGCGCGAAGAAACCGAAGGAATAATTAATAAATTTGCAGTACAAATAATATAAATAATATAATAAGTTGCTATAGCTGGTAACTTGAAAAAACTATGAGAGGTAAACAAGCTCCAAAAAGAGATATAGAAAATGATTTAAAATATGGTGATAAAAATATCGCTAAGTTTATAAATTATATAATGGTTCACGGCAAGAGATCAACTGCCCAATCTATTGTTTATGATGCTTTTGATATTATTAGACAAGAGACCAAGCATGATCCTCGTCACATTTTTAATAAAGCCCTAAAAAAGGTTTCGCCTTTATTAGAGGTTCGTGGTAAGAGAGTTGGTGGAGCCAACTATCAGGTTCCTTTTCAAGTTAGAGGAGAGAGAAGATTTTACTTGGGTTGTCATTGGATTATTGATGCAGCTAAGGCTAGAAAGGGAAAATCAATGGCCGAAAAGTTAGCCGCTGAAATTTTAGATGCTTCCAATGGTGAGGGTGCGGCAGTTAGAAAGAGGGAGACTGTGCATAAAATGGCGGAGTCTAACAAGGCCTTTGCCCATTTCTCCCGGTAGGGAAAAATCTAAATTTTAGCGAAGCTTGTCGTCAGGGACATCGAAATTTGCTCGCCGTATTAAAATACGACTCGCTTCATTTCTCGCCCCTTCCTAAAGCTTCATCTAAAATTTAAATTTTTCTAATTAGAAATTGTTTTTCACTTTTTCCTAAAACTTCGCTCAAAATTTAAACTTTTAAGAATTAGGTTGGAAATTTTTAGACTCGCTTCATTTCTCGCCTTTTCCTAAAAATTTCCACAAAATATCAACTTTTAGGAATACAAAATTTAAACTTTTAGAAATAAAAATAATAAATTAATTAAAATATCCTAAAGATCTCAAAGATTCTAAAGATCCCAAAGATTCTATTAAACAACTATGTCACAAGATTATACTCTAGATAAATTCCGTAACATCGGAATCATGGCCCACATTGACGCTGGTAAAACAACTTTTACTGAGCGAGTTTTGTTTTACACCGGTAAAAAGCATAAGATCGGAGAAACTCATGATGGAGCCGCCGATATGGACTGGATGGAACAAGAAAAAGAGCGTGGTATTACTATCACCTCAGCTGCTACCACTTGTTATTGGAAAGAAAACAAAATCAATATTATTGATACTCCTGGTCACGTTGATTTTACTGTAGAGGTGGAAAGATCACTCCGTGTTCTAGATGGTGCTATTGCTGTTTTTGATGCTTCTCAAGGAGTAGAGCCTCAATCCGAAACTGTTTGGCGTCAAGCTGATAAATATCGAGTCCCTAGAATTTGTTTTATTAATAAAATGGATAAAACTGGCGCTGACTTTTATATGAGCTTGGAGTCTATCAAGAAAAGATTAAATTCTAAGGCCTTTGCTTATCAGTTACCAATCGGGTCAGAAAATAATTTTTCAGGAGTAATTGATATTTTAACAAAAAAAGCTTATAAATTTGAAGGAAGCTTTGGTGAGCAAATAAGCGAGATCCCAGTTCCAGCTGATATGGAGGAAAAATTAAATAAATATTATGCTGACTTGGTGGAAAAAGTAGCCGAATTTGATGATGCTTTGACTGAAAAATATTTAGGCGGAGAAGAACTTTCTTTAGAAGATTTAAAGAAGGCCTTAAGAAAAGGGGTTATCGCTAATGAAATTTATCCGGTAATGTGTGGAACAGCTTTGCAAAATATTGGAGTTCAATTAGCCTTAGATGCTGTTTGCGAATATTTACCGTCTCCTTTAGATGTTCCTGAAATTGAAGGAAGTGATATTAAAGATGAGATCAAAAAAACAGTTATTAAGGCTGATGAAAAAGAACCATTCGCCGGTCTAGCTTTTAAAATTGCTACTGATCCATTTGTTGGTAAACTTTGTTTTGTCCGTGTATATAGCGGAGTTCTAAGTTCCGGTTCTTATATTATTAACTCTTCTACTGGAAATAAAGAAAGAGTGGGGCGTTTAGTTCGTATGCATGCTAACCATCGTGAAGAAATTAAAGAAATTAAAGCTGGGGATATTGCTGCCGTTATCGGACTAAAAGATACTACTACTGGAAATACTTTATGTGACGAAAAAAGGCCAATACTATTAGAATCAATTATTTTTCCAGAGCCAGTTATTAAAATTGCCGTAGAGCCAAAGACCAAGGCCGACCAAGAAAAAATGGGCATTGCCTTGAGTCGTCTAGCTGAAGAAGATCCTACTTTTAGAGTAGAGAGTGACGAGGAGACTGGGCAGGTTTTAATTTCAGGTATGGGGGAATTACATTTAGATATTATCGTTGATAGAATGCGAAGAGAGTTTAGCGTTGATGCTAATGTTGGGAATCCCCAGGTTTCTTATCGTGAAACTATTAAACAAAAATCAGAAGCTGAACATAAATATGCCAAACAGTCCGGTGGTCGTGGTCAATATGGACACTGTTATTTACGAGTTGAGCCACAAGAAGCTGGTAAGGGTTACGAATTTGTTGATGAGGTTAAAGGTGGTGCTATCCCTCGTGAATATATTCCAGCCGTAGAAAAGGGAGTTAAAGAGGCAATGCAAAGTGGTATTTTGGCTGGTTATCCAATGGTGGATGTTAAAACCACTGTGTATGACGGATCTTACCATGAGGTTGATTCTTCTGAAATTGCCTTTAAAATGGCGGCTATTTTTGCCTTTAAAGAAGCTTGTCAGAAGGGAACTCCTATTATGTTAGAACCAGTTATGAAAGTTGAGGTTACTACTCCCGAGGAATATATGGGCAGTATTATTGGTGATTTAAATGCTAAGAGAGGTCAAATTGAAGAAATGACTGAAAGGGGTAATGCTAAGGTTGTTTTATCCAAGGTTCCACTGGCTGAGATGTTTGGTTATGCTACTTCACTTCGTTCCATGAGCCAAGGCCGAGCTAATTATGTGATGGAGTTTTCTCATTACAATGAAGTACCAAGGAATATACTAGAGCAAATTAGGGAGAAAAGCGGAAAAAAATAATTTTAAAATATAGTACGAAAAATAAGGGGATTCTTGCCCCTTATTTTTATTGTTGAAAATATTTTTTTATGCTAATATGTTATTATATTATTAGTTTTATATTTTTATTATAAGTAAAAATATGGGTATTAAAAAGATTTTTTATCAAAGGAAGGCTTTTACGTTAATTGAACTCTTAGGAGTAATTTTTATAATAACATTAATAGCAACTACGGTTTTTTTATCTATATCCAATTCTCGTCAAAAAGGAAGGGAAATTAAAAAAATAAATAATATTAATCAGATACAGATTGCTTTAGAGAATTATAAAAGGGTAGAGGGCACTTACCCAGATTCTATAGTCTCCGGCCAATCCCTAATAGGCAGTTCTACTGGTGTTACTTTTATGTCGCAAGTCCCAAGCAATCTTAATGATACTGATATGACTTGCGGGGATAGCAGTTATAACTATTCCTCCTCCGATGATGGGGATAGTTATTTTATGTATTTTTGTCTTGCAGAAAAAGTAGAAAATTACACAGCTGGTTTAAAAAAGGTTACCCCCGCTGGCATCAGCAGTCCTACGAGTCCTGTATTTGACTCCTCTAATTGGGCAGTCGGCAGTGGGACTCTTTCTAAAACTACATATGGAGGCTCTTTTAGTTTTACACAAAATGGGTTAACCTCTGAAAATGAAAGGGTTTTAGGAACAAACCCCTTTGGTCAAGAAAGTGTTGTTTGGGAAACTCGCCCCGTTGGTGATAATAACGCTGATGGTGGCTGGAATAGCGTTTATACCGACATGCCTATTGATAGCACAAAAATGTATCGTTTTTCTGTTTGGTTTAAAAAAACATCGGTTGATTCTAGCGGGAGAGTCTACCTTGGCTTAAGGGGTTATTCGGGTAGCACTAATACCGGTGTTTTTATTTTAACTACTGGCGCTTCAAATACCAATCCCTATTTCTTTTATAGAAATATAAGCGACTTTGATAAAGATAAATGGTACTTAATAGTTGGCCATACTCATCCTCATAACACTGCTGCCACAGTAGCGAGCGTTGATTCTGGTGTTTATGATGTTGATGGTAATAAGGTTTTTGCCGCTAATGATTTTAAGTGGAAAGCTGATAATAATTATACAATACATCGCACTTATCATTATTATTCAACTATTTCTACTCCTAGACTCCAATTTTTTGACCCTCGTATTTATATTGTTGATGGTTCTGAGCCATCTGTAGAGGAGATGCTTCAAAATCTTGTATTGGATGTGCATTAGCTTGCCTTTTTAAATTAATATGCTATAATCAAAAGTCGTTTTTTAATTTATAATTTAATCTTATTTTTATATGTCTAAGCAATTAAAACAAGTTATAAATTTATCCAAAAAAACTGGCGACCGAATTATAGTTTTTGACAATAGCGAGCCCGAAAATTCCTTCGTTGTTATGACCTTAGATCAGTATGAGAATTTAATAGAAAAAGACCTAAAAAAAGAAGAGGTTCAGCCCTTGACAGAAAAAAAAATAATTGATAAAATAGGAAGCACGGAAAACAATGAACAAAATAATTCTTCTAACCGTAATTTTAGAAACAATAATTGGCAAATTCCGCCACAGATTAAGCAGGAATCAGAAGAATAGGATTATTTTAATTGAGTTTAATTAAAAAATAAAAATAGTTAATGATTTAGCTATTTTTAGTTGTTTATAAGTTTATTTATAATTAATTTAAACGGCTGGTTGCCTTTTTGGCAGATAACCCTCTAGCGAGGGGTCGTAAGTTAAAAAAAATGGCAGAAAAATTTGAACGAAGTAAGCCTCATGTCAACGTTGGTACAATTGGTCACGTTGATCATGGGAAAACAACCTTGACCGCCGCTATTTTAAGTGTAGCCAACGCTCAAGGAATGAAAGCTACTCAAAAGGGTGTTGACGATATTGATAACGCCCCAGAAGAGAAGCAAAGAGGTATTACTATTGCTACCTCTCATCAAGAATACGAGACTGAAGGTCGTCACTATGCTCACGTTGATTGTCCGGGTCACGCTGATTATGTTAAGAACATGATCACTGGTGCCGCTCAAATGGACGGAGCTATTTTAGTAGTTTCAGCTACTGACGGGCCTATGCCTCAGACTAGAGAGCATATCTTGCTTGCTAGACAGGTAGGTGTTCCTTATATCGTTGTATTTTTAAATAAATGTGACATGGTTGAAGATAAAGAGTTGATTGACTTAGTAGAAGAAGAAATTCGTGATTTATTAAAGAAATACGAATTTCCAGGCGATGCAACTCCAATTATTAGAGGGAGTGCTTTAAAGGCTGTTGAAAACCCAAGTGGTCCAGATGCTCAACCAGTTATGGATTTATTAAAATCTTTAGATGATTATATTCCGACCCCGGAACGTGATCTAGATAAACCATTCTTAATGCCAATTGAAGATATCTTTTCGATCGAAGGTAGAGGAACAGTTTGTACTGGAAGAATTGAAAGAGGTGTCGTCAAAGTTGGAGAAGAAGTTGAAATAGTTGGTTTAATGGACACAAAAAAAACAACTATTACTGGAGTAGAGATGTTTAACAAATCTTTAGACCAAGGAGAGGCCGGTGACAATGCTGGATTACTTCTTCGTGGTACCAAAAAAGATGAAGTTGAAAGAGGTCAAGTTTTGGCTAAACCGGGTACTATTACTCCTCACACCGAATTTGAAGCTGAAGTTTATATCTTAAGCAAAGACGAAGGTGGTCGACACAAACCATTTTTCAAGGGATACAAACCTCAATTCTATATCAGAACTACTGATGTTACTGGTGAAGTTGAATTACCAGCTGGCGTAGAAATGGTTATGCCTGGTGATACTGTAAATATGAATGTCAAACTTATCGCTCCTATTGCCTTGGAGGAAAAAATGAGATTTGCTATTCGTGAAGGTGGCAGAACTGTTGGAGCCGGTGTTGTTTCTAAAATCATTAAGTAAATATTTAAGCTCGCTAATTAATTAGCGAGCTTATAATGTTTATTTAAAAATTAATTCTCATTAAGAGATATTTTATCAATTAACGTATGGCTGAAAGTAAAAACAAATCCGTTAAGAATGATAGCGGAGATTTCAAGAGTAAAATTAGAATTAAAATTAAGTCTTTTGATCATAAGATTATTGATCAGGCCGCTAAGACTATAATGGAAACAGCTCAAAGAAATGATGCTCAGATTTCTGGTCCAGTTCCACTTCCAATTGAAAAAAGGAAGTATACTGTCAACCGTTCTACTTTTGTTCATAAAAATGCCCGAGACCAATATGAGATTAGAACTCACAAGAGGCTAATTGATATTTTTGAACCGTCCGCTAAAACCATCGAAGATCTTACTAGTCTAAGTTTGCCTGCAGGGGTTGACTTAGAGATAAAAATGGATTAAAATAAACAAGTATTTTTCAAAATAAATATTTAATAGATTTTTTAGAAACTCTCAAGTTTTTTGGGAAAGTTCTATAATTGAAATTAAATATAAAACAGGAGGTAAAATTCAACAAAATAGCATTTTAAATTTAATATATTTTTATTAATATATTTTTTGGCTGGTTTTGTTGAGACCGGTTTTTTTATTAAAATTATTTATTCAATTTAGATATGAAATTTATACTAGGAAAAAAAGTTAATATGACCCAGGTCTGGGACAATGACAAGGTGGTAGCCGTAACTAAGGTTCAGGCTGGTCCTTGTATTTTGACTCAGGTAAAAGACGATAATTCTGATTCTTATAAAGCCATTCAGGTTGCCTTTGGTGAAAGAAAGAGTAAAAATATTTCCAAGCCAGTTCGTGGTCATCTAAAAAAAGCGGGAATTGAAAAGGAAAATGCTAGATATATTAGAGAGTTTAGGGTAAATGAAATAAAAGATACTTTTAAAGTCGGTGGAGTTATAGATGTTTCTACTTTCGCTAAAGGAGATATAATTGAGGCTACAGGAGTCTCTAAAGGTAAGGGTTTTCAAGGAGTTGTTAGAAGACATGGCTTTGCTGGTTCTAAAAAAACTCATGGAAACAAAGATCAGCTTAGAGCTTCTGGCTCTATCGGAGCCCTAGGTCCAGCCCATGTTTTTAAGGGCAGAAGAATGCCTGGCCGAATGGGAGGAGATAGAGTTACTATTAAAAATTTAGAGATAGTAGAAGTAGATTTAGAAAATAATATTTTATTGATTAAAGGCGCTGTCCCAGGTGGAGAAAATGGTTTATTAATAATAAAAGGGCAGGGTGACTTAATTATTAAAGATAAAGTTGAAAATACAGAGATAAAAAAAGAAGAAGTTAATAAGGATATTGTGGAAGCAGAAGAAAAAAATGAAGTGGCACAAGAAGTTGCTGAAGAAAAAAAAGAAGAAAAGGAAGAAAAAAAAGAGACCCTAATTGAGGAGAAAGTAGAAGAAAAGACTGAGCAAAAAACCGAGGAAAAAATCGAGGAAAAAGTAGAAGAAAATAAAACCGAAGAAGTAGATGAGTCAAAAGAAAAAAAATAGTAATAATTCTAAGGTAAAAATCATAAATATCTTATAAAAATATGTCTGTTAAAACAAATATATATAATCAAAGCGGAGAAATAGTTGGAGAATTAAAGTTGTCTGACAAGGTTTTTGCCGTAAAATTAAACGAAGACTTAGTTCATCAGGCGGTTGTTGCCCAAATGTCCAACGAGAGACAGGTTTTGGCTCATACCAAAATTAGATCAGAGGTTCGTGGGGGAGGTAAAAAACCCTGGAAACAAAAGGGAACTGGACGAGCTCGTGCTGGTTCTAGTCGTTCTCCTATTTGGATTGGTGGAGGAGTTACCTTCGGTCCTAGAAAAGATAGAAATTTCAGCAAGAAAATAAACAAAAAAATGAAACAGAGAGCCCTTACCATGGTCTTATCTGATCGTTTATCAAGTAATAATATTGCTATTATCGACAAGGTTGAAGTTAAAGATTTTAAAACTAAAATTTTCAACGACTTTCTAAAAAAAGTAGAAAATATTTTTCCAGCTTCCGATGATAAGACTAAAAAAGTTAAAAGAAGCGTTTTATTTGTTAATGACAACAAGGATGAAAAAATTATTTTTTCTTCTAGAAATTTAGTTGGATTTAATATTATTAATTTAGAAAATTTAAATATTGTTGACCTGCTTAAGTATAAAAATTTAATAATCACAGAATCAGTTGCAAAAACAATTAATAACCGATATTCTAAAGAGATTAAAGAGGAGGTTAAAAATAAGAATTAATTATTTATATAAATATGGGAATATTCAACGCCAAGACAGATGATAAAAAAACCGTTAAGGCATCTGACGACAAAACTGAAAACGTAAAAGAAGTTAAGGCTGAAGAAAAAAGCATGAAGGATCTTTATGATTCTGAAGGCAAGGTTAAGAAAGAGAGCGAGAAAAAGGTTAGCGGTTATGCCTATAAAGTATTAGTAAAACCGATGGTTACCGAGAAGGCAGCAAACCTGAACTCAGTAAATCAGTATGTTTTTATGGTTTCCAATGATGCTAATAAAATATCAGTAGCTAAAGCTGTCTCTGAGGTTTATGGAGTTTCACCAATTGGAGTAAATATTATGAAAGTTAAAGGAAAAAAAGTTAATAGAGGAAGAATCACCGGCAAGAGGAAAGATTTTAAAAAAGCAATAGTAACATTAAAGAAGGGCGAAAGTATCTCCGTCTATGAAGGAGTTTAAACCCCTATAAAAATATGGCAATTAAAAAATTAAAACCAAATACTCCTAAAAGACGTCATGCTACTTATGATAATTTTTCAGATTTAACTAAGAAAAAAGCACCAGAAAAAAAATTATTAATAATAAAAAAGAAGAAAAGTGGAAGAAATAATCAGGGTAAAATAACAGTTCGTCATCGTGGTGGTGGAGCTAGAAAATATATTCGAGTAATTGATCTGAAAAGAGATAAATTCGATGTTCCAGCTGTAGTAGAAAGCATTGAATACGATCCAAACCGTGGAGCTAGAATTGCTTTATTGAAATATCATGATGGTGAAAAAAGATATATTATAGCACCTTTCGAATTAAAAGATGGAGACCAGGTTGTTAGCTCCAAGGAATTAGTTGATATTAAAACCGGTAATGCCATGCCACTTAAATTTATTCCAGCTGGAGTCGCTGTTAGTAATATAGAGTTAGAGCCAGGTTTTGGCGGCAAAGTTGCTAGAGGGGCTGGTAATGCAGTTTATGTTATGGGAGTTGAGGGAAAATATGCTCAGGTTAAGATGCCATCAGGTGAGATTAGATTAATAAAAAAAGAATGTTTATGTACAGTTGGTCAAGCTAGTAACCCCGATAAAATGCATATTAAAATTGGTTCAGCTGGACGTAAGAGGCATTTAGGTATTAAACCAACTGTTAGAGGAACTGCTATGAATCCAGTAGATCACCCTCATGGTGGTGGAGAAGGAAAACAATCTATCGGTTTAAAGAAGCCAAAAACAAAATGGGGAAAAACCGCTCTGGGGGTTAAAACTAGAAGGAAGAAAAGTTCCAATAAATTAATTATAAAAAGAAGACCTAGCAAGAAGAAAAAGAAATAAAGTTAAATTATAAATTATAAATTTATGGCAAGAAGTTTGAAAAAGGGTCCTTATGTTAACCCTAAAATTATCAAAAAAATAAAATCATTAGAATCTGGAGATAAGACTATTATTAAGGTTTGGGACAGAGCCTGTACTATTACTCCGGAGATGGTTGGTTTTACTATTGGGGTTCATAATGGCAAGCAACATTTACCAGTTTATGTGGTAGAAAACATGGTCGGCCATAAATTAGGAGAATTTTCCCCTACAAAGAAATTTGTCGGTCACGGAGGTAAAATGGCTAAAACCCAAACTAAGGGGGGTAAATAATAAAAATAATCTAAATATTAAAATATATGGAAGTTAAAGCCAGTTTAAAACATTTAAGAATTTCTCCGCGCAAAGCTCGCTTAGTGGCAGGTTTAGTTAGGGGATCAGAGGTTAATAAAGCTATTAATCAATTAAAGTTTTTAAATAAAAAATCAGCTCACCCTATTTTAAAGTTATTAAATTCAGCGGTAGCCAATGCTGTAAATAATTATGATTTAGATAAAAATAATTTAATTATTAAGGAAATCAGAATCGAAGATGGAAAAACCTTAAAAAGATGGATGCCTCGAGCCCATGGTCGAGCTACAGTTATTAGAAAAAGAATGTGTCATGTCTATATAATTCTTTCAGAAATAGTATCTAGCGGTAAAAAAGAAGCTAAAAAAGTCGAGGTTGAAGCTCCAGTTAAGTTAGAAGAGTTAGGACAAAAGAATAAATCGGACAAGAAAGATGGTTTAGATAAAAGTGATAAAATAGTTGACGAAAAGGCAAGCAAGGCTAGTAACCAGAGCTTTGCAGGCAAGGTTTTCCGCAGAAAGGCAGGTTAATTAAAATATTATTCAAATATTAAAATTATAAAATAAATATGGGTAAAAAAGTAAATCCAAAAATAATAAGAATCGGAATAATCAAAACTTGGCCATCAATTTGGTTTGGTTCTGGTAATAAGTACATAAAAAACACCAAGCAAGATGTTTTGATTAGAAAGTATATTATTAAGGAATTTAAAGAGGCTGGAATTGATAGAGTGGAAATTACTAGAAATGTTGATCAAATAAGCATTGATGTTTTTACAGCTCGTCCAGGTGTTATTATTGGTCGCGGGGGTAATGGAGTTGAGGAATTAAAAAGAAAATTACACCGAAAATTTTTATCCAATCCAATGGAAATCCGTTTAAATAATATTAATTTAAATATTAAGGAAGTAGAAAATCCAAATTTAAGTGCCCAAATCAATGTACAGTCCATGATACTAGAAATAGAGAAAAGAGTTCCTTTCAGAAAGGTTATGAAACAGGCTGTTTCCAGAATTGAAAGAGGTGGAGCTTTGGGTGTTAAAGTGATGGTTGGTGGTCGTTTGAACGGAGCTGAGATTGCTCGAAGCGAAAAACTTATTTCCGGAAAATTGCCCCTAAGTACCTTAAGGGCCAATATCGATTATGCTCGAGGAGTAGCTCATACTACTTATGGAAGTATTGGAATAAAAGTTTGGATTTATAAAGGAGAAGTTTTTAATAAAGATAATAAATAATTTTTTAAAATATGTTGATGCCAAAGAAAACTAAATACCGCAAATCCCATAAAGGAAAAAGAGGTGGTAAGGCTAGTAGCTTGACCAAGGTTGATTTTGGATCTTATGGTTTAAAAAGTTTAGAGGCTTGTTGGATAACATCTCGTCAAATTGAATCAGCCCGAAGAGTTATCACAAAATATGCTAAGAAGGGCGGTAAGACTTGGATCAGAATATTCCCTCATAAACCAGTTACTAAAAAGGGTGGAGAAGTGCCAATGGGTAAAGGAAAGGGAAGTGTCGACCATTATGTTTTTCCAGTTAAACCGGGCATGGTTTTATATGAGATTGATGGAATCAGCGAGGAAAACGCTAAAAAAGCTTTAGAATTAGCCGCTTATAAATTGCCAGTTAAGTGTAAGTTTATCAAGAAAGATTAATTAATTTATTTAATATGGATTTGAAAGAATTAAAAACAAAAAGTATTCCTGAATTACATAATATTTTAGCTGATTTACGTGATAAATTGCGCGAGTTTCGTTTTAAGGATTCTAATAAGCAACTAAAAGATGTCAGAAGTATTAGAAATCTTAAAAAAGAAATTGCTCAAGTTTTAACTTTAATTAATAAAGATAAAATTAAATAAATAATATGTCTAATTTAAATAATAAAGAAAAAACCGAAAAGACCAACGATGACTCCAAGAAAATTATTAGAAAAAAATTTTCTGGAGTAGTAGTTAGTGATAAAAGTGATAAAACTATTATAGTTGAGGTTGAAAGGGTTAAGATGAACAGTAAATATAAAAAAAGATATATTGTTAGCAAGAAGTATAAGGTTCATGACGAAAAAAATACCTGCAAGATAGGCGATAAAGTTACCTTTGTCGAATGTCGCCCTATTAGCAAGGATAAAAAATGGAGAATCGTTTAATTATAAAATATATAATTTTTTAAAGATATGATACAAACAGAAAGTCGCGTTAAAGTAGCTGATAACTCTGGAGCCAAAGAGGTTTTATGTATTAGAGTTTTAGGAGGATATCGCAAGAGATATGCTAGGGTTGGAGATATTGTTGTAGCTTCGGTTAAATCAGCCTCACCTCATATGCCAATTAAAAAAGGTGATATTGTTAGAGCTGTTATTGTTAGAACCAAAAAAGAGATTAGACGAGAGGATGGTTCTTATTTGAGATTTGACGAAAATGCCTGTGTTGTAATCGATAAAGAAAAGAAGGAGCCGAAAGGAACTCGTGTTTTTGGCCCAATTGCCAGAGAAGTTAGACGGGCTGGTTTTTTCAAGATTGCGTCTTTAGCCCCAGAGGTTTTGTAAAATAATAATTTAAAAGTTTTAAATATGAAAATAAAGAAAAATGATAAAGTAAAAATATTGACCGGAAAAGACAGTGGTAAAACTGGCAAGGTTTTACAAATTTTTCCCAAAGATGGTCGTCTGAGCGTTGAAGGCTTAAATATTTTAATTAAGCATCTTCGTCCGCAAAAAAGAGGTGAGAAGGGCCAAAGAATTGAATTTCCAGGGTTGATAAATATTTCCAATGTTATATTGGTTTGCCCCAAATGCGGCAAGGATACCAGGGTTTCATATAAAGCTGTTAAATTAGAAGATGGCAAGACCAAAAAGTTTAGAGTTTGTAAGAAGTGCCAAGAAACTTTAGAATAATTTTTAAATAATTTAGTGATTATATAAAATATTAATATGAGATTAAAAGAAAAATATCAAAAAGAAATAGTACCAAATTTAAAGGAAAAGTTTTCTTATTCTAATATTTTTTTGGTGCCAAAAGTGGAGAAAGTTGTTCTTAATGTGGGGTTTGGTCGTCATAATAAGGAGAAAGAATATATTGCTAACGTTGGTAAAACCTTAACTAAAATTTCTGGACAGAAGCCAGTTTTCACTAAAGCTAAACAATCTATTTCATCTTTTAAAATTAGGGAGGGGATGGTTATTGGAGCTATGGTTACTTTACATGGCCAAAGAATGTATGATTTCTTAGATAAATTAGTAAATATTAGCTTTCCTAGAGTTAGAGATTTTAGAGGTATATCAGAAAAATCTGTTGATAAACAAGGTAATTTAAGTATTGGTTTTAAAGAAAATACTGCTTTTCCAGAGGTTAAAGTCGATGATATTAATAATATCCATGGCTTAGAGGTGGTAATTCATTCCACTGCCACTAATAAGGAAGAGGGCCTGGAACTTTTTAGATTATTAGGATTTCCTTTTAAAAAAGAGGAAAAGAAGAAAAAATAATTAATTAATTTATAATTATGGCTAGAGAAGCATTAATAGTTAAAGCTAAAAGAAAACCAAAATTTTCTACCAGGAAAATAAATAGATGTTGGCGCTGTGGTCGAAACAAGGGGTATATGAGAGATTTTGATTTATGTCGTATTTGTTTTAGGGAATTAGCTGACAACGGAGACTTGCCAGGAGTTAAAAAATCAAGTTGGTAAAATAAATAAAATATATAAGATACGTAAAATTGTTAATTATTTATCTGACATTAAAACATAATTTTCAATTTTAAATTAAAATATTATGATAGATCCAATTGCAGACATGTTAACCAGAATTAGAAATGCTTCTTTAGTTAAGAAGAAGGATTTAATTTTACCAATGAGTAAGATTAAGTTTAATATTGCCAAAATTCTAGAAAAAGAGGGGTATATTTCTAATGCTACCATTATTTCTGCTGGCCAAGATTTACAAAAAAACAAGACATCAAAATTTGATCAGATAAAAATAGTTTTAAAGTACAATGAGGATGGCTCTCCCAGAATTAAATCATTAACCAGAATTAGTAAGCCAGGTAGAAGGGTTTATGTTGGTAAAGATGAAATACCTCGAGTTTTGAATAACTATGGTATTTCCATTATTTCTACCTCTGGCGGTATCATGACAGGAAGAAATGCTCAAAAAAGCAAGGTTGGAGGAGAATTGATTTGTGAAATTTATTAATTTTAAATATTAACTCTTTTTAGAATATTAAAATATTTTAAGAGGAAATTAAAATATTATGTCAAGATTAGGAAAATTACCAATAAAAATACCCGCTGGCACTCAAGTTAATATTGACAAGGGTTTAGTTATAGTTAAGGGGCCAAAAGGGGAATTAAAGGAAAAAGTAAGTGATGTTATTAAAGTAGAGTTGAAAAACGATGAAATAATTGTTAGCGTCCCTAATCCGGAGGATAAAAAGCAAAAATCTTTATGGGGTCTTTTTAGGACCTTAATAAATAATATGGTGGTAGGTGTTAATGACGGCTACGAAAAAAAATTAGAAATTAAAGGTGTCGGATATAAGGTGGCCGTAGCTGGTAATAAGATTAATTTAAATCTAGGTTTTTCTCATCCAGTAGATTTTCTTTTACCGAATGGAATTTCAGCTTCATCCGAGGGTAATATTTTAACTATATCAGGTATAGATAAGCAAGCCGTTGGAGAGGTGGCAGCTCAAATTAGAAAATTAAGAAAACCGGAGCCATACAAGGGCAAGGGTATTAGATATATAGATGAGATTATCAGAAGAAAAGCCGGAAAAGCAGCTGCTAAGTAAATTTTAATATAATTTAAATTTTTAAATATGAACAAGGTAACAGAAAAAAATAAAAAATTAGCTCGAAGACATAAAAAAATAAGGTCTATTATTAGCGGAACAGAAAACAGACCTAGATTAAATGTTTTTAGGTCTAATAGGGGTATGTATGTTCAGCTAATCGACGATTTAAACGGAAAAACATTAGCTAGTGCTAATATTAAAGAATTAAAGGATTCTAAGAGTAAAAAAATAGAGATCTCTTTCGGGCTAGGTAAGTTATTGGCGGAAAAAGCTTTGAAAAAAAATATTAGCAAAGTAGTTTTTGATAGAGGTGGCTATAAATATCATGGCCGAGTTAAGGCAGTGGCTGATGGAGCTAGGGAAGGTGGTTTAATCTTTTAATTTATTATAAAAAAATACTATGTCAGAAGAAAAAAATAATAATACAAATCAAAATCAATCAGATAACAGAAATAAAGGTTTTGAAAACAGAGGAAAAAGACCTTTCCCGGGTAAGAAGCGTTTTGCTGATAGACCAAAGGAGGAATTTGAACAAAGAATTTTAGATGTAGCTCGGGTTACTAGGGTTATGAAGGGCGGAAAAAGAATGAGCTTTAGAGTTTGTGTTGCTATTGGTGATAAAAAGGGCAGAGTGGCTGTGGCTCTTGGTAAGGGAGCAGATGTTACTTTAGCGGTAAATAAGGCTGTAAATAAGGCCAAGAAAAATGTTATTCATGTGCCAATTATCAATGATACTATTCCTCATGAAATTTATGAAAAATTTGGCTCAGCCAAAGTATTGATTAAACCAGCATCTAAAGGCCGGGGAGTTATTGCAGGAGGTGTTGTTAGAGTAGTTCTGGATTTAGCTGGAGTTAAGAATGTTAGTAGTAAAATTTTAGGAACTAATAATAAAGTAAATAATGCTAAATGTACAGTTTTGGCTCTAAGCAAATTGAAGAAGACTGGTCACCCTTTAATGAAAAAGTCCCCAGATTTAAAAAAGGATGTAGAAAAAAATAATATTAAGGGTGATAAAAAACCTGATAACTTAGATAAGAAAGTGAGTGATAAATAAAAAATAAAGTATAATATTATAAAAATATGCCGATTTCATTAAGTAATATCAAAAAAAATTCAGGTATTTCTCGTAGAGGGAAGAGACTTGGTCGAGGTGATGGCTCTGGTAAAGGAACCTATAGTGGTCGCGGATTAAAGGGTCAGAAATCTAGATCTGGTGTTAGTCGTTTTAAATTAAAAAGACTGGGAATGAAAAAAAATCTATTAAAAATCCCTAAATCTCGTGGTTTTACCGCCTTAAATCCAAAAAACCAAGTTGTTAGCGTTTTAAAAATAAATGAAAATTTTAAAGATAATGACACCGTGAACGCTGATATTCTTTGGGAGAAAGGATTAATAAGCAGAAAGAATTTACCAATTAAAATTTTAGGAAAAGAGAAGCTTATCCCTAAGGGTTTAAAGTTTGAAAAAATATCTTTTAGTAAGAGCGTTACAGACCAATTGGACAAAAAATAAAAATATCAAATATGATAGAAAAAATTAGAAAAATTTGGAACATAAAAGATTTGCGAACTAGCATTATTTTTGTTCTTTTAATGCTGGTCGTTTTTCGATTATTTGCCCATGTACCAATACCGGGGGTAGATATTGTTGCTTTGCGTGAAATTTTTTCTTCTAATCAAGTTTTAGGTTTATTAAATGTCTTTACTGGTGGAAGTATGGATAATTTTTCTATCGTTATGATGGGAATAGGTCCTTATATTACTTCCTCTATTATTTTTCAGTTATTAGGAATGATAGTTCCAAAATTAGAGGAGCTACAAAAAGAAGAGTCTGGTCGACAAAAGATAAATTCTTGGACCAGGATAGCCACTGTTCCTTTAGCCTTGGTTCAGGCTTATGGTATGATCACTTTATTACGTCGATCTTCAGGGGATATTTTAGGGGATGTTGGTTTTTTTGACATGGCCACTATTCTTATCACTATAACGGCTGGAACTATTTTCTTAATGTGGATTGGTGAATTAATCTCAGAGAAGAAGATTGGTAATGGTATTTCTTTATTGATCTTTGCCGGAATTATCGCTTCACTTCCTTCTACTATTCAAAGATTGTTCGTTACTTTCGATTTGTCCCAAATTTATATATTATTAGGATTTTTAGTTATTGCTATTATAACGATTGTTGGGATCGTTATAATTAACGAAGGGCAGAGAAATATCCCGGTTCAATATGCTCGCCAAATTAGAGGTAACAGAGCTTTTGGTGGTAATTCTACTCATTTACCAATGAGGGTTAATACAGCTGGAGTTATCCCTATTATCTTCGCTATTTCTGTGGCTATTTTTCCTTCTATGATTGCTCAATTTTTTGTCTCAGCCAAATCGGAATTCATATCTAAGGCGGCATATTTTGTTATTAACCTTTTTGAAAATCAGCTATTTTACGGAATTTTCTACTTCCTATTAGTAGTGGGATTCACTTATTTTTATACTGAAATTATCTTTAAACCTGATAATATTTCTGAGAACCTACAGAAACAAGGTGGGTTTATTCCTGGAATCAGACCAGGTCGACATACTAGTGAATATTTATCTTATATTAGCCGTCGCATTCTTTTAACCGGATCTCTATTTTTAGGTTTAATTGCAATCTTACCCCTAGTTATGAGATATTTTACTGGAATGCAATCCTTGGCTATTGGTGGAACAAGCTTACTTATCGTGGTGGCTGTTGTTATTGAAATGGTAAAACAAATAGAAGCTCAAGTGACTATGCGTGATTACGATGGTATTTAAATTTGCCTATTGAATATATGAAAAATCCCTGCTAAATAGTGGGGATTTTTTTCTTTATTTTTTAAAAATATTATGTTAAAATAATATTAGGTTTGTAATAATATTTAATAATATTATGTTTACTAAAAAATTGCCTAAAGGCGGAAATGATTTTACCATGCAGGGGAGAAGTGGTTTTAAGAGAAAGCTAAGCAACCTAACTAGGTATGGTCAATTTTCCAATTTAAAAAATAATCGCAAAGAGGCTATCGATATTTTTAGCGATTTAGTCCCTACTATTAGAAGAGACGGCAAAATACCTCTTTCTGCCAGACTTAGATCTTCAAGAAAATTCGCTAAATTATCTGGGGTTACCAAGGATGACCTTAGAGATTTTAAAAAGATTTTAGATTATTATAAATAATATATAAGTTATGTTATTAAACATTGTTTTATTAATAGTAGGTTTTGTTTTACTTATAAAGGGGGCTGATATTTTAGTGGATGGCTCTTCTGCTATTGCTAAAAAGTTTGGCATATCTAGTCTTATTATTGGTCTTACGATAGTAGCCTTTGGTACTTCGGCGCCAGAGCTCATTGTTAATATAATTTCTTCCATTAATGGAAATTCTGATATTGGGATGGGTAATATTATCGGGTCCAATATCTCTAATATTTTATTAGTGTTAGGAGCCAGCGCTTTGTTTGTTCCCCTAGAGGTGGAGAGATCTATTATTAAGAAGCAGATTCCTTTTTCTGTTTTAGCTTCTTTAGCTTTATTTATTTTAATAAATAGCACTTTAATAAATGGAACGGGCCAAGACGGCTTGTTTAGAAGTGGCGGTTTTATTCTAATTTTATTTTTTAGTATTTTTATTTATTATACATTTAGTGTGGTTAGAAAACAGGCCGCTCTCGGGGATATTGTTGAACGATTGTTCAAGTTTAGATTTTTTTATAGGACCATGGGTGATAAAGAAGCCTCTAACAAGAAGGCAAATTTTATTCATGTTCTTATGATAATCGGTGGTGTAGTGGCCCTATTTTTTGGTGGTAAGTTAATTGTTGACAGTTCTGTTTTTATTGCCTCTAGTTTTGGCTTAAGCGAGGCTCTTATTGGCTTAACAATCGTTGCTATTGGAACATCCTTGCCAGAGTTAGCGGCTTCAATAATGGCTGCCAGAAAAAATGAAATAGGGATGGCAGTCGGCAATGTTGTTGGTTCTAATATTTTTAATATTCTATGGGTTTTAGGATTGTCTGCCGTTATTAGTCCCATAGGATTTAACCCAGCCTTAAATTTTGATATTCTATTTTTAATAATAGTCAGTTTGGCTTTATTGCCACTTATTTATATAGGTAAAAAACTTTATTTTACTAAAAAAGAGGGCTTTGTTTTACTTGCTTTTTACTTATTTTATTTAACTTACATAATAATTAGAGGATGATGATTTATTATAAGACAAAAGAAGAAATAGAAATACTTCGTCAAGGTGGTAAAATTTTGGCTGGTATTTTACAATCAGCTATTGATGAGGTTGGGCCAGGTGTTTCAACCGCTTATTTAGAAAATTTAGTTTTAGAGTTAATTCATAAAGCTGGCGGGAGGCCCGCTTTTAAGGACTATGATATGGGGGATGGAATCTATTTTCCTTCAGCCCTCTGTGTTTCTATAAACAACGAAGTTGTCCATGGCGCTTCTTTGCCGGATAGAATTTTAAAGTCAGGGGATATTGTTAATTTGGACGTTGGAATGGAATGGCCCCTGCAAACCGAGGAAGAAGCTTTAAAAAACAAGCGGCCTTTTAATAAGCTTTCCTTGGGTGGAGGATTTTACACTGATACCTGTAGAACGGTCCCAGTTGGTAAAATTAGCCCTAATGCTAGTAAATTACTGCGTATAACCCGCGAATCCCTAAATTTAGGCATTTCTAAGGCTATAGCGGGCAATAAATTGAATGATATTGGTGTTGCTATTGAGACTTTTGTTAAAAAAAACGGATATAGTGCCGTTAGAGACTTGGTCGGACACGGAGTCGGCTACCTTGCGCATGAGGCTCCCCATGTTTTTAATTACGAGATTGATGATGATGATCCTGATAATATTGTTTTAGAGCCAGGAATGGTTATCGCTATTGAGCCAATGATAAATCAAGGAAGATTTAATGTTAAGATATCTAAAAATGGTTATACTTTTATAACATCAGATGGATCCCTTAGCGCTCATTTCGAGCATTCAATCGCCATCTTAGAGAAGGGAAATTTGATTTTAACTGAATTATAATTTTTATGATTAATTATTTAGGAGTTGATTGGGGAGAAAAGAGAATTGGTTTAGCCCTGGCAAGCGAAGAAAATCTTTTGGCCACTCCTTTTAAAGTTGTTGAAAGCGTCTCCGATTTATTAAAGGTAGTAGGGGATGAAAAAATAAACGAATTAGTTATTGGTTTACCCCAGAAAATGAAAACAGGAGGAATGGATAATATTAAATTTAAAAATTTTATTATTGCTTTAGAAAAAAAGATAGCTGATAGAAAAGTAGAAATAAATTTTATAGATGAGCGTCTCAGCAGTGTTCAGGCTGATTCTTTGCGTGTCGGAAAAATCAAAACAAGTCGTGATTGCGTAGCAGCCATGATAATTTTACAGTCTTATTTAGATAAAAAATATGCTCAAAACTAGGGCTATTGTTTTAGGCCAAAAAGATCTCAGAAACCATGATGCCTTGGTTTCTTTTTATTCCTTGGATTTTGGAAAAATAACCTTAATTGCTCGAGGTTTGCGGAAAAGTTCTTCTAAATTAGCTGGACAATTAGATGCTTTTAATTTGGTTGATTTAATGGTAATCAAGGGGCGAGAAAGAGATTATGTTGGCAGTGCTATTTCAGAAAACTCTTTTTTAGAAATCAAAGAAAATTATGAGAAGATAATTTTAGCCGGAAGGGGTTTTAGGTTTTTAAATGATTTAACTTTTGAGCGTCAGGCAGATTATAATATTTTCTTATTATTAAGAAATTTTTTGCACTTTTTAAATAAAGTTGAATTGGAAAAATTTTCAAGTTCACCAAATATTGTTCTTTCTTTTTTTAAGCTTAAATTATTGGAGTTTTTGGGCTACGATTTTTCTTCTTTAAAAGGAGATGAAAATGAGCCCGGACTTTTGTCATCTTTTAATAAAATTAATCCGGAAGTATTGTCTTTGAAGGACAAAATATTATCACTTGATATAGAGAAGCCAGATTCTTGGGGGGAGCTAAAAATTAGTCCATTAGAAATAAAAAAGATTAATGATTTTATAGAAACAATTAAAGGAATTATTTATTAAAATAGCTTGATTTAAAGATTTAAATGCGTTAAAATAAGGTTATGATAAATGTTAATATTGACAAATTTCAAGGACCTTTGTCGTTACTTTTGCAGATAATTGAAAAGGAGGAGCTGGATATAACTTCAGTGAATTTAGCTAAAATAGCCGACGAATACCTAGAATATGTTAAAAATTGTGAAAATATATCGCCAGAGGCTATGGCTGATTTTTTATTAATGGCGGCCAAGCTTTTGTATATAAAGTCAAGAGCATTATTGCCATATTTGTTTAATGAGGAGGATCAGGCTGAATTAGACGACTTAGAGGGCAAATTAAAAATGTATAAAGACTTCGTTGACTTAAGCTCTAAAATACAAAAAATAATTGGACGCAAGAAATTTTCTTTTTTCAGAGAAATGCCCAGAAAGGGAAGGCGTATTGTTTTCGCGGAGAAAACTTTCTCTCCACCACAAAATGTTAACCCATTAGTTCTACGGAAAGAATTTTCTAAAATTTTAGATCAAGTAATATTAGAGGAGGAGAGCCTGGAGAAGGGGGTTATTGTTTCGGAGGTCAGTATTGAAGAGAGAATTATTTTTATTAAAGACGCCGTAACTAAAAAAATTAAAATAAGTTTTACTAAAATAATGCAAGAGGCTCGTTCTCGCACTGAAGTTATAGTTAACTTTTTAGCAATCTTGGAGTTAGCCAAGCAGAGAGAATTGGTTTTTAATCAAGATGACTTATTTGGTGAAATATTTTTAGAACCTTATCAAGAAATTTAAAATTTTAAAATAAAAATATGGAATTGAAAAATTTATTAGAATCATTATTTTTTGTTGCTTCTCGTCCCTTAACTCTAAAAGAATTGGCAAGTTTTTCTAAAAAAGATGTTAAAGAGGTAGAAAAGGTTGTCTCTGATTTAGCCCTGGAATATAGCAAGGAAAATAGAGGTTTAAGAATTATAGAGAATAATAAGAAATATCAAATGGCCAGTGCTCCCGATAATGCCAAATTAATACAAGAATTTTTACAAACAGAAATCAGTGGAGAATTAACTCCAGCCAGCTTAGAGACCCTCACTATTATTGCCTATAGGGGGCCAATTAGAAAATCTGAATTAGAAAAAATCAGGGGTATAAACTGTAGTTTAATTCTAAGAAATTTATTGATAAAGGGGTTAATAGAAGAGAAGGATTGCACTGATGAAGATGACAGTGAGTATAGCTCTAGCCTGGAATTTATTAAGTTTTTAGGCATTAATAGTCTGAAAGATTTGCCCGATTATGACAAATTCCATAATAATGAGGATATTGATAGATTGTTAGGGAAAATAAACACCTCCCTGGAAGCTGATCTGGCGGCGAATGATTCAGCGGACAATGTCTCTAGTGAGGTCGATATTAAAAATAATCAAGTATAACTATGTTTAGTTCTTTTATATTATCTTTGCTGAGTTTTTTTATTTTTTCAACTAATCTTTGGAGTCAGCTTGATTTTTTGGGACCAAACTTTGGGGAGGTTAATAATATTAGTCAAAGTGAATATTTTTCACAATTAAAAAATAATATTTCTGATCCTCAAATTTCGGCTTCTAGTTTTGCGGTCCTAGATTTGAATAGCAATAATTTTGTCCTAGAAAAGGGGGCTGACAATATTTGGCCCATAGCTAGTATTAGCAAGTTAATGTCTGCTATGGTTTTATTGGAGGATTTAAATATTGACTTAGATGATACTTATAAATTTAAAAATGAAGATCGTCGAATAGGTGGAAGAGATAATTTATTTTTAGGTGATGAGGTCAGTAATTATGATATGTTAGCTTTATCCTTAATAGCTTCTGACAACACGGCAATATCAGCCCTAATTTCTTCTGCCGGAGTTGATGAAGAATATTTTGTTGACTTAATGAATGAGAGGTCCAGATTATTGCGATTAAATAACACATTTTTTGACGATCCGACCGGCCTTAGTTCTAAAAATGTTTCTACGGCCCGAGAGGCAAGTTTTTTAATAAAAGAAGCGCTCGATATAGAGGTTATTGCTGAATTGGTTGGAAAAAAGGATTATGAGTTTAGCACTAAGCAAGGCAGAATTAGATCGGTCACCTCTACTAATGAATTGCTCTATACTAATGGAAATAGTGATATTAAGATAATTGGAGGAAAGACCGGGTATATAGAATCTTCTGGATATTGTTTGGGAACAAAATTTTTGTTCAATAATAATCAAGAATTTATTAGTGTAATTTTAAATGCCTCAACCTTAAAAAATAGGTTCACCGATACTAGTAAAATTTTTGAGAGTTTACATAATTTTTATAATAATTAAGGTGGTTGAGTATGAGATTGAATATCCCCAAAGATAAAATTGAAAACTATACGGTTTTTTTGCGTAGGTTGGGTTATGCCTTAATTCAAGATAGGCGCCAGGGAACAGAGAGTTTTGTCCGTCGTCTAGGAGAGGGCCATTACCCTAGAATTCATTTGTATGTTGACGATTTAGGTGACTCCTTTTCTTTTAACCTTCATTTAGATCAAAAAAAGACTAGTTACAGTGGTTTTAGTCGACATAACGCTGAGTATGATAATGAAATTATTAAGGATGAGGCTTCTCGAATAAGGGGGTCTTTAGGCTTGTAGAAATTTTTTATTTGATAAAATATATTTTTTAAATATGAATCATTCTGACGAAATAAAAAATAAATTAGATATAGTGGATGTTTTGGGTGAATATATAAAGCTTAAGGCCGTTGGGTCTAATTTTCGTGCTTTATGTCCTTTTCATAATGAAAAAACTCCGTCTTTTATGATCTCACCCGATAAACAGATTTGGCACTGTTTTGGCTGTGGAAAGGGTGGCGACCTTATTTCATTCGTCATGGAAATGGAGGGGCTTAGTTTTATAGAAGCTTTAAAACTATTAGGACCACGAGCTGGGGTGGTTTTAAATGATAAAAACTTTAGTGATAATTCGGCTAAGGATAAAATATTAAAAATATTAGACTTAAGCGCCAAGTATTATAATTTTGTTTTAAATTCTGGTAAAGGCGACCAAAAGATAATCTCTAAAATTAAGGATTATTTACAGGATAGGGGTTTGAGTGAAGAAGCTATTTCACGCTGGCAAATTGGTTATAGTCCTGATAGCTACGATGATTTAATTAATTTTTTAAAGAGCAAAAAATTTACTGATCAGGAAATTTTATTATCAGGTATGTCTTTTAGAACAGATAAGGGAAAATATTTTAATCGTTTTCGTGATAGAATAATGTTTCCCATAAATGATGTTAATGGCCGGGTCATAGCCTTTACTGCTAGAATAAATCCAAATTCATCCGATGATAGAAATATGGGTAAATATATAAATAGCCCTCAAACCGATGTTTACGATAAAAGCAGAATTTTATTTGCCCTAGATAGGGCAAAAATGGTCATAAAAGAGAAAGATGAAATAATTTTAGTTGAGGGGCAGATGGATGCTATTTCGGTTTTTGAGGCTGGCTTTGAAAATGTTAGTGCTGTCTCAGGGACGGCTTTAACAATTTATCAATTAAATTTAATTAAGAGATACACAAAAAACATTGTGTTAGCTTTTGACTCTGATTCAGCTGGAGCGACGGCTACTGACAGGGGGGTCAGCGAGGCTTTAAAAATGGGTTTTAATATCAGAATCGCTGTGTTAAAAGAAGGCCAAGATCCTGATGATTTAGTAAGAAATAATCCCGAGGACTTTAAATTAGTGATAGAAGAGGCGAAGGGAATTATGGAATATTATATAGAGAGGGAATTAAGTCCAATTGATTTAAATGACATTAATAAAAAAAGCAAGGCGGTTTCCAGAATTTTACTGATAATAAACATGCTGTACAATAAAGTTGAACAGGATTTTTGGTTAAAAGAGTTAAGCCAAAGAGCTAAGGTTGACGAGGTTTCTTTGCGAGAAGAGCTTCGAAAAACATCAGCTTCTTCTTCTAGATTTAAAAAAGAGTCCCCATCCGATAAAGCTAAGGCTAGTGCAGAAAAACCCAGCTTAAACCTTGCTTGGGAGGATAAATTAATGGAAAGCCTATTGTCACTGTTGTTGAAGTTTAGTGATTATAGTGAGTATTTATTTAATAATTTAAGCCCAGATTTCATTCTAGGTAAATATAAAGAGTTTTACAATTTACTTCTTATCTACTATAATAAAAATAGCAAGATTGATTATCAGGGTTTGTTAGAGTATTTTTCCCTAGAAAGGCAAGAGTTGGTCGATGAGTTGAAAAGAATAGCTTTGATGTCCGATTTTTATTGGCCAGACGATCTGATTTCTCATGAAAAGGCTAAAGAAGAGTTACTTAAAACATTATTGGAAATTAAGAGAAATTTTTTCAGAGAAATGATTAAAATTGAAAATGATAACTTAATTTTAGCTGAGAAGAATAATGAAGATATTGATCCCATCATGGAAAAACTGAAAAATTTAAATGAAGAATTTAAGAAAACAATTTAAAAACAATTATAATTTACTTATATTTACATACTATGAAAAATAAAAAGGTTTTAAAGAAGTCTGATTCTAAGAAGGTTAAGAAAACAATGCCTAAAAAGAATAGTGCTACTAAGTCGAAAAAAGAGACGGTAAAAAAAGTTAAAAAGACATCAGTTAAGACCAAGAGTATTAAACCTAAAAAAACTGTTAATAAAAAGGTTGCGGTCAAGAAAGCTACAGCTAAAAAAGATTCAGTTAAGAAGGGTGGCGAGAAGAAAGTTGGTAAAAAAAATATTAATAAGAAGGTTAAAACCACTTCTTCTAAAAGGATGGCGGCTCCAGGAGTTCCTCCAAATGAAGAAAGGGTTTTTAAGGTAATAGAAAAGGGTCGCTTAAGAGGTTTTTTGACTGAAACAGAGGTTTTGCACTTATTCCCAGCAGTTGAAGATTATGTTTATGACTATGAGATTTTTTTAAATAAATTAACTGATGCCGGAGTTAAAATTCTAGAAGATTCTGGAAATTTATTGGATGGTAAAAATATTTTGACAGAGACAGAAAAGGCCTCGTCTAGACTGTCGGTTGATTTTACTAATTTAAATTCTGATTCCATTCAAATATACTTAAAAGAGATTGGCAAGATTCCTCTTTTGACAGGCGAGGAGGAGGTTGAGTTGTCTAAGAGGAAAGACAAGGGGGATAAGGACGCTGAAAGAAAAATGATAGAATCTAATTTAAAACTGGTTGTCTCTATTGCTAAGAAATTTTCTGGTGTTAAAACTTTGAGTTTATTGGATTTAATACAAGAGGGAAATATTGGATTGTTTAGAGCCGTGGACAAGTTTGAACATCAAAAGGGCTATAAATTTTCTACTTACGCTACTTGGTGGATAAGACAGGCCATTACTAGAGCCTTGGCTGATCAATCTAGAACTATTCGTATTCCGGTGCATATGGTGGAAAATATCAATCGCTACCAACAGGCTAGAAGATTTTTGGTTCAGGAATTAGGACGAGAGCCTTTAGCTGAAGAGGTCGCCTCTGAAATGGGAGAGGACATCGATAAGGTTAGATATATTATTAAAATTTCCCAAGAGACTATTTCTTTAGAAACAACAGTAGGAGACGACGATGATAATTCTACATTAGAAGACTTCATTGAGGATATAAAAAACGATTCACCTGACAGAATCGCAGCTTTGCAACTTTTGAAAGATTATGTTAGAGAAATTATGGTTAGCCTATCACCTAGAGAGCAAAAGATATTGGAAATGCGCTTTGGTCTTGTTGATGGTGTTGCTCATACTTTAGAAGAGGTTGGACAGGAGTTTGAAGTCACCAGGGAGAGAATTCGTCAAATAGAAGCTAAGGCTTTAGAAAAGATTAGGCGGACAGAGGGCAAGGGTTTAACCAAATTAAAAGATTTTTAGTAATTAATTAAAATTATATGAAAAACCACAATCCTAAATACGCGTTTTATTATTTGTTGTCGCTAGTTGCTTTGATATTTACGTCAGTTTCTGTGGTTATGATAGTTTTTGAGATAATTGACAAAAGTGTTTTTGACTCCTTGGCTTATTATGGTTCGATTAGTAATCAGGGGTCTTTGCGTTTTGGAATATCAGCCCTACTAGTATCCTCTCCGATATATTTTATATGCGTTAATTTAATCAATAGGGGATTAAAAAGCGGGGAAATAAAGAAAGATTCTTTGCTTAGAAATTGGTTAACCTATTTTATTCTAGCGGTTTCAGCTGTTATTATATTAGGATCAGTGGTTGGAATCATTAATAGTTTTTTGTCTGGTGAGCTGACATTAAAGTCTGTCCTGCGTCTATTAACAATTGTTATTGTTTCAGCTTTGGTATTTAGTTTTTATCTTTATGATATTAAAAGAGATGAAATTAAGGACAAGGACAGAATTATAAAAGCTTTCTTTTTCTCATCTTTGGTTGTAGTTGCAATAGTTTTTGTTTCTTCTTGGTTCTTTGTGGATTCTCCTAAAATAGCCAGGGAAAGAAAAATAGATCAGAAATTACTAAACAATATTTATAGTGTAGAGAGTTATGTTAATATTTATTATGAGAAAAAAGAAATTTTGCCCGAATCCCTCAATGATTTAAGTGGTGTTATTGATGGCGGTATGTCCGAGGAAAGCATGATAGACCCAAGAACTGGCGATAGAATTGACTATACTAAGCTGGGTGACGAGAGTTTTCAATTATGTGCTAATTTTAAAACAGATAGCTATGAGAGTGAGAGGAATAGAGCTTATCCAGTTTATATGGATGACGGCTCTAAGGTTTATGTTGAAGGGCAAAACTGTTTTGAGGGTAATTTATGGGCGAAAGAACGTTTATTAGAGAAAAAGTAAATTTTTATTGACATATTTTTTTGGTTTGATATTATAGTAATTAGTTTTTGACAATTTAATGTTATTCCGAGGTGGCGCAGTGGTAGCGCAGTTGGCTGTTAACCAATTGGTCGTGGGTTCGAGTCCCACCCTCGGAGCGAGCATTGAAAAAACACCCTTTGGGGTGTTTTTTTGATGCGAGCGGAGAGGGAGCAAGACGCCTGCGCGTCTTGCGTTGGGACGAGAAAGCCGGAGCGATGTGTGAGCGAAGTCACGTGCGAACGAAGTGAGCTATACGT